>NZ_JBDSCA010000033.1:0-21547 GCF_039921305.1 Mucilaginibacter sp.
GCGCTTTCAGCCGAAGTTGGCGAAGGTGCCGCTGTTTTAAACTTGGGCTTAAAGCCTAATTTTGGCGCAGGCGTTTCTGATGTTGACTCTGCTTTTTCTTCGGTTGGTGCAGGTGCGCTTTCAGCCGGGGTTGGCGAAGGTGCCGCTGTTTTAAACTTGGGCTTAAAGCCTAATTTTGGCGCAGGTGTTTCTGGTGTTGCCTCTGGCACCGGTTTGTTTTCGGGCTCAACAGGAGTACTTTCAACTGGTTCTACTGGTTTTCTACCGGTGCTGAACTTTGGTTTGAACCCTAATTTTGGTGCCGGTTCTGTTGACTGTTCGGTTAATGAATCTATTATAGTTTGCTCGGCCAGTTGGTTTTCTATCACCACCTTTTCAATCTTTTCTTCGGGTGGGGTGTGGTATTTGCGGCGCAGTTGGTTGAACCAGTATTTTTTGGTGTGGTCAAAACTTTTTTCGCCCATTTGGTTATAATGCTGTTCAAATTCGGCAAAAAGGGCTGGTTCCGCTGCTTGCAGCTGAGGTAGGTGGATCTTTTTCTTTTTGAAGAATTCTTCGAATGTCATTATCACAATCCTAATATGGCAATTTCCTGGTTTAATTTAATCCACTTGATGCCGGTGGAGGTTAGTATCCAATCGGTTCTGTCGTCTTCGCTCGCGTTTTGCAGTTTGGGGTACCAGGCTAAAGGGAAAGCTTGCGGCTTGCCGCCATCAACTTCTACATGTAACATTCCGTTATTGAAGGTTACCTTGATATCCTGTTTTTGCTTGCGCGATGTGAAGATGGGCATGGTGCTGTTGTTTTATTGTCATTGCGAGGTACGAAGCAATCGCGGACTATGCAAGTTGCACCTGCTACCGTGCGATTGCTTCGTACCTCGCAATGACATGGTAGAGAAGTTATTCTTCCATATTGTGATAAACGGCGAGCACGTCGTCGTCCTCTTCCAGTTTATCAATCAGTTTCATCACATCAACTGCTTGCTCTTCGGTTACTGATGTATGTGATAAAGCGATACGCTCCAGCTTTGCCGATTTTACTTCGATAGTCATTTCTTCTAATGCTTTTTGCATTCTGCCGAAATCCTCGAAAGCGGTTTGCGCTACGGCTATATCGTGACCATTTTCGTCGGTTTCAAGGTATAATTCTTCCAGGCCAAAATCGATCAGTTCAAATTCCAGTTCTTCCAGATCACGCTCTCCGGGTTCAAAGCGGAAGATAGATTTACGGTTGAATATAAAATCAAGCGAGCCGGTTTTACCTAAGTTACCGCCTGTTTTAGTAAAGTAGCTGCGCACGTTAGCAACTGTACGGTTAATGTTATCGGTAGCGGTTTCAACCAATATGGGTACTCCGTGTGGGGCGTAACCTTCGTAAACCAGTTCTTCGTAGTTTGATTCGTCTTTATTGGTGGCGCGTTTAATTGCCGCGTCAACCCTATCCTTAGGCATGTTAACTGCCTTGCTATTTTGTATTACAGTACGTAAACGTGAGTTGGTATGTGGATCGGAGCCGCCATCTTTAACAGCCATTACAATTTCTTTCCCCAAACGGGTAAACTGGATGGCCATTTTTGACCAGCGCTTAAATTTTCTCTCTTTACGGAATTCGAATGCTCTTCCCATTGCTACTTTGTATTGTTATTTGGTTCATAGTTCATGGCTCATAGTTCATTGTGTTGAACCCCTGATTACAGACCATGGCACAAAAGTAAAAAAACATCTGATATATGATTCAAGATAGGATTTTAAGATATACTTAAACAAACCTTTACTATGATCGATGAACCATTAACTGTGATCCTGTTAAGTATATACTTTCTTTAAATTCATTAACATATCCTCGGTCATTTTAGCCAAGTCAAACTCCATTTCCCAGCCCCAATCGTTTTGCGCGGTGGTATCGTCTATGGATTTTGGCCAGCTATCGGCTATGGCCTGGCGTGGGTCGTTATCTGCATAGCTGATCTCAAAATCAGGAATATGCTTTTTAATTTCGGCGGCTAAAGTGCGTGGTGTAAAACTTATCCCGCCTAAATTATAGCCTGCACGGGTACTCAGGCTTTCGGCGGGGGCATCCATGAGTTCTAAAGTGGCGCGGATGGCATCGTCCATATACATCATGGGTAGGGCAGTATCTTCCGAGAGAAAGCTTTCATATTTACCTGTTTTGATAGCTGAGTGGAAGATATGAACCGCGTAATCGGTAGTACCGCCTCCGGGGTTGGCCCTCCACCCTATCAATCCCGGGTAACGGATGCTGCGCACATCAACACCATATTTAGCATGGTAATATTCGCACCAGCGCTCGCCTGCCAGTTTGCTGAAACCGTAAACAGTGTTAGGGTCCATTACGCAAAACTGGGGTGTATTGTATTGTGGTGAATGCGGACCAAAAACAGCTATAGAGCTTGGCCAGAATACCTTGGCTATTTTAAACTCGACGGCAAAATCCAATACGTTGAGCAAGCCCGTCATGTTAAGATCCCAGGCGAGTTTGGGTTTTTGTTCGCCTACGGCGGATAGCATCGCGGCAAGCAAATAAACCTGGGTAGGCTGGTGTTTATTGAAGATCTGGTGAAGGTTTTCTTTATCGAGCACGTTAACAAACTCGAAGGGGCCGCTGTTGCGGATGGCGTAGATTGGGTTGTTGATATCGCAGGCGACAACCTGTGCCGAACCGTGGATACCACGTAAAGCCGTGACCAACTCCGTGCCTATTTGCCCGTTCGCGCCTATCACCAAAATCTTTTCGCTCATAGATCGGTTTTGTTTTTCAGTTATGGGGCAAAGGTAAAAATTTGACTGAAATGAAATAGATTTTGAAGCCTTGCAACACGGCTTTTACAGCCCGTTTACCCAAAATAAAAAGCATACTCAGCACATAGATTTTATATAATTTGCCTAAATGTTTATCAAAAGGCAAAAATTTCTCATCTTTGAGGTTCAGTATATTATATATTTTATTCAAAAATTAATTTAAAATGAAAGTCGCAGTAGTAGGTGCCACCGGATTGGTTGGTACTAAAATGTTGCAGGTTCTGGCAGAACGCAACTTCCCGGTTACAGAATTGCTCCCCGTAGCATCAGCAAAAAGTGTTGGTAAAGAAATTACGTATAAGGGTAAGCAGTACAAAATCGTATCTATGGATGATGCTATTAGCCAAAAGCCGGACATTGCACTGTTTTCGGCAGGTGGCAGTACTTCGTTAGAAGATGCCCCGCGTTTTGCGGCAGTTGGTACTACCGTGGTTGATAATTCATCGGCATGGCGCATGGACCCTACCAAGAAATTGGTTGTTCCGGAAGTTAACGCTGATGTTTTGACCGCTGAGGACAAGATCATTGCTAACCCAAATTGCTCAACCATACAAATGGTAGTGGCTTTAAAACCACTGCACGATGCTTATAAAATTAAACGTATTGTGGTATCAACCTATCAATCGGTAACCGGTACGGGCGTTAAGGCTGTTGACCAGCTGATGAACGAGCGCGCGGGTATTGACGGACCAAAGGCATACCCGTACAAAATAGATTTGAACGTGATCCCTCAGATCGATGTTTTCCAGGATAACGGATACACTAAAGAGGAGATGAAGATGATTAAAGAAACCCAAAAGATAATGGGCGACGACAGTATTCGTGTTACGGCTACTACAGTGCGGATCCCGGTAATGGGTGGTCACTCGGAGTCGGTTAATATTGAGTTTGAAAAGGATTTTGATATTGAAGAAGTAAAAGCATTACTGGCTAAAAGCCCCGGTATTATTGTTACCGACGACATTGCCAACCTGAAATACCCAATGCCGCTTGACGCGCACGAAAAGGATGAGGTTTTTGTAGGCCGTATCCGCCGTGATGAGACTCAGGCAAACACTTTAAACTGCTGGATTGTAAGCGATAACCTGCGTAAAGGTGCCGCTACCAATGCTGTGCAGATTGCTGAGTATTTGGTTGCCAAGAATTTGGTTGGTGTACCGGCTGAAGCGTAAGGGCCTCACCCAACCCTCTCCAAAGGAGAGGACTTTGATTGTATAATATTAATAGGGATAGTCGGGAGGTTATCCCTATTTTTATTGGTAGATACATCATCAAATGAAAGCTTTTGGAGTAATTATTATTTTGTCGTTTTTATCGTTTAATCTGTTTGCTCAGAAGCTTTCGCCGAAGGCTATTGAGGCTGACCTGTTGAAGAGCTATAAAAAAATAATTTTATGGGGTGATGATCATTACTACGACAAAGACTTTGAAAAACAACAAAATAATCTGGATGAGTCGTTAAGTGAATTCAAAAAGAAATTAAGTTATTACTGCACAAAATATCCAGGAACCATATCCCAGAATTTTAGCAAATTAGATAAAGAACGATCATTAATAATTTCGTCTTCTAAGGATGGTTTGTTTAGAATTTACTCGTGGGATACGCGGGGAGGTGGAACAATGCACTTTTTCCAGAATATTTTTCAATATAAAGTATCAGATAAAACTACTGCAATTACTGAAGCAAAATCAGAAGGCGACCCGGGTTGTTTTTATAAAAAGGTGTACACATTTACATCTGGCAAGCGCACTTATTATTTAGCTACTTTTATTGTTATTGGCTCTACCCGTGATTTAGGTGGTGGTATTCAAGTTTTCGCAATAGAAAATGGGGTATTAAATAATAATGTAAAAATCATAAAAACACAAACCGGGCTGCACAGTGCAATAGATTATGGATATGATGCAAGCTATATGGATTCCCGTGACGCGTATCCCGATGTTAAGTTTGATAACGTACAACAAACCATCAAAATTCCTCTGATCTCGGAAAAAGGAAAGCCAACTAAAAAGTATATCGCTTACAAATTTACCGGGCAGTATTTCGAAAAGATAAAGTAGCAACTAAGCCACACTCAATTGCTTAATACTATCAAACTCGTGCTGGTTTGCGGTGAGTTCATGCTCAATATCGTAATCATCTTGCAAACCCAACCAAAACTTGGCTGAGTTACCAAAATAATGGCTAAATCTTAAAGCTGTATCAGCAGTAATACGGCGGTTGCCCTTTATTATTTCGGATATGCGGGTTTGTGGTATTTTGGCTTCTTTAGCTAACCTATAAGCCGTTATATTTAGGGGAATTAAAAATTCCTCTGTTAAAATTTCTCCGGGGTGTATGTTGGGTAACTTTTCCATGTTAATGATAATCTATAATTTCAACATCGCTTGCATTGCCGTTTGCCCATTTAAAAATGATGCGCAACTGGCTGTTTATTCTGATACTGTAATAATCTTTTAAATTACCTTTTAGTTTTTCCAGTTTGTTAGATGGCGGAACCATCAAATCATTTATGTTTTGTGAGTTATTGAGCATCCTCATTTTTCTTCGTCCAATGGTTTGTACATCCATCGGTAATTTAGCTACTCTAAATCCATCCCATATTTTTTCTGTGTCTTTCGAACCGAAAGAAATGATCATATAAAAACCGATTAACTACTAACGTTAAAAGTAAGTATTTTATTTGAGAATAAACGAATAAAAACTATTGAATTTAAATTAATGGCTTTTGAACATACGATAATTTTTCGTATCTTGTATCGAAGCGCAATGCTTAAGATAGAGAATATAAAACACTTAAAATATTCTTACTATATCCCCCCCTCTTATAATGGTTAAAGCCTGCCTGTGGCAAACAGGGATTGAGTTTTTTGAAGTTTAAATAAATCTTACTTTATCCCCCCTTTAACTAATGATTGAAGCCTGCCTGTCGGCAGACAGGGATAGAATTACTGAAGGATTGAATATATTCTTACTTTATCCCATCGGTAAAAAACTGATCCTTTTTATCTGTCGAGAACTTATCCTTGTTGAATGACTTTGATTCTCCTTTTGGGATGGTGAGCGAAGTCCAGTTTTCCGATGTGATCATTCTGCCTAAGAACACCATTTGGCCAACGTGATATGGCAGGTGTGCCAGTTGACGGTTAATGGCTTCTAATACCGTGTGCCCTTCGTTACGGATGTATACCCTTTTAGTAAGATCATCTTCCGATAAGGGATTAAGGGCTTCAAACAGACATTGCCAGCCTTTATTCCAAAGGGTTGTTAGTTCCGGTTTGGTCATTGTGGTTTCTTCAAATTCGGCATCCCGGTCGCGCGATTCCTTTTCTCCGTCTGACTTTAGAAAATCGGACCAGCGGGATAGGGAGTTTCCCGATATATGCTGAATGATGATAGCCACGCTGTTTGACTCCTGGTTATATTGCCAATGTAGGCCTTGTTCATCCAAACGATCAATAACGGTATCGCCTAAGCTTTTGTAGTATTGAAACAGTTTGATGCTGCTTTTTAGATAATTGCTATCACTTTTTTCCATCTTGTTTAGCCTCCTGAGCAATCTCAACATAGTAACCATCCAGGTCACGTAACGAAAACTCTTGTCTGCCCGAATTGGGGTTTAGATGCGGCACTTCTTCAATTACGGCGTAAAGGTTACGTGCGTTGTCCCAGATCTGCATTAAATCATCAACCCTGAAATACAATATCAAGCCGTTACCCTTTTTCACATCCGGACTGATCAATGTTGAATGCTCATGAACGCCCCATTTATGCAGGCATAAAATGGTGGTGTTATCATCTTTATCAGTCAGTATCTCAAACGTTTCGCCGCCGTGGGTAGCCTTACAACCCAGCAAGCTTTTATACCATTCCCTGCTTTGGGGTACATTTTTAACACCTATAATTACTTCTGATCTGATCATGTTTAATGGTTATAACAATATGCGAATGTAATATTAGTTCTTTAATGTTACCCCATCTTTAGCACCCATATTTAGCCTTCTTTACCCAATGTTGCTTGTTGCTTCCCCTTTTCATTCAAAAAACGTATACTTGTTTCTGCAAACAATTAACTATTAAGCAGGCATGGCCTTAAATTACATCTGGATCTCTTTTTTTGTCATCGCCTTCATTATCGCTTTTTGCAAGCTGGTGTTTTTAGGTGATACCGAAGCCTTTAAAATGCTGGTTGATGGTATTTTTGATTCCAGTAAATCATCCGTAATGGATATTGCTTTACCGCTGGCAGGTACTATGGCATTTTGGCTTGGTATTATGAAGATAGGTGAAAAAGCCGGCGCCATTAATCTCCTTTCGCGTATAGTTGGCCCGTTTTTTCAGCGTTTGTTTCCAGAGGTTCCAAAAAATCATCCGGCTACCGGCCACATGATGATGAACTTTTCGGCCAATCTTTTAGGTTTGGATAATGCAGCTACCCCGCTCGGTTTAAAGGCTATGGCCAGTTTGCAAGAGCTAAACACTGATAAAGATACCGCGACGAACGCTCAGATCATGTTTGCCGTTTTGCATGCTTCGGGCCTAACCATTTTGCCTATAAGCATTATAGCGCAACGGGCCATTATGCTATCTAAAGACCCTACAGATATTTTTATACCCTGCATTATAGCTACTTATGTAGCCAGTATAGTTGGCTTGCTTGTGGTTGCCATCAAGCAAAAGATTAACCTGTTTGACAGGGTGGTTATTAGCTGGTTAACCGGCTTAACGGCGTTTATTGCACTACTGGTATTATATTTAACCGTTTGTTTAACTAAAGAGCAGATCAGCACTTTTTCGAAAGTGGCAAGTAACCTGATGTTATTCATTATACCTTTGATATTTATTTTAGGTGGACTGTTTAAAAAAGTGAACGTATTCGAATCCTTCATTGAAGGCGCTATTGGTGGATTTGAAACCTCGGTAAAAATCATCCCTTACCTTGTTGCCATGCTTGTAGCGATCAGCGTATTCCGCACATCGGGCGCTTTAAGCTATATTGGCGAGGGCTTTAAATGGATATTTGGACATTTTAATATGGACACCCGTTTTACCGATGTATTACCCATAGCCATTATGCGGCCGCTTAGCGCATCCGGAGCCCGCGCCATGATGCTTGATAACATGAAAGTATTTGGAGCAGATAGCTTTGTGGGGCATCTATCAAGCGTATTATATGGTTCTGCCGATTCTATTTTTTACATTGTGGCATTATACTTTGGTTCGGTTGGTGTAAAAAACACCAGATATGTTATACCTGCTTCGCTAATTGCCGATCTGGTGGGCGTAATTGCCGCTATATTTGTTGCTTACTTATTTTTCGGATAACAATCATCATGAAAAAAACCTTAATATTTAGTCTGTTAGTTTTAGCGCTTGGCGCGATTACAGCATCTGCACAACCTATGCAAAAAATGACTCCCGAAATGCTTTGGAAACTGGGCCGGTATGGCTCGGGCATATTAACTCCCGATGGTAAAACTGTTATTTACAGCGTTACCAACTATAACATGACCAATAACAAAGGCGAGCCAAATTTATTTAGCGTACCTGTTAATGGTGGTACACCACAACAATTAACCAACGAACCGGGCAGCAAGGCCATATTAAAAATTGATGCCGCAACGGGCCGTGTAACTTATTGGTACGATGGCCGCATATGGCAAATGAACAGCGATGGCAGCAACCTGGCCATGCTGACTACTAACCAGCAAGACGACTTTGATAACATCCGCATATCGCCGGATAGCAAAAAAATAATGTACACCCGCGATGTACAGGTGCAAAAGATATTGGCTAAAGACCGCTACCCTGACTTACCGAAAGCCAACGCTTATGTAATTACCGATTTGAATTTTCGCCATTGGGATACCTGGTCGGGCGGCAAGTTCTCGCACATTTTTTTAGCAGACTATGATAATGGTAAAATAACCAACGAAAAGGATATTATGCATGGGGAAGCTTTTGATGTACCTCAAAAGCCATCAGGTGGATTGGAAGATCTGATATTTAGCCAGGACAGCAAATCGGTTATTTATGTTTGCAAAAAGAAAAGCGGTAAAGATTATGCCCTGAGCACCAATACTGAGCTTTACCAATACAACATTGAAACCGGCGATACCCGCAACATAACACAAGGTATGAACGGTTATGATACGCAACCCGCATACAACAACAAAGGCAATCAAATAGCCTGGCTAAGTATGAAAGAGGATGGTTACGAGGCCGATAAAAACGACATCATCATCCGCGAATTAAAACCTGGTAGCCCCAGAGTTAACCTAACCGCCGCCTGGGATGAAAGCATAAACGCCTTTACTTTTAGTAAGGATGATTCGAAGATATTTTTCCTGGCTGTACACAATGGTACCGAACAGCTATTTAGCGTTGATACTAAAAGTCCGGACGCTTCGGCAAAATCAATCGTACAGATCACCAAAGGTCAATGGGATGTGACTAACATTATTGGTCAATCGGGCAATAAACTGATTGTTACCCGTACCGATATGAACCATGCTGCCGAGGTTTACAGTGTTGACCTTACATCGGGTAGTATGCAAAAACTGAGCGAAATTAACGATAAGTTTTACAACCGCATTGCGATGGGCAAAGTTGATGAGCGCCATACCAAAACCAGCGATGGCAAGGATATGTTGAGCTGGGTTATCTACCCTCCCGATTTTGATCCTGCGAAGAAATATCCTACGCTATTATTTTGCCAGGGCGGGCCGCAATCTGCCTTATCGCAAGGTTACTCTTTCCGTTGGAATTTTCAATTGATGGCAGCTAACGGTTACATCATTATAGCACCAAACCGCAGGGGTATGCCCGGCCATGGTGTTGAATGGAACAAACAAATAAGCGGTGATTGGGGCGGGCAAGCTATCCAGGATTATCTGAGCGCTATTGACGATATATCAACCGAAGCTTTTGTTGATAAGGAGCGATTAGGTTGCGTTGGCGCGAGCTACGGTGGCTACTCGGTATACATGCTTGCCGGTGTACATAACGGGCGTTTTAAAACCTTCATCGCTCACGATGGCTTATTCGACCTGAAGAGCTGGTACGGTACTACCGAAGAACTATGGTTTGCCAACAAAGATATTGGCGGTAACTATTGGGATAAAACCAACATCAAAGCGCAACGCTCATACGCTAAATTTAACCCAAGCAATTTTGTTGATAAGTGGAATACCCCTATTATGGTGGTACAAGGTGGTAAAGACTACCGTGTACCCAACGAACAAGGTTTGCAGGCTTTCCAGGCGGCGCAGTTAAAAGGTATCAAATCCAAATTTCTTTTCCTTCCGGATGAGAACCACTGGGTACTTAAACCACAGAATGCTATGGTATGGCAACGTGAGTTTTACGATTGGCTAAAAGAAACGCTGTAACGTTGTTTTAATGTTGGGATAGGTAATGATGAAAATAAGCGTGCTTACCCCATCTTATAACTCTGGAAAATACATTAACAGGGCTATACAAAGCGTAATTAACCAGCATTATTTAAACTTTGAGCATATCATTGTTGATGGAGGTTCTACAGATGATACCATCACTATATTAAAGCAGCACGATCACATCATCTGGATATCAGAACCTGATAGTGGTCAATCTGATGCTATGAATAAGGCTTTCCATATAAGTACGGGCGATATTATTGTTTATCTGAATGCCGATGATGAGTTTAGCCCGGGAGCATTTCATAGTATCATCAAAAGCTTTCAAGAACAGCCGGATGCGGATATGGTGGTAGGAAACCTGATAACTATTGATCTTAAAGGTAACTCGGTAAGAACACCCAGTATCCAATATGCCGATCTGCTGACGTACTGGAATGGATTACATCCCCCTAACCCTGTAAGCTATTTTTATAAGCGCCGCGTACAATTACAAATCGGACTTTTTCCGGTAGATGATCATTATTCGATGGATATTTACTTTTTACTTAAAGCGTATCAAAAGTTTAATCTCATTAAAATAAATGATGTGCTTGGCACATTCCACTCGGATGGAAACAACAAAACAGCCATCAGCAATGTTGGTTATAACTTGCATAATGCAGTAAAATCGCATCTTATTAAGCAAAACAAACTGATGCTGCCATACTTTTATTTTAAGCTTATTAAAGATAAGTTCAACGGTAAACAAGGTAGTGGTGTTGGTGTTATCAGCAACAACACATAACTTTATACATGGCAATTATACAACAACCTATTGTTACCGCCGAAGCGCAAAACCTGACTGCGGCACACTATCAAACTATCATCCGATCTAACGGACACACCCTAATTGCCGATGAACCCAAAGAACAAACCGGCACTGATACCGGCATGAACCCCTACAGTTTATTATTGGCGAGCCTCGGTAGCTGCACATCAATTACATTACGCATGTATATTGAACGCAAGGCCTGGAATGTTGATGAGATATTGGTGAGCCTTGATATTACTAAAACTGATACGGGCACGCATATTAACCGGACCATTAAGTTTAAAGGAGATATAACACCAGATGAGCATCAACGCTTGCTGGCTATAGCTAATGCTTGCCCCATTCACAAAATACTGACGGGAACCATCAACATAACCACCAGCTAAAAAAGCGTATAACGCAAAAAGCCACTCAATGAGCGGCTTTCGAATTTGATGTGGCCTATATTCCGGTTATGGCTTATAACGATGACGCGTATTCAACATGGTAAATAAAATCATCTTCGGATGACATGGTGCCCGTGCTGAATTTTACTTTACGCCCCCAGTTTTCCCAATACATTTCGTAATGTGTTTTGTCTTCTACAACCTCGGTTTCAATAAAGTAGTTATTGGCCAGCTTATACAGGGTTTTTGATAACTTCATTTTAGGTATCAAATGAAACCTCTTTAAAGTGTCTGTTGAAATTCTCATGATGGTAAATTTTTAATAGCCGCCCTTTGTGTAGATAACTATAAATCGTTAAACCTAAAATAAATGGCTTTGTTTTAAGTTTAAGTCAATATTAGTAATTTTTAAGATAATTAGCAAGAGCAATTATACAATACTAACGCAAACGTCATTAAAAATCAATTCATTAACCCGCGAACAAAGATATTCACCAGTAGCAGGCGCTTTTCGTGAATTTCTTCTAACTGATCTTTACCGGGAAAGAACACCTTTTTTTGCGATGCCGAACGCACCCTAACCCCGTGCAAAGCATCCAAAAGCAGATCGGCAATAGCATCCGGATTTTCAACCGGGCGGATTATTCCGGCATCAGCTTCCTTAATAATAGCGGCTTTTAGTAACTCAATCTCGGCCTGGTGTATCTCGCCTATTATTTGCCAAATATCATCGGGCAGGTTTTGCTCATTGAGTCTAAAAAAATCGAAGAAATTATAGTTAGTAACAATAAAATCGTGTTGGGTATTGATCTGGAAAATGAAGGCTTCCTCCAAATTGCTAAAAACACCGGCCTGAAGCTTTTTCAAATAGTCGGTACTGAGCTTACGCATTACTGCTATATAAAGCTGGCTCTTATCCGGAAAGTAATAATACAACAAAGCTTTAGACATCGAAACATCGCCGGCAATCTCGTTCATTGTTGTTTTAGAGTACCCATAATGCAAAAAGCGGTTATAGGCCGATTCTAAAATTTTATCCTTCTTAATATCGTGCGGGTCAGCTACTATGCTCATCTATTAAATTATTGCCTCAATATACATTATATAACGCCAAAAGCACAATAAAGTTGCGTTTTATAACAGCTTTTTTACCTTTTGAACAAAACTATCAAAAATTTAGGTTCCAACATTACTTAATAGTTTGTATTTACTATGGCTTATAACATTGAGCTACAAATAATACCATCAACCAAACAAATTAAGCGTACAATGCTTTACATTATAAACAAACCAACAATGAAAATATTTGCCATATCGCTCGTAGTGTTAGGTGCCGTAATGCTGATCTGGACAGGCTTTACCTACACCAAAAAAGAAAAGATAATAGATGCCGGCCCTATCCAGGTATCTGCCGATCGCCAAAAATCAGTAAACTGGCCACCATATGCTGGCGGTATATTAGTGGTAGCAGGTGTTGTTATTTTTGCGACCACTAAAAAGAACGGATAGTGTTTGATGTAAGTTTGAGACTGGTATTTGTACTTTAGCCTAATGGAAACAAATACCGCCCATTACTGGATAACAACCTTGAACCTGCAACCGCACCCCGAAGGCGGCTATTACAAAGAAACTTTCCGCTCGCAGATCCAGCTGACCCGGACATCTGATTCAGCGGAAAAACAAGCTTGTACCTCCATATATTACTTGTTAGAAGAAACTGACTACTCCGGGTTCCACCGTATCGAATCGGACGAGATCTGGTATTTTCATAAAGGCTCCCCTTTACACATCCACGCTATCGATAAATCCGGAACATATATAGTACATCAATTATCTGATCAGCCTACAGGCAACTTATCGGTTATAATTCCAGCCGGGCAATGGTTCGCGGCTCACATACCATCTCAAAAAGGTTTCACCTTAGTAAGCTGCGCCGTAGCCCCTGCATTTGATTTTAACGAATTTGAAATGGCTAAGAAACAGGATATGCTTAATGCCTATCCACAGTATAATGAGATTATAGAAAGGCTTTGCAGAGAGTAGAGCTATTTTTCTACTTAAACATTCCAACTCGCCCTTTAGTAGTTTGGGGCTATTAATTATTCTTCAGCCCTATCTGATGATTACCATAATCAGTTAAATACTCATTATCCACAAAAAAGCTCAAACTAAATATAGTACGGTAATCATTGGTATTATTAGGGTTTTGTATCTGCGTAAGGTTAGTTGTGCTTGCCGTTGTGTACGAATATTTAAAACCCCTATTGGTAGTGATACTAACGGCAGTACTTGCCGGCAAGTTTCCAATTGCGGTAGCTGTTTTATCTTCAATAACCGTAATAGCTGGTGTACCGGTATCAAATAATATTTGCCCATCGATAGTTTTGCTACCATAGGTTATGGTTGCAGGGATATTGGCCGAGTAACCACCCGATGTTGAATAAGTTAGCGGGTGCATAATAAAGCCCGATGTTGCAGTAAAGTCGGCTGGGATAAGCCCTATTGTTAACAAACCGGCTACATAATTACCGGTTGTAGTAAAATTAGCCGCTGATAGTTGCGCCAGTTTAAACCCGTTTGTACCACCCGTGGGTATATCAAAATAACTTAACGGACTGGATATCAAATTGCTGGCATAACTAAAACCGGGCCCTACACCAAATACATCACTGCTATGAGCGTCCAGTTTTTTGCCTGTGCCATCAACAATTTTGTAGTATAAAAAAAACGGGATACGTTTTGTATTCAGTTTAACGCCGGCTGTACCTAAAGTAAAAGTAGCATAGGCCAGATAACCGTATTCTTTGGTAGAACTAATGGCATCGCCGTAAGCCATTATAGATGGCTTGTTCATGATAGTGATCCCATTTACATTAACCGAATCACCTATAATAGTGATACCACTTGTGGTTATCATTGATGCAGGTATCAAACCCTCCGCATCGAGCGTTAACCCGGTTGATCCTGTATCAAACACACCAAAATAAGTACTTGTCGAGGCCGAAGCTATCTGTATCGGTATAAAAAGCCTTTTATAAATATCCTGAGAATATTGGTACAAGCCAAGTGTAGCAATAGGTGTGACCACTGGCGCGGGGCTACTACCGCTATTATCATCTTTTTTGCAGGATGTAACCACTACAGTTATAACCAGCATCGCCAAAAGCAGCGTTTTAAAAGTATGTTTTTTTACCATTCGGGTTTTTTACAAGTTTAATAATTACAAGGTGTATTTCATAACGTAAAAACTTACAACCAATTATATAACAGATAAATAAATTATATATCCTGATGCAGGATGATATATCAAAAATCGACAATTACAAAAACATACTTTGATTGTTCATATATAATCATTTACTTTGCAATACAAAGTACTTTTAATTTATTTATAATGAATACTTCTGATATTCAAAAAACTCTCCTCCGCATCAAAATATGTATGTTTATTATCATTATAGGTTTAGCCCTTAGCGGGATAACCGCCTTCCCTATCCAAACCGAACTGGAAGTATTTATTCATCATAACAACAACAATTCCGGCCAAATGAGCGCATGGCTGCATACCATTTATAACGCTGTAAAAAACACCAACCAAAATTACCCATGGCTAAGCTATGGTACCGATTGGCTGGCTTTTGCACATATTATGCTCGCCATACTATTCATAGGCCCGCTGCGCCATCCGCTTAAAAACAAATGGATAATTGAGTTTGGTATGATAGCCTGCATAGCCATCTTCCCACTGGCTTTTATAGCCGGGAGTATCCGCGGTATCCCAATATTCTGGCAATTAATAGATTGTTCTTTTGGTGTATTTGGTATGATACCTTTATACATCGCATGGCAACTCATCTGCAAATTGGAGGCATGTACTTACAGATCACTTTAAGGCCAAACTCTGTAATACACAATTTGGGTATTGTGATACTTAATTCTGATCTGGTAATGAAGGTTGTTGCAGGTTATCCTTTTCTTTATCTTTCTTAAACTCAAGTTTACCAAACCTATACCCCAGTGTGATACCGAACGAACGGAACGGCACCTGCCTGATGGAATACTGATAGCTATACTTAGGTGCCGCCTGTGTAACTGTTGATGTTTGATTCACATACTCGTTAAACGGAACATTCGCGGTTAAGCCAATGCTGGCTTTCTTGTTCCAAAACTGTTTCCTAAAAGCGAAGCTGTAAGCTACAAACGACGAGTTTTTGCCCTGTAATTGCGTTCTTGGTGTATTGTAATTCACAAAGGCTTCGGCAGCGTAATCATTTTTAAACTCGTAAGCCGCGTTTAAGTTAAGCCGGCATTCGTATCCCATTACAAAGGGCGACACACCCGGTAAAACCACGGTAATTCTGCGTTGCGAAACAAATATATTTGGCCTTACAATAAATTTAGATGTTATAGGTATAGAGCCTGATAAATTTAAACCCCAGGTAACTTCCGATCCAACATTGGCCCTTGTTTGGCTGTAAACGTTTTTGTAATACCGGCCACCCGCCTCCAGTACCGAGTCTTGTATAAAAGTATATTGCTTCACATCATTACCATTATGCCGGTAAATAGCTGTAACATTAAAGTTAACACCATTATCTGCCGAGTGATTGTAGCCCAGCTCTACATTGTTACCTATCTCTGGTAACAATAATGGGTTACCATACGATATATTGTAAGGATCACTAAAGTTCACAAAAGGGTTCAGATCTTCAAAATCAGGCCGTTCAATACGCTTGCTGTAACTAATTTTAATACTTTGTGTTTTGTCCAATTTGTGCGAAAACACCAACGACGGCGACAATAAGTTATAATCAGGCACATTGGCATTAGCTATAGTGGTTATTGTGTACTCGTCTCTTAAACCAGCTTTCACATCAAAAAATTTGAACAGGGGGAAAGTGACAGATACATAATAAGCGTACAAATGCCGCCCGTAGTCAAACCCGTTTGATTGCAGGGGATCAAACACAAAGCTGTTAAGCGCTGGGTTATATGTATTTACACTTGATGCCGTAGTGATGTTTTGGATTTGCGCTTTAGCCCCGGTTTCCAGCCATACTTCACCTGCTATGGGTTGCGCGTAATCAATGGTTACTTCATTGTCGTGATCATGACCGGGGTTATCACCAATTGAGCCGAATGACGATGCGGACGAATTTAAATAATCCTGCTTTTGATAAAAGTTACCTGTGTTACGGTTAAAGCTGGAGTTGTATGATATATCGAGTTCCTGCCCCTTTGTTTTAAACGTTTTTTTGTAATCAACACTAAAATCAAAAGCATTTTCGCCAAAGGTAGTGTTGGAATTGCGCACGGAAAACAAATCGGACCCGGTGATGCCGTTTTGAAAAGACTGATCTTCCTGGTTAGTTACCGTTTCTTTATCGTTGCTAAAATGATGGTAGCTAAAGGATGCCGAAAGGTTATCGGTTTTAGTGATGTCCCAATCCATACGAAGGCCAGATTGGTAACCTTGCCTTGTGGTGTATCCAGTGGCATTTTGAAACTGATTCTGCATGGCAGTATCGCCCGAAATGTTATTCCGGTTACGGCTGCCTAAAGTTTTTGACCGCAAAGTTTCGTTACCGCTAAAAAAGGCGTTCACACCAAAATTAGTGGTACGTACATTCAGATTTACCGATGCATTTTGCAAACGTGTACCCCCGCTTAGGTTAATACTGCCGTTGTAACCCTTCACATTATTATCTTTTAAGATGATGTTGATGATACCCGCTGATCCCGATGCGTCGGATTTAGCGCCGGGGCTGGTAATCACCTCCACACTTTTGATCTGGCTCGACGGGATGGATTGCAGCGCATCGGCCAAACTGGCCCCAAACATGCTCGATGGTTTGCCATTAATTAAAAACTTAACGCCGGGGTTACCCAGCAACTCCACATTGCCATCAATATCCACACTTACCATCGGCACTTTTTTAAGTATATCGGTGGCCACGCCGCTTTGGGCTACCAGATCGTTCCCCACATTAAAAACCAGCTTATCTATCTTATTTTCAACTGTGCTTTTTTGCGCTGTAATATTTACATCCTTTAATTGCTTTTGCGATGATGTGAGTTGGATTTTATTCAGAACTACTGTACCTTTTAACTCGCTGATGATCACATGCTCTACCGTGGTATGCTTGTAACCAATAAAATCTATCACCAACTGGTATTCGCCAAAAGGCAATCCGCTTACCGCGAAATTTCCTTTTAAGTCTGTGGTTGTACCGTTCACCGGGCTTTTACCGCCCTGCAAATAGATGACTATGGTGGCATATTCAACCGGCGCCTTAGTTATCGCATCGGTAACCTTACCGGTGATTTTACCTTTACCACTCTGTGCATGTACACCGGCGAAAGCTATGAGTAGTATTATTAAAATGTAAAATTGCTTCATGCCGTAAAATTGAGGTACAAATATGTAAACAATCTGGACATGGATATTACCTAAGCAGAAATGTTACACAGAGTATATACCGGCTTCCATTTTTCCACATCTGTTGCAGCATGGCTTGCCTTTAACTACTTTCGGCCGAACATGAAAGTTATCATAGCCGAAAAGCCATCCGTTGCCCGCGAAATTGCCAAAGTATTTGGCGCCACTACCAAAAAAGATGGTTATATGGAAGGCAAGGGTTATACTTTCACCTGGGCCTTTGGGCACCTATTGCAACTGGCCGCCCCGCAAGAATATGGTTATTACGGCTGGAATGTACAAAACCTGCCCATGTTACCGGCCAAGTTTAAACTCTCCGTCCGTAAAATAAAATCTAAGAGCGGAATGATTGAAGATCCGGGAACACGGAAACAACTGGACGTCATCCAAAAACTCTTCGATGAAGCCACCGAGATCATCGTTGCCACGGATGCCGGGCGCGAAGGTGAACTCATCTTCCGCTATATCTACTACTATCTCAAATGCAAAAAACCTTTCAAAAGACTTTGGATCTCATCGCAAACTGATGAAGCCATTAAAGAAGGTTTCCGTAATTTAAAACCGGGTACTGATTATGATACCTTGTTTAACTCTGCCCATTGCCGCTCACAATCCGATTGGTTAGTTGGCATGAACGCCACGCAGGCATTAAGCTTATCCTCCGGAACAAGGGCCGTTCTTTCTTTAGGTCGCGTACAAACGCCAACTTTGGCCATGATATGCGCCCGGTATTTAGAGAACCGCAATTTTGTGCCCGAAATATATTACCAGGTTAGCATACAACCTGATAAAGATGGACAGGTATTCAAAGCCATCTCCACCAAAAACTTTAAAACCCGCGAAGAAGCTCAAGTCGTTTTGGAGCAAATTGAGGATGTAGCATCCGGCTTCCCCACGGGCGGACATATTTTAAACGTAGAGGCCAAACCCCGCAAAGAACCACCACCATTATTGCATGACCTAAGCAGTTTACAACAGGAGGCCAACAAGCGCAAGGGTTTTACCGCCGAGCAAACCTTAACCCTTTTGCAGGGCTTATACGAAAGCAAACTGGTAACCTACCCACGTACCGGCAGCCGCTACATTGGCGATGATGTATATGCCGGAGTACCGGACCTGATCAATAAATTTACAAACCATCCGGATTTTGGTAAACAGGCCACAGCGCTATCTACAGCCAAGCTAAACAAGCGCAGCGTGAACGCGAAGAAGGTAACAGACCACCACGCTATACTGCCTACCGGAGAACAGGCTCACCAATTAATGCCCGATAAACAAGCCATTTATGATATGGTAGTGGGCAGGATGTTAGAGGCCTTTAACCAGGATTGTATTAAAGAAATAACCAAGATCACCGTACAATCGGGCACGCTATTTACCGCCAGCGGAACCGTGATACACACCGCCGGATGGCGCGCCGTATTTAACGACACCGACGAAGAAAAAAAAGACGAAGAGAACACCACACTACCCAAAGTTACAGCCGGAGAAAACCTGCCCGTAACCGATAAAACCCTACTTGAAAAACAAACCAAACCTAAACCACTATACAACGAGGCGAGTTTATTAAAGGCCCTGGAAACCGCCGGTAAAGAAATTGACGACGAAGAACTGCGTTACGCCATGAAAGACAGTGGGCTGGGCACACCAGCCACCCGCGCGGCCATGATAGAAACCTTACTGAAACGAGATTACATAGCACGCGAAAAAAAGAACCTCGTACCAACAGAAACCGGCCTGGCGGTATACCATGTAGTAAAACACCAACAAATAGCGCAAGCCGAGCTAACGGGTAATTGGGAAAAACGCCTCGAAGAAATTCGTGCGGGGGCGTCTGTAGCTGATTTTCAGGAAGAGATCAAAACCTATACCCGTTCCATCACTCAAGAATTATTACAGGCCGGTAAAGGGCTTGTTATTAAACCTAAACAAGGGCTGGCAAAATAATACCAATCTTACTTTTTGAAGCAGGAAATAACACATTGGTTGTTTTTGATAAGCCTTGAATTTGTCACATGTGGAAAGCACTTAAGCGCAACTGGCAATTTTGCCCAAAGCAAACATCAGTATTAGCCATAGTATCTTGCTAAAAACGCCTTTCTCTTTATAACAAAGCCACAGGTAAATAATTAGAGCGTTGATGTAAAAATCCCAAAGGGTTGCGCGTCCAAGGCATGGGGCCTAAAAAATATCACTCTTTAAACAGATTACTTTGTATGGTGGTAGTTATTTATATTGTAACATATCCATACCAGCATAATGCTGAACAGTATTTTAAGCGTACTTATCATGACGCCTTTTAACGTTCTAATATCCCAATTACGAACTTTAGGCTTCTATAGATTACAAAAATCAAAATAATTACAATTTTTTATCGTACTGTGCAAATTCAAATTACTGTTTGTGAGCGGTTTAATATCCAATGTAAAATTTGTTTAAAAATAGCTTGCAGTGTATAACGAATAACTCTATATTTGCACCACCAAAAACAGAAACGGTAATTGATTCCGTAGCTCAGCTGGTAGAGCATAACACTTTTAATGTTGGGGTCCTGGGTTCGAATCCCAGCGGGATCACAGAGGCGAACAGAATACCAGAGTTCGCAGCCGGTTTTTGAAGTAAGAGTCCCTTGAAAAAGGGGCTCTTTTTTTGTTTTAAGGCGTTTTTACACTCGAAACGCACTTTTCTCAAATCAGTCCGGTCACTTTTCTCAAAAATTTCAGTACAAGTTAGTTCAATCTAATTCAAAGTAATCGGTACTCTATTCGGTACCCCATTGCTTTTACCGAATTTAGGAGTACCGAATTGCGCTGTACACTTGTATCAGTTTGATTTTCAGTTTAAAAAACATGGTTTCACATTAAAACTAAAAACACATGAAAGTAAATGAAGATCTGTCTATTTTATTTTGGCTAAAAAGAGAAAAGGCAACTAAAGAAGGATTAGTCCCTATCTACGTCCGCATTACGTTAAAAGGGGATAGGGATAATTTTTCATCAGGGAAGAAAATTCATCCTGAATTTTGGGATGAGGAAACGGGATCGGCACTTAGTGGATGCCCCGATGGCAAAATGATCAATAGCTATATCACTAAAACTAAAGCTGACCTTGAACGCCACTATAACCAATTGGCCGGTGTAAATAAAAGGATAAAGGCCGCAATGATAAAAGAAGCCTACATGCCAAAGCAAATATTACAAAAAACACTTATGCAGGCTTTCAAACTGCATAACGATGAATTTGCAGAAAGGGTTGACAAGGGCAAAGGCAGCAAGGGCACTTTAGCGCGTTATGAGCGGTTAAAAGATAAAGTACAGGTCTATTTAAGGAAAAAATTAAAACTGGGCGATATAGCTTTGGAAGATATTGAAATGGCCTTTGCCGTAAATTTCTTTCATTACCTAACTATGGAAAATGTTGGAGATAATACTGCTATGAAATATGTTAAAACTTTAAAGCAGATCATTGATCGTGCTATAGATGAAGGCTGGATAAAGCATAACACTATATCAGGATTTAAGTGTTCCTACAAAGACCCTGATAGGGAAACGCTTGAAATGCACGAGTTAGTTGGAATGTATGAAAAAGAAATTACTGTAGAACGTTTGGCGGAAGTCCGTGATGTGTATGTGTTTTGTTGCTTTACTGGTTACGCTTATGAAACTGTATATAACCTTGAACATGCTAA
>NZ_JBDSCA010000034.1:0-57671 GCF_039921305.1 Mucilaginibacter sp.
CTGAACTAACATAAGATAGAGGTAATCCCGAAGTCACAGTGGCACCGCTTACAAAATCAGTATCATTCACACTTTTGGCCGGGAAAGCGTTAAAGGTGATGGTTTGATCAAGTTTGATCACGGTTAATACCTGATTTACAGCTGTAGCGGCATTAAATACATTATTTCCAGCTTGAGCAGCCGAAATGGTGCTTGTACCGGCCGCAACAATATGTACTTTACCATTAACGATTGTTGCTACGGTTGTATCCGAGCTGCTATAACTCACGGTTAAACCGGAAGACGCCGTTGCCGTCGGATCAAAATCCGGATCACCAACATGTTGTGGAGCTATTGGATTGAATGTGATGCTTTGGCTGGTTTTTGTAACAGTCAGCGTTTGGTTAAGCGAAGTTGCGCTGGCATATTTATTATCGCCAGTTTGCGAAGCGGTAATAACCGATGTACCAGCCGCTTTGATATGCACTTTCCCATTAACTATACTTGCTATAGTAGTATCCGAGCTGCTATAACTCACGGTTAAACCGGAAGACGCGGTTGCCTTCGGATCAAAATCCGGATCACCAACATGTTGTGGAGCTATTGGATTGAATGTGATGCTTTGATCATTCTTAATCAAAGTCAGTGTTTGGTTAAGCGGAGTTGCACTGGCATATTTATTATCGCCAGTTTGCGAAGCGGTAATAACCGATGTACCAGCCGCTTTGATATGCACTTTCCCATTAACAATACTTGCTATAGTAGTATCCGAGCTGCTATAACTCACGGTTAAACCGGAAGACGCGGTTGCCATCGGATCAAAATCCGGATCACCAACATGTTGTTGAGCTATTGGATTGAACGTGATGGTTTGGCTGTTTTTTATAACGGTTAATAACTGGGAGACAGATGTCGCAGCATTATAGTTACCGTTTCCTGCCTGTGAAGCGGTAATTGTGGATGTACCCGCTGCTTTAATATGAACCTTTCCATTAACAATAGATGCTACGGTCGTATCTGAATTGATATAACTCACGCTTAAGCCTGAAGATGCTGTTGCCGAGAGATCAAAATCAGTGTCGCCAACATGTTTGGTACCAGGATTTGCAAAAGCTATAGTCTGATCTCCTTTTACTATTGTTAATGTTTGAGACACCGGGAGCGCGGCATTATAACTGGTGCTGCCAGTTTGTGATGCAGTAATAATTACTGTTCCAACAGCTTTAATACGAACTTTTCCACCAGTGATCGCTGCAATTGTTGTGTCAGAACTGATATAACTTACACTAAGGCCAGAGGATGCGGCTGCCAATGGATCAAAGTTAGCATCACCAACATGTTTTTGAGGAATGGCATTAAAGGTAATAGTTTGATTGGCCGCATTCTGCAATTTGGCAATTTCCGCCGCTGATAAAGCTCTGTTGATAATTCTAAAATCGTCTATCGAACCCTTCAACATAGGATCAGCACTAAATTGTGATTTTCCCAGATAATTTAAAGTTGTGTTACCAAGATTTGAAGGCTTTATAGTAAGAGATGTGTTAGTTGCCACCAAAGATCCGTTGATGTACAAGCTAGCGGTATTACCCAATTGTGTAACAGCCAGGTGTACCCATGTATTTAGCGGGAAGGCATAAGCGAAACTTACGTTTAACTCTGTCCCGCCGTTTTTGATCGCATAACGAACCGTGGACTTTCCTGAAGCAAGCGCTGTTTGCACAGAAAGGAACATGTAATTTGTGGTGCTGCTACCAAAATCAAATAACCTCATCCAGGTAGTGATCGCATCCATTTTCACACGGGTAGATATGGTAAAATCACTTAGCGAGCTAACCACCCCGGCAGGCAATGTAGCGTAACCATTGGCTGTACCATCCAGATGAAGTGCATTATTAGAGTTTCCTGCTACAAAGGTGGCTCCACTGTTTAGTGTAGCTACACGGCCATTCCAAACATCAATAGCAGTGGCGCCACTGGTTTCATTAAATGGCCAATAACTACTGTTGGGACTTATTGCCGGTGTCACTTTTACCTGTGCTGAGTTTGCGCTCTCGCCCAGGTTATTAATTGAAGAAACAACATAAAAATAGGCTGTTCCGTTCACTGTAGTGCTATCGGTATAGCTGGCTGTTGTTACCGATTTAAGCGTAGTGTATGGCCCGCCGCTTACTGTTGAACGCTTAAGGTTATAACTGGTAGCTCCGGTACTGGAGCTCCAGCTTAATGGAACCAGGCCATCTGCAACTGTGGCAGTAAGAACAGGTATTGGCGGAGGCCCTACTACAGTTAAAATTTGGTTTTTAGCTGTTCCTGAATAAAAGGCATTACCGGCCTGTACCGCGGTTATGGTAACCGATCCGGCTCCCTTTGTATGTATTTTCCCATTAACTATCTTGGCGATAGTGGTATCACTACTGGTATAGTTTACCGGTAACCCCGAACTAGCTGTAGCAGCAGGATCAACGTCCGCGTTGCCAACGGTTTGTTGAGCTATGGCATTAAATGTAACGGTTTGCGCAGCCACATTTTTCAGCACATTGATTTCGGCGGCTGTTAATGCTTTGCTATATATCCTGAAATCATCCACAGTTCCATTCAATATAGGGTCGGCAGCCCATTGTGATTTGCCGATATAGTTTTGGGTGGTGTTACCCATGCTGGAAGGGGTCAGTGTCATTGTGCTATTACGTCCTACCTCTATACCATTAATATACAGAATAGCTACTGATCCTGATTGAGTTACGGCCATATGTGTCCATACTCCGGTTGGTATAGCAGCAGTACCGTTTATTCCCTGCTCTCCGCTGCCTGTTGTAATGGCAAAACGTGGAAACCCTGTTGTACCTTTGGGGCTCATAAACATATAGTTTGTAGTTCCTGTGCCAAAGTCAAAAACGCGCCCCCAGGTAGAAGCTACATCCTGTTTGACCCAGGCAGAAATGGTAAAATCGGTTAACGTACTTACTACAGATGCAGAAAGCGTGGTATAACTATTGGCTGTGCCATCAAAGTGAACACCGGTATTAAAGTTACCTGCTACCCAGGTAGCTGCGGTGTTTAATGTTCCTTTACGGCTATTCCAAATGTCAGTAGTTGTAGTACCGCTACCTTCGTCAAAGGGCCAATAGCTGTATTGGCTTACAAACGGTTTCGCGCTAACCTCTGCTGAATTCGCGTTTTCACTGGTACTATCTGCCGAAGCTACTACATAATAATAAGTTGTGCCATTGTTTACATTAACGTCTATATAGCTCGAAGCGCTTGTGTTGGCAATGGTGGTATAAGGGCCACCGGGTGTTAAAGAACGCTTAACATGGTAAGTGAAATTGGATTTAACGATCGCGTTCCAGGCAACTATGGTTTGAGCATCGCCAGCGATAACCGATAAGTTGCTAACGATGTTACTTTGTACAGTTAAAGCAAGTTTAGCGGTATCGGTAGTGCTGCCGTTAGATGCTGTAATAACAACCGGAAATAAACCCGACTGCATAGGCACTCCCGAAATAACACCCGTAGTTGTATTTACAGTTAGACCGCCTGGAAGGCCACTTGCCGAGAAAACATTGGGAGATTTAATAGCCGCGATTGTATAATTGTAAGGCTTACCAATTAAAACTGTATCGGTTAGCACACTGGTAATGGTTACCCCTTTAGTACGATCATCAAGCAGCACTACATCATTACCCGTACCCCCTTTATAAGTGATGCGGAAGTTGTACGCACCGCCGTTAACAAGGCCCATTTCCGGAAGATTATTGAAAGTTCCGGACACCGGACTGCTGCCGGTATTATCAATAACGGTAAAAGAAGTACCCAAAGGCAATGTTCCGGCTATTCCGCTTACTGATAATGCCGGCTGGTTAACCAGCGTTGCCGAACTAACGGTAACCTTATCGCCTTTAACAGCTCCATAATCAAGTTCTGCGTTGTACGTTGCGTCTGAGTTTAATGTAAGGGCAGCCACGATGAGCGTACCTACTCCCAGGTTACCCGGCTCTAATATCGCACCTGGCCCGCTACCGGTACCGATAGTTGCTGGCCCCGTGCTTTTACCCGTTCCTCCAAATGAACCGGCATTAACAATAACCGGGCTGCCAAACACGCCGCTTACAGGGTCATTATTTAACAGAAACTTTCCGGCTTTTATGGTAGTTGTACCTCCATAAGTATGGTTTCCGGTGAAAGCCAAATTTGCTGTACCTACTTTTTCTATGTTAAAAAAGCTCGCGATAGTTCCGCCGAATGTTGTGCTCTGATTCAATGCGCCAATACTAAGCAAGGGTGAGCCGCCGCCGTCGTTGCGGATATAACCCCTTCCTGATAGCGCGCCAAAATTCAGCGTACCTGTCCCAAAAGTTACTCCCATACAGTCGATGCCATTAGCATCCAGATTCCAGTACGCTTTTGCACTTCCAGACTGGGGCGTTTCAAAACGTGTGCGTGAGTTGCCACTGCGTAATGCCGATACAAATGTACCTGCAAAATTGCTGTTATCTCCGTAAAGGTGCAAACCGGCAGTAACATTGCCATCTTGCCATATCGTACCTGTGCCGGTAATATTTCCATAAAGATTCATGGCACCACCGGTTTGATAAACGTAACTTTTTGTACCAGCTACCGCAACAATGTCATTATAAACAGTAGCGTTGGTTCCTGTAATTAGTGCACCTCCGTTCATAATTATCTTACCTGTTCCCAACGGACCGGAAGTAGGTACTGAAGTGGTTCCGGTACCTATGCCTGCCATTTCAATTCCATATACCGGGGGCCAGCTTTGTCCGTTACCGTTTAAGGTTGTATTGCCTGTATAAGTGTTGGCGCCCGAAAGTGCAAGAAAGCCTATCCCATTTTTTACCAGGCTGCCGTTTCCGCTTAGTACCCCTGTAAGAGCAACACGTCCGCCGCTGCCAACCGCATTAACATTTAAAAGCGTATCAAGCACCACCGGTATACTCAAGGTATGTGTTACTGATGAAGTGTTAACCAGATCGTTCTTTAAATGAATAGAATTTCCGGCAATTGTATAAGGTGCACCGGCATCTGTATTAAACTGTATCCTGGAAACCACAAGCCCATTAATGTCGTTTATCAAAGTAGTATCTGCTGATGAATGAAAGTTAATGATGGCAGGGTTTACAGGCGAAATATTTTCGTTCCAGTTGGAAGCCAGTTTAAGCGAATCTGTTTGAGGTGTCGCACTCCAGGTAGAAGAGCTTGAACCAGGGACGCCGAACGCTTCTACTGAATTTGTACTCTCTTTAGTTTGGCCTACCGATGAAACTACATAATAATAAGGGCTTGCGTTACTTACATTAACATCAGCATAAGCAGTAGTTGAAACATTAGCTATAGTGGTGTAAGGGCCTCCGCTTATTGTGGCGCGTTTTACATTATAGGTAGCCGCGCCCAAAGCGCTGTTCCAGCTTAAATCAATTTCTTTGTTTTTATTAACCACAACCGGTTGGGCTGGTGCAGCAGGTGGTACAGAGGCAAAAACAACATTTGAATTGCCACTCTCTTGTGTTCCTGCCAAAGCTGTAACTACATAATAGTTATTTACCTCGGGTACGGGATTGGCATCTGTATACGATGTAGCGATTATACCTGACTGTATGGTACTAAACGGCCCACCGGGCGAAAGCGATCGTTTTACAGAATAGCTATTGGAATTAGCGGCGGCTGTCCATACAAGGTTGATGTTGGTAGCGTTAACAACTGTCCCTGTTAAGTTTGCAGGCGCATCTGGTGCAACGCTATTGGCAACATTTATTACCAGTGTTGCGGTTCCTGTTCCATTAGCATTGGTAGCGCCTAAAGTAACTACGGTTGTACCCAATGCAGTGGGCGTACCCGAAATTATACCGGTGTTAACATCTAAACTTAAACCTGCAGGTAAACCAGTTGCACTGTAACTTGTTGGGCTACCATTTGCAGTTATAGCATAGCTAAACGTTGTACCTACTGTAGCGTTGGCAGCGGTTGCACTGCTTATATCGGGCGAACCTGCCGGCGATGTATTGTTAATGGCTACGTTACTGAATGTAGCTGTGTTTAAAACCGAGGTATTATTGGAAACCGTATAAAGACCAATATAAGCATCGGCTGGTAATGTTGTAAGATATAAAGCATTATTCGTCCAGCTTACCCCATCTTGCGAATGGTAGGTAAACACCCTGTTACCAACCCGCTCAATTTTTAACCACCAGGGTGTTGTTCTGGGCACATAGTGAACATATGCGCTTTGGGCACTCTGTCCGAAAGCACCTGAAGTTACTGCGCTTCCGTTCAGGCTTACTGATATATAATTGGAGTTGCTTGCAAGCGAGCTACGTATCATTACCCCGGTATTAGCCGAATTAAGTGAACTGCTTTCAACTTTAACAATAATGCCCACATCACCGTGAACTTGTTTAAAGGTAAAATTTGTAGCACTGTAGGCAGATGTCCCGGCGCCATTCACCGTCCAGATATTGTTGTTGTAGTTAGCGCTTCCTGCTATACCGGTATTACCTATATCTGTATTACTCAAAGAGCTAACGGGCACTGCCAATGTAGCGGGATATATAACCGGGGTTAAGGGCGTTGCATGTGATGTATCTGAAGATTTTAAATACAAAAAGGACCAGGCGCCTTCGCCGGCCAGTGCACGCATTTGTTCTGTATATGGATTAGCAATACCCTTGCGAAGAGAGTAAGCTGCTTTTATAATATTGTTAAAGGGACTTTGACGTATATTGCCCGGAGGCACACCCCAATTGCCCCAATAGTTTGAATATCCCCCAAAAGGAATAAAGCTTACCGTAGTAGGAGCCTGGCTATATTGGCTATATAATTCGCTGATAGCCAGTAGGCGATTGTTAAACTCGGCAAACAAATCTATACCTTGTTTCCAGGCTACCTCTGCACTCCATCCCAGTGCCTGAATTTCCACCCACCAGTGATCATCCCTGCCTGAGTCGCCAACCTCGCCGTTGGGTAAGCTGGCCCTCAGCCCGCCACCCGCGTCCATCCGGTATACTGTAATGGCATTATTCCACAAGGCAGAGTCGCCTAAGTAGGCGGCAATACCTACCGCTATTTGCAACTGCAAGGCTCCTTTATTACAATCCCTCAAAGGGTTAGGAACCCATGAAGTTGGGTATAAAACGTTTCTGAAATAATTATTAACGTGTGCATCATTTGCAGCCGTCCATCCTGGGAAAGTGCTCCTTAATATATCAGCTCCTGCCACAAAATAAGGTGCCATATCTCCTATATCAAGCATGTTTTCGCCGCCGCCCCATACCGTATTGGTAACTGCCCAGGCATCCAGCATATTGGTAGCTTTACGGGCATAGGCACTATCTCCTGTAAAAACATACATAAATGCCAGGTTATGAATAGCGTTCATATCATCACGCCATCCCGAGTTGTTTAAATTGGGCGCGCGGGTTACCGTAGCAAAGGGCCCATGCATACCATAGCCAAGCTGCGAATGCGAGTCGCCCTTCAGTGCATTATAACCCGTGAGCCAGGGTTCTTTTGTAATGTTTGCTTTGAGCTGATCAAGATCCGCCCGGCTAAAGGGGACTCCGGGGTGGGCAAATGTTTGCGCATTTGCAACTGTGTTCCATACGAGCATGGAACAGATCAGGAAAATCAAGCTTAAATAAAGTAGAATTTTTCTTTTCATATGATTGGTTTTGGTTAGTATTATAATGTGAAATGGTTAAACATGGTGTTCCTGTTGGCTACTAAGGCCTGGCTCCCAATGGCTAATTGCATTTTTTTGATTAATTGGTTATAATTTATTCGGTTCCCGAAAGATCAGTTCAACACTCAGGTTGTCAGGCCTGGTAACAGGCACTACCGATATTGATAATGATGAACTGGAATGGTATCCGGGTATAATTGTGGACCAAACATATTGGTAATATTATTTTTAAGAGGGGGGGTATTGTGCCAAACAAAGGGGGCTGATTACCTGTGTACTAAGCATATGCGAAGAAACCTATAGCAGGCCTCTTTTTGATTTTATCTGATGGATTTTTGATGCAAGTTTTTCGGTTAATAACAAGGCCCCTTTCGAGGCCTTGTTATATTCAATTATGGAGCAATGGTCCATTGCTGGTTATTGCTGGTACCACTTCCCCAAAACTGCATTATCGATCCGTTGGCTGTTCCGCCCCCGGTATCAAGGCATTTGCCATTGGTGCGGTTAACTACCTTGTAATACGAACCTACAGGAATAATAACCCATTGCTGGTTGGGTGTTGCGCTTGATGCCCATTGTGTTACATTGGACCCATCGGCAGTATTGGCATTGCTATCCAAACATTTACCGCTCGAAATACAGGTAAGTTTATAATAGCCACCAGTATAAGTTAAAGTCCATTTTTGATTATTACTGGTGCTGCTGGCCCATTCACCTACATTGGCGGCATTTGTTGTAGCCCCCAAATTATCCAGATATTTACCGCTGGCACGGTTAAGTAGATGGTAAGTTCCATTTGCGATAGGTTGGGTACCAACCGTGTGGGTCAACGTTCCGAAACCTAATTGGTCATACCCGCCACTGTTTGGTCCATAATCACCACCACCGCCTTCCGGCCTTACATTTGTAGCATACTGACTACTATAGGTTGTTGATATACCACCCACAACCTTATTAAAATGATTGTAGATCAACTCCCAACTTGGCCGAATGTCGCCCCGGCCACCCACGGCGATAACCGTTTGGGAGCTTGCGCTACAGGTTGTCCCGGTTCCCCAGTTGTAGGTTGTGAAAGGTACGGTGTTACCCAAATTATAGCTGGCGGTATACTCGCATACAGCTAATGATTTGTTGGATTCATACCCAAAAAGATCCTGCCCCTGGTTATAGGCCATCTGGCAGAAAGCTCCTAAAAGCGAGATATCCAGACATTGATGTCCCTGGTCCCTTCCGCTTTCCTGGCCCTGGCCCAAACCTCCAGAATAAAGAAAAGGCACAGCATGGTCGATTGATCCGTTACCTGCTCCGGTTTTAAAATAGGTTACGGCTTCGTTAAACTTAGCGCTGTCATCGCAAAGTATGCCGATAGAAATGATAGAAGCCATACTGCATAAATCCCAGTTGGCCCAATAATTTGTAATACACGCCCCGTTATGATTCACCAGGAAATCATGATTCATCGGATAAAATACAGTTAGCATCATATTTTGAAATCTCGTGAAATCAGATGCCGCCCAGGCACTGTAAGGCCGCATGATTTCTGCCGCGTTGGCAAATTCGTAACCATAAATCCCGGCAGCCAGCCATCGATCTGCCGATCCGGATATCGCTTTAAGGGATGTTGACCAGGCGTTCATAATCGCTATCGCCTTATTGCCGCAGGCAACGTCGCCGTTTATCTTCCATCTCAAGGCATTTTGATATGCTGCCGCGATATCATTGTACAGCTTCGAATAGTTTTCCGGCGATCCGGAGCCCCTGTAAACCGTATCTACAGGACCTTTCATTACATAAGTGGATAAGGAATGCGAGTTTGCCGTTAGTTTATTCCACCCGTCTAAATAGGGTTGTGCTCCAGCATTTACCATGGTTTGCATCCTGATAAAATCAGACTCGGTGTGTAATAACCCCGGATGGATGTATACACCTGTACTACCTCCGGCTAACGAACTCTTTGTATTCAGGTTTTGGCCGGATAGTGAAGCTGCAGCATCCTTTTTATCTGAAGAGAGGGGCGCCTGTTTCTGGCAGGATGCCATGAGAATTAAAAGTAGACAGTTGATTAGAATTACAATTTTTGTTTTCATTTGGACATAATTTGGTTTATAAAATGGTTAATTGATCCGATAGCAAACATTAATCAACAGTCAAACAATTAGGGTATTTGAGCGGTATTTCAGGAAAGATCAGCACGGCATGAATTGGCTGCCAGGTTATAATTGTTCAACAAATCTATTTTTAAGATGGAGAGAGGAGGATGGGTAAATGGGTCATTTACAGGGGAGAAAGAAGCCGGGTAGTATTATTCGATACAAAATAATATGCCCTCATAAGCGCCAAATGAGGGGCAGCAAAATTTGACCTGTTAGCCCCCCTCTGCGACAGGGTTAAGCGCCTACTTAACCATAAGTGATTTTCAGGAAGAATTGCAGTTGAAAAATGAGAGGGAGGTAGCTGGTTTCGTCCCTCATTCAAGCCAATATCTGTCGCTATTAATTTATTGGGATACTACGAATTTAATATCTTCAGTATGTTCACCTATCATCATGTTCGCCATATCTCCGGTCTTATAAAACCCGGGTTTACCCGCCATGTGATCCGATATCATTTTACCATTAATGCACAGGTTTTCAAATACAACGTTCTTAATTTTTCTGGTATCATCGTAGCCACTTATTACTGATAAATTAGCATGGGTGCCCTTGTAGGATATATTCTTAAAAAGAATATTCTGAATAGCGTTGCCCGGAGATGTATTGTATTTACGATTGAACATAACGCGGAGGTTGACCAACTGCCCTTTCCGGATATTTTCTATATTGATATCTGTAAAAGAAACCCGATCAATAAGGTTACTGTCACCGGCGTTTAAAGCTAAACAACCCTGGTAATCTATCTGATTTTCGTGCTGATCAAGAACTTCAATATTTTTAAAAGTAATATCAGAAAGTGTATCCGGGTGTAGCGAGTCGCCGTGGGTTCCTATCAAAACAGGGTGGGCAAGATCCGCCCAAAGTATAGAGTTTGAAACCCTGATTTTATTTGTATTGCCAAAAAACGACCAGCGGTGACCATATATCGCAATACAATCGTCAGAATTACGCATAAATACACTATCAATCAAAATATTTTTGCTGCAAAATATATCAATCCCATCAGCATTGCCCTCAGAACTAAATGAGCGCAGATTTTTAAGGGTTACACCTGATGACTGCCCAATAGAGACGCTATACTTGTGAGGAAGTAGGATGATCCCGTTAACCTCGATATCTTTGGAGTAATTGATCGTGATACCATCACCTCTCATTCTGTTCAATTTACGGCCGGGTTTATTTCCTCCGGAAACAACATCTCCCGCCAAAGGCAGTTGTGTTAAAATGCCCCGGCCTGTTATTTTAATATGGTTTACTTTATCCATAATCAGTTGACCCTGAACAATAGCTCCTCCTGCTATATAAACCATTTTTCCAGAAGCGACACGAAGTGCGCCGATACGATGAATTCCAGGGCCAAAATAAACCAGGTTTGAATCTGAAGCGTTGTGCACAAAGTCATCCGGCAGGTTGGTAAATAAATGAATATTATTAAAAATATTGCCGTTTACTTCCAAAGAAAGGTTTTTAGGTGATTGGAGTTTAAACAGGATCGTGTTTCCGGCTATTGTTGGTTTAATTCCAAAAGACAAGGGGCGCAAGCTGACTGATTTAACCGGGATTTTATTTGAGGTAATTGAAACCTCCACCTCTCCCCGAAAATCAAAGTAAGCGAAAGAACTCATTTCCTGTTTAATTGTCCCTCCAATTGTGTTGGCTACCCTTGCCAGATAAACATCTACTGACAGCCATTGTCCACCGTTTTGCCTAACCTTTACTGTGAATGCATTATTAAGTTCACTTTGCGCCGGGGCCGGGTAAATTTTAATATTGGCGAACAGGTAAAGCGTACTAAACGAAAACAACAATAAAAAGAATATTTTTCTCATGGGTAATAGTCGTTAATTGGCTCGGCTGTATATTCTGCCCGTTATTATAAACAGATTAGTAAATGGAGAAAGCTGAGTGCATTCTAACGATGCTAAATTGCTTCTTATCCGAATAAATAAGAGGTGGTAAACAGGTCAAGTAAGGGGTAGTATCATTGCCTGATAGTTTGTAAGTAAAATGTTACTTTTTAAACGAACTTGAGAAGATGATCAGGTTGTTAGTGTTTATGCCTTTGGTTTGCTATGCCCGATCCCAGATTGTGATTTAAACTGAATGTTTTTCTGTGTTTGCTGATAAATTCGGATGGGTTCATTTTGAATAGCTTATTAAACTGCTCCCTGAAATGTTTAATATCCTGAAAACCTATTCTAAATGCGATCTCTTTGATCTGCATATCGGTTTGAATCATCAATTCAGCCGCCTTTCTGAGCCTGATGTAGCGGACAAATTCACTGCTTGAAAGTCCGGAGATTGATTTGATCTTTCGGAACAGTTTGGACCTGCTCATACCCATCTCATCCGTAAATGTCTTAATAGAAAACGTTTCGTCTTCCAAATGCGCCTCTACAATTTTGATACATTTGGATAGGAACTCGCTAAATTCAGCCGGTATTTTCTGGCTGTTGTTTTTCAGGGTTATTTCGTTAAAGAAATAGTTTTTCAGCGTATCCCTTCCCTTGAGCATACTTTTGATCCGGGCTACCAAAAGGTCGCTTTCAAAAGGTTTAGTAATGTAATCATCTGCTCCGCACTCTATCCCTTTCAATTTGATCTCAGGTGAAGAGCTTCCGGTTAAAAGAATAACAGGTATATGACTGAACGAGGGCGATTCTTTCATTCTTGAACAAAATTCTACCCCGGATGTGCCTTTCATAACTACGTCGCATACAATAATGTCAGGGTCAACTTTCTGCACTGTTTCATATCCGCTTTCCGTATCGGCAGCTTCATAAACAATATATTCATCCTTCAGCAAGCTTTTAACATAGTTACGCATCTCCAAATCATCATCTATCAGCAGTATCACGTACTTTTTGTTAACAATACCTCCCATAATATCACCAACATCATTATTGGCTAAGGCTGTGTTGTTGACCGGGGCTTCTGTAGTATCGGCAATCAGTTCTTTCAGCAACACCGATCCTGTAACAGGATGCTCATAATGATCATACATAGCGGGAAGCAGGGCCGGATCTAAAGCCGGCAACGCAATAGTAAATATTGTTCCTTTGCCTAACTCACTGGTATAAGCAAGCTGCCCTTTATGTAGTTCGGTATATCGTTTCGCCAGGAACAATCCAATACCGAAACCGCTTTCCTTAATGCCATCATCGTCATTCTGAAGTCTGTAAAATTTATCGAATAACCGATCCCCTGTTTCTACCGGAATACCCTGGCCATTGTCTTTAACAGAAATAGATACGGTTGCGTGATCCTCCTTGATACAGAGAGAAACCGTTCCCATTGGAGGGGTATATTTTATAGCGTTTGATAAAAGATTGAAAAGGATAATTTCCAGTTTTTCGCGATCAGCATAGATATTGATAACATCATTCGAACACTCAAAATCATACTGGATGTTTTTGGCTTTTACCTGGTTATTAAAGCAAAGAAACACTTCGAAACATACTTCTTTAAGGTTTAAAAATGCTGGCTTAAGTTCTGCGATCTCATCTTCGGATGCCCGGAATAACAGCAATTGATCAACCAGGCTCAGGAGCCTCCTTGAATTTCTATAAACAGAACTAATATCCACAAGGTCCAGGTTCGCCCCATTACTGTGCAGTAATTCTTTAATAGGATTAACGATCAGCGTTAGCGGAGTCCTCAATTCATGGGAGATATTGGTGAAAAAAGCGATCTTCTTTTCGTTCAACTCTTTAACAAACTCAACTTCCAGCTTTAAACGGGTCTGTTTTTTTTGATAGAAAAGGTAACCGTAAATTGCAGAACAGATAAGAATGAGATAAGAAAGATATGCCCACCAGGTACGATACCACGGCGGTAACACCGTGATGTAAATTGTTTTTTCGCTGTTGTTCCAAAACCCGGATGCATTTGTTGATCTGATCTTGAGCACATAATCGCCCTCGTTTAAATGGGAGTAATTGATGGTACGCTGATTGCCAACGTTATTCCAGTTTTTATCGCGCCCCTTTAAAAAGTATGCATACTGTATTTTTTCGGGAAGAGAATATTCCAGCGCAACATAATCCAAAGAAATAATGGCTTTATCATATGGCAAACGGATATGATCGATATTGTAAAAGTTTTCGGCGCCAGGGAAAATATCACTGTCTACATTTACAGCGCTATTGGCTATACGCAGTCCCGAGATTATCAATGGCGGAAAATCATGAAACTGCCTGATGCTGTCGGGGTTAAATGCGTTAAACCCTTTAATTCCGCCAAAAAGCAATTCTCCGGAACTGAGACGAGCGGAGGCATTATAGTAAAACTGGTTTGACTGTAGCCCATCAACCGCGTAAAAACTTTCAACCTTGCCGTTAGCCGGATTCAATTTGGACAGCCCATTATAAGTACTCGCCCAAATGTTACCCTTGCGGTCCTCCTCTATGTTCAGCACTTTATTATTACATAAACCGTTTTCTTCGGTATAGTTTTTAAACTGCCCTGTTACCGTATTGTATGAAAACAACCCTCTGCCGTAAGTTCCGATCCACAACAAACCTGACCGTGCTTTATAAAGTGACCTTACTGCCGTTTGCAGGTCAATATTTTTGCTGACACCTGTTTTCTTATTTATATGTATGATGCCGGTAAATCCGCCAGCCCAGAAACTTTCATCATTATCATCTGTAATAGCGAGTATGTCTTCTTTAACCTCAAAAGAAACCGATATAAAAAGATCCTTTTCTGTGTTGTACTTAAATAACCGTTGTGGGCCCGAAACCCTGGTTCCTCTTAAACATACTGACCATATATCACCCCTATGGTCTTTATAAAGACGCCATAGCGAGTGGTACTCTGTAGGGTGTTCAAAGGCAACCACTTCAAATTTCTTTAGTTTTGCATCATATTTAGAAATGCCTCCTTCATAAGTCCCCACCCACATGTTGTTCTGGTCATCTTTAACAATACTGGGTATCCGGTTACTTTTAATAACATCATCTTTCCGCTGAGCGTAAACATAATTTGTGAAATTGCCATTACTGCGGTTCCAGATACTTAATCCGCCTCCGTCAGTACCTATCCAAACATTATGATTTCCGTCTTCACAAAAAGAAAAAGTGAAATTATTGACCAGGCTATTTGGATCACCCGAACTGTGGGCATAAGTTCTGAACTGGTTTTTCTTCTCATCTATAATATCAATGCCTCCTCTAAGTGTTCCTATCCATTTCCGTGATTGCTCATCCTCCATTATCGTAAACAAAGCATCGCTTGAAATATCTCCTGATTTATATTTCCGCATAATGCGATAAGTCTTCCCACGCAACCCTTCAACCTGTATCATGCCCTCGCCGTTAGTCGCTATCCATAACTGACCTTTTTTGTCGAAGATCAATCCAGATACATTACAGTCATTAAGCGATTGTTCTTTTAGATCGAATTTGTAGAAGAGCCCTGTTTTGATATCGTAATGATACAGTCCGTGTTTAGTCCCCAACCACAGGCTGCCAAAGGAATCCTGACAGATGGTAGTAATGGAAGATATATCCTTGCTGACAATACTCAGATTGTCGTTTTCTGGATTGTACAAGCCTAAACCCAAATTATCCAGACCAACCCATACCTTTTTATTTTCACCCGCAAAAATGGCGGACACCGTATAATGAAAGGCGTGACCGGGAAGCTGTTTTGATAGCGGTATCTGTACTGCTTCGCCCGAAGCATTTTTGCTCTTTAGTAAGCCTGTTTCTGTGGCGCCTATATACATATTTCCGTACAGGTCTTTTTGTACACTGTTAATCCAGGTACTGATTCCTGCGTTTTGCCCGGTTGCATTTTTGTAGGTAACTTTTGAGAATTGGAGGGTCTTTGTATCAAGAATGCCGATGCCCTTTTGAGTGCCTACCCATATATTACCTGAATTGTCGGAACTGATAGTATTGATAATATCATTAGGCAGAGATGATGGATCTCCGAATTTATTTCTGAATACTTTGAAAGAATAACCATCATAGCGGTTCAAACCATCTAATGTGCCAAACCACATCAAACCGAATTTGTCTTTATGGATAGAGGTTACCGTATTATTTGATAATCCGTTTTCAATGCCAATGTACGATACCGACTGTCCGTAACCCGCGACATTAAATAAGAGGAAAATTAAAAATATTATGTTGCCCCTATATTTCATTTCTGATGAAATAAATTAAAGATATTCTATATATCAAAATTTTACTTTCGTTATTGGTTTATAGGATACTATAAGTATCCACTTATTTTTAGGTTTGGTTTTAACCCCAGAGGCTTAAAGCCTTGAATTTATGTCTTTTTATTGTTATTAACAACAAATATTTAGAGTGGCAAATCAAATTAAGCGCTACAGATTATTCGTCTCGCTATATAATCCCTATTAACAAAAAAGATGAAGCCATTATGGCTTCATCTTAGTCTACTAAAATCAATAATGATTATTGCCCGGTTGCATACTTCCATTCCCCGCTTTTAATGTTAAGTTCCCATGGTTTGGGTTCCGGCAGTCGCAGGTTGCCTTCACCAATCTCAAGAGGCATCCAAAGATACCTGGAGTCGGACTGTGTTTTTGGTTTCCATATGTCTCCCATAAAGATGGCCGTTGTCGATTTATCACCCACTACCTTAATAATCATAGTAGATTGCGAACCATACGTATTGGTTTCGGCCGGGGCGATATCTTTAAAGTCCGACCATGGCCCTGCTAAGGAAGTAGCCGTGGCATATTTGTTAGGATTAGCCTTCCATCCGGTTAATGCAGAGCCTATGGCATAATACAAGCCTTTGTAATGAATAATAGCTCCACCTTCCATGTGCGCCGGTATCAGGCATATCTCTTTTTCAATACTTAAATAATCATCGGCCAGTTTTGCGATACGGAATCCAAAAGGGCGGTCTTCAAATACCAGATAAGCTGTACCATCATCATCAATAAACTGGCCAATATCGCGGCTCTCATGATCAAGGGGCCTGAAACTTTTCAGGTATTTAAAATTTCCGTCGGGTTTATCCGAAACAGCAATACCCACCTTAGCCACTTTATAGGTCTTATTATCCATGTGAAAGTACAACACATACTTTTGCGTTTTTTGGTTATAGTATACCTTGGGCCGCTCAAGAAGCCATCCAGAACCTAAGTTATCAGGATCCGTCATTTGTACTACATCACCTTTAAAGGTCCAGTTCGTCAAATCTTTCGAAGCATAACAGCTTACATAGCGTTTGTTACTGTCCAGCCCATTTGCGCGTTCTTCCCCATACCAAAAATAGGTGTCCTTAACTTTTATAATTCCCCCACCATGCGCCTGAATGTGGTTCCCGTTATTATCCGGCCATAATTCACCCGGCCTGATTACCTTAGGGGGTGAATTTTGTGCGAAATTTAAATAAGGTATCATTCCAAACGCCATCAATATTATCAATGCTCGGATACTAAACTTTATTTTCATGTTTTTTAAAAGGCTTCATTTAAGATGTGTAAAACCCCGGTTGAGTTTAGAGCGCAACCGGGGGAAGAGTTTATTGCCAGCCTGGGTTTTGAACGATGGCAGGATTAAGGGTAATTTGGCTTGACGGTATAGGATACAGATAATTTTTTTCGGAGAACGACCGTGCTGTATTGTCAAGTATCAGCGAACCATTAGCATCACGCGCATTGGTAGGTGCCGGGGCTAACGCATTTGGGCCAATTTGTGCTTGTGTTCCGGTATACTTGATACCGATTGGCCATGGGCTTACAAAAGCACTCGCGTTTCCGTATGCTGTTCCCCCGGTGTTGCTTACCAAATCAGTACCGGCACTATGCCAGCGTTTGATATCATCGAACCTGAACCCTTCATAATAAAGTTCAATAAAGCGTTCGCGCCTGATCTCCGTTTGGATATCCAAACCGTTAGCAGTTGCAAAAGTATTAGTAAGCGGCGGCATATTTTTGTTGACACGCAGGCGCACCAGGTTGATAGACTTATTAAGGTCGGCGTCGGTAATACTTCCGTTACGCTCGTAAATGGCTTCCGCATAATTGAGCAAAACCTCAGCATAACGTATCACAGGATAGTCTTCAGACTCTTTGGTATCCGGGCAATTTCTCTCGGTTACCCATTTTTGATTGCCATAACCACCTATCTGGGTGATCTTGCCCAAAGAGTTAGCATTATCTGCCACATCGTTAAGCCATGTAATACGATAATTAACGTTGCCGTACCAATAATACATGTTCATAATTTTGGTAGTGTATTTCAAACGGTTATCCCGGTTTGCAAATTCTGAACCATAGGTTTGAAAGCCTTGAAATAATGATGATTTTTCAATTGGTAAACCGTCTTGGCATAAAAATGCATTAATATATTTATGCTGCGGGCCAATTTGGGTACCCTGACGACTGATATTTGTGCCGATCGTTTTTAGCACATCATCATACCGATAAGATAAAATATATTCGTGATTAGCCGTTTTGGTTACACCAGCAGGGTTTGATTTCGGATTCTCCAGGATAAACAGGTACTTTTGTGCAGAATCACCTAAAATTGTACTGTTGCCACCCAAAGCATTGGATGCCGCGGTGCCGAACAATGCGAATTGGTTACTGGTGATCACAGCATTTGAAGCTGCTGCTGATTTATCAAGCAACAGGTTATAGCGTGTTGCATCTCCATTTCTAAACTTAAGCCAGGTACCTTCATACAAAGCCACACGCCCTAAAAATGCCTGTGCTGCAGTGCGGCTCACTCTTCCATAGTCAGTAGATGATGACAGAATAGCAGCCGGCAGATTTGGTATGGCTGCTTCAAGATCGGCAATAATTTGATCAGCGATCACATCACGGCTGGCCCTTGCGCCATACAGTTCAGGCGAAGTTAAATCGAGCGTTTTAGTTATCAACGGTACACCGCCGTAAAGCTGTAATAATTCAAAGTAGCAATAGGCCCTGAAGAATTTTGCTTCTGCAACGTATTGTGCAATACCAGCCTGATCCGAATAAACTGTGGCCTTCTCTAATAAATAGTTACAACTTCTAATATTGTTGTAATTATTGGTCCAGTTGCCATCCGTAGCCGGAACGGTATTGGTACCTGCGCCATATGCACCACCGCCGCCAAACACATCGGCCCGGCCATCGTAATGGGCATTATCTGCAAATGAATTGCCAAAATTATGTAAGAAGCCATAGTACTGATTGGCAAATGTTTTAAAATCACTTGCCTTTGTCCAGTAGGCCGCATCAGATAAGGTATCCAGCGGTTTTAAATCTGTAAGTTTATTACAACCCAGCTGAGTTAGTAACAGCGCTGAGATAAGGTAATATGAAAATTTATTATTTATATTTTTCATGTCAGTTTAATTAAAAAGTGATGTTTGCGCCCAGTGTTAGATAACGATAGAATGGATAACGCTCATTACCCTGTGTGGTACGGGTTGTTTCCGGGTCCCATCCATCGTGAATACCACTTACTTCCCATAGGTCGCTGCCCGAAATGTAGACCCTTAAGGCGCTGATGGCCTTACTACGTTGTAAAAGTGATTTAGGCAAGGTATAACCGAGTGTCACATTCTTCAGGCGGACATAAGCACCATTTTCTACAGACCAAGTGGATGCCTGGTAGTTATAGCCATTGATACCGTTGGTATGCAAATTTGGATATAATGCATCTGTGTTATCAGGTGTCCAGGTTTTACCTATCCAAAAGGTGGATTGTGCTTGTCCAAGGGCGGTATAGGGGGTACGCCAGTTATTGGCACTGCCATTGGCCCGGAATATGGTGCGTTTGCCTACGCCTTGAAAAATGGTGTATAAATCAAAACCCTTCCATTGCAGGCCTATATTAAGGCCGAAAGTATAACGGGGAACATCACTTCCCAGGTAAACCAGGTCACCCATATCCGAAGTGGAAGTTCCTGTTGTAAGCTTGCCATCGCCGTTTACATCGGCAAACATGTTATCGCCCGGGCGCAAGCCTGAATTTTGACCTGGAAGATTTGAAAGCGGACTGGCTATAGGTATGCCTATTGTGTTAACAATGTTTCCAGGGTTATAATATTTATTATAGGCATCTAACTGGGCTTGTGTTTGTATACGCCCGGCATACTGCAAGCCGAAATAAGATCCAAGCGGATAGCCTTCAACGGCTCCGTTATAACCTGCACCAAGCAGAGGGTTACCATTATAATAAACCAATTTATTCTGACTGTCGGTTATGTTTCCTGATATCGTATAATTCAGTTTGCCGATGTGATCTTTCCAGGTGATAATACCTTCCCAACCCCATGTTTTCAGGTTTCCATTGTTTGATTGGGGGGCACCTGCACCCAATACACCCGGATACGTTACACCGATGAGCATATTGTCATTAAAATTTCTAAATGCCTCGAATGTGCCCGTCAAATGGCCTTTTAAAATGCCAAAATCTAATCCCAGGTTGGATTTTTTGACCGTTTCCCATGTTCTGTCTAAAGATACCAGAGATCCGGTTGTTCTAACCTGAGTTGCAATACTCGAACCCAGTAAGGTGTTACTGCTGCTTGCACTTAATTGTTGAATATAATCATATAAGCCAATACCAGCCTGATTACCAGTAGTACCATAAGAGGCACGTAGTTTTAGATCATCAAAAATGTTTAATTTTTTTACAAAAGACTCTTCTGAAATGCGCCATCCCAGTTGTAAACCTCCGAAACCTTTCCAACGTTTATAATCGATAAACTTTGATGAGCCATCATATCTTCCGGTAGCCTCCAAAAGGTATTTTCCGTCATAAGCATAGGTAAATCTTCCAAAGTAGGAGCCCAAAGCGAAATGGTTGCGGTTCTCATCATTAACAACAAAGCCAGACGTTCCGCTTGAGAGTCCGCTACCCAGCGAAGGTATATCATCACTTCCCAGGTTATAAGTTCGTGAATTGGTTAAATCATATTCATCTCTCTCGTACGAACTTCCGAGCATCAACAGTACGTCGTGGTGTTTATAGAAAGTATTGGCATAAGTCACCCTGGCTATCAGATTATAATAAGGATCGTTAATGTTTTGGCGGAAATAATTTTCATTACCCGTGGTGTTTCCGGCTGTACCTATACTTGGTGTAGTAGAGATCAGGTATTTATCATCGTACGAATAAAATTGTATGGACTTAGCCTGAACCCTGTCATCCTGAAACCAAACATTATAACCCGCGGTTCCGGTGAAGGTTAAGTGTTTTAAAAAATTGTAGTTCAGCGTGGTATTAAGCAATGCGCGAGTATTATATTCCAAATTGTCGCCACCATCCCTTAACTGGCCCGGAGGGCTGATTACTCCACCCCATTGGTATGGCCTGCCTGATTGGGTAAACGCTGGTATACCCGGTTGAAAACCGTTGCCTAATGCACTATAGCTGCCCGTAGTGTATAGGGTAGGCTGCTGCACGTCGTTTTTTTCGAGCGATACATTAGTTTCCAAACTAACTTTATCATTGAATTTATAACTATTGTTAAATCTTAGGTTATAACGCTGGCTACCATTATTTCCAAATTGCAGTTGACTACCATCATTCAAATACCCTAAGGATACACGGTAAATATTTTTTTCTCCTCCGCCTGATAAGGTAAGGGAGTGCTGAGTAGAGGTAGCTCTGCCCCAAAGAATTTGTGACATGCGGGTATCGGTAAAGTCCAGTTCTTTAACATCGCCGAATTGAGGGACAGGAAGCCCGTTATAGAATAGGCCGGCAGTTATAGCGGAGCCATTATATCCTGGGATCTGAGATGCCAAAACAACTGTGCCGTTGTTGGCCAGGGCGAAGTTTGACATCTGGTACCATAGATCAGTGGTAGGCACTACTCCATAGTTGTCGTTTATTTTTGCCTCTTTCAAACCGTTCGCCCATTGTTCAACATTGGTCATATTAGCCTGCAAGCCAATTAGTTTTTCGGAAATGGTTGGACTGTATTGAACTTGCATCTTACCAGCCTTCCCTTTTTTGGTGGTAACCAGTACAACACCATAGGCTGCGCGTGCCCCGTAAATGGAAGCCGAGGCATCCTTTAAAACAGACATGCTCTCAATATCATCAGGGTTGATAGAGTTTAGCTCATTGTTATTGTTCAAAGCAACTCCATCTAAAATAACCAAAGGGTCCTGGTTATTAACCGATGTAGCTCCCCTTATCTGAAAGTTCCAGTTCTCCCTTCCTGGTTGTGCCGATGTTCTGGTTACCACAACTCCGGGAATTTGTCCCTGTAAGTTTGCTATCGGGTTATTGGTCGGGCCCCTGTCTTCAAATACCTTTGAAGTTACCGTAGCAATGGCGCCGGTAACGGTGGCCTTTTTTTGAGTACCGTAAGCCACAACAACTACCTCATCCAGATTTTTATTGTCTGAAGATAATTTGACTAACATCGGCTTTGTAAAATCGGCGTTTAAAGTGACTATTATATAGCCTAAACTTTTAAATTGTAGTTTGCCGTTTGGCGGAACATTGAGTGTGAAGTTACCGTTAACATCTGCAGCAACACCGGTGTTTGTGCCAACGACCGAGATAGCCGTGCCGATCAAGGCTTCGCCGGTGCCGGCATCTACCACCTTTCCGCTTACGGACTTATTCTGAGCCATAGCGGAAAAAGAAAAGAAACAAAGAGCGAGTAATAACAGCGCCCCGTTTCTCCTTTTACTTAAAAAAGTACAAATTCCCATAATTTGATGAGTTAAAATAAATAATTGGTTAAAATTGTTACTGCCGAAAATTGGTCTGATCGGGAACAATTATGGTTTCAAAAGTAATTGGTAGCTTTACTTTTCGAAGGGGTGCGTTGGGTCAAACAGCGGGGGAATACTAAGCTAAAAAGGCATTATTGGCTCTTTTTTGGGGAAAAGCAAAATTTTTGTCCATAATGAGTATTCTTTTTGCTTGATTTAATAATACGATTGCGACACCAATTATTCTTAATTGCGATAGAGTAAATCGCAGAACTAGCACGATTACCCAGGTCGTTCAGTTTATTTAGATGCCCCTCGGTAGGTGCAATGATATATCCTACCTACCTGGCGGATTTTAATTGATTTAATTCACCATTAACTTGAACAGAATCAAACAATGCCGCAGCACCGATCAACGCTGCAGTTTCGCCCAACTGCGCTAATTTAATGGTAATGTTAAGTCGCTTCCATAACTGGGGGAGGAATAGGCCAGACGCTTTGGCGATATTTCCACAAAGGATCAGCACATCAGGCTTCAGCAAAAAAACAGGATCCATCAATAGATCACTCATATTAACGGCAAATTCTTTGAATATACCTTTTGAGGTTTGGCTTATCGGAGCGAGCTCTGCCAATTCATGAACACCCACAACAGAAAGCCCCGTTAGCTCATAATAACGTTTCAGAAACCACCGTGTTGATAAATAATTGTCTGCAATGCTATCCTTAAATGACTGTCCGCCCAGGTTGAGATCTTTTGTTTGGCCATCGCGATATTGCGCCGACCCGAATCCGGTACCCAGTGTTACGCCCATCACGTTTTCGAAACCTACACCGGCACCTGCCATTGCTTCACCAGCTATTGTAGCCTCGGCATCATTACGAAACCTTATGTTTTTAGGCTCTAATCCCATTTCTTCTGAGATATATTGCTTGATGTTGAGACCGTAAATAGCTTCATACTTGTTTAAACCAGTAATATAAGAGATCCCGTTTTCATAATCAAACGGCCCTGGCATCGCTAATGCAATATGTTGTGCTGATTGCCCCGAACCAACACTGGTGTTTTTGAGTGCGGCTATCCAGGTGCTCAAAACATCAGCTTTGCTGCCCTTTGAGTTTACGATCATCCTTGTATAGCTACCATCCACGATCGACCAGTTCCTTAGATCGATCATCGCAGCGGTTATGTGCGAACCGCCAATATCAGCGCAGATCACGTAATTAATTTTTGTCTCCTCAGTCATGTTTTCTGTCTTATCGGTTGCAAATACACCCCATCTCTCCTGATCACAAAGGTGTCATGTTGAGCCAGTGGTCTTAAATGTTCGAAAGTATGGCAAAGCCCAGAGAAATAAGAGGGGCAAACAGGTCAAGTAAAGGGGACAGGTATCATTGTCCTTTAATTGGTGGCTTTGAGATGTATTTATTGACAGGGGGATAGCATTAGGCAAACGAAGGTTCATTCAATTATTCAAACCTTGTCAATATTATCCGCTTTAGTGTTTTTGATGCCTTTACGATATAGCCAAATAACTGGAGAAATATTTGATTGCTAAGTTTAGGATTGCTGTTTCTGGTTTACATGCCGTTAAACGAATAATTAATCCCAAATGCCGTTTTTTGCTGTAAAAATCACCGGCTGGCCGCCAGTTACCATAATGGTATGCTCGTGCTGCGCAACAAAGCCACCTTTATTGCCCCTCAGTGTCCAGCCATCGGCTTGAGTATCGGCAATTGTTGACCGTGTTGAAATGAATGTTTCTATCGCTACAACCGAATTCTTTTTGAAACGCGTAAAGTTAAACCTGTCGCAGTAGTTGGCTATTTCGTGGGGTTCTTCGTGCAAACTGCGACCAATACCATGTCCGGTTAGATTTTTTATTACAGTGTAGCCAGCTTTTTTGGCTTCAGTCTCTATCAACCTGCCTATCTCCGATATTCTGACACCGCCTTTAATGTTGCTGATTGCCTTTCGCAATATCTCTTTCGATGCTTCTATCAGTTTGCCATGGCCGTGGATATCTTCGCCCAATACAAAGGATCCGCCATTGTCAGCCCAATAGCCATTTAGTTCTGCCGATACATCAATATTTATCAGATCACCTTCTTTCAGAATTTTATTGGCTGATGGTATGCCGTGCGCAGCCTCTTCGTTAATGCTAATACACGTATGCCCGGGGAAGCCATAGGTTAACATAGGTGCAGAACGTGCGCCCATCTGTACCAGCAATTGGCCGCCGTAATTGTCAAGTTCTTTTGTTGAAATGCCCGGTTTAGCAAACTCGCGCATCTTTTTAAGTGTGATGGCAACAGCATCACTTGCCTGCTGCATTCCAATTTTTTGGTCTTCGGTAGTTATAGACATTTCAATGTTTTATCTGTGGCAAAATTAGCAATTAATAAATTTGACACCGTTTATCAAACGTCAGTTTATAAAAAACTAATGGTCAAAGCTATATAATTCACCCACGGCGTATGTATCCTGGCCAGACACACATCCTTTAAATAATACCTATGTTCTCAAAGATAACCGTATTCGTTTAGCACCAGTTATTATTGCTACTACGATTAAGCCGGCAGCTAACCCAAGTGCAAACTCAGTAAGGATTGATGGCAGGCCGGTAAATAAATGGTGCAAATAGGTGATGTTGTGTAGAAATATACCGCCTGCGACCAGGATCAAAGCGATTGTGCCTACTAAGCCTAAAAGCTTGATTACAACTGGTAAAGATTTAACCAGTAAAGCGCCCAAAGTTGAGAACAAGCCTTTGTTGTGTGAGCTTTTAATGAGGTGGTACCCGGCATCATCCATTCTCACAATCAGGGCCACTATACCGTAAACACCTATCGTTGCCAGCACAGCAACAACCGAAACCGTGATAATTTTCACCGGCAAAGTTTCTTCTAAAACAGTGCCCAGTGCCATAATGACGATCTCTACCGACAGGATAAAATCGGTTGTTACCGCGGCTTTAATTTTTGCTTTTTCGGCATCTTTATTATTTTCTTGATTGGTTTCAATGACTTGGTGAGCCGTTTTTGCACGATGAAAAAAATATTCAATGATCTTTTCAACGCCCTCATACGCCAGGTAAAATCCGCCTAAAACTAATATAATTGTAATCGCCACCGGGAAAAACGCACTTAATAATAAAGCGAGGGGCACTATGATCAATTTATTAAGCAAAGAACCTTTGGTAATAGACCATAACACGGGCAATTCACGTGAAGCTAAAAAGCCCGTCGCTTTTTCGGCATTAACAGCAAGGTCGTCGCCCAATATACCGGTAGTTTTACTGGCCGCAACTTTCGTCGTTACCGCAACATCATCCATTAATGCACCGATGTCGTCCAAGATCGCAAAAAAACCTGATGCCATTTTACTTTATAGTCTGTTGGCAAATATAAAGGAAAACCCTGTTATTTAAAGCCCGTAGGGGAGTAAATAGAGCTAAAGCGGTAGGTCAATTCCACATTGTGCCAGCCAGCCCCAATACCAATGCCATCCACAACCCAATAAGATAACCTAACAGGCTCAAGCCCAGGAAAAGTTCCCCAACCCGGCTTTAACGCTTGTTTGAGCTTATTGCAACTATCAATAATGTAGCCACTTAGCGGTTAATAAATCTACTCGCCTTATTTACATATATCAAACCCACCTACACCAATGAGCCTTGAAGCTATGGGAAGATTTTTTACTAATATATTCTATGAGATAAACCTTGAACGTAAAGATTTACCATAAAAGGCAATCCTTTATTTGTAATTAATCTAAATAAGAATAACTTTGCACAAAAAAACCCGGTATGCTGCGTCGAAACTTTATACCGGGCAATAATAATGAGCTATCAACCCTTTATCATTTGAACAAAACTATGACTTATTCTCTGTTTCGCGGTGTTTCGTGTGCAAAAAAAACTGCATTTAAACTGTTCCTTACTTTTTCCATATTGTTTTTAACAACTTCGGCTTTTGCCCAGCAAACCGGCTCAGTAAAAGGCAATGTTAAAACTGCCGATGGCAGGGCCGCTGAATTTGTTAGTGTGGCCATTAAGGAAACTAATCAAGGGGCCACCGCCGGACAAAATGGTCACTACGTAATCAAAAATGTCAAATCCGGAAAATACACCTTGATCGCCAGTTTTATCGGGTTGCAAACCCAAACCAAGATAGTTACGGTGACCGCTGGTGAAACACTGACCATTAACTTTGTAATGGCCGAAAGCAGTAAAGATTTGCAGGAGGTAATTATTAAGAGCGCGAAGTATAACAAATTCCTGAAAAAGGAAACCGAGGATGTTGCCCGGTTACCACTGAAGAACCTGGAGAACCCCCAGGTTTATACCGTAGTGACCAGTGAATTAATGAAAGAGCAGGTAGTAACCAGTTATGTGGATGGCTTTAAAAATATCCCTGGCGCCGGTGTGCCCCTGGTTTATAACAACGGGCGTACCACTTTATTGTCGCGCGGTTTTGTAACTGCCAACTTTGTACGAAACAGCGTTGCAGGCTATAATTTTAACAGTGTAGACCCGGCTGATATCGAGAAGATTGAAGCTATTAAGGGGCCGTCAGGCACTTTATTTAACAGCAGCCTGGCTTCGTTCGGCGGCCTTTTTAACCGGGTAACTAAACAACCCTTTGATAGCACAAAAACCGAGATATCTTACCAGACGGGTAGTTTTGACCTGAACAGGTTAACCGCTGATGTGAACATGCCTTTGAATACGGAAAAGACCTTATTGTTACGTGTGAATACTGCATTGCATAATGAGCATAGTTTTCAGGATGCTGGATTTTATCGTGGTGTTTTTATTGCACCAAGCCTGACCTATCAGGTCAATGAACGCCTATCGGTGCAGGTAAATGCCGAGATCGGCAGTTTTAACGCTACCTCGGCTTACCGTTTGACACCGGATACTAAGGGTAAAATATACAATATCCGCGATCTGAGTATCGATTATAACCGTTCATTCGCCAATAACAGCCTGGACTACACCAGTAATCAGATCGATATGTATGTATTAATCAATTACAAGTTATCTGATCACTGGAAGTCGCAAACGATGTTCAATAAAACGTTTTCGACTACGAAGGGCTTCGTTACCGCACTCAGTATTTCGGATACGGCCATTAAACAGCAGGCGATCAAAGAAGATTATCCTTATTACATTACTAACCTGCAGCAGAATTTTATCGGTGACTTTAAGATCGCGGGTTTCCGTAACCGTGTTGTAACCGGCTTTGAATATTATGATCAGCGAAGCAATAACACCAATTATAGTGTTACCATGCCAGCCATCAATTATAAACATCCAGGTGCCGCTTACAATAACTTCAATAGCGATAAAGTATCAGCGCTTATCGCCGCTTTACCACCAACGGCAGGCTCTTATTTACAAGTACATCAAGGCTCGTACGCTGCCTATGTATCCGACGTATTTAACCTTACTGACAAACTGAACGCGATGGCCAGTATCCGTGTAGACCGGTACAGCAATTACGGTTCTTACACCCCGGCTGATGACAAAACCACCGGAAAATTTGATCAAACGGCCTTTTCACCTAAATTCGGTTTGGTATATCAATTGGTGAAAGATCAGGTTTCTCTGTTTGGGAACCACATGAACGGGTTCAGCAATGGAACAGCAACCAGCTTTGATGGCAGCCCATTTAAACCCCAATATGCTAACCAATGGGAGGGAGGCGCCAAAGTTGATCTCTGGGAACATAAAATAAGCTCAACTATAAGCTACTATAATATTTCGGTAACTAATACCACGATGGACGATACCGCTCATCCGGGCTTCTCTACCCAGGCCGGTACCCAGCTAAGTAAAGGTATCGAGGTTGAATTGATAGCCAACCCATTTACAGGATTTAACATCATTGCAGGCTATGCTTATAACGACAGTAAGATCACTCAGGGAGCCATTTCGGTGCTGGGCTTGCGTCCCGCCAATGCCGGCCCGGCCAAAATGGCTAACGTATGGTTAAGCTACCGCGTACCGCAGGGGCCAATCAAGGGCCTCGGTTTTGGTGTAGGGGGTAATTATGCCTGTGCATCTTACCAATCCAATACAACTGCCTTTCAGTTTACCATACCATCCTATACCACAATTGATGCAACGGCATTTTACGATCGCCCTAAATTCCGTATAGGTTTTAAACTGGATAATTTAACCAACGAACAATACTGGTCTTTCCGCTTAGCGCCTCAAAATCCCACCCGCGGTACTTTTAGTCTCGCACTTAAATTTTAATTGATAATTACAACCCGTTATGGCTAAACAGAAATGGACATTTAAAAAAATCATCAGGCAACTCCACCTTATTTTAGGTTTAGCCAGTGGCCTGGTAGTTTTTATTGTTGGAATTACCGGCGCGATATATGTTTTTGAGCAGGAAGGCCGGGAAATATTTCAGCATGATTTTTATCATGTGCAAAACGCCGGCAACATCCGGTTATCCTTTACTCAAATGAATGATACCGTCCGGGCCCATTTTCCGAAAGAAAAGATCACCAGTATCCGCTTTAAGGAAGATAAGGACGCGGCCATTATCTTCTACAGTAAAAAAGAGAAGGCCATTAGCGTTGATCCCTATACAGCCAAAATTATAGCGGTAAAGAGTTTGAGCCGCGATTTCTTTTCGATAGATGAGGAGCTACATACGCATTTACTATTAGGTGATGTTGGTGCTGTGATCATCAAGTGCAACGTGCTGATCTTTTTTATCATGTGCATTAGCGGCCTTATTTTATGGTGGCCTAAGCAAGTACGGTTTTTTAAAAAGGCAGTCACCATAAATTTCCGAACTAAGAACTGGAAATTGTTAAATTGGGAGTTACATAGCGTTTTGGGCTTTTATGCGGTAATTGTCTTGATCGTTATCTCACTAACGGGCATCTTTTTTTGCTATGATTCGGCCAAAGGCGCGGTTGCTTTTTTAACGGGCCAGGCTGTGCCAAAAAAGGAAAAGAAAGTAAAGTCAAAAAAACCGGCAACAGGCGAACATTATAGTCTGGATAGCGCCTATGCCTATCTTATTAAATCAGACCCAGGTGCCCGGGAAACCTTTATCACCCCGTCTGCAGATAGCGTAGCGCCCATACGTGTTTTGATGCGCTACCCTGCTATGATGGTGCGCAGGCAAAATACTATTTATTTTAACCAGTATACGGGCAAGATTTTAAAGTCTGATCTTTACCGGAATTATACTGCATACGATAAGGTTGCTCAAAGTAACCGCAATTTACATATCGGCAATTTTGGATTAGGCTTGCCAGGTAAAATTATTTGGTTCTTTTCGGGCTTGATAGCGGCATCATTACCCGTTACCGGGTTTATGATCTGGCTGAACAGAAATCGCAAGAAAAAGCGCCTTACTACAATATAATGCTGTTATATCAACAGCAAGCCGCGGATAAACTGGTTACAAGCAGCGTACTGTAGAAGGGCACAGACAATTTATTATTGATAGGATAGGGAGCGGCAACTCGCCCGGCCAAGCCCTCATCATTAAAAGCTACCCCCTATCTATCGTTTATAAATATTTGCTTCCGCAATTTTACTTTAACTGATGCTGCAATAAAATAACTGAGCGTCCTTCAACATGAATTGTTTCAGCGGCTTCATAAACTTTATTTGTTGGATTAAAAACAGGCTTACTGGTATCAATAAGCACCTGCCAGTTTGCCGAGTATTTTTTTTCTGGAAGTTTATAATCCAAAGGCTGGTTGTGAGCGTTAAATATGATATAAAAGTTATCATCAACAACCCTATTACCTTCGGAGTTTACCGCATGCAAACCCTGGCCGTTTAAAAATACCGCTAAAGATTTGGCATAGTCTTGCTGCCAGTGCTCTTCAGACATTTGTGAACCATCGGATAAAAACCAGGCAATATCTTCAATGCCATCGTCTTTTAGCGGCTCACCCTTGAACCAGCTTTTTCTGGAGAATGCAGCATGCTCTCGCCGCAAATGAATCAGTTGCCGGGTAAATTCCTGCAGTTCAGTATCCTGATGTTCCCAGTCGAGCCATGAGATCTCGTTATCCTGGCAATAGGCGTTATTATTACCTTGTTGGGTGCGCCCCATTTCATCACCGGCAACCAGCATAGGTACGCCCTGCGATAAAAAAAGTGTGGTTAAAAAATTCCGCTTTTGCCTTGAGCGTAATTCATTTATATCCGCATCATCCGTTGGTCCTTCGGCGCCGCAATTCCATGATCGGTTGTGTCCTTCCCCATCGTTGTTGTTCTCGCCATTGGCCTCGTTGTGTTTTTCGTTATACGATACCAGATCGTTTAGCGTAAATCCATCATGTGCCGTTATGAAATTGATACTCGCCGTTGGTCGGCGGTAATCCTCGTAGAGGTCTGAACTCCCCGTTATACGACCTGCAAAGTCGGCCAGCATGCTTTCAGAACCGTTCCAGAAATCACGGATATCATCACGGAACTTCCCATTCCATTCTCCCCATCCCGGCGGAAACTTACCCACCTGGTACCCGCCTTCACCTATATCCCAAGGTTCGGCTATCAGCTTCACCTGCGATATAACCGGGTCTTGGTGTATTATGTCAAAGAAGGCGCTTAAGCGGTTAACTTCGTGCAATTCGCGCGCAAGTGTAGCAGCCAAATCAAATCTAAAGCCATCAACATGCATTTCCAATATCCAATACCGCAGGCTATCCATCATCAGGCGCAGCACATTAGGCAGGTTGGCGTTCAAAGTATTCCCAGTACCGGTATAATCCTTATAGTATCGTTTATTGTCGTCGGTTAAACGATAATACGATGCATTGTCAACCCCTTTAAAAGACAGCGTTGGGCCCATATGATTTCCTTCGCCGGTATGGTTATATACTACATCCAATATAACTTCAATTCCGGCCTTATGCAGCTCCTTAACCATATTCTTGAATTCAAAAACCTGGTCGTTTACTTTATCGCCAGCCGCGTATCGCGCATCCGGGGCAAAAAATCCAATGGTGTTATAGCCCCAATAGTTGGTAAGCCCATTATCGCGCAAATGCCTGTCGCTTAAAAAATAGTGCACCGGCATTAATTCAATCGCGGTTATACCTAATTTTTTTAAGTAAGCAATGCTTGCGGGCTGAGCCAAGCCGGCATACGTACCGCGCAGGTTTTCTGGAATATCGGGGTGCAATTTGGTGAAACCTTTAACATGCGCCTCATAAATGATGGTGTTGTAATAAGCCACTTTTGGCGCTTTATCATCACCCCAATCAAATTTATGATCAATAACCACCGATTTTGGGATAAAGAGGGCGCTATTTAGCTCACTGAAACTAAAATCTTCGTCAGCATTGCCCATCTCATAGCCAAAAAGTGCATCGTTCCATTCAATTATGCCCGAAATAGCTTTGGCATACGGGTCGATCAATAATTTATTGGGATTAAACCGGTGCCCGTTTTCGGGTTCATACGGCCCATGTACCCGGTAGCCATATAATTGTCCGGGCTTAATTCCGGGTAAATAAACGTGCCAGATCAAATTGTTATGTTCGGTAACCGGAATCTTGATGTGTTCCTGTTCGTCGTTAATGCTCTTGAACAGACATAGCTCAACATAAATAGCGTTTTCAGAATAAAGCGCAAAGTTCACGCCTTTGCCGTCCCAGGTTGCCCCAAGCGGGAAAGCTCCGCCTGGGTATATAAGTTGTTCCATAGTATAATAAGTAGATGTTTTTACCAGGTATTTTGCCTGATGACTGTATGTTAACAACCAGCCCCAGCTTGGGTTTTTATTTTTTAGGATCGGGTATTTCCGCTATGTTATTGCGTATTATCCATATGGCAATACTACTATTATGCTCCTAACTATCATTATCAAAGGATGTGCGTTCCAATTACCAGTCCTGAATAGGGCACAAAACAACAATAAAAAATACCAGGGGTAATCCGGTATTTCCCGTTCTTGAAGCGAGTATTTCTTTCGTAAACTTAGCGGTCCCGGCATTGGTTGTTTCTAAAAAAACAATAGGGGCTAATAAAACCTAGATAAGCTAATGTTAATTAATTGTTGTTTTAACAATTATAAGTTTCGATATTAGTTTGCCGAATTATGACAACATAAGTCATGATTAGTAATAAAAAGGCAATTTTTTGTCTAAATGATCCATATTATAGTGTTAGTTTATATACGGATAACGTTGTATGAACATTATTAGCTAAACGTTACACTATCGATGCAGCATCAATATGAAATTGATACGAATAACATTGATTTCTATGATCATAATAAATAATAGGTTGGAATAAAGATAGCAGTGTTTGATAACACTAATAGCACCACATACACTGCAATTTAAGAGTTCTAATAGGTTTTCCTTCTAAAGAATTATGTTGATTAAATATATGGATTCACCGAGACGGCACAAGAAAGACTAAATAGATAGCGTCTATATGCATATTGTATGCAAATAAAAAAGCACTTACTGCTTTTAAACTGTAAGTGCTTTTTTATTAAAGTGGGAGTTACTGGGTTCGAACCAGTGACCCTCTGCTTGTAAGGCAGATGCTCTGAACCAGCTGAGCTAAACTCCCGTCTTTCCAAACTTTTTGGCTAATGCCTCGTTCGTTTTGGGACTGCAAATATAGAAGTGTTAATCATTTATGCCAAATGTTTTTTCATTTTTTTTATTTTCGGCTAAAACACATTTTTAAAACATTTTTAATATTGATGTGTATTAGTTATTTAGCGCTTAATTCTATATTTGATCTACATCTAATCCATATCCTGTAATGCCAGCTACTACCCCGAAACGAGTTATCATTTTTGATGACGACGAGGACATCCTTTCTATTTGCACCTACATTTTAGAAGAAAAGGATTGGGAGGTTCACACATTTACCAATTGCAACGATATTTTAGAAAAGGTAACAGGTATTGAGCCTGATGTTGTTTTGATGGATAATTGGATACCCGACATAGGTGGCATGCAGGCTACGCAACTGCTAAAGGCTAATAGCCTGCTTAAAAACATCCCCGTAATTTACTTTTCGGCTAATAATGATATTCATACTTTGGCGGCAAATGCTGGTGCGGATGCTTATTTGGCAAAGCCTTTTGATATTGATGAGCTTGAAAAGGTGATCAACAAAGTGATGGCTAAAATTGCCTAACTCAAAACCTCTTCGAGTATCTCGTGCGAATGCACATAGCCAAAACCTTCAATGTGCAGGGCATAGTATTCTAATAGTTTAGCTATAAGGTAACGGCGCTCATCTTTAGCCAGCTTAAGCACGTGCATGTTTTCGAACGAGTATTGCAGGAGTTTGTTAAAGTTTTGGGTATGGGGTGGCGAAAGGTACAAGGCATGATCGGGCTTGTAACGTTTGAACACACCCTCTTTCATATCAAAAAAATCGGCGTTGATATCTACGTTCACTTCCGGATAAAAGCCCATGTATCGGGTAAGCTTTAGTAGAAATAGCATGTGAAAGTTGGCAAGGCCCTCATTGGCGTGGTCCAACCACTCGATGGCGTGGAAGATAAAGCCGAACAGGTTCTCGTCGGGATCGGTATGTTTTACAGATTTGTAGAGCACTTCGTTTAAAAACATCACTATGCTGGTTTTTACCACATCGTAAGCAATATTATTTAGGGTAGGCGCATTCTTTAATTCAGAAATACGCTGTATGCTTCCGCTGCCTTTGTGATAAACTACCATATCCAACAGGTACAAGGGCTGCAGCATGTTGCGGCTGATTTTAGCCCGGGCCTTTTTTACGCCATTGATGATGTAAGATTGTAATCCGAATTTTTCGGTATATACCTGTACAATTACACTGCTTTCGCCATAATTGGTGGTTTTAAAAACAATGCCACGGGTTTTATGCAGCATGGAACAGCAGGATGAGTTTAGGGATAAAAATCAGGCATCCCGTAATAACGGCAAATACCGCGGTAATGGTAACAGCGGCGGCGGCGATATCTTTAACATGGCCGGCCTTTTCGTGATAGCCTGGCGAAACCATATCGGTTAAGGTTTCGATGGATGTGTTGAGCAATTCGGCGGATAATACGATGGTGATGCAAAGCAGTATCCAAAGCCATTCGTTTGCAGTGAGGTTTAAATACCATCCCAATAGTAAAGTGATAGCGGTTATTACTAAATGGATACGGAGGTTGAGCTGCGTGCGGTAGGCATAGGCCAATCCTTTAAACGCGTAACTAAAGCTTTTCCACAGTTTATTCATCGTACACTAAATTAGCATATTGTCACAATATCGTTCAATAAATATTGTTTAAAGCAAATTTCGTAGGTTTGCACCCCGCTATTAAAATTGTTGCGCGTTATATGATCTGGAAAAAATTAGCCAACCTCATACTTAAAAACCGACTGCCCATACTTTTTATTGTATTAGGGCTAAGCGCTTTTATGGGTTTTGAGGCCAGCAAAGTAAAACTCACTTATAACGCAGGCAAAATATTACCCATTACCGATTCGGCTTATATCAACTTCACCAAGTTTCGTAAAATGTTTGGTGAAGATGCTACCGCTATGGTTTTGGGTGTAAAATCGCCAAACCTGTTCAAACAAAGTTTTTTTAACGATTGGTACCGTTTAGGCGATAAGATCCATAACATTAAAGGCATTACCGGCGTAGTTTCGATGGCCAATATTTATAAGCTACAGAAAGACACCCTTGAACACCGCTTTGTTTTGAAGCCACTGATCACCGATACGGTAACATCGCAACAGGAGGTTGATAGCGTAAAAAACCAGATTTATCAAATGCCTTTTTATAAGGGCTTGATTTTAAGCGGTGATAAGCAATCGACTTTGATGGCGATATCGTTGGATAGTAAAATATTGAACACTCCGCAACGCGATAAGGTTATAGCTGCCATTTTAGCCGAGGTTAAGCCGTTTGAAGCTAAGCAAAATATCACAGTACATATTTCGGGGCAGCCTTATATCCGCACGGTGGTGAGTAAATTGGTATCGCACGAGTTTGTTTTGTTTTTGGGCCTATCGTTGGGGATAACGGCTTTAATATTGCTCATCTTTTTTAAGTCGCTTTACCCGGTTTTATTCTCGGTTATCGTAGTGGTATTTGGGGTGATCTGGAGTTTGGGTCTGTTGGTTTTAATGGGTTATAATATCACCCTTTTAACGGGAATTATACCACCGCTTATTGTGATCATCGGGATACCGAACAGCATCTTCCTGCTCAATAAATACTACCATGAGTTTGCCCTTAACGGGGATAAGATGCTATCGCTACATGTTGTGATAGAAAAGGTTGGTATCACCACCTTCATCGCTAACGTAACTACCGCTATTGGCTTTGCTGTGTTATGCTTTACCAAAAGTGAGATACTCACTGAGTTTGGCCTGGTTGCATCGGTTAGTATTATGATAACCTTCGCGCTTACGCTGATCCTGATCCCTATTATATTTAGTTACCTGCCTGCGCCCGGTAAAAGCCAAAGCGGAATTAAGGATGGTAAGTTTATCAGAGCGCTATTAACCAAAATTGATTATTTAGTACACAATCGCCGCAAGGCTATTTACATTGGCGTTGTTGTTTTATTGCTAATAAGCTTTTACGGTTTACTACATATTAACGTAAACAGTTATATTGTTGACGACCTGCCCAAAAAGAGCAGTACGTTTACCGATCTGAAATTTTTTGAATCGAGCTTTAAAGGGGTTTTACCTTTGGAGTTGAGCATTGACTCGAAACGGAAGAATGGATTGATGAACCTGGGCACCATCCACAAGGTGGAGAAGCTGGAGAATATGATATCGGCGTACCCGGAGTTTAGTCGTTCCATATCGCTGACACAGGTTTTGAAATACTCAACCCAGGCATTTTATGGCGGCGATAGCAGCTATTACCGTTTGCCGGATGGTATGGAGCAAAACTTTATTTTAAGTTATGCAGCCAACGCGGGTAAGGGCAAAAACATGCTGCGCAATTATTTGGATAGCACCAAACAGATTACCCGGGTAAGCTTCCAGATGGTGGATGTTGGCTCTAAAAAGTTGAATGTGATATTCAATGAATTGAGGCCGAGGATTGATTCGATATTTAATCCGGCGAAGTTCCATGTGGAGCTAACGGGCAGCAGTGTGATATTTGTGAAGGGCGCCAATTACATGGTGAAAAACCTTTACGAGAGTTTGAGTTTGGCTATCGTACTGATCGCTTTGGTGATGTGGATATTGTTCCGTGGCATCCGGATGATCGCTATTTCGATACTGCCTAATTTGATTCCGCTGGTAATTACCGCGGGTTTGATGGGGTATCTGGGTATCGCGCTTAAGCCTTCCACAATTTTAATATTCAGTATCGCGATGGGGATCTCGTCCGATCAAACCATATACTTTTTAACCCGCTACCGTAACGAATTGCGTACTACCAGCAAAAGTATTTCGCAAATCATCAGCGATACTATTCACGAAACGGGGATCAGTATGATCTATATCGCGACTATATTATTCTTTGGCTTTGGGGTTTTCGCGGCTTCAACCTTTGGGGGTACGGTTGCTTTGGGGATACTGCTATCGGTAACTTTACTGGTGGCCATGATATGTAACCTTACCCTGTTACCTGCCTTTTTATTGAGTGCCGAAAAGTATATCGATAAACGAAAAGGTATTCCCATTGATACCCAGGCGCAGGATATTTAATTCTTTTTTACCTTTATCGGGATCAATTGCATTCTGCGTTTGTTAAAAAACAATGCGATGATGGCCATAGTGCCAACGCCACATACAAACGATGGTGCTATGGATTTGATAAGTGAGTTTTCGAACAAAAACGTGGATATGAGCATATATAAACTTGTGCTAACTACAAAACCCGCGGTAAGAGCCAATACTTTTTTCATGTGATGTGTTTGCTATTCATAAAGATAACGTTTTATATTGGGTTTTAGTTCTATAATATTGTGTACTAATTACACCTATGTTGTTAACTTTACTTTACTATGAATTTACATCTGCAACATAAGGTAGCGCTGGTGCTTGCCGCCAGTAAAGGTTTGGGCCGGGCGGTGGCAACCATGCTGGCTGAGGAGGGCGCAACGGTGGTTATTGGATCGCGGGATGAGGCGGAGTTGAAGCGGACAGCTGCCGAGATCAGCAAGGAGACCAATCAGCCGAATATTCTTGCCGTGCCGGTTGATGTGACCCGGCCCGATGAATTGCAAAATATAGTTAACCAGTGCCTTAAAACCTATGGCGGCATTGATATTTTGGTAAACAACGCTGGCGGGCCACCCTTCAATAAATTTGAGAGTTTTGATGATGAACAATGGCTGGCTGCCTTTAACCAGAACCTGTTAAGCGTTGCACGTACCAGCCGGATGGTGATACCACACATGCGAGCGGCGGGCGGTGGAAGGATCATTAACATCATCAGCGCGTCGGTGAAATCGGTTATGGCTAATTCGGTGCTATCAACCAGTATGCGGATGGGTGTGGTTGGCATGGCTAAGCTGCTGGCCGACGAGGTTGGCCCTTATGGGATAACCGTAAACAATGTTGCACCGGGATTGATACTCACCGGACGCGTTAAGGAAACTTTGCCAGCGGGAGATTATGAAGCGGCGCTTAAAGAACGTACCGCCGGGATACCTGTTGGGCGCATTGGTAAGCCGGAAGAACTGGCGGCGCTGGTTGCCTTTTTAGCATCGGAACAAGCGGCTTATATTACCGGGACCACGATACCGATTGATGGTGGGAGTAATAGGGGGATTTATTAGAATCCCCCTATTACGTTGAGCTATTTCCCTACATCTGGTTTGCGAAGAAATGTATATCCAATGCTGAGAGAATACCACGGTTTATCATTATATATCCAATTTTTCCCAATTTCTCCAGTTGCTCTATCTATTCCAACAATAAATCCTATTTGGAAATCATCAAATCGGAACACAATGCCTGTACTTCCTGTAACACCTAAGACCAGCCCGTCCGCAACAGAAGGAGATGTTGAACCTGGAGAAGTCGGTGTAACAGTATTATCATTAATTGAAATGGTTGAAAGGCCTAGGGTAAGTATAGGAAATGTAACATAATAAGGTTGGGATTTGCTTATCCTCGATTTAAAACCAGCATAACCACCAAGTGTTACGTCAGGAGTTATTTTTGAGTTTTGACCGGCTGTACTTAATCTGTATTTAAAGGGTAGAGAGACACTTGCCCCATAATCAAATTTTATATTGGGAGTTACATAGCTTTTTTTGATGAGTCCATTAGCCAGATAAGTATCTAAATCAGCCTTATTAATCCAAAAATATTCATCGTTGTCCTCTGAATTAATAAATACATCATCACCAGTAAGAGACTTCCCTCCTTTTGTAATATTATCTACCGTAATAGGTAAAAATTTAATAATTACATAATCATTTTGATTATGTATATTTTTTTCTTTTCCTACAATCTTAAATTTTAAAGGCTCTCTTGGAATTTTAAAATAGTCGGTTTCTGGTATCTTATTAGCTGCATCATAATGATTTACATATATTAACCCCGAAACTTCATAAAAGAAGGGTTCTTCATCTGTATTTTGTGCTTGCTGTGCATAAAGCACTGCTTGAAAAACGAAAACAAACGAAAAAAGTAAAAATATTTTTTTCATAACGATATATTCAGTATTTAATATTCACAATATAGTTATTAATATAGTATTAAAAAAATATCTTCGCATTTATCTATTATATTGATACATAACGAATATTTTATTCCTGAAAGAGCCTATTTCTCATGAAGAAAGTGTGTTTTTTAATGGCTTTGTTGATATGTTGTTTTGGTATCGTTCCATATGTCTTCGGCTTGATCCAAACCAAAAAACTAAATCAACAAAAAGATTTTTTGCCATAGGCATTTGTGCGCAAGCCGCACAAGTACTTCGCTGACATGGAGGGGAAAGATCAATTTAAGAATTAGATCAAATTCACTTTGATTATTATTTCTTCTTCGGCTTCAAAATCACAAATATCAACCACAGGATAGAGAACAATTGCACCAGCATACCCGCGCCGAAAATGGTTCCGGATATATTTACGGGTAGCAAATGCCATAGTTTACAAGCCATACCTGCACCAATGAGTGCGAAACTTGTTACGAAAAGTATGAGGGGTTTGCGGTAGTTGGGATTCATGGTGTAAAGTTAATGGTTGATTTGGATATGAGATATTCGATCTCAGAATATTTATCAGGTACGGTTTCGCGTTATGGATTGCAGCGGATACCAGCCAGTGGTTAAGGCCTGTGCAGTATGAGCGTAAAGCCAGGCCCGAAGGGAGCGCCCAAACAACTTATATGACTGCCCGGCTTCCGTGCGATTGCTTCGTTCCTCGCAATGACACAGTTTGAGAGTTGGTTGGTTTAAAAATGGATGCGGATAACCAAAAAACTTCCCTTTTTTATATTATATTCCTTAAATTTGCACCTCTTAAAAATTGAGGTACCGTATTGATGTACAAGGAATATAAGCAGCTTAATCTATCGCAAATAGGGAACGAAGTATTGGAGTTTTGGAAGCAGAACAACATATTCGAGAAAAGTATTACGAGCAGGCCGGCCAGTAAGCCGTACACGTTTTATGAAGGTCCGCCGAGCGCCAATGGCATGCCGGGGATCCACCACGTGATGGCGCGGAGTATTAAGGATATTTTTTGCCGTTATAAAACTTTAAAAGGTTACCAGGTTAAGCGCAAAGGCGGCTGGGATACGCATGGTTTGCCTATAGAACTGGCGGTTGAAAAATCGTTGGGGATCACAAAGGACGATATCGGTAAATCAATTTCGGTTGAGGATTATAACGATGCCTGCCGCAAGGAGGTGATGCGCTATACCGATGTTTGGAACGACCTGACCGAAAAAATGGGTTACTGGGTTGATCTTGACGACCCATATATCACTTACAAAAATGAATATATTGAAAGCCTTTGGTGGATACTGAGCGAGCTTTATAAAAAGGGCTGGTTGTACAAGGGTTATACCGTGCAACCGTATTCGCCAAAATCGGGAACTGGGTTGAGTTCGCACGAGCTGAACCAGCCGGGTACTTATAAAATGGTGAAGGATACTACCATTGTGGCGCAGTTTAAGTTGGATTTTCAAAAAAGTTTAGCCACCGAAAATCCTGTCACTAAAAAATTGCTTGAAAAATTCATTGAAAAAACCCTTTTTGGTGAGAAAACGTTATCCCAATATTTAAGCAATCAGGAATATTTTGGAGACGACTTTTATTTTTTAGCTTGGACCACTACTCCGTGGACATTGCCTTCGAATTGTGCTTTAGCGGTGGGGGTTAACATTGATTATATTTTAGTTCAGACATACAATCCTTATACTTACAAAAAGGTAAATGTAATCTTAGCAAAAAACCTATTTAAGAAATACTTCTATTTTCAAGGGGATGATGAAGCTATAGTTGAAGGCTTTAAAGAATATTTACCCTATTTAGACACTGAAAACGCAATACAAGTTTACTATTCAAGGGATCCAAAAACCCTTACCGAAAAGGGTAGATTGACACAATGGAATATATTATGTGAGTTTAAAGGTTCGGACCTTTTGGAATTGCGTTACCACCAGTTGATGCCCTATGTAACCAATGCCGATTTGGAGGCGAATGCTTTCCGTGTGATACCTGCGGATTTTGTGACTACCGAAGATGGTACGGGCATTGTACACACCGCATCGGTTTTTGGCGCGGATGACTTTAGGGCCTGTAAAGAAAACAATGTACCGAGTGTAATGGTGCATGACGAAACAGGCAAGGAAGTGCCTTTGGTGAACAAGCAAGGTAAGTTTGTTGACGAGGTGACAGACTATGCCGGCTATTATGTTAAAGAAGAGTATTACAGCAAAGAAGAACGCGAAGTACCGGGCTTTAAACCGACCGATGTTTTAATATCAATCAAATTAAAAACTGAGAATAAAGCCTTCGACGTTAAGAAATACGAACACAGCTACCCGCACTCGTGGCGTACGGATGAGCCTATTTTGTACTATCCGCTGGATAGCTGGTTCATTAAAACTACGGCGGTTAAGGATAAGCTGGTTGAATTGAATAAAACCATTAACTGGAAACCAGAATCAACCGGAACGGGCCGTTTTGGCAACTGGTTGGAAAATTTGGTGGACTGGAACTTATCGCGCTCACGCTACTGGGGTACTCCGCTGCCGATATGGAGAAGTGAAACCGGCGAAGAGAAATGTATTGGTTCGATTGCAGAATTGAATGCGGAGATAGATGCTGCCGCTGACGCCGGCTTTATGGAAAAAGGTTTCAGGTTGGCAGATATGCACCGTCCTTATGTGGATGATGTGGTATTGGTATCGCCAACGGGCCAAAAGATGTTCCGCGAGCCTGATCTGATCGACGTTTGGTTTGATAGCGGCGCTATGCCTTATGCGCAATGGCATTTTCCGTTTGAGAATAAGGACCAATTCGCGGATGCTTACCCGGCAGATTTTATTGCCGAAGGTGTGGATCAAACCCGTGGCTGGTTCTTTACCCTGCATGCCATCGCGGTAATGCTGAGCGAAGCAAGCGACGAGGTTAAAGCGGTTAATAAAAAGGTTGGCAACAAAGGCATCGCGTTTAAAAACGTGGTGAGCAACGGTTTGGTGCTGGATAAAAACGGCAACAAAATGAGCAAGCGTTTAGGTAACGCCGCCGATCCGTTTGAAACCATTAACCAATACGGCGCCGATGCTACCCGCTGGTACATGATCAGCAATGCCTCGCCCTGGGATAATTTAAAGTTTAACATTGAGGGTATTGACGAAGTAAGGCGTAAGTTTTTTGGTACGCTTTATAATACTTACTCTTTCTTCGCGCTTTACGCTAACATTGATAACTTTAATTACAGTGAAGCCGAGATCGCGTTAAGCGACAGGCCGGAGATTGACCGCTGGATCATATCGTTATTAAACACCTTGACCAAAGAGGTTGATGAGTTTTATGCCGATTTTGAGCCTACCAAGGCTACCCGTGCTATCCAGAATTTTGTGGACGCGCATTTGAGCAACTGGTATGTAAGGTTAAGCCGCCGCCGTTTCTGGAAATCTGATAATTCGAATGATAAGTTATCGGCCTATCAAACGTTATATACTTGTTTAACTACCATTGCCAAGTTAATGTCGCCGGTGGCGCCGTTTTTCGCGGAGCGTTTGTTTAGCGATTTGAACAGCAGCACGGGTAAAGAAGGTGTTGAATCTGTTCACTTAGCGGATTTCCCGGTTTACAACGAGAAATTGGTTGATAAAGACCTGGAAGAACGGATGCAGATAGCGCAGGATGTATCGTCGCTGGTATTATCATTACGTAAAAAAGTAAGTATTAATGTTAGACAGCCTTTGGGCCGGATATTATTGCCTATCTTAAACAAAAACTTTGAGCACCAGGTTGAGTTGGTTAAAGAGCTGATATTATCGGAAACGAACATCAAAAACATTGAGTATATAAACGATACCGCCGGGTTTGTAAAGAAGAAGATAAAACCAAACTTTAAAGCTTTAGGCGCTAAGGTTGGTAAGGATATGAAAATAGTGGCTGAAACGATCACTAATTTTACCGCTGAACAAATTACAGAAATAGAAACTAAAGGCGAAATCTCGATACTTGATACTAAATACCTGATACTACTAAGCGATGTTGAAATTATTGCTGAGGATGTACCGGGATGGCAAGTTGCAAATTTAGGCAAACTAACCGTGGCTTTAGATGTTACGATTACCGAAGAGCTGAAGCAGGAAGGGTTATCGCGCGAGATGATTAACCGGATACAGAATTTGCGTAAGGAGAAAAACTTTGAGGTTACCGATAAAATAAGCGTAAGCGTTAAAACAGATAACACATTTATAAAGAGTGCGGTAAGTAAGAATTTATCCTATATTTGCGCCGAAATTTTGGCAGATAACTTAACGCTTGATGATGAATTAAGCAATGGCGATAAAGCCCTGATTGATGAAAATGAAATATTGATTGTTATAAGGAAAGTATAATGAAGACAGAAAACGAAAAAACCAGATATTCAGACTCGGAATTACAAGAGTTTAAACAATTACTTTTAGATAAGTTAAAAGGCGCTAAAGAGGAATTGAACAACTTAGCTTCGTCGTTAAGCAACCCAAATTCGAACGGTACTGATGATACCGCGGGTACTTACAAAACTTTGGAAGATGGATCGGCTACGCTGGAAAAAGAGCAGATCAACCAATTGGCAGCCCGTCAGAAAAAGTTTATTGAGCAATTGGAAGCCGCTTTAATGCGTATTGAAAACAGAACTTATGGCATTTGCCGCGAAACCGGCAAGCTGATACCTAAAGAGCGTTTACGCGTGGTACCTCACACTACGTTGAGCATGGAAGCCAAATTAAAGCAATAAATGAAGGTAGCTTACTTAAAACCTTTTTTAACTGCCGCACTGATCATTATTGCCGACCAATTAATTAAAATTTGGGTTAAGCATAATATGTACATTGGGCAGGAAATTCGATTTTTGGGGCATAGGGGCATGCTGCACTATACCGAAAATAACGGTATGGCCTGGGGCCTTGAGCTTGGCGGCGATTTAGGCAAGCTGGCTTTAACACTATTCCGCATTGCCGCGGTTTGTGGTATTGGTTATGGTTTGGTTTACCTGATAAAGCATAAATATCACCGTGGTTTGATCATGAACCTGGCGCTCATATTTGCAGGCGCTATGGGTAATATTATTGATTCGACATTTTACGGGGTGATATATGGTTACGCGCCGATATTTCATGGCCGTGTGGTTGATATGTTCTATTTTCCGCTAATCAGCGGATATTTTCCGCAATGGTTACCGTTTTGGGGTGGTCAGGATTTTATCTTTTTCCGCCCGATATTTAACCTGGCCGATTCGGCTATTTCGGTTGGCGTTATTTTGATATTGATCTATCAGAAACACTATTTTAAACACGAGCATATTGAAGAGCAAAGTTTGAACAGTGAGATGGTGGAAGAGTAGGTTGGTTGATTAGTTCACTGGTGAATTAGTTGATTGGTGAAACGTGATATTGTGAAAGTCTGTGATTTAGTTCATGGACTTTTTGCGTTTTGGGTGGGCGCGTATGTACATCGGGTAACATAAAGCCGCATTGATGAAAACAAAAAGTTAACACCGTGTTAACAGCCAAATATTACAATATACGTAAAATTGCGGGTGAAATTTCCCCATATTCAATTGCTTAAATCCTTTAAGGCAAGGCTTCTTTTAAGCTTTTTATCGTTTACAATAGCCATTTTAATATGGATGGTTACTTATCAGTTTATAGATAGGCGGCAAACTGAGCTTCGCTCTTTTTCGGCAAACCTAACCAATATCCAGATCCAGTATCTTGAAAGTACGGGTTACCTGCAAAAATTTATGCTATCGGGTTATCACGAGCCTTCGTTTTATACATTGGGCAAACAAGGAGATATTGACCGGTTTTTAATACTGCAAACCAGCATTGGCAAGCATTTAATCGATCTGAAACTGAAAAGCATTCAAAACAATATTCATGTTGCCCATGAGCTGGATAGTTTGATCAGTTTGAGTAAGCAGACCTTGTTTTCGGGCCGGTCGCTAAAGTCTGTATTCTTAAAAAAAGGTTTTGAAGACCGCGGCCTTGAGGGTGAAATGCGGAAACATGCCCATTGGATAGAAGATTCGAGCAAGGTATCTAAAATCGGTATCCTGCAACTGAGGCGCCATGAAAAGGATTATATGTTGCGAGGCAAAATGGAGTATGCTCAATTGTTTTTTAAGCAGGCACAGGAGTTGATTGATCAGCAACCTAAAGGGAGTAAAACCTATGATCAATTAGTGGCTTATCAAAACAGTTTTAGTAACCTGCTAAACTATGCCGAGCAACTGGGTGTTAATAAAGAAATTGGTATCGCACCAAAAACACAGTATTTTATTAACCTTTTTGATGAGCAATATACCCATACCAATGAGTTAGTTACCGAAAAAATAAGTGAAATAAGGGCGCGGTTTAACGAGGTACTGATCACAATTTCGGCAATATTGCTGCTTTTGATAGCCTTGCTGAGCCTGATGCTTTCAAAGTATCTGACCAGAGATATCAGGGAGTTGAATAAACGGATGTCGGCATTTATTAGTTCGGACTTTAGGGATATACAGGATCTGCCTACTGATAAAGGCATTATGCCCAATAGTACCGAAATTGAAAAACTATATACCGATTTTAATTTACTAAAAACCACATTGCGCAGGTACATTTATAACCTTAACCAGCGTACCGAAGAGCTGCAAACACAATCAGAAACGTTACAGGAACTGAACGAGGAAATGCAGGTACAAAGTGAGGAGTTACAGGCACAGAGTGAAGAGTTGCGCGCTTTGAACGAAGAATTGTTATCGCAAAGGCAGCATGAGCAGGAAGCACGCGAGGATGCCGAAAGGGCAAATCAGGCTAAAAGTATTTTTCTGGCTACGATGAGCCATGAGATACGCACGCCAATGAACGGAGTTTTGGGTATGGCATCGCTTTTACAGGAAACCGTATTGAATACCGAACAACGGGAATATGCCGCAACCATTAAAAGCAGTGGCGAAACTTTGCTGAATGTAATTAACGATATACTGGATTTTTCGAAAATAGAATCGGGTAAGCTGGAGCTTGATCCGCATGATTTTAATTTGAGGCAATGTGTTGAAGAGGTGATGGATATTTTTGCCGGAAGAGCGGCGCAATCCGGTCTGGACCTGATTTACCAGATAGGGCATGAAATTCCGCTGCAATTGATCGCCGATAGCATGCGCCTAAAACAAGTATTGATCAATCTGATAGGTAATGCGATAAAATTCACCAGCCATGGCGAGGTGTTTTTGGGTATTAACTTGGTGCGCAAAAATACTGACGGCACACTTGAGCTTGTATTTGATATTAAAGATACTGGAATAGGCATACCGAGAGATAAGCTGCCGCGTTTGTTTAAAGCTTTTTCGCAGGTAGACTCGTCAACCACGCGCAGGTATGGTGGCAGTGGGCTGGGGCTGGCTATTTGTGAACGCCTGGTACACTTGATGGATGGCCGCATTAGTGCCGAAAGCCAGCTTGGCGTAGGCACTGTTTTTCACTTTACCATGAAGGTTGAAGTGGGTATACAGGAGAAGATCACAGGCCTTCCGGATGTGGTTAGCGGACAGGAGGGCAAAACTATTTTGGTTGTTGATGATAATGAAACCAACCGGAAAATTTTAGAAGTACAACTTAGTTTTTGGAAACTGATACCGGTGATGGCAGAATCGGCAGATGAGGCTATTAAGCTACTAAGCACGCACCGGTTTGATCTGGTATTAACCGATATGCAGATGCCTGATATGGATGGTGTTGGATTAACTACTATCATCAAAAATAAATATGCCCACCTGCCTGTTATTTTACTGAGTTCGATAGGTGATGAGGCCAAAAGTAAATATCCGGGATTATTTACCGCGGTTTTAACCAAGCCCGTTAAGCAGCAACAACTAAGCAAGGTAATACAAACCAGCCTGCAACAAAACCCAGAACCTGTATTGTCCGAAAAAACCATGCCGGTATTATTAACCCCTGAGTTTGCCGAGAGGTACCCGCTTAATATACTGGTAGCCGAAGATAATCTGATCAATCAGAAACTGATATTGCGGATATTGAACAAACTGGGTTACCAGCCGATGATGGCAGAGAACGGATTGGAAGTACTATCGTTAACGGAACTACATACGTTTGATGTGATCTTAATGGACATACAAATGCCAATGATGGACGGCCTGGAAGCCACCCAAATGATAAGGAACAGTAAAATGAAACAGCCCGTTATTATTGCCATGACGGCCAATGCCATGCCTGAGGATAAAGAAGATTGTTTAAAAGCGGGGATGAATGATTATTTATCAAAGCCTGTTCATCTGGAGAGCTTTTTAAGTGCTTTATCGAGGGTAGAGCAGATGGCACAGGAGATAGCATAATTGGATTTTTGGCGATTTTTTTGTATATTGTATGGAAAGAGAATCAAGAGGTAAGACTCAGGAATCAAGATGAAATATTCTTATTATTTCCCCCTTGCTGCACTTAAGGCCGGAGGCCTCGAAATAGTAGTCACGAGCGGGACGTTCGCGCCAGTGTTGGGGGAATGACTTAATGATGATTATTTCATTTAAATCCTACTATTTCCCCCCTTAAATGTTACTGTAGTTAGTTTGGTTATTAATATAAATCCCCAACTTGCAGAGTGGCTCTGTAAGTTGGGATTGCTTCGTACCCTGTCTGCCGACAGGCAGGCTCGCAAATGACACGTGGTAAGTTGGTTGATGGTTAGAATTACTGTGCTATTTACCCCTTGATTTATCCCGTATGGCTTTGAACTCTGATGTTGGTTTCCAGCCGGGGAAAGTGGTTTCGCTTGCCAATTTGGTACCGATGTTGAACAGGATGTTGGCAGCTTGGGCCATGCCGGTGCAGTTCATATCGGCACTGTAATTATCGGTTACCTGGTGGTAGTTGTGCTCGTTAAAGTCTTTCTTTTGGGCTTTGCCCCATTCGGCTCCTTTGCCAACCACATCTACCCCATTGTTCATATCTAATGCAGGTACGCCTACTTTGGCAAAGTTGAAGTGATCACTCCGGTAATAGCTACCTGCGCCCGGGCGGGTATCGCCGGTTACGGTAAGGTTGAATTGTTTGGCCTGGTCGGCTACGTACTCGTCCAAATCGTTCTGGCCCTTGCCGGTGATGGATACGTCTTTAGTCTCCCCGAAAGGGCCAAGCATATCCATATTTAAGTTAGCCACAGTTTTGTTGATGGGGAAGATGGGGTGTGTGGCGTAATATTCTGAACCTAATAGCCCTTGCTCTTCTGCCGTTACCGATAGGAATACGATGGTGCGTTTAGGCTTATCTTTGCTTTGAGTAAATGCTTTAGCGATGCCTAATAGCGCTGCTACACCGCTGGCGTTATCATCGGCTCCGTTATAAATGGAATCGCCTTTTACAGCCGGGCCAATACCTAAGTGATCCCAGTGAGCGGTATAGATGATACTTTCGTTGGGCTGAGTGTTGCCTTTAATGATGCCTACTACGTTGTGCGACATGGCATATTTACGCTTGATACTGATCCCTACCGATAGGTTTAGGTTCAGGGGTATAGCTTTGAAATCCTTTTTGCGGGCCAGCGCGCGGATATCGCCCGTGATGCCCGCGGCGGCAAATAGTTTATTGGCGGCGGCTTCGGTTATCCAGCCTTCCATTTTGCAGCGGCCCATATGTTTATCGGCTTGTTGCAAGTATAGTTTGGCTGCGCTGTTGCTGTTTTTAACCACCGGCCAGCCGTAACTCGCGGGTTCGGTTTGGTGAACGATGATGAGTCCGGCGGCACCCTGGCGGGCAGCTTCTTCATATTTATAGGTCCAGCGGCCATAGTAGGTCATGGTATCACCTTTGAAGATAGTTGGATCGCCTGATTTAAAGCCTGGATCGTTAACCAGTACCACTACAGTTTTACCTTTCACATCTAGTCCCGCATAATCGTTCCAGTGGTATTCGGGGGCAACAACGCCGTAGCCTGCAAATACTAAGGGTGAGTTTTTGAGTTGAACACTATCCTGCTCACGGCGGCTCAGTACTACAAAATCTTCGAGTGATTTGAGGCTGATGTTGGTTTTGCCGGTTATCTCCATGGTTGGAGTAGGGGTACTGGCAATTTCGACCATGGGCACATCCTGAAAATAGCTGCCGTTGTTGCCGGGCTCTAATCCCATTTTTTTGAACTGGCCGGCTATGTAGTTTGTCGCTTTGGTTTCGCCGGAAGTGAATGGCTTGCGGCCGGTAAGTGAGTCGTTAGCTAAAACGGCTATGTGGCCTTTAATATCATCGGCAGTTATGGGGCCAAATGATTTGGTTTCGGTTGTTTTGGTACCGCATCCCGCCAAGGTTAAAGCAGAAGCAAGAGCCAGCAAGTGGCTATAGTTTAGTTTCATGTTTAAGATCAGTTTATGTCCAAATATAGTTAAATGGATGAAAATTATTGTGCTGCCAATCATAGGGTTAGAACATATCTTAAATAAGTGTGTTACACTTTCGAACTTTGATTCGTCTATCTTAAAAAAAGCAATCACCATGAAAAGAATAATTTTAGCCATAGCCGTATTATTTACGTTGAACGCGAGCGCGCAAAGTGTTGACCTGCGCCGCAAAATTGAAGTGACCGGGACCGCGGAAACCGAAGTTACGCCTGATATCATTTACTTCGGCATATCGCTCAAGGAGTATATGGATGGTAAAACCCGGATTAGTATTGATGCTTTGGAAGCCCAATTGGTTAAGGCTGTAGCCGATGCCGGTATCCCGAAGGAAGACTTCACCATTAACAACATAGCGGGTTATACTACCTATCAAAAAAAGAAGGACCCTAACTTTTTGGCCAGCAAACAGTATCGCATTAAACTGCATAACCTTAATAAAATAAACCAGGTATTAGGCAGCCTGGATAGCAAAGCGATTGTAAGCACAGGCATTGAAGGAACCGACTACAGCAAAATGGACGAGGTTAAAAAGGAAATGAAGCTGAAAGCGCTTATAGCGGCCAAGGATAAAGCCACATTTTTATTAAGCGGCATTGGCGAAAAGATTGGCGGCGCCATTGAGGTTACCGAAGTAGACGACAATAACAATGTTGGTATCATGACACGCAATGTAATGTACATGGCCAAAAGCACTGCTGATGTAGCATCGCCGGATATTGATTATAAAAAGATCAAATTGACATTCCAGATCAGGGCGGTGTTTGAGATAGCTAAGTAGTTTATTGAGAGCACACGTTAAAAAATGTTAAACGGGATTGGATAAGCTAATTAATGTTGTTAATTAGCTTAAAACCAACCCATCATGAAAAAAACATTATTAGCCCTATTAATTGCAGTAAACCTTGGTGCAAGCGCGCAAAACGTTGATTTACGTCGTAAAATTGAAGTTAGCGGAGTAGCTGAAGCCGAGGTAACGCCGGATATTATTTACTTTGGGATATCGCTAAAGGAATATATGGATGGCAAAAACCGAGTAAGTATTGATGTTTTAGAGAAACAACTGGAAAAGGCAATCGCCGAAGCGGGCATACCAAAAGAAGATTTCACCATCAATAATGCATCGAGCTATACATACTACCAGCGAAAGCAAGATGTCAACTTTTTAGCTGCCAAACAGTACCGCATTAAACTGCATAATCTAAATGCGATTAACAAGGTATTAAGCAGCCTGGATGAAAAAGGCATTCAAAATACAGGTGTTGAAAGCAGTGAATACTCTAAAGCCCCGGCGTTAAAAAAGGAATTGAAATTAAAGGCGCTACTTGCTGCCAAAGAAAAAGCCACTTATTTATTGGCTGGTATTGGTGAAAAATTAGGGGGTGTTATTGATGTAAATGAAATGGATACGAATACCGGATACGGCTATTTTACCCCGCAAAGTAATACCTCAATAGGTTATCTATCAATGTCCGACGCACAAAAAACGGATATTGGTTATCGAACCATAAAACTGAGTTTCCAGGTGAAGGCCGTGTTTGAAATAGTTAACTAAAGCAGCATACTCAACTTATACCTTTAAAACATTACCTTTAAAGGTATAAGTTTGAACCATGTCTGAACAACCGAGAGAAGATGTCCCATCACGCAAAAAGTACTTCTACCCCATTATTGATACCTTACGGGATTACCTGATAGAGTATGACAGAGAGGTAAAATTGCCGGTTCAGTATTCGGATCTGTTACGCTTTAACCTGCATACACCTCTGTTAAATAAGGATGGTACCGATACGCTTTGGCAAACGGTTTATTACGATCAGAGCGAAATGCGGGAGCTTTTCCCGAGCCTTACTTATATTTATGCCCTGCTGCATACCGATGGTGATATTGCCGTAATGGAGCACCTTTCGGTAGCGCGGATTGATTACTGTACGTTTGGTAATTCAAGGCCGTTCCGTATCAGGATCATCAATAAGCTGAATGATAACTACGATCACTTCTACATCAAAACTGCCGATGCATCTCGGGTTTATGGGTTAGAGCTGGAGCATATCTTATCGCCTAACCGGATCATCTATTTATCCAACGGTAATACTTTAATAGAAGAGCATATTCCAGGTTTGCCAGGTGATGTATTTATTGATCACCGGCTGCAAACATCCAAATTTAACCAGATCAGGATATGTAAGGAGTTTGTGAAGTTTAATGAGCGTTGCTTTGCGCGATTGCTGGGCGATATGCGATCGTACAATTTTGTGGTTGATATTACACCCGATATTGAGGGGAACCAATACCGGATACGGGCTATTGATTTCGATCAGCAATCATACGAAGGCCGCCGGAAATTTTACCTGCCTCACTTTTTTAAGGAGAACAATGTATTGGTAAACCTGGGCATGAAATATATTAACGAAACCACCATGCGCCAATATCAGGAAGAGGAACGCAGCTTAATATCGCACAGAGCGCGTACCGCTGCATTACGGCTGAATAAATTACTGGATGTGATGCGCGCGGAAGAGATATCGCCCAAAGAAAAGGTATTGAGCCTTGCAGCCGACCTGGGAGCCCACCACAATAGTCCGGCCTTTAAACACTGCCATAACATGGGGCAGATATTGACCGAGCACCTTTCGATCATTCTTAGCCGTACCAAGCTGATCTGATTTCTCACCCTCAACGCAAACCCTTTGAGCGCTCATTAGTTATAGCTATATAATTTTTAGCTATGAGATCTATCTGGAAAGGTTCAATTGGTTTTGGGTTGGTTAATATCCCCATCAAATTATATTCGGCGGTGCAAACCAGTTCGCTTGATTTTGACATGCTGGATTCGCGCGATCATTCACGCATCCGCTACCAGCGGGTTAATGAGCAAACGCATAAAGAAGTGCCCTATGATAAGATAGTTAAAGGCTACAAGATAGACGAAGATTATGTGATTATGGAGGAGCGCGATTTTGAAGATGCCGCGCCCGAGAAAAGCCGCGAAATTGCCATTGAAAGCTTTGTTGATATTGAGGACGTGAACCCCATGTTCTATGAAACATCGTACTATACAGAGCCAGATAGCAAAAACAGCAAGGCTTATGCGCTGTTGATCCAGGCGCTTAAAAAATCAAAGAAGGCGGGTCTTGCACGCTTTGTGTTGCGCAGTACCGAAAGCCTTTGTATAGTTCACCCTGTGGAAAATGTGCTGGTAGTTACCCGGATCAGGTTTGGGCAGCAAATACGATCAACCGAAGATTTAAATGTACCAAGTGATAAAGAAGTTGGGAAAAAGGAATTGGATATGGGCTTAACGCTGATCAACCAATATGCCGAGAAATTTGATGTATCGAAATTTAAGGATGATTATAATGACGAGCTGTTAAAGATCATTCATGAGAAAGCTAAAGGTAAACGCCCAACCATCAAAAAACTAAAAGTTAAGAAAGCGAGCAGCGATGATCTGTACGATCAATTAATGAATAGTTTGAAGACGAAAAAGGGCGCTTAATCGCCTTAAAAAAAACGCAGCTGCTTCAACACAAGTTAGTCTATATAGTGTTACTACTGTAGATAAACAACAAAGCAAACCTTACAAATATCAGGAGGATAAAGACATGGAAAATACAAATGATAAATCGAAAAAACAGTTAGAACATTTACTGTTAATATGTAACGACGGTGTTGAAGGATACAAAAAAGCGGCTGACCAATCTAAAGGGATTGAGTTTACTACTCTTTTCACCGATTATGTGATACAGCGTACTGGCTACGCCAATGAGTTAAAAGAGCAAATACGCCTTTTAGGGGGCGACTCGGATAATCAAACCGGCGGCACTGTGGGTATGCTGCACCGTTTATGGACCGATATTAAATACAAACTAAGCAGCGACGAAGAGCATGTTGCTTTGGAAGCTTGTATAGAAGGTGAAAAAGCAGCTATTGCCGCTTATGATGAGGTACTAACCGACGGGGCGGATTTAACTACAGAACTGACAGCGTTGATACAAGACCAGCGCGATGGCATTGAGCGCGCATTAATTAAAGCCGAGCAGTTAATGCGAGTTTACTCTTAAATAACAAAGCCCCTCAAATTTGAGGGGCTTTGTTATATTGATTTCTTTACATCGTCGCAGTTTTCTTCCCAGCCCAGGTAGCAGGCGTACCAGTGGGCACATTGCTCTAAAATAGATTGCTCAATAACGTTACTTGAATCTACAATCTCGGCTACGAACATGATCTTTTCTGTCTTACCTAAATTATTGCTGTAGGTATAATCAAAATGCCGACGATTGATATATAGTATATCCCCTGCATCAGGAATAGCATCTGTATGCATGATGTGCACCAATGACCGGCTTTGAACATGATAGATAAATAAATTCTCCTTTTCACTTGTGGGGTCTTCACATAGAAGATACTCTGGTAGTTTAGTTTTCATAGCTATAAATTAATAAGTGTTTAGTATTGTAAAAACTATTTGCCTGATATAACCATGCTCTTAAAAAAAGGTTTTAAGATGATTACAGGCAATTATCTTTAAATAATCCAACCAAATAAAAATTATAATTATGAATAGATTTTATAAAACTACAGTGAAAAAAGTATCCAAACAGTTAAAAAAAACGATTGGTAAAGTTTAGTTATGTTGCTTTTCACTGAAAGAAAATAAATTGTATATTTTCACTTTATGGCTCGAATAGACATAAAAAAGCCCGGGTGAGTATACAACTCCCAGGCTTTATGAATCTTAGAATAATGACTCTGTTTAAACAGCAGTTGGCCTTCTGATCAATCCTAATATTAAGGATATAACAGCTATTACCAGCAATACGTGTATTAAACCAGTGGCCGAATACATAAACACTCCTAAAGCCCATCCTATGATAAGAATAACGGCTACGATATACAATAATGAGTTCATGGCAGATTTATTTAAGTTAAAAAATATTACAATTATCTTACTGTATATTAAAAGTTAATACAAGAGAAATTGTTTTAATTTTTTTTAATTAAAAAGATATTATCTGCAGTAAATTTCCATTAAAGCTTCATCCACTTTTTACGCACGGCAAGTTGTTCATCAGTTGGTTGGGCTATCTCTTCCAGTTTGTATTTAACCTGCGGATTACGGGATAAGGTTATTTTGAACTGTTTAGGTAAACCATCCCGAATCAGATCGATCATGATAGCTTCTGCGGGCTTTTTAGTAAGAATATATTTATCCAGATCGGGGATGCTTTTGCCATCAATGGAAATGATCTCGTCGTTAAAGCTAAGTCCGGCTACCCAAGCCGGGCTGTTTCGTGTTACAACACTAACCACGTGCCGGGTAGCGGTAGTTGTTGCTTTAATACCAAGGTATGCATAGTTGGTATCAACCAAGGTATCAATCACCCTATAACCGGCATACTTAAGGTATGCTGAATAATCTATACTGTCGACACCGTTAATGTACTTTTTATAGAAGCCATCGAGGTTTTTTCCGGTGAATTTTTCGAGCGTGGTTTTAAACTCAGCATCAGTATAGCCGCGCTGTTGCTTTTTATAGTACTCCTGGTACGCGTATTTCATTACATCGTCTAATGATTGCCTGGCTTTACTTTGCTGGATAATTTCCAGATCAAGCAGCATCGCGATAACAGCACCTTTGTTATAATAACTCATGGTGGTGTTTGTCGAATTTTCGTTCGGGCGATAAAGTTTTATCCAGGTATCAAAGCTGGCTTCACTTAGCGATTGCATTTTGGTGCCGGGCTGGTTATCAACTAAGCTTAAATCGGCCGCTATAATGTTCAAAAAATCCTTCGCGGGGTATAAGTTGGTTCGCCTAACGATCACTGATTGATAATAGGTGGTAAAACCTTCGGCTATCCATAAATTGGTAGTATAGTTTTCGTTTTCATAATCGAATGGACCAAGCGCCATGGGCCTTAAGCGTTTCACGTTCCATAAGTGGAAATGCTCGTGCGCGGCTAAGGCTAAAAAGTTATGGTAAGTAGTTTCGTTGGTATAACCGTCGCGTGTTGCGCCTAAAACTGTCGAGCGCAAGTGCTCAAGCCCGCCGCCACCTTTTAAATAGTTGTGAACTATAAATACGTAACGCTTGTTGGGGTTCTCATTGAAGATGGCAGTTTCTTCATCAATAATTTTTGCCAGATCGTGCTTTAAACGCTCTTTATCGTAATTGCCGCCGCCACACATGGCTACTTCGTATTTAACACCGCCGGTTTCAAAACCAAATACATCCTGGTTACCTACCTGGATAGGCGAATCAAACAAAGTGTCATAATCGGGAGCGTATAAAGTGAACTGATCTCCGTTAACCGGATCTAAGCTTGTTGATACGGTTTTCCAGCCCTGATAGGGTACGATATGTATGGTTGAAGGCTGGTTCAGCATTCCAGCAGGGTACATAAATAACCCTGAGGTTGATAAAAATGCCGAAGAGGCATCGGCAATACTGGTACGTACCGATATTTCGTAGCTATATACCCTATAGTTTAGTTTAATGGTTGTAGCCGTCCCGTTTTGAATGTGCCAGGTGTTTTTGCTGGTTTTATAAGCAGTTAGCGGCACGCCATTAGCCAGGGCGGTAAAACCCTCCACGTTTTTGGCAAACTCCCTAATCAGGTATGAGCCGGGTGTCCAAATGGGTATTTTAACATCAACGGTGTTTTGTTTTAAGTCGCTAATGGTCATTTCAACATTAATATAATGAGCCTGAACTTCTGGAAAAGTGACTGTATAATTAATTGAGGTTGGTTGAGCTGCCGCCGATGCGTTTAAATTCATGATGTATGTTAGCGATATATAAAAAACTACGAGGAAACGATATTTCATAGTTAGCAAGTTTACGAAAATACAAACAGATACAAAACAGACTTATAGGTCGGCAAAAGTCTGTAATATGGTTGATACATATAACTATTTTATATACTAACTAAATAGCTTTGTATAAGCATAAATTACACACCATTGGAAGAACCTATTTCGCGCAAGCTAATGCAACTGGTAAAAATTTACCTGGGCGCTTTTTCAAAGCGGGTAGAAGATATGGATATTAGCCGTTACCACTATCTTTTACTACTCATAGCCGAGCACCAGGGTCAGCCAACGCAAAAAAAACTGGCCGAAATTATGGGGAAAGATAAATCGGCGATGGTGAATATTATAGATACACTTACCGCTAAGGGTTACGTTTACCGCGAAATTAACCCCAGCGACAGGCGCGAGCAACTGATCAAAATAACAGCCAAGGCAGAAAAAGATATCCCAGCTATTAAAGCATCATTTGAGCTACTCAATAAAAAAGCCACTGAAGGTATTAGCTCTGAAAAACTAGATATATTTAATGAAGTATTAAAACAAATGGCGGTAAACCTAAAGCCGTTAGACTCGAACCTGGTATCATTCCGCAAAAAAGTTAAAAAAGTAATATCAAACCATAACCATGAAGCCTAAGTACATTATTTATCCCCTGTTAATTTTAGTAATAGGGTACTTGTTTTATAACCGACTGTTTAGCGCCAAAGCTAAAGAAGCCAGCGCGCAAACCAGCGGTGCCAAAAAAGGTAAAAAAGGGGGTGGCCCAATTCCGGTTAATGTGATGATCGTTAAGGATACAGCGTTTGCCAATTCGATAGATGTAACGGGCAGCATAGCAGCCAATGAGCAGGTAGACCTACGCAGCGAAACCGCGGGTAATGTAACCGGAATTTATTTTAGCGAAGGTAGCCACGTTAACAAAGGGCAGCTATTGGTTAAGGTTTATGATCTGGACCTTCAAGCTTCGCTAAAGCAAATACAGGTACAAATTAAACTAGCTGAACAAACCGAATATCGTAACAAGGTATTGTTAGGCAAAGAGGCTATTAGTAAAGAGGAGTATGATATTTCGCTTACCTCGTTAAACTCATATAAAGCGCAGGCTGATCTGGCTAAGGCTCAGATATCTAAAACAGAGGTTAGGGCGCCCTTTTCGGGGATAATTGGTTTGCGGAATATTAGTCCGGGTGGTTATTTATCGCCGCAAGGTACTGTCATTAAAAACAAGTTTTTTTGAATATATTTTTTCTATTAAATTTGCATAGCGAAAGAAGGCATACGTTGATTCTTTGACGGATGACTATCTTGTGTAGCCCTGGTTATGCCG
>NZ_JBDSCA010000035.1:0-26974 GCF_039921305.1 Mucilaginibacter sp.
TCTGGCTTTGTAAAAAGGAAACTAAGGGCAGGTCTCTCTTGCGGTCAACATCCAATATTGGTGCTTAAATCGCCTCCTTTCAACTTGCTGCCCTTAGTCCTGTTTTATTATCTACAAAGATATGAGCCTTCTTTTTAATTACACTATACAAATTATTCAATCCAATATTCACCACATCCGCGAATTTAGCCCACCGCCGGGATAAAAGTAAAGGCTATATAAACGGACAGTTGTGTTTTGTTTTTTTGTGGCTTGCCCGGCCTTGACTATTTACCCGGCTCGCGCTTTTGGTTGCTTAAGCGGTAAATATGGGATGGTGTGCGCTATGGCTTGCGGGGCTGGTTAGCCACTAAGTTTTGTAAAAGTTAGTTGATTAAAATTGTTTGCTAATTCAATATTTCGTATCTTTATATCGTAAGATTTGTAATTAATCTGCATCAAAAAAATGGTTAGCAATTCGGTGCGTAGTACATCGAAACCCATATAAGATATTGTAAACCAAAAGGTTAAGGATCGTGTTCGATTCCCCTACGGGCTACGAAAATTATAACTACTTGATTATCAAGTAGTTATAATTGTTTTGGGGGATATGAACCTTAATATTTCTTAAATACAAGTTGTTGACAATTAGCCTATTACAATAGTTTTTCTACATTTATCGACTTAATTAGAGCCATTTTTCTTCAAAATAGTGAGTAAAATGGTGAGTCTTTTATAGCTAAATTACAGCTGATAAAATGCTCGAAAACTACCCCTTCGTGTAATTTAGTTAATACGTAGTTTACGCTGTTAAAAGCGCCATTACTTGTTTTTACGCAACTAAATCATTACCAACATCTTAAACTTGGCAAACTCTTAAAAATCTTGTTATCAACTTTGGTTCTGTTCTTCTCCAGGCTGAATTAGGGACAACTGTGCAGTGTGGCGGTGAGGCTCGCTACTGTTTGTTTAGGCTAAGGCTTAAATTTGCAGTTTTTTTAAATATTTAAAGATGATAACGAACTACAATTTACTATTTTATCTTAAGAAGCCAAAGAAATATGATATAGGGGCAATGCCAGTTTATATGCGAATTACTGTAAACGGTAAAAGTGCAGAGATCTCCGTATGCCGGAAATCTTTCCCTGATCGCTGGTGTTCAAAATCTCACCGGGAGAATGGTACAAAAGACAGCACTAAAGGGTTGAATTCTTTCCTGGATGACCTACAAAGAAAGTTGGCAGAAGCTCATCTTAAGCTAATGAATGAGCGAAAAAAGATAACTGCCCTCAGCTTGAAAAATAAATTCCTGGACCGGAATGATAAAGACTATTTACTACTTGAACTTTTTAAAGCCCATAATGCAGAAATGGAATCAATGCTCGGGGTTGAATTTGAGCCAAATACATTAAAAGGTTATAAGACCAGTTTAGGACATTTGCAAAACTATATTAAAATAAAATATAGAAAAGCAGATCTGGAGATTGACCGACTTAATTATTCATTTATTCGCGATTATGATTATTATTTAAAAAAGGAAGCTAAGTGTTTGCCCGTAACTGTGGCAAAATACGTTAAGCATCTCAAAAAAATCGTTAATCATTGTTTAAGAACCAAGCTACTAAAAGAGAACCCTTTCTCAGAATATAAACCTAAGCTCAAGATAAGAGAAAGAGATTTTCTCTCACAGGATCAACTAGATAGAATCATCACAGGGAAATAGAATCACAACGTGTGGAACAAGTTCGGGATATCTTCGTCTTTTGCTGTTATACAGGATTGTCTTATGCAGATGTGAAAAAATTAAGCCGAAATGAGATCGTGCCAGGCATTGACGGAGAGCAATGGATAATGACCACCCGGAAAAAGACGGAGACCTCATCCAAGGTACCTTTATTAAAACCAGCCTTAGCTATCATTGAAAAGTATAAAGATCACCCACGTTGTGAAAATGATGGTATTGTGCTACCGGTGTTAAGCAATCAAAAAATGAATAGCTATCTGAAGGAAATAGCAAAAGACTGCGATATCAATCAGAACCTTACCTTCCATCTCGCCCGGCATACTTTTGCGACAACGGTAACTTTAACTAATGGTGTACCCATTGAAAGTGTAAGTAAAATGCTCGGGCATCTTGATATTAAAACTACGCAGCATTATGCTAAGGTTATTGATCTGAAAATAAGTCAGGATATGCGGGTGCTTCGAAAAATGCTTGACGAACAAGTAGATTAATCGGTCTCAACTATTTTCAATATGATTCTGAGTAGAAAACTCATAAACTTTTTACTGAAGGCAATAATATTTAAGTGAAAACAGATTAGGCATCATAAAAACTTTCGCGTATCTGCATCAACAATTTTTCAGCTACTTGAATACCCGGCCTATCAGGTAAGGGAGAATTCGCATAGGCTACTTTTATATGTTCCATCTTATCTTCAACCGTTTTTATCAGGTCGCTAAATTCAAATTCTCCGTTGCGGATCTTTAGCAGAAAATCGCGATCCTCCCGTTTCACTATCACTTTCCGGTATATAGCAATTTCTTCTGCCATGTTCAAAAGCCGGAAGGTGTGCATCATATTTTTAGCGTCATAACTTTTACCATGCGATAAAGTACTTTGATAACGTTGTTCGTTCCGCTTTTCTTCCCATTCCAGATACTCTTTATATTCACGGCAGTAGATAGAATAACTATCCTTATTAAAGTTCATTACTGCTATGCTTTCTATTCCTTTAGGTACAGAACTTAATTGAACATCATCAGCATCGGGACCAGATGATATTCCTTTAAATTGCCCCTGTGTCAACTGCTTTTGATGGTACAGCAAATACACATTCCTGAAATGGTCCACATTGACCAAGCCACATTCTTCCTGGCTAAAACCATATTCTTTTAACCACTCCTTTAAGGGAATACTGCCATTGTTATAGATCACAAAGCAAAAATCCAATACCGATTTACGTTCAGCACCCAATGGCTTATTAATCTTTTTGTTTAAGCCACGCGCTTTTTTGATCTGCGTTTGCGCATATCCAGCGAAGGTATCCAGGCAAAGTTTCGATAGGAAGTCTTCTGGCTTGATCAGATCCATTAAAGGGTGGCGAAATAAAATATGCTCCTTAGGTGTGCTTAACAGTTCCAATATATTGGGATTGTTCTTCGTCAATAATTCCAGGAAACGGCCTATCTCAAAATAAACTTCATCGTTGCTTGCATTGGCTATCTGACCTTGTTGATCAAAACCATAAAGCTGCTTTTGAGGCATAATGAATATCCCTTTCTTGTCTACGTCAGAACCGGTAACATTCAAGTTATAAGCTGTGCTACCGCTGATACAATCCAGCAGAATCAATTCTTTTCGCTGTTTTAACTGTTCATAAGTCATGGCAGGATATTCTTTCTAAAGATGTTATTCAATTCATCCGGGTACTTATTTTCGGATGGAAGCACAGATACGCGCTCTTTGCACCAATCAAGTGTATTACTTAGCCATAGGTTAAGTAATGGAACAGGTGTTATCAAAGCTTTTTCATCAGCTATCTTTTTCCTTTTCAATAGCTCATCGATGGCGTTTTGAACTTCATTATCGGTTATCATACCCCGCAGTTGTTCAAACTCCATTGGCGGTACCGTCTGTTTTTCAACGATCCACAAGCAAGCCAATGCAGAGCGAAGCACATAAAAGTAGCGTTTCAACTTTATCTGTTCTGTTTGCAGATCATCCCGTAAGGTGTTATGAGCCATTGATAAGTAATGGTTTGCGCCAGGACGCAACGAAAAATAAGCAGGCATAAGCTTACGCAGATCATCAGCGAAGGTCGACGCCCCCTGATATACTATTGGCGATTGCAACCATTCGTACAGTGTGCTGTTCGACTTAAGGAACAGTTTTAATGCTTTTTTGATATCCCAGCCACCTATGTCAAGTATTTCGTTTACAGGCAGCCCCACAGTATCAGGCAACTCTATTATGCCCAGATAATCATTTACCGGCCTGGCATATATAAAGCGCACATCAAAATCACTATCGGGCGAGGCAAAGCCCCAGGCCCGGCTGCCTGATTCGCAGGCGTAGAGTATTTTTATATTTTCAGCTTGCTCCAGTTCGAGCAGTTTGTGAAGGATAGTTTCAGTCATGATTAATACTATAAGGTTACAAAATATAAATGAAAGAGCAATGATCGGCAGGTGTCTTATGTGAGTCGAACCCTACCGCTTACGCGGGTTTCACCAGGCGAAGTATTACCCGCCTACGGCATCTTTCATTATGTTTTTAAAAGGGCAAAAAGCAACAGGTGTGTTTTTACTGAGCTACTATGCGAAATAAATCGCCGGGTGGATTTGAACCACCGGCCTTCCCTTCCGGGACGCTCTAACCGAAGTATCACCAGTTTACGGCACCTTTTTAGGTTTGGGTATTTTAAAAAGAAGAGCGACAATCCGGCAAGCGTGTTAAACGTGACAGGTTGAAGTAACGCTTACCTACGGCATCTTCTTTATTTCTTAAGGGCGACATGCAATATGCGTATAGCTATTAGCTTAACTGCTCTACCCAAACTGAGCTACAATGGATCGCTCCAAAGACCGGACTCGAACCGGCGACACGAAGTAGCGCATATTTACGGCACCTTAATATTTTTTAAAGGAGTAACGGGCGATCAGGGATGAGGAAATTGCTCGGGATTCGAACCCACACTGTGATATGTACCATAGTGCCATTTCTTCCTAACCAGTGACGCGAAGTAACCCTTTTCTACGACATCCTTTATTTATTTTTAGTTTCTTTAAAAAGAAGGGTAAAAAGCAATAAGCCAATCTGCACTGTGCTCTATCCAATTGAGCTACCCTTACGGGAGCGGATTCGAACCGATAACCCCAGCGTCCAATCGAAGTAAGACTTATTTACGACACCTTCTTTTATATTTTATAAGGAGCAACAGGCGAACGCGGGACCGGGGGCACGCTGTTGGGACTCGAACCCACAGTTTAGCTTACACTATACTGACCAGCCCCCACAAATGGTAGCGAAGTAACCCGTTTCTACGGCATCCTTATTTTTTAATTTCTTTTTTAAAGTATGGGGCGTTAGCTTCCCCATACTTGGTTATAGTTCTATGTTATTAATAGCATCTAATGCCGAGCCTCCGTTTTCTAAGGCAGTTAACACCTCAAAAACTTTATCGCTCCAGCCCGCTACCAGGTACACATCATTGTGCAATATTTGCAATGGCGCTTGTCCGTAACCTTTCAGGTCGAACAGGTAGAGCTTTGCGTTTGGCGCTACCTCGGCTTTGTAGCGTAACCACAAGGTTTGGATATGGTCGGCAGTGTTATTGCTGTTCCATAATTGGGCATCGGTAAATAGAAACACCTTATCCAGTTGCGCCCTGCGAGATAGTATATCCTTGATAACCAGGTAGCCATTGGTAGCATAACCCACCTCGCCCTCGCGGCGATAAAACTCCTGTACGTTACCCAGTATGTTATTACGTGGTACGGTTATGGTTTTCCAACGATCACCAAACATACCCACCTCTACGTTTTTGCAACGGCTTTGCAACAGCATGGCCAGCATTAAGCCGACATCGTACAACAAGATCTTGCTCTTGCCAGATACAGGTGTCTGCATCGATCCCGAAACGTCGCAGGCTAACAGCACACCGGTTTCAGCATCAAATCCTTTGATGTTTGCCGCACTTGCTTGAACGGCTTTTTCCAAAGCATCCAACAATTCACCGGTGTAGCCTTTGTTGCTGCCTTTCATCAAGGCAGTAAGTTTTTCTAACACACCTTGCGCAGGCACTTTAGTAACTACCGGATTGATCAACTCGCGGTAAGCCGCCAGGTAACGGAACGGAAACTGTTTGGCCTTTGCCACTTCGCTGGCATCGCCTAAACGTGCGCATACTTTTGTAAAGTGCGCGTAGCTAACACCCGCTTCCTGTATGTTACGTAGGTTACGCAGCAAGGCCATGTAGCCTAATTTGCCACTGTCTATCAACTCTTCCCACTTAGCGCGGAACGCTTCGGCTTTAGCCTCATCGCTGTCGAAACCTATCTGGCCCAAAGCCGATAATTCAGTTTCCCAGGTATAAGGCGTTTGCAACTCGCCGTTCACTATTTTGTTGAACAGTACTTGCTGCAATTCGTCCTTTGCTTTAGGGTGAACCAAAAACAAGGCATCGCGCAGTTTGATAGCACCATCGCGGTTGTATTTACCAAACTGGTACTCGTCGAAACGGTTAAAAGCTGTCGACAAACCTTTTTGCAATTGTTTGCTCAGGCGGTTTAGCTTTTTAGTGCCTTTACGCTCATTCAGCAATTCGTAGCAAGCCAATAATTCGGTGATCTCATCAGCACGGCCGATCACGCCATCGGTAACCCGGGCGACCAAATTATCGCCCGAGTGCAGCTTAGCCAATTCGGTAACCAAAACCAATGGCACCGAACGCATGTACATTTTAGTACGCGCATAAACCGCCAGCTTGCCCACAAACACAGCGTCGCACGCAGTTATTAGTTTTTGCAGGCGCGTTAAACGCGCCTGGTCTTTTTCATAAAAAGAGTCGTTTAAGCTCCAGGTAACCACCGCGGTGTACAGTTCCATTTCTGGCGACAGCGTAAACGCCTTGGCACCCGCATGGTTAACAGTCTGGTTTTTTAATTTGCTTAACAGGTTGAATTTCATTGTGAACCTCCTTTATTTCTTAATGTTTATACAAAGAAATCGGGGTACTGCGCAGTGTATTTGCGCAGATGAAAATATTTTCAAATATTTTAAGATATTTATGAAATGACTGATATAACGATAGAGAAAGCTGATTACATTATAGCTTATTATCGCGATTTACTGACTTTGCCTGAAATGAAAGCATTACGCCATCACGTATCAACCCTGAAACTTGAAGGTGTAGACAAGCCGGGCTTAACCCGGATGTATTTGAAAACGGGCTGGCTAACTGACGACCCTTTGATATTGAATTACCTGGGCGAAGGATATATCCAATTTATACTCAACTGTGCTGAACGTATTTTGTGCGAAACCCCGGAAAAGATATTTTTTAATTTGTGCCTCAATTGCGGGAAACTGGCGCGGATTCCGCAGGCAAAGCAGTGCAGGTTTTGTGGCGAGGATTGGCATTAAAGGATTGGACACACACAGCAGATTTAGAAGGCGTGAATAGCTTTATGCTATTTATTTTTCATTATTTTTTGCCATTCGGCTTGGGTTAGAATTTCTAAAAACTCATCGCGAAAGTGCCATGCAGAAACATACCCGGCTGAGACAACGAAACTGATCACCCAAGTGGTCTTTGCCCTCCATAATTTAAATGCACAAATATCTGTCGCGGTAATAAAAGGACTTGTTTCACCTAAATGTTGATGTGAGGATGCTTTTATCGCCTCTTTACCGCCAGTTCCCAAAGGGATAAGATTGTTATGAAGCTTTGATTTTTTAATTATATGATTGTCTTCGTCGAAAATGATCAGGTAATCATTTCCTAATAATACTTCATCCGGTGATGTTTGCGCAGTGATGACATAAACTTTTTTTACGCCATTTTTTATAGTTGGAACAAGATTTAAACTGATATGTTCATAAAATTTAAAAAGTGAATCGTTTAAAATGGCCTTGGCAGCATTTGACCGAATTGCATAGAACTCTTTTTCATTTTCGGTAAATTTTCTTGTTGTAGTGTCTATATTGTAATTAGATGAGTCTAAACCATGATCGAACTTAACGGTCGCTATTACTACTGAATTCTCATTTTTAGAAAAAAAGACAGTGGTCATTCCTTTTTTAGTCTCATAAGAAAAATATCCACCGGATAGAAGTTTCTTTTCGCCGAAACTGGAGGTGAAAATCTGTGTACTATGACCCGATGCCCATTCTGAACGATAAAGCATTTCTCCCTCTGCTTTAATGCTATCAGCAATTTGTTTCAGGTCATTTTTTTGTGCTATTGCGTTTTGTGCCAGTATAAATAGGGTAATCAATGTTAACAGCTTTTTCATTAATGGTGAAAGGGTTGGTAAATATTTTGTGAATATAAATAACCTTGCTGATTTTGTTTAATGGGACTGCATACAGAACTATGCTGTTCGAAGTCTCCGACTTCGGACGACTATGTAAATAGTCTTTTGACTATTGTGCTGCCTGATTGAATTTACTATGTAGTCGCAGACTATAGGCATAAAAGTCCGAAGTCAGAGACTTCGGACAACGAAGATCTTTGTTTGTAATAGCACTAACAAAGGCAGGGAGACTTCGTACAGCGGATAATTATTTCAACTCTTTTAAAACTGTTTGCAATGGTGTAGTAGGGCCAACTTTTACTATCAACAAACTGTCGCCAAACTCCCGTGTCTTCAAATTGAAATCTTTACTTATGATATTCTCTCCATACCTTTTTAATACAACGAATTTTGGGTGCTCTTTCAAAATTTCAAACTCACTTGTTTTTGAAGCATTACCATAACCGATGCCAAAACAACTCAACGGAATCAGAACGAAAACGACATACAACTGTATTTGAAAATCATTTTTGACGAGATCCTTGATTCTTATTTGGCTAGTCACAGTATTATTTTCATCTGATATTGTGATATTATCTGAAAGACTTGCTGTCTTTCTCAGCTTTCTTTTCCGAACCAATGACATTATAGAATATGTAATTAGTGTTAGAAAAAAAGTTGCAGCTATAACATAATCAAATAATTTGCCTGTTTTAATAACGTAACCTATCAATATATGAACCGTTACAAACAATAATGAAATCCCAGTTATTTCACTCCAATAGGATTTTCCACCAGCAAAAAACGTGGTACTTATAATGTTCTTAAACTGTATGACGTAAAAAGCAATGATTCCAGATGTAACGGCAGCAAACCTTATTATATCAACCAGACCAATTTCTATAAAAATTGTGGGGATTTTAAAATAGCTGCAATATCCGGTCTCGAATGAGTATGCACAGAAGTAGCCATACCCGGTTAAGACAGTTAATATTACTGTTGGGTTCTTTTGCGCAAATTCTTGTATGTCGGCTCTCACGGTTTATATTACTTAGACCATATAAATATAGTTTTTAATATATCCTTATAGAATAATTAACAAACTGATTCTATGCCCTTGTTGGTGTTATCGCCGGCGAATTCACCCAGCTTTGTTTGTTTACTGGCACACATGCGCCAGCGTTGGGAAATTATGCCAATTTTCCTTTTTCGAAAAATCAGCAACAGCGCTTATATTTGCTCTAATCTAAAACTATTCATGGCTAATCCCAAACCTAAACGAACGAAACTTAAGACGACTAATCAGCGGACGACGAGGACGCGGGAGCATGTTATTTCGGATTTAAGTGTTCATTTCGTGGAGGGCTTTGTTTACCGAGAAAGCTTTACATGTGAAGTTTTCAAAGGCGATTATGGTTACGACCTCAATATTTATACCTATACGGCCACCGGAGAGTTCGAAAATGGCAACATCTTTGTTCAACTGAAAGCAAGTGATCGTCCAAAATATTTAAAGAAAAAAAGCAGCCTATCATTCTCTATGAGTAAAAAACATATCGAAGTGTGGTTTGATGAACCTTTTCCTGTAATTTTGATCATTTACGATGCTATTAAACTGGTAGCATACTGGATTTATCTTCAAAAACACTTAAGAAGCCTGCCCAATTTTAGCATTGCTAATGTCGGCAAAAGTTACACAGTGAATATTCCTTTAACCAATATTTTAGATAATACGAGTATGCAACTATTCAGAATCTATAAGTCAAATACACTTAATCAAATGCAAAATGTCATTACCTATCAATAAAAACTTTAAATATGGACAGATGGTGGCTTTGTTGACTAAACTCGGGTATGTTGTTATCAGGTCGACAGGCTCGCATACCGTTTTCAGACACGATAACTCTGATTCAAATCTTTTATTAAATATAAAGAGCCCAAATCAGGAAATCCCCCTTCCGATACAAGCATCTGTTTTCAAAAACATCATCAGCCAGAAGGTTAGTGTTGAGGAGGAAATAAAGGCACTAATCAGCCAAATTAAATAATGTTCTTACCAATCAGGAGCCCTGAGGACTCATTCATATATATCTACTCCATCAATCTAAACCAGTCCTTAACTGTAATTCAAGTCTAATTACCGCCGCTGGCAAACGCGGCATGTGTGCGCCAGCGTTGAGGCAAAATATTTTACAGGCTTTTAAGCTCATAAGTAAACTCACCATCGTTATTTCTTTGAATATCAAGTTCATTCAAAAAATACATCAATCTTAAATAACCTTCATTGCAAAACGTCAATTGATCTTTAAGAAAAGGTGTCCAATTTTTTCTTTCCTCATCAAGTTTTTTAATAGCATTAGAATCACTTTGGTTAGCACCTAAAAATTTCTCAAAAAATTGGTTGTTGTAACCTGAATAATGAACAAAAAATTTTCGATGCCTATTAAACAAGGGATATGTCGTTACCGAAAAGTCTTTTAACCATTTGTAATTTTCAGATGCCTCTAAGTGGCTGTAATGTTTCGAAATATAATCAAAGGGAGCGTGGAAATAGGTGAGGCCATTTTTTTCGAGTAATAATTCAGGAAAAAAGGAGATTAAGTAGTCACCAAGTCTTTGCCAAAATTTATACAAACATTCAAAAGCAATGGGTAGTTCTCCATTGAATCGTAAATCTTCTCTTGTTTGGTTATATGAAAAATATTTTTTTCCTTTCAAAAAGCCATATGATGAAGATAGGTTAACAATATATGGTTGGTAAAGATAAAGTATACCCAGACGATATTTAATATCACCAGTAGCTATAATTAATTCGCTTTGAGATATATTAGGATTCTTTTGAAAATTGTTTTTCTTTAACTCTTTGCAAATATCAGCTAATCGAGTCAATAGTCCGATTTGGGAAGCGGTAACTACTGCTGGATTGTTTAAAGCGAGTACATTTTCTCCACTATATTGATATCCGTTATCAGATAAACAAGTCAACTCTTCATCAGTGTATTTGCTGTAAATAAGCTTATTATATGCATCAATTATTTCGTATTCTTCGTTCATTAGATTTAATTAGAAAGTGAATTAATAACGTAAATAAATATCCCATAAAGGTTTTAAGTGATAGAGGTAGCTTTAGACACTTGTTATGCTCACTCTCAATCCTCTGGCTTCTCCCTCGCATCTGCCATTCTAACAATCCTCGGCTCAAACTTGGCCAATACGTCAACTAAATCATTCTGCGCCGCCATTACTGCGTGTATATCTTTATAAGCCATCGGTGCTTCGTCCACATCGCTACCCATCAGGGTGATGCGTTTATCAACCAGGTTAGCAGCAATAGCGGCTTTGTCCAACGTTTTAAATGCTGCGCTGCGGCTCATGGCCCTGCCCGCACCGTGGCTGGCAGAGTTAATGCTTTTGGCATCGCCTTTACCACGCACCAAAAAGCCGGGGGTACTCATGCTGCCGGGGATAATACCTAATACGCCTTCGCCGGCCGGGGTGGCGCCTTTACGGTGAACCATTACTTCGGTACCATCGGACAATTGCTCCTTCCAGGCAAAGTTGTGGTGGTTCTCTATCCTGCTTATCGGCTTAACACCTAAAGCACGGGCAATTTTGTTATGTATCTCGTGGTGATTGGCGCTGGCATATTCACCAGCCAGGTTCATGGCTATCCAATATTCCTGTCCCTCGTCTTTATCCAAATCTAACCACGCTAAATGCTTGGCTTCGGGCGGGAGTTTGGTTTTGGTCATGGCAATACGGCTATAATGGTCGGCAATAGTCCCCCCAAAACCGCGCGAGCCGGAGTGCGAAAGTAAAGCTAAATACTTACCTGCAGGTATGTCATTCAATGCGCCATCCGCAATCGTCAGCTCGCCCCATTCCACAAAGTGGTTACCGGTTCCGCTGGTTCCTAATTGCGCATAGGCCTTATCCTTTAAACTACGGATGATTTTAGTTTCGCCCCATGTTTTACTATCAAATAAGGAACTATCGAAATATGACTTGGTGGTGCAACCCATGCCAAAGTAAGTGTTATCAATCAATATATTTTTCAGCTTGTCGGTTTCGGTATCAATAGCCTCGGCAGGCAAATCAAAAATACTTAAACACATCCTACAGGCTATATCAACTCCCACAGCAAACGGGATAATGGTATTTGCCGTGGTTGCCAATACGCCGCCAATGGGCAATCCGTAACCTTGATGCGCATCCGGCATTAAAGCCCCGGCAACCGCAATAGGTAATTGTATGGCAGTACGCATTTGTGTTAAGGCGCCCACCTCTATATTTTCTAATCCCCATACCGGGAATTCGGCTATTTCTTCCTTCAGCTTAAAATTGGTGCGGGCTTGTTTTACAAACTTGCCCTCCTTGCGCAGTGCAATTACCTCTTCGGCCAAATTTTTAAACTTTCCGCCTTTCTTTAAGGCGTAGGGCATCGGGTCGTCAATTAAAGCTTCCAAATTAGCAAGGATATTGGCTTTGTCCATAACACCGTGCTTTAGCAAACCGTTAGCAACGCGACTAAAGTTTACCAATACTTCTACCTCGTTAATACCTAATGCCTTTAACTCGTTGTTGCCTATTTTTTCCTTTTCCATATCTATTGTGGTAATGAATTTAACAATTAAAAGTCTCCGGGCCAAAACCCCTCTCTCCAGATCGAGAGAGGGGGCGTTTGTGAACGCGTTCAGCCTTTCGACAGTACAAAGAAAAACGCCAAGTGCGCAGCGTATTTGCGCAGTGAAAAATAATTTATAAATTCATCAAAAAAATTTAAAACCGATGCCTGTTAACCGCAATGCCCTGATCCGCTACCGTACCATTGACCAATGTCTTCAAAACAGAAGAAGGAAATGGACGCTCGACGACTTGATAGATGCCTGCGGCAATGCCATTTACGAATACCAGGGCATTGATACCGGTGTAAGCCGCCGAACTGTACAGGCCGATATGGAAATGATGCGCAGTAATAAATTGGGCTATGAAGCACCGATTGTGGTAGTAGATAAGAAATATTATACCTATAGTGATAAGAATTACAGTATTACCAACAGTCCGCTAAACCAACAGGACATGGAGGTGCTTAGTGAGGTCTCCGATCTGCTGAAGCAGTTTAAGGGCTTTAACCATTTTACCGATCTGAACGAAATGGTGAGTAAGCTTGAAGACAAGATTTACTCGCAAAAAACGCAAAGTACACCCGTGATTGACTTTGAGAAGAACGATAACCTGAAAGGGTTGGAATGGATAGAGGTGATACGCAAGGCAATTGTGGCGAAGAAATCGATTTGTATTACTTATCAATCCTTCAAAGCCAGAGAAGCCAGCACGTTTTGTTTTAGCGGATACCTGCTGAAGGAATACCGTAATCGCTGGTTTGTTTTGGGAATGCAGCACAAACGAAATGCTCACATTATGAACCTGGCTTTAGACAGAATACAAACAGTAGCAGAACATGAAGAACCTTACCGGGAGAACAGAACATTAGACCTGGCAACTTATTATAATGATTGTATAGGGGTAACTAAATCTCCCGGTCAGCGTGATTGTGAGGTGGTTTTTTGGATTGATGCCGCTAACGCGCCTTATGTAATTACCAAGCCTTTACACCATACGCAAAAGGTTTTAAGCGAGGATGAAACCGGGAAGATATTCAGCATTAAAGTGATATTGAACTTTGAACTGGAACGCGAACTGTTAGGTTTTGGTGCTAAGATGCGTGTATTGGGACCAAGGATATTAGTGAAGCAGATCAAAGCCCAACTGGCTAAAACAATTGATAACTATAGTACGATTGAATAGCAATAAATAGCTGAAGTATAAGATTGCTATATATTCCTGCTAAAATATCATCCATCATTACACCTGTTCCGCCTGGTAATGCTTCGAGCCGGCGAATAAAAAGCGGTTTAACCATGTCAAAAAAGCGGAACAAAATAAATCCGGCAAACAGCAGGTAAACATCATGCGGAACAAAGGCCATGGTAACCAGCATACCCGCCACTTCGTCTATCACCACACGGTAACTGTCTTTCCCCCAAAAAGGTTCTACCTTGTCACCTACATAAATGCCTATAAGGGTGATGATAATTGTGATGAGCAGAAATATCCAATTGCTTTGTCCGGCTTGTGTTGGCCATAACAGCCAAATTAGTACACAGGTAACGGCCGCGGCAATTGTACCGCCGCCTTTAACATACCCGATACCAAACCAGGTAGCTATCAATTTACTCATAGGTGGCCGGTTTAACTTTTATCCAATACTTTTTCGGCCCTTTCGGCAACTTCGGGCTTGATAGTATTCCTTTTGGGAAAGTTGAAAAACATGGACGTTAATACCGGTATAATAAAAATAGCAACAGTAAATACCGACGTAAATATATCGGCCTTTTCGCCGCCTATGGCTTCGGATAAGGCTGTTGTAGGGTAAAAATGAACGTATAGCGATGCTGTTAACTTTATGCCCAGTACACCAATTACAATAAAAGCAACTGTTTCAAGGAAAGTGTATTTTTCCATTAATTTCACAAATGCCTGCGCTACAAAACGCATGGCCAAAATACCAATAAATACCCCTATGTATATGAGTGCTACGTGATCGGTAAAAGCCACCGCTGCAAACACGTTGTCTATTGAAAAGGCCAGGTCCATTATTTCTACCAATACAATGGTGGCCCAAAGTGGTCCAATTAAGCCAACTGTTGAACGGTACGCCCAATTTTTGCTTTTATCAATCTCTTCTTCGCCGCTATCGCCTTCGCTGGCTTTGCCTTTAAAATAATCAAACGCCAGGTATAAAAGGTAAAGGCCCCCTAACGGTTTAAGCCACCATATTTTTACCAGCCAGGCGGCTAAAAGCAAGCATACCCCACGCAAAACATAAGCGCCAATAATACCATAGCGTAACGCTTTTTTGCGTTGAGTTGGCGGCAAATCAAGTACCATGGTAGCCAATACCGCGGCGTTATCTACCGAGAGCAAACTCTCAATAACAATTAAATTTAGAACAATAAGCAAGCCCGCTTTAATATCAGGGCCTAAAAGGGTATGTAGTATGTCCATTTTGATCGGGTTGTTTTTTTAAGGTATCATTTTAATTTTACATCATATCGGTGTTGAGCATGCTTTTTAACATGTTGGCCTGTACGTCAACATCGCCTATGTTTTGTAAAAAGTTAATATCGTTCAGTTTTTTATAGTTATCAATTAACAAGCTTTTAATTTCACGTGGGATAGTGGTTTTGATCATGATGATACTGTTGTTCAGTTGCTCGTTTTTATCCGTTAATTCCCTGATAAAGCTTTCCTTTTTAGATAGTTCGGATGGTGAGCCGCTGATGTCTAATTTATTGATATCACAAAACAAAAAAAGCTCTTTTGCGGGTAGATAAATAAAGTGCTTTTCTACATCGTTAATGCGGTAAACTTCCGCTATCATGTCAGCAGCTTTCAATCCACAAAAAAAGCTGCTCCTAAAATCGTACTTACATAATGTACCCATTAACTTACGTTGAATAATAGCGTAAGCATTGCTATAAACATCCGTTGGTGTGTATTTGGTTAGTTCGGTAATCAGTGACGGCGAAACTTCGTAATAAAAATCCTGCGAGTAACGCGTGCTAAACGAATTGATGTTTTTTGAAAATGGATACTCCGATGTATCGTCAGACAAAACCTGGTATAACTTTCGCAGCGAGTTATTGATCTTTAATGCCTGCCGTTGCTGATCAAGTTTAAATTGCTCTATCGAAAAAACTGATTCCTGGATCTTTGTTATCAGTTCTTTATTCAGCTGTATTTCGTCAAGCAGTATCAGGATACTTTTTTCATTGTTTTTTTTGATCTTTCGCAACAGATCAAGCAGGGTTTGGGTAAACTGGAGGTGAAATAACTCCAGTTTATTGATATCTAATTCGGGGTTATCTTCAAATAGTTGGTGAATAACCTGACTGCGCAAATAGATCTTATAAATGATATCGTCTCCAAAAAAAACAGAAAGTAATTGCAGCTTGCTGATTATCCTATTCGACTCATTTAATATCGCTTTACCGTTATCATCCATTATTCAAATTTAGCCAACATTAGTTACATTTTTCTTAAGTTCAACTTCTAAACTTTGTAACTCGCTATTCAAATTTTTCCTGTTTTGTGTACCTTCTTCGTGTATGCGTTTAACCTCGGTTAACGTTTCAATTAACGATTGGGTTGTTTTTTTCAATGTATCAATAGATACTACCGTTTTTTCGTTCTCGCGGGCCACATCAATACTATTGGTTTTTAATAGCTCCGCATTCTTTTGTAAGATGGTGTTGGTGGTATCCGAGATCTTTTTCTGCATTTCAACATTAGCCTTTTGCCTTTGCAGGGCTACTGCTATAGTTAACTGGTTTTTCCATACGGGTATGGTAGTAGAGATAATAGATTGTGCTTTTTCGGCAATGGAGGTATTATTGTTTTGCACTATCCTGATTTGCGCCAGCGATTGCATCATAATAAAACGCACCACCTTTAAATCCGCCAGTCGCTTATCCAACCGGTTTACAAAATCGCGCATATCGGCAATCTCATAATCGTTGTAATCTGCAGGGCGCTGGTCCATCTGAGCCAGTGTTACATTTAGTTCGTTATACTTCAGCTGACCGGAAATGATCAATTCTTCCATTTGATGGATATAGTCCACGTTACTGTCAAACATGGTTTGCAACGAACTATTGTCTTTAATAGAATTTAAACGGCCGGCTTTTATTTTATTTGTGATCTTATCAATATTATCTACCACAGTATCGTACTTGGCAAATAGTTTTTTTGCATCAAAAATTAAATTTTTAAGAAAAGGGACATGCAACAGAAAACTTTTAAATGCACCCTGGTTTAGTTCATCTACATCAATGTAATTCAACTCAGTAAGCAGATCTGTTATTAAGCCACCAACCTCGCCCGAGTTATAGGTACGTACCGAGGTGAGGAACTGGTTACTATATTTTTCCATAGAACCCTGTACATCGGCACCATAGTTTAGTATCGAATTAACGTCAGACGGGTTAAGGTTTTTGCTGATCTCTGCATATTTCTTTTCTTCTTCCGGCTTAATCAGGGTCATGTTTACATTTCCCTCTTTATCAACCTTCATTACAGATGATGCAGCGGGTGTTGTTGGCGCTGGCACTTCCGAAATTTCGGGCGAAATTGGATTTAATGGCGGAATATCGTTTAATAGCGGGTCCTGATTAGCACCTGCTGGTGTTGTTGGTTCCATACAAAGATGTTTTAATATGCTCATCAATAAAACAACAGCGAAACACGCCTGTCACTCATTGCTGATCGTTAATATTACTATAAATATTTTTCGGTTACAGTTTTTACGGTGTTCTGTAAATCACGGTCTTTAGTAGGTTCGCCAATGGCGTTAAATTTCCACTCGCCGTTGCGTTTGTAAAACACCCCCAATACCATTGATACGTGGCCTCCAAAACCAGCGCCATGGGCAATATCGTATTTGGCAAATACCTCATTCACACGTTTAGGTGTACCCTCGTATATACGGATAGAAGCAAATGGGATAGATCCAAAGTCCTGACCGCGGAAACTGTTCAATACAAAAGCCACATAATTGGTAGTAGTACTAAGTGTTGAAAGATCAAGTGTTATCACTTCGTTATCTAAGCCATCATCACCTTCCATATCGCCGGTAAGGTCGTCGCCACTATGTTTTACGGCTCCGTTCTTTGATTTTAGATTGCCATAATAAATTACTTCTTCTACTTGTTTTGCTTCATTAAACAACGCGCAGCTTGCATCCAAATCAACCGCTTCTTTAGTACTACCAATACCAAAAAGGCCTTTTTTAATAATTGCACCCCAGTTAATACCTACGCAAATATTTTGCAACTTGCTGCCATTGCTTTTTTCCAGGTTAATGCGCTGGCCTTTTTCTAAATTAATTGCCATAATAAATTAGTTGTATTTGTTTAAATAATCTGCAAGGCCACCTTTCATGCCCGCGCCAATAGCTTCAAATTTCCACTTATCCTCGCGCTTGTAAATGCGGCCAAATTCAACAGCGGTTTCAATTGAAAAATCTTCTTCCAGTTCATATTTCAAAATATTGGCGGTGGTTGTTGCATCAAAAATGCGGATGAATGAATTGCGCACCTGCCCAAAGTTCTGGCGGCGGTTCTCGGCATCGTGTATGGTTACCACCACACAAATTTCGGTTGTGCGCGGGTCAACTTTTGATAGGTCTATCTTGATCTGTTCGTCATCCCCGTCGCCATCACCTGTTAGGTTATCACCGGTATGCTCAACACCGCCGTCGGGCGATTTAAGGTTGTTGTAAAAAATAAAGTGAGCCTCTGATAATATCTTTTTATTGTCGCCCAAAATAAAGATCGACGCGTCCAGGTCAAAAGCCGAACCGGTTGATGAACTGTTGGTATCCCAGCCCAGGCCGATTGTGAATTTTGGTGCGTCGATAGTCTCTCTCTGGCCTTTTTGAAGGTTAATTGCCATGTTGTATCAGTACTTGATTGTTTGTAAATAAATGGTTTTTAATGTAGTTAAGGTTTAAAGCGTAACTATCCATAGTGTGATAGCTATTACCCAAAGCCATGTTATATAATTGGTGTATAAAAGCCGCGGACTTGTTTTCTAAAAATATGCAAAAACTGCCATGCTCATAATTTAAAATATATTTTACAACACGAGTATTAATGCTAAAATTACCCCCGTTGATGATCCCGTCCAGATCAAATATAGATTTTACTTCATAATAATTTAAATAATTCTCAATATTAGGATGGATATCTAAATTAGCCAGTTCTGCAAAATACAACATGTGGATATCGTTATGTAAATGATATTGTTGGATCATTTTTGATATCATCCTTTCATGGCTCCCTGTAATTTTAATATCGTCTAAAAATATAAGCGTTTTTTCTGCCAAAAAATCGGCATCAATGTGGAAAGAATCGTTCCCGATCAGTTTCATTCGCTCTTCGGCATTTAGTTCGCCATAATCCTCTTTGTAGGTAATGGTACGGTGTACTTTGGTTTCCTGTACTATGGGTAAATTATGATCGGCAAGCCACCTGTTTAAACGAAAAACAAAGTAATTTTTCATAGCGAAGGTGGCGGTAGGAATAAAAGAATAAGGGCTCGATATCACTACCATTTGCCGGTGTATGGGTTGCTTACTTAATACCTCGCGAATGAAGCCTTCGGCCAGTTGGGTTCCAAAAGCATTGGCCACCTCATCATCACCAAATTTAAAGCGACTATAGTCTCCCGCGTCAAAACCAAAGTTGACGCTGGTGCGGATTTTATGCAGAGAATAGATGTTGTGTAGCATCAGGAATTAGTTTTACGATAGATGTATTATTTGAATTAACCAGCAAACTGTTGATCCCCACCATATCAGCGCCCCAAATATCGGCTCTGGGGTTATCACCTATGTGGATAATTTGGTTTAAAGATATCTCTTTTAGTGCAAATGCCTCATTTATCATTAACTGAAAAAAAGCTTTGTTGGGTTTTGATAAACCTGCTTCATCTGAATATAGCTGAAAATCAAAATATTGATCAATAGCCAGGTGTTTTAAAACTTTGCGCAGTGTTACTCCCTTTATAAAACCTGTGTTGCTTAATAAGTTGGCTGTACAGTACGGCTGGTTTTTAATAAAAGCCAGTACTTCGGGTGTTCTGTCGCAGTATATCATCGGCATATACTCAAACACCAAATTCTCCATATCGGTGTAAACAGAGTGGATATCAATATCCTGAAGGTTGATCTTATGATCATTGATGATACTGATAACCATCAGATACATTTCGTCGGCATCAATGTTTTTTCCGGTGGTTTCATTAATGCTGTTACACATAATGTCTACCTGCCTAAAGGCTAGTTCAACCCCATCGAGAGATTTATTCTGATTATTGAACTGCTCGTAAAAAATCCGGCTCCGCTGTTTTTTAAATAGCGGGTTTGATTTAATAAGTGTTAGCCATAAATCAAACGAATAATGCTTGTAAATAGCCATACGTCTATTTATATTTTTGAAGCAGTTCCACAAAATTATCGGTTTGATGTGGCTCGCCAATGGCCCTAAACTTCCACGAACCATCTTTACGGTAAAGCTCAGCAAACGTCATAGAGCACATGCCATTGAAGGTAGCATCACCCGAGAGGCTAAAGCGGGCTATCTCTTTACCCGTACGATCAACAGCACGGATAAACGCATTTTTAACCATTCCAAAATGTTGATGGTTGACTTTACCCTGATAAATAGAAACTATAAATACTATCCTGTCATAATTAGGGCTCAGGCTGTCAAGCTTCGCGATGATCTGTTCATCATCCCCGTCACCGGCGCCTGTTCTATTATCTCCGGTTAACCAGATATGACCAGAGGTATGCTTCATCGAATTGAAATAGATCACATCACCTTCGTACATATTAACTTTTTTACCATTATTTTGAAAAGTACGCCCCAGGTTTGCTATTTTGCTGTTACTGTTCAATAAAAACGCAATAGCGTCCAGATCATATTCCTTTTCTTCGGTGCCACCACCAAATAGTTTCCCTAAAAATCCACCACCGCTTTTTTGTTTAACATCCCAACCTAAACCAAGCGTAACTGAAGACAGATCAAAGGTTTCGCCGTTGTCGTTTTTACGAAGATCTATGGTTTGTCCTTTTATAAGATTGATTGCCATAATGTTGGTTGCTTATTTTATGATTTGACCCTTGAAGTACTTTGACAGGAAAAAAGCCAGATCCTCCCGGTAGCCTATTCCTGATGCCTCAAACTTCCATTGATTATTTTTCTTATAAAGACGACCAAATTCCACCCCTGTTTCAATTGAAAAGTCTTCTCCTAATTCATACTTGGCAATTTCTTGTCCTGACAGGTCATCAATTATACGGATATATGAATCTCTTACCTGACCGTAATTTTGCCTCCGGGCTATTGCTTCGTGGATAGTGACTACAAATAAGATCTCAGTTATCCGGGCATCAACCTTCGATAGATCAACATTGATGGCTTCGTCATCTCCGCCATCGCTATTGCCTCCTGTTGGGTCATCACCGGTATGGTGCAAAGCTCCGTCTGGTGAATCTGTATTACCATAAAAAATAAAATATTCCTCGGCGGGTATCAACCTATCCTGATCGATCATAAACGCAGAAGCATCCAAATCAAAGTCGGAGCCAGTACCCTCATTGGGGTTCCAACCTAAACCAACACTTATTTTAGACAAGCCTATATCAATGCGTTGCCCTTTTTGAAGATTTATAGCCATAGTTAAAGATATGTAATTTCCCATTAGAATGCTTAGCGACTAATTTATTACATAGTTTATATTATTAAGTTTTAAACGGCGTAAAGTAACATAAATTCTATTTAAAGGCAACCTTAATCAATTGCTTAACGTTGTCTTGCTATCCTTTATTTAAAGCCATAATAAAATAATCAACGAATGTGGAATCAGTATTGGCTTTGATCGGTATCGGCATGCAACTCAAAAGCATCAGGTTTAACCAGGCCATAGTAGGTAATGGATATTACCCGGTTGCGCGGATCGCGACCCGGCTTACCGAAGCTATATAATTGCTCTAAATAATTGATGTTAACGCCGGTTTCCTCCTTCAACTCGCGCTGAATAGCCTCTTCCAGCGATTCTTGATCGCCAACCAATCCACCAGGCAGGGCCCAGCTATTTTTAAACGGCTGAATGTTACGCTTAATGAGCAGTACCGATAATCCTTCTTTAGAAGTATATCCGAATACTACGGCATCAACGGCTACTTTAATATTTTGCGTGGCGGACATGTTGCAAAGGTAAATTATTTCACCAATGAGAAATCAATCAAAAGTTTTGTCAGCCTACTTCGGTCTTTCTTACTCATCGCCGGATAAACAGGCAAATAAAAGAGGTTCTCCAATTGCAGGTCTTCGGGGGCGGGAATAGTATTTGATTTATTTAGCTTGATTAAACTTGATGCTTTTTGTGAAGCATCGAAACCGTTACTGCGTAAGTGCTTGATCAGTCCATCCGGATCCAGGGTTTCAACAGGCATTACCCAATATGTATGTTTCTTGTTGTTAAACCCAATTTTATAATCATCGGGTATTTCCGGTAAAATATCATTGGCTAGTTTTATCCTTTCAGTAATACTACGCTGGTCAAAATTGGTCAGCTTTTTTCGGAGCAGTCTTTGATTTGGTCTGGACGGCTGATACCTGATATGTTTAAAAATATCGTCGCCGGGAAATCCTTTGGTAAAGCCATCTAACACCGCCTCGAAATCTTTCCCCATAGCCATCACTAAATTATAAAAACAGGTATAGACGATTTTACTGGTGAGTAGTTTCACAAAGAATACTTTACAAAGCTTTTTAAAGTATCCCAGGGTATCTTGTCGATCGTATTTTGCATTACGTGCAGCAACATCCGCATATAAAGCCGGATCTTTTATTTTGATCATCGCTCCGCTGATCGCTGTATTGGTTTTTATAAAGCCAAAACTGAACATCACCACATCTGATGCGAGATTTCCATCATATAAATTTCCAGCATAAGCCTGTGCGCAATCCTCGAAAATGATGAGGTTATACTTTTTGGCTATGGCAATTATCGCTTCAGTTTCCATAACACTACCAAAAAGGTGAGTGATTAGTATAGCTTTGGTTGCAGGTGTAATTGCTGCTTCCACCTGAGCGGGGGACATATTTAAGGTATACTTATTAACCGGGATAGGAACAAGCGTTAGTTCGTGCCAGTTAATTATGGCGAACATATCCGGGATATTGATATCAGTAACAATCATCTCAAAACCGGGCGGAAAATTCAAAGCATTTAATACCAGGTCAATGCCGGTTCTCACTGAAAGGCAGATCAGTTTGTTATCCTGCTGATCAAGCCGGGGCTTCTGAGATTTAAAGCGACCAGTAAGGCAATAATATATCCCTGAAACCAGGTCCTTATAGCTGATATATAATTTACCTCTGGGTATCATGTTACAATTTAATATATCTGGCTATAATTATAATTGAAAGTAATGATATATTAGCGTATTGCCAAAACCATCTATGCGCCTGAAACAAAAGCTACCTGTCACCTACCTGCTGTTTACTTTCAACGGCCGCTTATCCAAAGGGGCTTTCTGGCTGGCTTCCCTGTTTTACTGGAGTACTTTTTACGTGTTATACAATTTGTTATTGCTTGCAGGCGAAGGTGCTACGTTTATCCTGTATCCATTATTATTCTGGATCATTACAGCCACTTCCATTAAACGCCTCCATGACCAGGATTATTCAGGCTATTGGCTGTTTATTGTTTTAATACCTGTGCTTGGGCCATTGTGGTTGTTCTGGCTATTAGGGTTTAAGAAAGGTAATTACCTGGCGAATAGTTATGGATCGGTACCCGGATCAGCGCCCGATTACCATAAAAATGATGAAGGCAAAGAAATTCCGCATCTGAAAACCGATGAACGTATTATTGATGATGTAACCGGTTTGAACCCGGTACTTGTAGCAAAAATAGTGCGGCCAACTTCGGTAGAGGAAGTCCGCGAAATTGTAAAAAACACCATCGGGGCTATTTCGGTAGGCGGCGGTCGTTTCAGTATGGGCGGACAAACGGCAAGCCCGCATAGTCTGCACATTGATATGCGTGGGATGAATAAGGTACTGGGGTTTTCGGCAGCAGATAAACTAATCAAAGTGCAAACCGGTATCCGCTGGTGCGATATTCAGCAATATATTGATGAATATGATCTGAGCATCAAGATCATGCAGACCTATGCAAATTTCACAGTTGGCGGGGCGTTAAGTGTTAACGCGCATGGGCGGTATATGGGCATGGGGCCGGTGGTATTATCGGTACGCTCCATTGATGTGGTATTGGCCAATGGCTCGTTAGTACATGCTACCAAAACAGAAAACCAGGAAGTGTTTTTTGGAGCGATAGGCGGCTATAATGGCCTTGGCATTATTGTGCAGGCAGAGTTGGAACTGGCCGATAACCTCGCCATTAAACGCATCGATAAAAAAATGAAGGTGGAAGAATACAAGGACTACTTCTTTAAAACCATTCGCGATAACCCTCAGGTAGTTTTCCATAATGGCGATATCTACCCACCAAAATATAAACGCTTGCGGGCTGTAAGCTGGATAGAAACCACCGAAAAGCCTACGGTTAAAACCCGGCTGATGCCGCTGAAAGAATCTTATCCTATTGAAAGATATTTTCTGTGGGCATTTACAGAAAGGCCGCTGGGTAAGCCCTACCGGGAGTTCGTAATTGATCCTCTGCTATTCAGAGGCAAAAAGATCCACTGGCGCAACTACGAAGCCGGTTATGATGTTGCCGAACTGGAGCCTAAATCAAGAACTAACAGCACTTATGTATTATTGGAATATTTTGTCCCTGTTGGCAGGTTTGAAGAATTTGAACAAGTGATGGCCGAAATATTTATACGTTTTAATGTAAATGTGTTGAATGTGTCCATCCGCCACGCCAAAGCCGATCCGGGTACTTACCTGGCCTGGGCGCGTGAGGAGGTATTTGCTTTTGTAGTTTACTACAAGCAACGAACAGATGCAGCATCAAAACATACTGTTGCCGTTTGGACACGTGAACTGGCCGATGCTGTGACGGCTGTAAATGGTGCTTACTATTTACCATACCAGGTACATCCAACGGTGGCGCAGTTTCACAAAGCTTACCCTAATGCACAAAAAATATTTGACCTGAAAGCCAGGCTTGATCCTGGCTATAAATTCAGGAACATATTTTGGGATACTTATTATAAACCATTAAAACCACAAAACAATGGCTAATACCACGTCCGAATTTAAAGCGGTATTTAACGATACTAAATGGAGCGATGATTTTTATCGCTTTTTGCAGGTGATATTTCATTTATATCCCGAGGATAAATTCCATCAGTTGATAAAAGAAGAAACCGCAGCAGGCAAAACGGATGAGGAAATCTATAAATCCGTACAAAGCAAACTGAAAAGCATAAAACCATTTTTGTCTGAACTGACATATGCCTTGCCGGCACTAAAAAAACAGAAGAAAGAGATTGTCAGGCAGACGTTGGGATTATTAGGTGGTGCAAAGCAGATTAACGGATATGCCGAGATAGGATCAACCGGGCGTTATATCAGCCAACTCAAAAAAGAAATCAAAGTTACGGGGCCGATATATCTCATCAATGACCTATCGCCGACCAACTCTCCCGGCGATATTATGGAGCGAGGGCAGTTAGGTAAGCTAGGCACTTTTGTGGATATTAACGGTTATGCCCCCATCAGCAGTTCAATTATCCCCGATGCCAGCCTGGATGTTGTTACCTGCTATATTGGTTTACATCATTGTCCGGTAACTAAGCTGGATGCGTTTGTAAAATCGATATATCGTGTCCTGAAACCCAACGGTTCATTTGTTATCCGCGATCATAATGTTAAAACGCCTGAGATGGCCACCTTTGTTTCCTTGGTACATACCGTGTTTAATGTAGGATTAAATGAAACTTGGGAGTTTGAAGCTAAAGATTTTAAGAACTTTAAATCCGCTGATGAATGGGCGTCTATTATAGAGCTGGCTGGTTTTAAAGATGCCGGTAAACGCATACTACAGGATAAAGATCCATCCGACAATACCTTAATGTTGTTTGCCAAAATATAATTATGAGAAGGCTAAGGATATTGACATTAATTGCGCTGCTACTGGCCATCATAACGTTTACTGTTAAAAACAGGAAGCCATCGACTATTCCCACCGGAAAAGGTTTGTTGATTGATAAAGCCTGGCTCACTACTAATCAGCATCCTTTAACACCCAAAGCAGCAATACGACCGCCCGATCAAACTTTCCTAACCTATCCAGAGTGGTTCCTTGTGTTTAGTCCGGTTGAGCAGGCAGATTACTTTAAAAACCACACTTCAACCACCTTTCCATACCTAAAGCATGTTGACCAAATGTGGGGTGGTTACGGTGTAATGTACGATCAGATTAAAGGCAATTTTCCTTTCAATACGGGCTATCATTTTATGATATGGGTTATCGCCGGTAGTACAACTGTTGAATATGGTATCAAATCATTTTACGAGACCATTATTGGCCGGGTGACCGATACCAGCCCCAATGATGAAATGACTGCCGAGGATAAGTTCAACGCCGATTATGAACACAGCTATGTGAAATTTATTGAGGCGTTGCCATGGTACGAGTATGATTTCAACCATCAGCTCAAATTGTTATGGAGCAATACCTTATTCTCCGGCCCGCATTTACTGCGTAAACTGGAAAGGCGGTACTATTTAACTACAGAACTATTGGTTAAAAGTGGTTATGGCTGGCTGATCGGCCTCGGTACTAAATCGGCTTATGAAACAGCTTCGTTGCAAACAGTAGTAGTGATGGATAAGCTACCTGCGGGGCTGGATACAACCGGCGTTGTACATAATGTAAAAATATTGCCAAGCGGTATGGTACAAGTTAACTTGCCGCGTTATGCTGAATTTAATACTGCGGTTAATAAGCTGGCTGAAAATGGTGTTCTTTTTAATGAAATTGCCGGGAATAAAGGTGCTATTATGCTTACCATTTTAACCGACAAGTCTTTAAATATAACCGCTAATTATAAAGTCCTATTTACTCAGCCGGTCTTTACTAAACCGGGCTTAAATAGAGTTGCTTTGGTCACAACGGTGGGGAACCTAAGTTCAACTGTCAATGCACTTTTGGATGATAAAGTTACTATTGAACATGTGTATGACTACTAATATTTGTACTCGTTTTACAGCACCGAGACTGCATTTTTTGATACTCAATTTAATTTCTATCTTTGCATCAATTCCTGATTTGTTAATCTTTTAAATATCAAGGAATCATGACAGAGCTACGCTACATATCGCCCCTTTCGCTAATTGCCCATTAGGTAGGCAAACACTATGCT
>NZ_JBDSCA010000036.1:0-4338 GCF_039921305.1 Mucilaginibacter sp.
AGTAATAAACGAAAACCGAAGACCAGGTCGCTAATTGCATCCGGAGACATCAGGCAAGTAACCCTGGCCCACGTGGTCAGTTTGGAACAGGAACTTATAGAGACAAAAAGCAGCCTGCAAGCAGCTAACGAATTGATCGACGCATTTAATGAAAATATACAATCTTTTCACGAAGAATTGCAATCTGCTAACGAGGAGATGCACAGCGCAAATGAGGAACTGCAATCTGTTAATGAAGAATTACAGACCATCAACAAGGAACAGCAGGAAACCAATGCAGAGCTGACAGATTCAAATGATGATCTGAATAACTATTTCCGGAGCAATACCAATGGACAGTTATTTGTTGACCATAACCTGTTATTAAAAAAATATTCGCCGGGCGCGGTCAAACATATCAATCTGCGGGAAAGCGACATCGGCAGGCCATTGGCGGATATCACCACAAATATTAAATTTGAAACGCTGGTTGCCGATATTCAGCAGGTTATGCAGGACGGCCAAACTATTACCAGGGAGGCTGAATCTTCCGAAGGGAAAACCTACCAAGTCATGACCATGCCCTACATCCGGCAAAACACCGGTAATACAGATGGTGCAATTATTAGCTTTTATGACATTACCGAACTGAACAAAATACTGGCTGCGCTGGGTATCAGCAATAAAAGCCTGACAGATTCTGTTACAGCGATCGAATTGAGCAGTGAAATAATTAGCAAATCCCTCGAAAAGGAAAAACACCTGAATATGCTGAAAAGCCGCTTTGTATCTATGGCATCGCATGAATTCAAAACCCCGCTCACAGCCATTCAACTGTCGGCCGAGTTGATCGGAAGACTTGCGCAGGACCTGGATCACCCCATCATTAAAAAATATACGGAAACCATCAAAAATGCTTCCAAGAACCTGACCAATATCTTAAACGATTTTTTATCACTTGAACTGTTGGAAACAGGTAAGATCAACCCGATACTTAGCGAATTTGATGTCGTTAAATTTGCGGAAGAAATTACAGAAGATATGCAGTCACTTGCGAAACAAGAACAACGAATTATATACCACCATACCGGCCGGGGCCGGATGGCTACACTAAATCCTTCGTTGCTTAAAAACAGTATCATTAACCTGATCAGCAACGCGATCAAATACTCGGGGCCTACTTCTCTGATCGAATTTAATACTACCATTACCAAAACTGAATTGATCATTGTTATTAGGGATAATGGCATTGGCATACCAGAAGGTGATCAGCAACATTTATTTGAAGCGTTCTTCCTGGCGCATAATACCGGCAACATACCCGGAACCGGATTAGGCTTAAATATTGTTAGCCGCTACACAGAACTGATGAACGGAACGATATCGTTTAAAAGCAAGGTTAACGAAGGCACTGTTTTTACGATCACTTTCCCGGTAAAACCAGTATCTATTAAAGTATAAATGCCTGAAAATAAATAAATTAATATTTAACAATAGCGTTACATTTACACGCTTACACCTTACAGGTGTTAAAAAAAACATCAATAAACATGGCTAAAATTGTCAATCAACAGTACATTATAGCCATTGGCGCGTCTGCAGGCGGTTTGGAAGCTATCTCTGCCTTCTTTGATTACACACCGTTAGACTCCGTGTCTTATATCCTGATACAACATCTTTCAGCCGACTTTAAAAGCCAAATGGTTCAAATATTGGCACAACACAGCAAACTACAGGTTGTTGAAGCTATTGAAAACGTGGATATCAAAGCCAATACCGTTTACCTGATCCCAAGTAATAAATTCATGATCGTTAAAAATGGCAGGCTGATCCTTTCGGACAAAAACGATCAGCCGCGACCACACATGACGATCGACTATTTTTTTAAGTCGCTGGCTGAGGAACGTGGTAACAAGGCTATTGGCATTATTTTATCAGGTACCGGTGACGATGGGTCAAAGGGCATCCAGGCAATAAAAAAAGCTGGTGGTATCGTACTGGTACAAGATCCAATTACCGCGGGCTTTAACGGTATGCCGCTGGCCGCGATCGCTACGGATTGCGCGGATAAAATACTTTCCCCCGAAGCTATGCCCCAGGTTATCGAAGAATATGTTAAGGATGGCCTGTTAGAATTACTGACCGATGAACCTGCGGACCACATCAGCGAGGAAGAACTTGGAGAGATATTTAGCCTCATCAAAGGCAACCAGCCGTTGGATTTTAGCGATTATAAGCGACCAACCATCATCCGGCGTATCAAACGGCGGATGGTTGCAAATAATTTTAATAAGGTTAGCACTTACCGGGATTTTTTAACAAATAATACTGCTGAAATAGACTTGCTGACAAATGACTTCCTGATCAGTGTGACGTCTTTTTTCCGTGACCCGGAAGCCTTCAAGATCATCGAGGAAATTGTTATACCCGATATCATTAAAAAGAACAATGGTGATGCCCTGAAAATATGGGTGGCTGGTTGTGCCACGGGTGAGGAAGCTTACTCTATAGCTATTCTGATTAAAGAGTATTTAAACAACACTCCCAAAAATATCGAGGTTAAAATATTTGCCTCGGATATTAGCAAAGCTGCGCTGGATACTGCTTCCAAAGGCATTTACCCGGAAAGCATTACTAAAACCGTTTCGAAAGCGAGGCTGCAGCAATTTTTTACGAAAGAAGGTACGGCCTATAAAATCAAACATGAGATCCGAAAGATGCTGATCTTCGCCCAGCATGACCTGACGAAGAACCCTCCCTATTGTAACATCGATCTGATCAGTTGCCGTAACTTGCTCATTTATCTCAATGCGGCTTTACAGCAAAAAGTATTTGCATTGATGCATTTCGGTCTTAAGAAAGGCGGATACCTTTTTTTGGGGCCAAGCGAGAGCGCGTCCGTGATTAAAGATGGCTTTGTGGAGATCAGCGGCAAATGGAACGTCCTGAAGAGCAATAAAACAGGAAAAGCCATCCGGTTAGATGCCTTTTCATCCCATATGATAGGCGACATAAAGACAACGACTGTAGAAGTAAATAAAAAAGACATTGTACCTGTGTCGAAATCCGAACTCACAGACCAGGTCAATTCGGCGCTGCTCAAGGAGTCCGGATTTAATGGTGTTTGTACCGACGAAAATCTATCGGTCGTTAAGTCATTTGGTAATACAAAAAACTATTTAAAAAACATCAACTTCAATCACAACCTGAACGACCTGTTACCGGATCATGTTTCTATAGTGTTGAAAGCCGCTGCCCACAAGGCGCTAAAACTGGATGAAAGAGTGGTGCTCGACAGTCTTAACTTCGAAGTTTCCGATAAGGCGAAGATCAAACTGATCAATATAATAATCAGCCCCTTTTACTTAAACGGATCGGAAGAAAGGCTATTGCTGGTTTTGTTTACGGACAGCCAGACAAAAATAACGGAGAAAAATGTGATCCACATAGCGGATATCAACGAAGTTACCAAAGAACATGTGATCAGTCTGGAGCAGGAGGTGGCCCAACTTAAACATACGCTGGATGTAGCGCATGAACGCATTGCCTCCTCCAATGAAAATATGCAATCTTTTAACGAAGAGTTGCAATCCGCCAACGAAGAAATGCAGTCGGCAAATGAAGAAATGCAAAGCACGAACGAAGAGTTGCAATCAGTAAACGAAGAACTCCAAACGGTTAATAAGGACCACCAACTGACTATCGACGAGCTAACCGACCTGAATGATGACCTGAACAATTATTTTCGCAGCAATACTAACGGCCAATTATTTGTTGACCGGGACCTGTTGCTAAAGAGATATTCGCCGGGGGCAGTGAAGCATATTAATATCCGCGAGGGCGATATTGGTCGGCCGCTCAGCAATATTACGACGAATATCAAATTTGAAACGCTGATCGATGATGTCAGGAAAGTTATTGATGAGGAAGAGTCCATCACCCGCGAGGCTGAAGCAAGGGACGGAAAGATCTACCAGGTCATGACCATGCCTTATCTGAAGAAAAACAGCAAAAAAGCAGATGGGGCCATTATCAGTTTTTACGACATTACAGAACTGAAAAAGCTGTTAAAGGAACTTGATATCAGCAACCGAAGCTTAGATAACAGTAATAAGAGCCTGCTCAGGATCAATGCCGACTTAAATAATTTCGTATTCGGTGCTTCACATGATCTGAACGCGCCAATTGTGAATATAGAAATGCTGCTGGAGATACTCAATGATAAGCTGGACACTAAAGATCCTGAAGTCATAGAGTTATCCGGATTGATGAATAAAGCGGTAACCAATTTTAAAGCGATCATCAGTGACCTTGCCAGGGTAGGATATATTGAATCGGAAGATACGGATGATACCCGCG
>NZ_JBDSCA010000037.1:0-30877 GCF_039921305.1 Mucilaginibacter sp.
TGTCTGTCATTTGGAACCTGTGGCACGGTTGTATAAAAATCAGTGAAGGCTGCAAAAACTGTTATGTTTTTCGCAGGGATGCACTTTATGGGATAGACAGTAGAAATGTCTATAAAACAAAAAGCTACGACCTGCCCATTAAAAAAAAGAGGGACGGAACTTTTAAAGTTCCTACTGGAGAACATTTGTGGACATGCTTTTCGTCGGATTTTTTTATTGAAAATGCCGATGAATGGAGAGATAACGCGTGGGCAATGATGAGAATAAGGCAAGATCTTTCTTTTTCCATTGCCACCAAAAGAGTTGAACGGATAGAGATGTGTTTGCCTGAGGATTGGGGATCTGGCTATGAGAATGTTTCTTTGCTTTGTTCAATAGAAAATCAAAAACAGGCTGATTTACGGTTACCTCTATTCAGGAATGTCCTCATTAAAAACAAATCACTTATATGCGAACCCCTGTTAGGGCCTATTGATCTCACAGAATCCCTTGCCGGGGGTTGGATAGATCAAGTTATTGTTGGCGGAGAGTCAGGAGATAAAGCAAGAGTATGCAATTTCGAATGGGTAGAAGGCATTCGGCAAGCTTGCGTTAAAAATAATGTAACTTTCATTTTCAAACAGACAGGAGCTCATTTTATGAAAGATGGGAAAAGCTATAATATAGCCCGAAAACTACAGTCGGCGCAAGCCAGAAAGGCAAATCTTAATTTCACTCCACATAAAGATCAACAACAACTTCTCAACAAATGATATAAACTCTAAATGTTATGAATAGCGAAAAAACAACCACTACCCCGGCGATCCGTTCATGGCTGGGCATCCCGTACGCTACCGCAAAACGTTTCCATAGACCCGTTTTACTGCCTTTCAACCCGGATCTTCCCTATGACCAAAAGGGGGCTGCACCCCTTCAAGCCGGTGACACCAGTTGGCTTGAGGCCGACAATGGCTTTAGCGAGGACTGCCTGAATCTCAACGTTTGGGCACCTGAGCACGCCGGAGGCCAACCGCTTCCTGTTATCGTCTACATTTTTGGCGGTGGCTTCGAGCTCGGATCAAACACACAAACTACCTCAAATCTTTCCGGGCTTGCTGCTTCCGGCCGCTGCATTGGTGTATCACTGAATTATAGGCTCGGCCCCTTCGGGTGGCTCTCGCTCTCCCAGTACGGGGGCGAGTTGGCGGACGCCAGCAACCTCGGCCTGCAGGACATCATCACCGCGCTCAGATGGGTTCAGCAGAACATCGCCCGCTTTGGCGGCGACCCTCAGAACGTCACCGTCACCGGGTCATAGCGCTGGAGCGTACTGCACAACCGCACTCATCGCCGCTCGGGCGGCAGATGGCCTGTACCACCGCCTTGCCGCATTCTCCGGTGGCGCATCCCGCATCGTTCCGGCTTGGTGGGCCGAAGAACTCGCGATCACATTTTTGACCGAACTAGGCATCGCGGACGACCCCAAACAACTATTCACCTTGGATGCAAAACTCCTGGCAGAGACACTAATCAGGGTCAGCCCGCGAGACATCGGCGACCGACACGGCATCGATAACACTACTATTGGCATTGTGGACGACCACGCTCAGATTGGGGCTGTTATTGAAGACACGCCGCTGCACATCCTCGAATCTGGAGGTCATCACAACATCGACATTCTCTTTAGCACCGCGACAAATGAGGCGGACTGGTGGGTCATCAATGCGACTGAGAAGTTCGACCCGGGGAGCATTGGCAACCTCGTTGACGAACTGGTAAAGAAGTCGCGGATCCCCCGAAGCCATGCTCAGCGTATCGTCGCCGCCTACGATGTAAACGGACGCACTCCGGTTGAGGTCCGTGGGGCGCTCTTCACCGATTATTTTTTTACCCTACCTGCCGCCCGTGCAGCGCTCGCTCATGCCGCAGCAGGCGGCAATGCTTACCTGCTCAGTGTTGGCCCAGCCGAGGGTGCACATGCGGTACATGGTACCGAAATGTACGGTATCGTAGGTCAGGTACGCCCCGGACAAAGTAATGAGCAAGCCATCCGTGACACCTTCGTCCGTGATACCCTCCTCGACTTCGCCACGGGTAACTACGACCGGCTTTGGAACGCCGTAACGACGAAACCCACCTCACATGGCATCGGCAACTCACCATACGACCCCACCGCCCATGCAGCCGAGGTATTGCGTACTTTCGAGGGCATTGAACGTACCTGAGAGCAGGTAGAGGATATAAAATAAAGTAACTGCCCGCATAGAAAACTGCGAGCGATTACTTTATTAAAGATTTACAAATCATGCTTTACGCAATGAAATAAATCTGTTAACAATTTTTTGAGGTTAAATATTAATGAGTTTTTCAAAAATATCCGTAGGTGCGCCTTTCAGGTTTAACTGGTCAAAGTAGTTAAACCAGCCTTCGCTAACCATCAGCTTTTGAACAGCATCTGCAAGCTCATCAGTTGGAATCGTCCAGATGACAAAGAAACCATGATCAACACGCTGAATGGTGTCCTGGTCATTTTCGTTCATGCTTACTATCGTTACACCCTGGTCCATCAGTCCCTGCGAGGAATCATTTACGTGAGTAAGGTTGCGCCGAAACGGTGTGGTTTCATTCATCATAATCTCCATGCAGGTACTGAAAAAGTGATAAAGACGATATATTAGCTATCAGTTTTAAGATATACTTTGTAAACAGCCTCCATTGCAAATTGGATATAATGTACCATTAGGTACCAAAACATGAGTAGTATTGGAAAGAATAGTAAAGTGGATATTCCGAAGCCATTGATCACCTCATCCTGAAAAAGCAACGTTTGGTTACCTGAACGCAAAAGACCCCGGCGGCAAAAGCACTTTAGAGGTTGATCCTCGTAGGGCATCGATCATTCAAAAGATATATTCTGATTCCTGTCCGGCATTCCCATGCACCTTGTTTTAAAAGAAGTCCGCACAATGGGCTTTACCATTAAAGGTAATAGTGCTATTCAAAAGGTGCTGAGCAATTGCGTGTATGCAGGCATGATAAAGGTGCCAGCCGATAAAAAACAGCCGGATCGATTAGTTAAGGCCATCCACATGGCTATCGTGTCAAAAGCTGATTTTTGGATAGCACAGGAAATGCTGGGCAACAAACGGCCATCCAAGACACAACCGGAAGAACGTTTTCCACTACGAGGTATATTGAAATGCTGGTGTGGACAACATATGACCGCCGGGTTTACGAAAGGTAAACGCAATTATTATTTGTACTACCGCTGTATAAAGCATACAGGTGTCAATATCTCAAGAATCGAATTGCATAAACAATTTAAGGCGTTACTGGATGAACTTAGCTTTAGCGAACCTCAAATTAAAAAGATAAGAAAACTGGTAAAAGGAAAGCTACAGGACGCTATCTCCGAAAAGGAAAACAGTATTGCTACCAAATCAAATCAAATCAATTAACAGAGGTCAATAAAAAAATAGAGAAACTGGAAGCGCGGCTGATGAATGATGAGATCGAGGCATCGACGTATAAAACATGGTTTCAGAAATATTCGTCTGAAAGGGCGCTGTTGCTCAAAGATATTGATACGTTAAAAAAGAACGGGAATGATAAGTGGCAGCGGCTGGAAAAGCTGTTGCCGGAGCTAATAAATATCCAAAATGTTTACGAAAGATTAAAGCCGATTACTGCCAAAATTCATATGGTTAAGACGGTGTTCAAACATAATATTGTTTATTCTGAAGGAGGGTTTAGAACACCCTCAATGAGTGAGGCGTTTGAAGATAAGTGCCTGAATGCCAATAAAAAAGGGCTGCTATTTTTGGAGCAACCCTTAGTGTTTTCGGGAGAAATTCCCTTTTGTAGCCCGTAGGGGAAAGATATCGAACCCCTTTATTTAAGATTATTGGCTTCATGATCATGGTTGGAGCCAGACTTGAACCAATTTACTCCTAAGGTGTGTATTTATTTCAATTCGATGTATAAACGCTGGCAAAAGGATTTATTTCGTAAATAATAATGAATTCTTCTGTCAGTTATTCTTTTTGCATCGATGTATCGTTTTTCCCACTAAAGTAATGGTTGGGTTTGATGGGCTATTGAGCTATCTATTCATTTAGGACTTGTGGTACGAAACGCCAACTATAGACAAACTTGAATTTATTGCGGTCATGATATTAAAACATAATGTTCGTATTTCAATAACCTTTATTATGGATTGTAATTATCATATTTGAAAACGTAAAAATTTCATGATCAGATCCCTACTATCCTTACTACTGTTTATTAGCTTCGATGCAAAGGCCGTTAATATATTACCAAAATTCCGCGTTCAAACTCAGGACGGGTCTTATATTACCAATCATACCTTAAAAAAAGACAAAAAACTGATATTCATCTATTTTAGTCCAGACTGTCCACATTGCAACTTTTATACGATTGATCTGATAGAGCATCTAAAAGAGCTGAAAGAAAGCCGGATCTTAATGGTAACGTATTCTAGCTTAAAGTCTATTCAACAGTTTTATAAAGATCTTCACCTTAACCGCTATCCTCAGTTTATCGTTTCAACTGAGGTAAAGCCTTATCCGTTATTACGACACTTCAATATAAGTACAATGCCTTTTACCGCTGTATATAATCGGAAACAGCAATTAAAACAGGTTTATCCGAAGTGCCCTAAAATAGATATTCTGTTAGACGCTCTTAAGAAAATGCAATAGTATGGCGTATATACCCCAATAAATAAAAACACATCATTTCTCATTTTCTTTGATTTACATTATTTAATATAAGGAGTGATTTTACCGAACCCCTGAGTATTTAATAATTTCTTATAAAAATCATTGGGATAGATCATTAGCGTTAATAATATGTAATATCGGTGCTTTTAATTAGTTAGTGCTGAATGAAATAAGTTGTTATAGCGAAGATTAGAAACTAAGCAGGACAGTACAGGATGATCGTTATATTTTAATAATATATAATTGAATATTATTTATAAGTAAATCGTTTAACTGTGAGCGATATTAATTATATAAACTAATAAAACCTGTCTTATCATGATCTTGAAGTATATCTCGCTTCCGCGCGACGCTTTTCTTGCATATTCCCTTTTGAAAATGTCATATTTAATACCATTATCCATAAAACCAATTAACATTAATCTATCATGAAAAAAAATCTAATCCTCTACACGCTAGGGTTATCAGTCTTGATTTTAGGCTCATGCAGAAAGTCAAGCAGCTTAATTTCACAGGACGGCGCTGTAGACACTGTTCAAATTGTGAATGACCTGAAAGCATCACCTTCATTTAATAAATACATGTTATTTACCGTCCGTCTCCAAAGAGGTTTATTAACTGATAAATACAATCTTAATCATGCAACTATAAGCAGCCTTAATCAAATCGCAAGTCACCATGATCGCAAACCGATCAGCCAGATTGCTGCGGACATGACGAAAGCCGGAGTCGACAATGCAAGAGAATTTGTTTTTTATAATATAAACAGAAGAAATTTTTACCAGATTGTAAAAAAGGAATTCCCTGCACTACAGAAGCTCACACCGAAGGAGCGTCAAAAAATATTCAAAGCAGCCTTCTATTCGGATCCAAAACATAAAAAAAACAACTTTCAAAAGCTTTTGGTTGAAAGGAAATTGACACAGGCGCAAAGAATTCAAACTCAACATTTAAACTAAACTGACAATGAAAAAGATCTTCGTAATATTGTTTATTGCCGTTTTGGCTATTCCTGTACTAGCGCAAAAGGCAACCTGGCGAGCCTGTATAGAAGACTGCGTAAATGCCGCCTTTGATCAAATTGAAGCCGCCCAAGATGAATGGGCCGATTCAACGATGGATTGTAGCCAGACATATGACGCAGCAGTATTTGACTATTACAATAGCGAAAGCAACGACCCAAACAAACTGGACGACCTGTTTGATACCTGGAACACTTGTGTAGGCGATGCCACGACCACGCTCAACGACGCTGAAGATGCTGCATGGGATGCGGAACATTCATGTAACACAGATTGCGGACCAGAGCCTGAGGAATAAGTTTATCGGTCTTCACATAATTCAGTTTTGTGTGAAGACCTTTATTCAAATTAACATTACTGAGCATAATCCTGTTTAAACAAAAGATTCCGCAAATTTTTAAAGGTCAAGAACTGCATTGTGAAAGAAAGTAAAGCTTTTTGGTCAGAAAAGACAAGATATCAAATATTAACAGGGCTTTTCATCACTAATAATTTCCTTCTGTCCTTCGTATTTAACAGCCAGGAGATCGTAAGGGATTATTATAGTGCCAAATTATTGATCACATTGATCAATTGCCTGTTGGTGAGTGTATTTTTAATATTTTCGATCATCTACTCAAATGCGATCAGATTTGGATTGAAAGCTATATTCATCATTGCAGTCTTTTTTATTTTATTGACCACATCTCTTTTAAACCATTCACTTGAAAAGAATTGGATACTGTTCATTGATTTGTTTTGCATTGTCATTAGTTTAACTCTTATTCAGTCACTCGATTGGGATGTTTACAGCAGCCATTTAATGATTTGGTTAGTCTTTGGATTTGTTTTTTTCCTATTTATCCTGACGATTAGCTATAACCATTTCAAATTTTTAGCTTTTATATTCGACAACATCATTATTCTGAGTAACTACCTTTCCCTTGTTACATGCTCATTTCTTGTTTTAAATCACAAAAAAAAGATTATCCACAATTCCCTATGCTTTCTCTGTTGGGCTTTGATTTTGTGCTTGTGTATATTCAACATGGCCCGTACCTCAGTTGTCGTCCTCGTTTTAACAGCAACGTTTATAATTTTCGAGCAGTATAACATAAAGTTCACGACTCTTTTCCGGGTATTCATTCCGGCGATAGTTATCGTAACTGCGGTAACATTTAAGCAAAATTCATCTGCGGGCCGGGCTTTTATTTTGAAACGTACTGTTGATATCATAAGAGAATATCCTATGGCAGGGGTCGGGCTAAACCGGTTTCCCTATTTTTATAATAAAGCGCAGGAGAATTATTTTAAAAATGGAAAAGCCACGCCCAATGAAATATTTTTAGCGGATAATGTTTTCACAGCTAATAATGAATTTCTTCAATCATTAAGCGAGTTTGGTATTTGGATCTTTTTAATTTTCAGTATTGGTTTATTCGTAGTTCTCCGACAGGAATTTCTCAAAAGGGATAACAACATAAGATTATGTACACTGTGGTATATGATGGTTGCTATATTGTTGCTTTTTTCATACCCATTGCGGAATTTTCAATTTGCAACCACGATATTATTGTTTTGGCTTTCGTACCAGCCGCAAAAGTTCTCTGTTAGAAAGCATCTTTTTATTGCCCGTGCGACAATGCTTTCACTACTATTGTTTTCATTTTATACCGTTTGCGGTCAATTTAGATTGATAACGGTATGGAAAGCTATTGACGATTCTTCCGATATAGAAGTTTCAGTGGTAGAATATGGAAATTTAGAAAAGCAGCTGAATTACAATGAAGCTTTTTTATTAAAATATTATCAGCTGCTATTCGCTTTTTCTGAGTTGGAAGAAGCGGAGAAGGTACTTGGTAAGGTTATCGTTAATAATTATTCAATCCCATTACTAATAAGGCGTTCTGAGATAGAAAAGGCTTTAAACAAAAAACAGGAAGCGGTTAACACACTCAGGCATGCTGTAAATATAGCTCCGGGGAAATTCTTACCCAGATATGAACTGGTAAAACAACTGTTGTATAACAGGGACTCGTTAAAGGCAAATTTGGAGGCATCTGATATCCTGGCCTTACCGATTAAAGTTCACAGCCCCAAAATTGATGAAATAAGAAACAACTGTCAGTTAATTATAGCGTATCACAGAAAATGATGACAACATCCAAAATCCTTATGCGGTTCGGTTTATTTGGGTTCATAGTATGTATGCTAAGTTGTAAATGCGGAACAAATAACAGCAGAACGCCGGAGGATATAGCACGCGTGATCAGACTAGCAGGAGACAACGGAAAAGAGTTGGAATTAGTGCTCGGTCATTACAGTAGTGTTGGAGATTCTCTTAAGCTTCGTGCAGCCTATTTTTTAATTAGAAATATGGAAGAGCAATTTCACTTCGAGGGACCAGGTGTGGATCAATTCGATTTGATCGCTAAAAAAATCGATTCTTTAGCCACGATCAAACAAGGCTATTTTAAAAAAGTAATTGATTCCTCCACAGCAGTTGATCCAGTCTTCGATACATTATCACCACTTAGAACATATCAAAGAAAGGTTCTTGATTCTCTTCAAAAAGCTACGGGCTATAAATTCGATAATGTACACAGAGTGAAAGACATCACAACAATACATTCAGAAATTCTTATTGATGATATCGACTATGCATTTAAGGCTTGGCAATTGCCATGGTGCAGGAAACGCTCATTTGATCAATTTTGTGAATTTATTCTGCCATACAAGATTTTCAATGAACAACCAACGCTCTGGCGAAAAGAAGTGTTTACACAGTTTAGTGATTTGATAATAAAAATGCGAAATGAACCCGATTTAAAAAAAGCATGTCTGCTGTTAAACCGTGATTTAAAGAAACGATTTTATTTGGAAGGTAGTCACTTTAAATACGGCCTGGATCTCAGTTTTAAAGAGCTTGATCTGCTAAAAATGGGCAAATGTTCAGATGCCAATCATTACGCTGCTTATGTAATGCGCGGCATGGGGGTACCGGTAGCCAATGATTTTACACCAAATTGGGCTAATAAAAATAAAGGGCATGATTGGTTGGTGTTATTAAATGGGTTACGGAATCAATCATTCGTCGGTTGTGAATCCGATCCCGGGTTAGATAAAATCTATTTCGCCGGCCATAGATATATGGAACGGCGATGTTCGAAAATTTTCAGGCATTTGTACGCGCCTGTACCTTCAAATCCAATATTCGACAGTGATGAAGATGAAACTCCGGCTTTTGTATCAGAGCGCGACCACCAGGATGTCACCGATCAGTATATACCTGTTTCAACTATAAACATACCTGTTCTGAACCCTAAAAGTACAGTGGCATATCTATGTGTATTCAATAACAACAAGTGGAATGCGTTAGCTGCTTCGAAGGTTGCCAATGGAACAGCAAGGTTCTCCGGAGTTGGCAGAGACATCGCGTATAATGTCATGGAATATCAGGATGAAACCTTACAGCCAATATCCGAAGTATTCATTTTAAATAAAAATGGCGCTGTACATTTTTTGAATGTAAAGCCTGGTAAACATCAAACGGTGATTTTGTTCAGGAAATATCCCGAAGACGATTCGAATAAAATCAAGATCAAAGGAAGTTATAAACTTTTTTATTATAACAAAGGTTGGATTAGCCTCGGACGACAAGAGGCTACTACCGACTCTCTGATTTTTACAAATGTCCCTTCGGACGTTCTTTTGGTCTTGAGGAACTTAAAGGAAGGAAGTCAGGAGCGAATTTTTACAATAGAAAACAATAAGCAAAAATGGTGGTAAAAACAGTAATGGCAAATTATCGTTCGGAATTATGCTGTCTATTTGCAATCTTGATCATTGCTTGCAACAGCCCTACAGAAAAAAACGAAAACGGCAGATCCACGATTAAGAATGATTTGATCAATGACGAAATTTATTCGCCAGATCATAAAGATTTTGACGGTTATTTTCCTAAATCAATTGCAAGCGTAAAGCCTTTGGCGATGATAAAAAATGTAGGGAATTTTTGTGATTCGTTCGTAAACTTCACAATAAAGAACCCGGGCAAATATAATATTTATGCGACCGGCGAATTGAATAATAGTATTATTAACGGCAATGGCGTTAAGTACATCAGATATGATCGAACAGAGTTATATTTTGATTTGAACAACAAAAAATCAAACAGGTTCGATAGTAAAGAAAATAAACAAGTAATACTTTCCTATGGCAGCCCTAATATTGATGGCTTGAATATTGGTGGTCAGTTTTTCACCAGACAAATTAATCCCTCAAATGACGAATACGACTTCATCGTCCAAATCCCGTGGCAGACTTTAGGTATAACTGTACCTAAGATTGATGCAAAAATCGGATTTAATCTTAGGGTCATAGACAATGACTATCCTGACGAGCGGCTCGATATTGATTATAAATATCGACCGTTAATAAAAAATCTCTTTAATCAGGACGAAGATGTATTTAAACCGTCAGAATATGGTACAATAGTTTTAGGTAAGAGGGATTCAGTTGCACAAAAGAAAAACTTTCTTACTATTCAGAAAATTGATGTAACCCCAAAAAATATTTTTGATCTTGATGATCAGTGCTGGTCAAAAGTTGCTTCCTACAATATTGATCAGATCGTGAATGGTAGAATGAGAGGTAAAAAAGATCTCAATGCGATCGCTAAATTTTGCTGGGATTCGAATAATCTTTATATCTTAATTCAAATTAAGGATAACTTTAAAATTTTCCATAACGGACTAATGGATTACGGCAGAATTGAGGACATAAATGGTAACGTGATCTGGGAGATGAACGATATTACATCAAAACATGCAGGGGGAGCTTTAAAAAATCAAAAAGTTGCAACACAAGTTTATTTAAAAGCCGGGAATTATAAACTAAGATATATTACTGATGAATCACATGCTTTTGACAATTGGAATGATAAAGCGCCGAACACGCCATTTTATGGTATTATGATCTGTAACTAACCAAAAGCAATTCAAATCATTCAGATGCAAAGCTCAATATGAAAAAAAGATTATTTTATTTACTTTCAATTGCCTTGACTATGATATGCGCTCATGCCAGTGCACAGGTCACAGTATCCGGAAAAATTATCCGGTATGCTGGGAGATCCATCACTTGTCACAATAGGGATCGGTATCTTCTCCAAATACCAGTGGATAAAATCGGCAACTTTAAAGCAACAATAAGCGTTGATAGTGGATACTATTTTTTCGATCAACACCTTTTTTACCTGGAACCTGGCTTTAATTTAATTGTGGATCTGCAAGATAGCATCTATAGTTTTAAGGGCAGAGGGAGCGTGGAAAATACTTTGCTAACTAAGATCAACAACACTTTATTGAGTTCATTACCTTTTGAAAATGGGAACCCGCAAAAGATATTTTTTTTAGAGCCAACTGAATTTTATAATTCACTCGCAGATTATCAGTCAAAAGTATCACAACTACTTTCTACTCAAAATATTAGCAAGTTTTTTTTCAGAACGCAAAAGCTTAAAGTTGAATACACGATCAAATACATAGAAAATGAATATTTAGCACATTACGGAATTGATCTGGACAGACGCAGGCAAGAAATTGAAGCGCTTAATAATACAAAGTCAAGCCAGACACGGGAAGAGAGATTAAATAGTCTTATAAACGCAAATAACGCCATGCGGACAAAAAGGCTTACCTCGCAACAAAAAAATGAACTGAACGCAAAGATATGGGAAAACTTTGATATTAACATTGAAATACTATACCGCTTCTCTTCCGAGTATATTAAACTAGTTGATAGCAGGCTATCTATACTTCAAAAGGCGCAGTTTACCAAGGAACCGTATCTAAGATCTAAGAATCTGAATGAGGTTAAAAGAGATATCGTGAAAAGCGAAATTTTTAATAACTATATCCGAGAGAAACTATTTTACTATTACACTTCTATCTTGTTGAAAACCGGGAAAAATTACGACCAATATTATAACGATTATCTTTCCTTGGCAAAGGACACAGCTAACATTGCAGAAATAAAACAACTCTATCAAAGTGAAAAACTCCTTTCTCCTGGTTCTCCATCACCTAAATTTGAACTTAATGACCCGTCAGGAAAAAAGGTTGCCTTAGATAGTTTCAAGGGAAAGTTCGTGTATATTGACTTATGGGCCACCTGGTGTGGGCCATGCATAGAGGAAATCCCTGCTTTAAAAGAAATTCAAAATAAATACCAAAATAAGAACATTTGTTTTGTAAGTATTTCCATAGATAACCCTGGTGATACTCTGAAATGGAAAACTTTTATTACCTCGCATTCATTGGGAGGTACTCAACTTATTGTGGAGAACGCGTGGAACTCAGATTTTATTAAAAAGTATGGAGTAGCCACTATTCCGAGATTTATACTTATAGATACCAATGGAAATATCGTTTCTGCAAATGCAGAGCGACCTTCTGTTACATCACTCCAAAACACATTAGATAAACTGTTACTATAAAGGCTCGAACTTACTTATCTATTTACAATACTTTCCGCCACTTGATCGTTTGTGCTGCGGGAAAAAGTGTACAATTTAATACGTTCAATAAACTTTAATCCCTTAACTTAATTAGTAAAGGCGAAGCTTTGCGCGTATTGGAAGCTCAATTGGCTGATATGCCTAATCAGGGCGAAAGCTTAAAAACGGTAGAACAGTTGTTGGATATCGTTATCGAACGCTACACCAATATTCAATTAGAATACAGAAAAGCACCAGTTACAGAGAAGCGTAAGATCGTGGGTTCGATGTACCCTAAAAATCTGTGTTTCGACGGCAAAGAACATCGAACCCCTTATACCCCCCCCTTTGAATAGGTCGGCGGCTATTGTTTCCATCTTAGGAAACGGCCAGATGTCCGGTTGTATCACAACCGAAATCTGGCCGCCCTTACTCCGAAGTCGTGGGCGGTGATAAAATCAATGAAGAACAGATAAAAATGATCTGATTAATCTGCAAGAGATTTCCCGATTCTAAGCTAATGAATTGAACACACTGATGATCCGATGCAAAAGCCAATCAGTTTTTATGCCTATGAAACTCCCTGTATATCCAATCCTATTGAAAAAAAAATCAATTCCTTCCCCACTCTAACTCTAATTACAGCACATTAAAAAGTAGGTTAAGGGTTTTCGGTAATCCGATAGCTTAAAGATGCTTATTCGATTTTTCAGGAAGGAAAACTCTGGGAGACAAGCCAAAGTGGTCGGCGATCTTATCAATATGGTTCAAGTTGTACTTGGCTCTATTTTTTGTGCTTTCGACATTAGTAATGAATGACCGCTTGACTCCCAAAATCGTAGCGATATCGTCTTGCTTTAAATTGTTTTTGATTCTCAATTCGATAACAAAATCAATTACATGCTGCTCAATGGCTGATATGTTAATGTTCTGCGGCATCCAGCCATAAAAGAATGTATAAAAAATTCACATAATGACATACATGTGTGTCATTATTCGTATATTAGTATTTATTTAATGATAGATAAAGAGGTTACTATTGTAGGACTTTTATAGAAATATTTAAGTACGCCTATTAACCTCGCGCGAAATCTGTTCCTGTAAGTGTGGCTTCTCTGCCCTGTCGTAAAGGGGTTGTAGCTTGCTTATGTTATGTAGATTGCCTCGAAAGAGGATGGCTTTACCAGAGCCTAAGCGACATGACAAGGTGGACTAAACATAATTTGGTTACCACCTTAGAGGCGAACATATCAATAATCGAAATTGTTGGGCAGATGGAAAATTATAAAAATCTCACAGACAGTCAACTGATCTCTCTTTTGCAAGAGTCGGATCATGCTGCTTATACGGAAATCTACAACCGTTATTTCTATTTATCTTATGTCGAAGCATATAAGAAACTCAGAGATGAAGAACAGGCTAAGGATGTTGTTCAGGATATTTTTACTCAGTTTTGGTTTAAACGAGAGGCTGAATTATCAGGTGTGAACCTCGCAGGATATTTTTATATGGCTGTAAGACATAAAATATTCAGTTTATTTGCTCACGAGCAGGTTAAGGTAAAGTATGCCGATTCACTCAAATACTTCTTCGATTCAGTTGAGAGTGTGCCGACCGATCATTTAGTCAGGGAAAAAGAACTAAAGGCACATATCGAAAAATCGATACAGGCACTCCCTTGGAAAATGAGAAGGGTATTTGAATTAAGCAAAAAGGAAAACCTATCTCATACCGAAATAGCGACTATGCTTAATACCAATGAAAACAACGTCTCCCAACATATCAGTGGTGCGCTTCGGGTACTTAAAACGAAGTTGGGGGCATTTTTATTATTTTTCCTTTAGAATCACTAAAATACACAGGTTATAATACATAGCAGTAAATTTTGATAGGGTACAAGGGTACGAAATAGGGTACAACTCATTATTGTACTTTTATACATCCCAAATGTCTACAATCTTTGTCAGATCAAAGATTGTAGATGAATATAGCTTTCATTACGCCTTTGATTTTTAAGCAAAGTGCGGTGATGGGATCTGGAAAAAGGGGGCATATTGGAAAGGTTGTTAGTTCTCAGAAACGAGGCATTACCCCTGAATTTGCAATTAAAGAACTTCGTAAACAGGGCATTGAAATTGACGAAAAACAAGCTGAAAATATTTTGGAAATGATGTATTTTTTAGATAAATTAGTTGTAAATCAAAGCTTTAAGTTATGAAAATAGCCGATTTATATATAAGGGTAAGTACAGATGAGCAGGCAGATAAAGGTTATTCTCAGCGTAGCCAGGAAGAAGTATTGCGCAAGTACTGTGAGATCAATAAGATCAGCATCCGAAAGACAATTTTTGAAGATCATTCCGCAAAAACTTTTATACGGCCACAGTGGCAAGAGTTATTAATCAATCTAAAAAAGCACCGTTATAAGATCGATCTGCTACTATTCACTAAGTGGGACCGCTTCAGTCGTAATGCACCTGACGCATATCAATGATTCATACGCTCAAAACCCTTGGCGTTGACCCACAGGCGATCGAACAGCCATTAGACATGTCGGTACCGGAGAATAAAATGATGCTTGCTATATACCTTACAGCACCGGAAATTGAAAATGATCGTAGGGCTTTAAATACGTTCTATGGTTTACGCAGGGCAAGAAAGGAAGGTCGTTGGACTTCGCACGCTCCTGTAGGGTATTTGAACAGGCATGATGAAACTGGCAAAAAATATATAGCCATCGATCCGAAACAAGCGAATATCATGGAATGGGCGTTTAAGGAATTGTCTAAAGGGCTTTATTCATCAGGGGAAGTCTTTCGAAAGGCGGCTGAAATGGGACTTGGTTGTAAGCGCAATAACTTTTTTGTTGCGATACGCAATCCTGTTTATTGCGGTCGTATTCTGATCGTCAAATATAAGGATGAAGATATGCACACCGTTAAGGGGTTGCATGAGGGCATTATTGGCGAGTCTCTGTTTTACGATGTTCAGGACGTGTTAAACGGTAACAAAAGAGTTGAAAAGACAAAGATACATTCACCTGATATGTTACCGCTAAGGGGCTTTATGCGCTGTTCTAAGTGTAATCGCATCTTATGCGGCAGTGCTTCAAAGGGAAGAAACGGTTACTACTATTATTATCACTGCTCATCAGCCTGCGGTTGCCGGTATAAAGCAGAAGAAGTAAATAAGCTATTTGTTAACCAGTTAGAACAGTTCACAGTAAAAGCCGAGTATTCAGAGTTGTTTTCAGAAGTGATCGCCGACAGCTACAATGGCCAAAATAAAGGGCAGCGCAACAATCGTTCAGAATTGCTTAAAGAGATAGATGCGTTAAGCGATAAGCTAAAGCGGGGCAGGGAATTACTATTAAATGGAGATATTGATGGCTCTGATTATCGAGCCATTAAAAAGGAGAATGAGGGCAAGATTGAAATATTGGAAGCCAAGTTGTCTGAAACGATGTCTAACGACACACCAATTGAAGACATAAAACCCTTGCTAAAGAGAGCGATTATCCGTTTAACTAAACTTCAATCAATCTACTCAAATTCAGGAAATTACGAAAAAAGAGAGTTAATTGGTTCGATGTACCCCCAAAAATTCACATTTGAAGAACTGCAACATCGAACCGCTCAAGTGGGTGAGTTATACTCTTGTATCTACTTGATAAATAGTAAATTACAAGGCAAAAAAAAAGGGCAAGCGACCGAATTTTCGTGCTTGCCCACTGTGGCTCCTGAGGCTGGGCTCGAACCAGCGACCCTCTGATTAACAGGAAAATAGCAGCTTAAATCTTGTTATATTTATCGTATCTATGAAGTGAATTCTGAGTTGATATAGAAAATCAATTGTCTAAATAATAGCTATTTCTGATGAATATTTCGGCTTAGTAATGGGCCAGATGCATATCAGGACTCCAGCCACAAAAACATAATCGCCCTCATCCTATAACCTTTACTTTTCATTCCTGTGGACGCAGTGTGAAGGGACGTGGCGAATAGGTATTTATTTGAAATTTATCGTATATAGAAATTTAATGATGGAATATTAAATTAACAAAAGTTCTGTTTTTAATTTGGTACGCAAATCTTTTATCATTAAACAGCCTAATGACTATCCATCTTCTTAAAAAGACCAAATTCAGCTTTGTTAACGTTCACAGTTGCTGTAGCCAGTAAAATAAAGAAGCACCTGTCTTGAAAGAATCCGAGACTCAAATACTATATTACTACAACTACGTAGATTAATATACCCGACCATAGGTATTGTGCTGATGGTTGGGCTGGTTTAGTTTTGGTTACATCAAAATTAACACTAGGATATGAAAAGATATTTACTTTTTCCACTATTAATACTTGCATCTAATTGGGCCAACGCGCAAAGTTTGACCTTTGTAAAATGTGTATCAGGCGATTGCCAAAACGGAATAGGGGTAGCAGAATTTATGGCTGCCAAGAATGACCCGATTTCTGGCACTGTTTTGTATATCGGAAATTTTAAAGAAGGTAAATTGTCGGGCGAAGGAACGATCAGCAATGACAGCTACATATACTCAGGAAGCTTCGATAATAATTATTACAGTGGTTATGGCACTAAGTTTCAAACTAAAAAAGTACGTGATGTAAACGTACCCGATAGCACCGGATGGGTGGATTTCTACCGCTGGGACGAGGATGGCTGCTATATAGGTATGACTTTGCAAAGGGATAACGAGAAGGTTGCGCAACACCATGGATATAATAAAAAACACACGAAATTTCGGGACAAGTCCGCGTTTGACGACGAATGGATAATGCAACACTTAAAGGCATTAATAGCTTCAGGCGCAAGGGGCCACGTTATTCAATATGAAACAAATATAATTGCACAAAAAATCATTAGTGCACGAAGAGGCCAGCCGTCAAAGCTAATTACTTGGGATTGTCTTGCCGACCGCCAATATTATGTTACTGCAAGCGCCTGGGAAAACGGAAAGTTTGCGCAGATGCCTTTTGGCGGTTATGTAAACTACCAGGTAACAGCAGAAGATGGCTCTGTAGTTTTTGAGGGCCGTGCTGACCGATACTGGACACCTATCAAAGATGGAAAATATAGTTTTACAGTAAAATTTGACCAAGCCGAAATTAGCGGCAATGGTAATTTATATGTTGAGGGAGTAAACTTAACCTGCTCCTTAAGATCGCGCCGTGCATTCTAAAATCCGCTGCCATTTCAAAACAGTTAACCGCTTATCAGAAAACATCAATTACCTTATTACAACTACGTACAAAAATATACCAAACCATCGGTATTGCGCTGATGATAGGTCTGGTTTATTTTTGGTTATATCAAAATAATGCCGGGTCATGAAAAAATTTGCTTTTATATTCCTCCCTTTTCTGCTTATAAGTTTTTACACAAAAGCGCAAGCTGTTGCCCCTGTAGTTGTGCAATTACGTGAACTTCTTGTTAGCGCTAAGACCAATTTTGCCGCTGATCTGGGTAAAAAGATACAGGACGATGCAGCTAGTAACAGCTATTATGAAACCAAAAAAACTTCTGAAGCGGCAGAGACGGTTATTATACATAAAGCTGCATCGGGGCAAAATATGTATATGATAATACTAAGCAATAAAGCAGATGACGTGCCAAAGGTTATTCTATTGGTAGATCAATACATGGATGAATTGAATCGCATGATTAAGACCGGTAATTACATCGGCGAGGACAGGAAAGACAGCAACGGGAAGGATATTACCGAGGTGAAAGATAAAGCTGGGAATATCGTGCTGCGGTATGCCAGCGATAAAGCATCGCAAATTATTTACCTATACGGTTACACAACTAAATAATTTTTTAATTAAATAATTACCATGAAAAAATTAATCTTATCAATTGTCTTATGCGCCATTTGCTGCGCTGTTTTTGCACAGCAAAAAAAGTTTAAACAGTTAAAATATTATACGGGGGGTGGCAAGCCGGGTATGTTGGACTATGGGGTATTTAATATAACAAAGCCGAGGGCGTTAACAGGAATTATCACTATTAATCTTTCAGATTCAACCATTACCATCCTTGATAATGGCACCGTTAAAAATAAATTGAAAATATTTTTAGTGGATCCCGAAGAAATAACCAACCCGGACGGCAGCAGGGTATTGACTATTGAAACAACTAACGAGAAGTATGGCTTTAATGTTACCGTCTATATAATACGCGATCAAGAGAATACGGCAAAGAAGGAAATGAGAGTTATTACAAAGTATGAAGGTAGTTCAAGCGATGAATATCCATGTGTCTATCTCGAAAATTTATTTGAAAACTAAAATCATGAAAAAACTAATTACAACATTCGCATTAACCTGTTTTATTGGAGCAGCCTTTGCACAACAAACATTTAAGCCAATTCATTTTACATTCATCAGTGAGTTTTGGGGAAAAGGCGGGTCAACAAAAGGTATGGCTAATGGCACTATTAGTATCAGTACCGAAGATTCGGTTATCACTATCAATGATACAAAGATAAGAAGTTTTAAATTTTATCAGCTACTCCCAGAAACGACCAGTTTTTATGAAGATAAAATATCCGTTAAAAACCTTACTTTTTATTGTAAAGATAAAGATAATGCCACATGTTCTTTTAAAATATTCAGACAAAGTCAACCAGGCAAAAAAGATGCTATGGAAGCATATGTGATTTACAATGCTGATACTTATACAGTATATAAATGTGATTTTTTAAAGATACTTTAATATGAAAAAGACCATCTCGTTATTTTTACTAACCATCACCTATCTAATAGGTTACAGTCAGCCTGCTATAAGCCCTGCCGAAAGGGAAGGAACAGATTTCTACAAACAGGGCAAATCGGCCGAAGCTATCGCATCCTTCAAAAAAGCATTAGTTGAAAGACCAATCAGCTTATACAGCATGAATGCTCTCGGTAACTTATATTTAATGGATAAAAATTACCAGGATGCATACCTGATAGCAGACAAAGGCATGTCGCTTTCAAACGGCGCGCCAAATTTTATAGTGGTAAAGGCTAAGGCAGCCCTCAGGATAAATAAGGCACAGGAAGCATTAACGATGATAGATAAATACCTGGCTACTCATCAACCTGATTTTATGATGCTTTTTGTAAAAGGGGGAGCCTTTAATGTATTGGGGGACAGGCAGCAAGCGTTAACCTTATTTAGCCAGAGTATTGCGGCTAATGCTGATTTCCCGGATGCATATTTAGCACGCGGTGAAGATTTTGAAGGGATTGCCCGTTACCCGCAAGCATTAAAAGATTATAATAAATATATTTCCTTAAGGGATGATAACCCCGAAGCCTATTATCACCGGGGTATTGCCTATTACCATAACGCCCAACCCAACGAAGCTCTGGCAGACTGCAATACGGCAATTGCACTATCCCCAAAAAACGCCGAAATATTGACCTTCCGCGGCGAGACATATAAGGCGTTAAAACAAACCGACAAAGCTATGGCGGATTTTAATTCGGCTATGGCGATAGATCCAAATTATGCTATTGCTTATTATCAGGCAGCAGGCACTTACATGGAATCAAAAAATTATGTTGCTGCCTTGCCATTAATTAATAAAGCGATTGCTTTAATACCAAACGCTGCGGAGTATTATTGGATACAGGCCAGATTATATTTATATACCCAGAAAAACAATGAAGCCTTAACAGCAGCTAATAAGGCTATTGAATTTAATGGCAAAGCCCCCGAAGGTTATATGTGGAAAGCTTCCGCTTATTTCAATCAGGAGAAATACGATGAGGCTATAAAAACCATCACCGATGGGATCACTATCAATCCTGATTATTATTTGCTTTACACTTTACGCGCATCCATGTATAGGGATAAGGGACATACCATACTTGCAGATGCTGATGACTTAAAAGCTAAGCAATTAGCTGCCAATATCAAGTAAAATGAAAGCTGTTACTCTCTTAATGCTATATATGCTTGCTATTGGCAGGCTAAATGCCCAATGTACATCCGGAAACTGCACTGCTGGCACCGGGACTTATAATTATGGCTGGTGCATTTATACCGGTGAGTTTAAAAATAGCAAGCCCGAAGGCAAAGGCAGTATGAAGTATGATGATTACACTTACGCCGGGCACTTTGCGAATGGGCTGGAAGATGGCGAGGGTGTTATTACGCATACGGACGGATCGCGGGAAACGGTAACCTACCTCGCTGGTAAAAAGGTAACTTCCGTTTTGTCTAAAGTTTTAGAAAAAGATTATAAGCCAATTATTGTGCAGGATGTACATTGTTTAAGCGGTGATTGCGTTACAGGGTACGGCACTTATCAGTTTCCATCGGGCAATAAATACACGGGTATGTTTAATAACCGTAAGCGGGAAGGAAAGGGGATTTTCAATTTTGTAGATGGTGATAAATTTGAAGGAGGTTTCCATAATAACGAAAAGCAAAGCGGCACCTATTCATTTAGCACAGGCGCAAAATACACAGGTGATTATGATAGCAATGGTTTAGAATACAATGGAACTATTACTTCTGTTACAGGCATGGCTATACCTTATGTTAAAGGCAGGGCCATTATACCGCCTGCACCAAAAATGCCTGTGGGTAATTATGATCTGCGTGGCGATACGCGGACAGCATCTGGCCCGGCCCAACGGATAAAAATGCCTTGTTCAGTATGTTTTGGCACCGGTAAAACTTCCCGTACAGAAGACCGGTCAAATTACGGTGGTGCGCAGGGCGGCAGTCGGGAATATACAAGTATGGCGAGGGTGTACAGCTCTTGTTATAAGTGCCACGGTTCTGGCGTGGAGTAAAATTAGTTATATTTATGCCTTAACGCTTGCCCAGGATATAAGGCTACTTACGATTTACATGCTAATCAGACACACTAATGTTAACTGATATTTATAAAGGTGTTAAACATCCTATATTAATCACCTTGCTGTGTATTAATTCGATTTTATCATTTGCTCAAAACAGGAATAGGGATACCATAATCGTTTTTAATTTATATAATAAGGCTTTTAAGGCAATAAAAACCAAACCCGACAGCGTTGATTTTTATGTTAATGTAGCAATTTTATACTCCGAAAAGCACGCTGTGGTAACCTACTCTACTGCAGAATGCTATTATCTCTTAGGTAGTTCGTTTTACCGGAAGTCAAAATTTCAGGAAGCGTTGCTCAATTTTGAAAAGTATAGAAACATAGCTGAAATACTAAAGAATAACTCCACTCTTTTTTTAGCAAATAATGCTATAGCTAATGTTTACATTGAACAGGGCAAGCCCGATGTAGCGTTAAGTTATTACAAAAAAAGCCTTTCGCTGGCAACTAATGCTGGCAATAAGCAAAACATTGGCATGATCTATAATAATATCGCTTTTGTATACAAAGATGAAGGTAAATATGATGATGCAATAAGTAACCTGTTTAAATCCCTTGAGATTAATGAAAGCATAGGTAATAAGTTAGCCATCGGGAATAATTACTTACAGCTTAGTGTAATTTCCTTGCGAAAAGGCGATAATACAACGGCTATAAAGTACGCCACGCTTTCACTGAATATCTTCGATGGGCTGAAGAAAATGGATCTGGTAGTCATTTCGCATTATTTACTTTCTGGCGGATACGAGGGATTGCACGATTTAACAAAAGCCCGAAGCGAATTAGAGCAATCGGTTGCTATAGCTAAAAAAATGAATGATCCACGGGCAATTGCCCTAAATTCTACCCGGCTCGGCGATTTATTATTTGCTGCTGGCTTGTATAAAGAAGCACTTTCCAATTACTTGGAATCCGTATCACTAATAGAAAAAATACATTTACAACGAAGCCTGCCTTCGGCTTATGTCAGTGTTGGTAAAAGTTATTTTAAAATAAACAATTTTATTGAGAGCGAAAAAAATTTAAAACAAGGATTGGCGGAAGCCATCAAGGGCCATCAGTCAGAAGTTATCTCTTCTGCTTATAAAGAGTTATCCATATTGTATCATGCAATTAAAAAAGATAGCTTGGCGATAGACTACCTAAATATGTACAACTCTCAAAAGGATAGCTTAATGAATCGGCAAACATCGGACAAGCTCGCAGAATTGGAGACCAAATACGAAAACGAAAAAAAACAAAAACAAATTGAAGCTTTAAATAGCCAAACGGAATTACAAGCCTCCAATTTAAAAAACCAGGGGTTAGCATTATCTAAAAACAAATTAGAGATTGATATTCAGCAACTCGCTTTAGATAAAAATAAACTGCAACTAAATAACCAGGGCCTTGAATTAAATAAAAGGCAATTTTTATTACACCAACAAAAGTTGGAATCAAATGCACGAGGTCAAAAAATCAAACTACTTAACAACCAAAATACAATACAGAAATTAGAGATCAGTAAGCGTAATACAACCATCATGATTATAGCAATAATGTTTTTAATTGCCTTATTATTAGGCTATCAGTTTTATAGCAGTTACAAATTTAAACAAGAGGCCCGCTTACAATCCGAGGTATTAAATCACCAAAAGCTTGCTTCAAAAGGTATTATCGAAGCAGAGGAAAGAGAGCGCAAACGCATAGCTGCCGAACTACATGATGGGGTTGGTCAACTTTTTACAGCCGTTAAAATGAATATGGAAATTTTAATAGAGCGTTTTTTAATTAAGCAGGCGGATGCCGATATGTTAGCCGAAAAAACCATGGCTATGGTTGATGAAAGCTGCAACGAAGTACGCTCAATAGCTCACCAAATGATGCCTAATGCCTTAATTAAAAGTGGGCTTGTCTCTGCTCTGCGCGATTTTATCAACAAAATACCTGCCGAAAAGCTAAAAATATCGATGGAAACAAAAGGTATTGACCAACCATTAGAAAGCACCACTGAAACAGTACTATACAGAGTGATCCAAGAGTCGGTAAATAATGTAATTAAACATGCCAATGCTACCTCCCTGGATATATTATTGCTTTGCGACTCGAAAGAAATAACGGTATCGATTGAAGATAACGGCCGTGGTTTTGACACTGCCGATAAGAGTAAATTCACAGGAATTGGATTGAAAAATATAATTAGCCGGGTAGAGTATTTAAAAGGGAGTGTGGATATTTCATCTTTGCCTGGAAAAGGCACTTTAGTGGCTATATTTATACCACTTATTTAACATGGCACAAAAACCGCAACGCATATTTATTGTTGATGACCACCAGATGGTAATAGATGGTATAAACTTGATGCTGGAGGGTAAGTGTGATTTTGCCGTTGTTGGCGAGAGTAGACAGCCATTAATAGTATTGCAGTTACTTGAAAATACCCCTGTTGATATTTTGATAACAGACGTAGGCATGCCCGAAATGAGTGGGGTTGAATTGAGCCGTGCTATAAAAAATAAATTCCCACACATTAAAATATTAGCACTTTCTATGTTTGGCGACAGCCAGATAATAGCTGAAATGATAGATGCAGGAATTTCAGGATATATCCTAAAAAATGCCGGAAAAAAAGAGTTAGTAGAAGCACTTACCAAAATAGCCGATGGCCAAAATTACTTTGGGCAGGATATCACTTTACAGTTGATGAAATCTTTTAAACGCAACCAGGAAGAAACGAAACTTACCGACCGGGAAATAGAGATTATTCGCATGATTGAAAAAGATATGACTACCCGAGAAATAGCCGACACCCTATTTATTAGCGAACGCACAGTAGAAACCCACCGTAAAAACATACTCCATAAAACAAATACGCAAACGGTTGTAGGTTTACTTAAATACGCATACGAAAGGAAGATTATCTGACCACCACTGTAGTGGGAGGGTACGTAGTTTAATATGCCGATAGGTAGGTATTGTTAGCATACCAGTACATCAAGATATTTACACAAAATCTTAATGTCATGGAAAAATCAATAAAGTCATTCATTCTTCTCCTATTTTTAATTAGCATATTCAATGCTTGCAAAAAAGAAAACCAAACCATTCCACCTTCGGCGATCCCCCCCGTGGTAACCAATGTACAGCCTAAAAACCCCATGCCCGGCGATGTGGTAACAATTACCGGCACCGGTTTTGGTGCAACTACTACCGATGTCAAAGTAACTATTGGCACACAGGTTATCACTATTTCATCCGTTACCAATACAGAAATTAAATTTACGCTACCCGCCGGAATTACAGCGGGTGACATTGCCGTTGCTATCAAAAACATCATCGCTACCAATACCGATCCGCAAAAGGCTACCATTACACCTATAATACCAATACCTACTGCAGCCACAATCATCTCAATCAACCCAACATCGGGCAAAGCCGGTGATGTAGTATCAATTTTAGGTACAGGCTTTAGCACTATCGCGGCAGATAACGTGGTAAAATTTAATGGCACTGCTTCTACAGTAACCGGTTCTGTAACCAGCGTATTAACAGTTACTGTCCCTGCTGGTGTAACAACGGGTGTAGTAACGGTAAGCGTTAAAGGCGCGGCGGTAATTACCGGACCAACTTTTACAGTTAATGCAACCACCGGTGGTACTGGTAGCACATCCATACCTTATATAAAAGTTACAGCCGGTACAGCAACACTTTCCAAAATAGCAACTGCACCATCAGAAATTGGGGCTATGGCAATTGACCAAAAAAACAACGTACTTTATTACACAGATCATGCAGGCTTACTTTATAAATTAAAGTTGGACGGTAGTGCCCCAACAGTGCTTACTACTGATACACGTATTATTGGAGTGTCTAATATAGGTGTAGATGCAGCTGGCAATGTAGTAGTATTAGCTGCTAATGGTGCTTTAGATGCAGACGTTTATAAAATAGATGCTGCAAATAACGCCATAACAAAAATTGCAACCAAGGTGAATTTAGGCGGAGGTAATTATCCATTAGCAATTGATACACAAGGTGGCATTTGGAATGGATATGGCCAAAAATTAAATACTACAACCAATACATTTGATCGCAATTCAACCTTCCCTTACGGCAGTTTTACCAATACGGTATACCAAGGCGATATTGTTTATGTTGATGATGCACGTGCTTCATCAAACACTGATGTAGGTTTTTATAAATACGATTTAGTTACTAAAACAGGTGTAGCTACCGATTTTACCTTAAAAACTTTATTTAAACAAGATAATCCTGCTTTAGGAGGTAGTACTCAAAATTTGGATACTCAGTCGAGATATGCATTAGATAACACAGAAAATTTTTACGCAATTTATCCTCAACAGGGAGATGCTACTACTTTTTATACAGATTATTACACCATTCGTAAAACCAAAAATGGTGCTGCGGGAGTTAATTCTTTAATTATTAAATTTTATACACCATATAATGCTCCTACATACACGCCACCAAGGTTAAACAGTGGTATATTGTTTAAAGCAGATGCAATAGGTAATTTGTATATGAAAGCTAATGGAACAGATATTATTAAAATAGTACAATAGTTATTCGCTATAACTTTGAAATTAATTTATAACAGCCGTAGCGCGTGTAGTTTATTTTGAAGAGGATTGTTAATAATGATTTATAGTAAAAGGGCTTTTTGAACCGCATCCTATTGGATTTTCAAAAATGCCCTTTTTAATTATTTACGCTATAAATCTTGGGTAATAATAGTCTTCATTTACCACACGCACTGTGATACTTTATAATGCATAAGGATAAAACGTTAACCCCGGTTATAACTTGTCGATTGCTGGGGCGTATAAAATATTAAGTCAGCATTTTGAATTGATTGTATAAAACTAACCCAGTAAGGTATAATATATTGAATACTAAAAACGGGTCTTACTATCTTGCTATCAATAATTTATCTACAGCATATTTCCCTAATTCGGTTTGAAAAAAAAAGAATAATACTTCCAAGTTCCAGCTCGCGATATGCTATCACTTAAAATTTAGTGTTCCCTTAGGATTTGCGCTTTAAGACACAAACTCTTATATTTGAATATAAAGCGAAACGTTACGATGCAAGATCAAAACGTGTTACAAATATGTAACAAAGAAAATATTGAGTGATATAATTTATTAAAAATCAAGCCATTATAGAGGTTGGCCATCTTCCTGTTAATCGAACCGATTAGATGGTGACCGATTTTTGGCTATCTGATTGAAAATCAAAAATTTAATTGCCCTTCAAAACCGTCCACTTTACAGATTCTATTAAAAACTATACGTGTGTTACAAATGTGATACAGCAGATATCTGTATAACATTTAAAATGAAGTGTTTCTAAGGTAATTTCGCAAATAACGAATCTGCTATTTCTTTTAAACCTCCATATTTCCTGACAAGAAAATGTTGTATCCGAAACGCGAATGCAGCTTCACGCTTATCAAGTTTTCTTAAAAGCGATACTACTGCCAATTGTACCTCATCAATGATTGACCAGTCCTTCGCCAAATAGATATCTGTTGTTTTTCGAGCCTGGTCAACATGATTAAGTGCCAGTGCAATATCATCTTTGCTTTTTCTGCAGGTGTTGCGCGCGAGGTTGGCAAAAGTATGTCTTGCCCAATAGTAAGTTACATCAGGAATTAGCGTTATTTCAGAGATTTGCCTCATACCCGTACTTAGAGCTGCATTCAAATTTTCGCTGGTTGCGTATCTTTTTGAGAGGTTTCGGTATTTATATAACAAAGCACCTGCCTCTGGGATAACTTTAATACTTATAAACGCATTGTCCTTTCGCTTTCCCTTTGTTTTTGAACGGTTGTATTCAACCCTATCACCAACGACTTGATATGTACAAGCATGTAAGTCAGCAGCATTAATCCCACACAAATAAAATGATAGCATAAATAAGTCTCTTGCCAGTTCAGCGCTTGTATCCGAAACAACCATGCAATCTCTTATTTTTCGAACCTGTGTGATCGTAATATTTCTTTTTTTAGTTTGGGTTGCATCGGCAATTTTGAAATGCTCAAATGGATTATGCTTAATTCGGACTATATCAGAGTGCGTATTATTATAGAAACTCAATGCTGCACTATACAGCCCCTTAAAATCTCTTAGATAATTGTTTATGCTATTTGCTGAAAGTTTCCGGGAGTATGTAGTAACTAATTTTCCAAATTGATTAGTCCTGGTAATAGTTCTTTCGCTCTTTAGATATTGCTCATACCCTCGTATTGAATTGAGTGTGATTTCGTCAGTAGAAACTTTGTCTTTTTTGAAATAATCAATCAGGCTATAACGGATCGTCCGGTAATTTGCAGCACTTTTTTTCTGACCATTTTTATCCAGGCTATCAATATGTAATTGACAAAATTTGATAAAATCTATGGCTTCGTTTTTCGAAATAAGGTAGTCACGTAATTCACGCGCATCTAAAAAGTCTATTTTATTGCTTACTCTGCTTATGGTTTCCCTATAATCATCAAGCGTTTGGTTTATCAACCGAATTAAAACGGGATCTTTAATAGTTAAAATAGAAGTTAGTTTCTTGTCAGTTACATAGTGAGCGGTATCTATGTACACCCGTTCTTTTTGGTGATAAATGCAAATCTTAACATTGTAGGTGCCATCTGCTTTTCGGTGATGCCGGAATACTTTTGAACTTATGGTAGTCATTTTTCATTTGTTTAGATTAAAATCTTGTCGCATAGCTGTAGCAGCTAATTGAGATTAAAATTGAATCGTGTGAAACTGAAAAAGTGATTGACATAGCCATTGCATACTAAAGGCCGATATGTAGAAACAAAAAAGGGTAAGCGACCATTAAAATGTGCTTACCCTTTTTGCTCCTGAGGCTGGGCTCGAACCAGCGACCCTCTGATTAACAGTCAATGGGATGGCATTATCGATATTTTGCTATTTTTATATTTACTTATATATCAGTATTTTATGTATTTAGAAATTACGCTTACTTATCGATTTTTTGTTGTTTTTTGTTCATTTGTGTGAGAAATGTGTGAGAGAAAAATTTGCATTTTATGCGAAATTTGCTTAAATTAGTATATATCAAAAAAAATGTGTGAGACAATATTAAGAAATTCTTAAAATCTATCAAAATGGCAGTCAAAGTAAATTTATACCTGGATGAGCGGAAAATCGAAACAGGTGAAAAAGCACCGGTAAAACTAAGACTATATATAGCAAGAACTGATGTTAGACATTACCATACGAATATGTACCTGACGTTTGAACAATTTGAACAGTCTTATTTAGCTACCAAGCCCAAGAAAGCATTTAAGGAGCTTAAAATGATCTTAGATGCAATAGCTGTTAAAGCCAATTCCATAATCACAAAAATGGATGGTGTTTTTATCCTTGCTAAATTTGAAAGGGAAATGTTTGGCGCTCATTCCAGTTCCACAGATATTACAACGCATTACCACGCCTACATTACTGAACTTACACAGAACGGACGTATAGGCACCGCTTCTAATTATCGATTGAGTTTAAAATCTCTGCTCCTGTTTGCAGGTAAGAATAAAAAACCCGCAGTTTCGCTACCCTTTGACCATATTACTTTAGATTTTCTTAACCGATATGAAAAATGGATGGCTACAGAAAAAAAGTCAAAGACAACAGTAGGTATCTATTTGCGTCCTCTTAGAGCGATCTTTAATAAAGCCATTGAAGAGGGTGATATTGTGGCAGAAATTTATCCTTTCAAAAAATACAAGATACCAACAGGGCAAAACGTTAAAAAAGCTTTAGACAAGCAAGATTTAAAAAAGTTATTTACCGCAAATTTGGAGCTGGATAGCCCAAAAGAAAAAGCCAGGGATTTTTGGTTTTTCAGTTACCAGTGCAATGGAATGAACTTCCGGGATATTACGGAACTAAAATATAAAAACATTAATAAAAAATCCTTTTCCTTTTTACGCCATAAGACTTTATTTACAACCAAAGATAAACCAAAACCGATTATTGTTCCTTTAACAGAATCGATTAAGGCTGTCATTGAGCGTTATGGCACGAAACCCGCCTTACCGGACAATTATGTATTTCCTATCTTAAATAATTCAATGGATGAAACAGAAAAGCTAAGGGTAAACCAAAATTTTATCCGGTTTGTTAATCAGCATATTCAAAAATTGGCAAAAGACCTGGAATTAGATACAGATATTTCCACTTATTATGCCCGCCATACCTTTACTACCGCAGCAATTCGAAACGGGGCTAAAATGGAATTGATACAGGAAAGTTTAGGCCACCATAGTTTGAGTACTACGCAAAATTATTGGGCGGGATTTGAAGATGATGTTAAACAGGAAATAGCGGATAAGTTGATGGATTTTGCATAAATCCTTATTCAATCCATTCTGCCCTTGTTTCAAATTGAAAGTTGTTTAATCCATTTTGCTCACCTGAACGAGTTGGACATCTTCCCTGTCTCTCTATCGTTGTAGCATCGGCTAACTTTAACGACCGGGTTCCCGCTCTACTTTTTGTTTACTCTTTAGGCATCCCACTTGTAAGACAATGACGCACACCAAGCCATTTTAACCAATTGAGCAACTAACAGCGCGTAGCCGGGTAAAAACTCAAGGCCGGGCAAGCCAATAAAAAACAAAACACAACTGCCCGCTTGTATAGCCTTGAATTTTTATCCCGGCGTGGGCTATATTCGCGTGTTTGGTGTAAATGGGTTATTTTTTTATCGGCAAAAAGCAAATCGGTTATGAGCGTGAGCGAATTTCCGTTTTGCTGTGTGTACTCCGGGCTGGCGGTGGAATGAAACCCGGAGCGAAGCGTGTGGTGTAATGTAGCCGCCTGCCTGGAGCAAAGGGCTATATTAGTTTAAGTGTTAAAGGTACTAACCATTTGAAAATAAAATATTTAATCAAGAATTAAAGTATCTTTGTTTTCTTTCTCCACTGCTGTTTCCATTAATTATTTAAGATCGTGGCTAAAATTGTGAATAAACAATACATTATAGCCATCGGCGCATCCGCCGGAGGATTGGAAGCCATATCCGCTTTCTTTGACTATACACCGCTTGATGCCGTTTCGTATATTTTGATACAACACCTATCGGCAGACTTCAAAAGCCAGATGGCCCAAATATTGACCCGCCACAGTAAAATGGAGGTCGTAGATGTTGTCGAAGATATGGATGTAGAATCCAATAAGGTTTACCTTATACCGAGTTCTAAATTCATGAAGATTAAAAATGGCAGATTGATCTTATCTGATAAAAAAGACCAACAGCGCCCACACTTAACTATAGATCACTTTTTCATATCCTTAGCGGAGGAACGGGGCGATAAGGCAATTGGTATCATTTTATCCGGTACCGGGCATGATGGTTCAAAGGGAGTGGAAGCGATTAAAAAAGCGGGGGGGATTGTCCTGGTCCAAGACCCCGATACCGCTACTTTCAAAGAGATGCCACTAACGGCGATTGCAACCGGATATGCTGATCTTATTATTTCTCCGCAGGCCATGCCACAGGTTATAGAAGATTACGTAAACCAAGACGGAATTTTAGATGTTTTGACAGACAAACATGAAAATATAAGTGAAAGTGAGCTAAAGGGCATCATTGGCTTAATAAAAGGAAGTTTACCACTTGATTTTACCGATTACAAACGTCCTACCATATTACGCAGGATCAAAAGGCAGATGGTACAACAAAATATTGGACAGGTTGCCGAATACCATGAGTTCTTAAAAAACAATCCCAAAGAAATAGAACTTTTAGCCA
>NZ_JBDSCA010000038.1:0-8882 GCF_039921305.1 Mucilaginibacter sp.
CGAGGAGCAGCGGCAGCATGAAATGCGGGTACCCGATTGGTTATTGCAAATTGTGAGCCGCTGCCTTGAAAAACACCCCGAAGCAAGGTATAAGAACGGTATGGAACTGCAAAAGGCAATAGAGTACGGCCCCTCGCTAGCACCGCCCCTTATCGAGATTGAACAAGAACAAGTTCCTTCTTACCCATTACAAGAAGCCGATGGCATACGGTTATCAACTACAATGTTTGCTATACTAATGACCTTGCTGGTTGTTTTGCTGATATATAGCGGTTATTCCTTTTTCAATAAACCGGCTGTAGCGCCTAAAACCATTGTGGTGAAGCCGGTAGACTCGGTCTCAAAAGCAGATAGTGCCGAACAGGCCGATCGGCAACGTAGCCTAAACTACATCAGAAAACGTAAAGCTATAGATTCGGCGGTGCAAAGAGCTATAAAAGAACAGATGTACAGAGACGGCGAAACTGAGCAGGATAGCTTGAAAGAAGATACGACACAGAGCAATCCCACCATAAATTAATATATTATGCATGCCTTATTGCAAACATAGTGCGCCATTGTATGTTAAACTAATAATTTTATTATCCCTTTTTATTTGTGTATGGATGCAAAAACTTCTATCTGGCAACGTATTGGCATACAAGATTGGTTTTTAACTAACGAGGAATCAGATGGCGCAAAAAAGGCCCACGCACTTACGCCCGATGATGTTTATAACTACGTTGTGGCTAAATTTGGCGATTCTATACGTGAACTTTCTTTTGCTGGTCGAATCGTATTCTATCACGAATATATCATCAGCTTCAATCCGGAGGATCATGCCGAATTTATGCATAATAAGCAGGGTATATTTGGCCTTATAATTAACGAAACCGTTAAAAAATTTTATGAACTTTTGAAACAATATAGAGCAACTGGTAAAACTGTTGTGCCATCAAGTTCAAAGTGGGTGTTCAGGTTGGTTTCACATCCCGACTATGCCCGTGGCGATATTGGTTTTATTGGTAAACTGATGCCAGGCAATAACAAAAAAGAAGAAAATTTGCGCGTAACCTTTATCCCAAGGCAAACAGGTATTGCCCAAACATTTGATATTAGTCAGGAAGTTTTGAAAGGGTTTAACTATTACAGCGAAGGATATTACGAATTGCCTTATATTGAAGATCTGGAGTTTGATGATGCTAACGACGTAAATTCATCCCAAAAAAGCTTCGCCCGGTTTGAAACCATTTTGCCCGAAAAGCAATTTGCAGGCAAAAAGGTAGAATACATTATGCGAGACGACGAAATTATCGTTTCTGGTAATGAAGAGGAACGGGAAGATTCCAATATATTTAAGATACCTACGGAGTGGGTTAACTCTCCACATTTACAGATCCGTTATAACAAATCGGATGGAAAATTCTACCTGGCATCATTTGGTGAACGAACCATATTAAACGAAACCGAATTAGAAAGATGTGATGTCAATTCCCCTTCGTGGGTAGAGCTGCCGGTTAACTCAAGGATATTATTGAATGGCATTGTTGGGCTTAATATTTTTAAATCATAGGGAGTATGTCGCAAATTTTATCAATAGCTTTATTTGTGGTTTGCCTTTGCTTAATAGCCACCCATTTTTTCGACATTAAAAAATCGCGCAAACCTAATGGCTGATCAATTTTTTGGAATTACCGATACCGGGAAGCAAAGGCAAAACAACGAAGATGCTTTTATAGCTCAGCAACAAGTTAACAGTAAGTTTGTTATTGCCTGTGTAATAGATGGAGTTGGCGGATATTCTGGTGGCGAAGTTGCCGCGGCGCTGGCACGGGAATCTATCCTGAAGCGCCTTGAAAAACCATCGGGCGAGATTATTCCGATGCTGGTTGATTGTTTTAGTTTAGCTAACGAGAAGATCCTCGCCGAAAAACAAAGTGTAAAACAGCACGATAGTATGGCATGTGTTGCCACGCTGGCCATAGCCGATATGGAGCGCAATCAATTTTATTATGCGCATGTAGGCGATACCAGGTTGTATTTAGTACGCGATCAATCGTTGGTAAAAATATCCCATGACCAATCTTTTGTAGGCTTTTTGGAAGATTCTGGCCGGCTTACCGAAGATGCCGCTATGAAGCATCCTAAAAGGAACGAGATCAATAAAGCTTTAGGGTTTGAAACCCAGTTGAGCAAAAACAGCGATTACATCGAAACAGGCCAGTCGCCATTTTTACCCGGCGACATGATTTTGCTATGTAGCGACGGCCTTACCGATATGATCAACAAGAACAAGATACTCAGTATAATAACGGGTTCCGGTTCAATAAAAGAGAAATGCCGCGGATTGATAGATGCCGCAAACGAAGCAGGCGGAAAAGATAACGTTACGGTTGTACTTGTTCAAAACAACAAAATACCAGCCAGGCATAACGCAACTATGCCCGAAGCAAATGTTAATAAACCCGAGCTTACCACCACTTTAACAACTAACGAAAATCAAGAGGTTTTGCATACTAAAGAAACACCTGTGAGCCAAACAACCGGAAACAAAACGCTGGTGATTGTACTTAGCTTGTTCACGCTACTGTTTTTAGGGACTACAATATGGCAATATTTAAATAAGACACAGCCAGCCCAACCTATAGCAAAGCCTACGATAATAATAGCTAAAGTTAAAAACGATCAGGAGATCAAACTTCAACAAAGTGTAGATCAGCTCAAAGGGCATATTCTGGTGTTGTCAGATTCTGTTTTTAGGTCACCCATTATTTTAACCCAGGCTATTCGGGTTAATGCTGACAGTATCGTGATCAAGGCTAAAGGAAATATTGTATTTAAAAGTGACACGTCAAATAGCGGAATTGCTTTCAGTTTCCTGCCCACATGTAAAAGTATCGTTTTAGATAGTATCTCCTTTTCTGGTTTTAAAACGGCAATAGTGGCTTGCAATAATGTATTGAAGTTAAAAAATGTGCGGTTTTTTAATTGTGGTGTTCCAGTTCAATATGGCCATCTAATCACCAGCCAAAAATTTATCAGTGTAACATTATTGCCTGTAAGTTTCAGGGCCGACTCTTTACCCATCCAATCTAAATAACCTATGGAACAGAACAACACAATTTCGGTTTCACGGGCAAAAGAACGCATCTTTTTGTTGGTTACCGGTATTGTTCTGGCCTTGTTTTTTGGCAGACTGTATTATGTGATACAAGGAAACTTTGCCGATATAAACCGCAGGCTTGCCGATGGAACCATGGTTAACCTGAACGCGGGTAAACCGGCACAGAATATGAGGGAACTTTTAGAAAAAGGTTTTTATTTTGAAGACAAGAATGATATTGACCTGGTTGAAAACGTAATAGCCGAGCGAATTACAACCGGAAGAAAATTTGACAATATTGGAGAATTAAATAAAAGTAAATATAACGTTAACGCGGATGAGGCATTTACAAAAGGCGGCAGATCATTTAAGCAACGGGTTATTGTATCGCGGGCATTGCTTGGTTATACAGGCGATGATTCGCTACGTTTTATTCAGGAAAAAAATGCTCCACCTGCAATAGCCAACGTTACAGATGTGGGCCTGGGAGATAAAAGTATCAGTGGCCAAATACGCAACAAAACAATACCCGTTGCAGGAGTTTTGGTACGGCTGCAAATGATATTGCCGCAAGATAGTACTTATAGCAACCAAGAGGCCGATGAAACCAAAACTAAAGTTGAGCAAACCAACGAATACAAAAAGGTTTATGTTGCAGATGCAAAGGGAAGCCTGCATTTACAATCACTTACCGCGTTTGCCCGAAGCAATGCGGAGGGGGTGTATAGCTTTATAAATCTGCCTGCGGGAAAAGCGTTTGAGCTATTGCCTTTACAACCCGGCTACCAATTTGGCAGGTCGCTCGGTACAGAGAATTTACGGCAGGATGTTCAGTTTAATTTTTTTCAGGCGCCTCATACGCTCCGGCTTCTGTCTTCGCGCGATTTTAATTTACTTAAGAAGGAAAAATCGCTCATTATTCGTACCCCGTCGGAATTTAACTTTTGGTATCGGATAATCGTTTTTGTTTTTTTTGGATGCTTTGTTGTTATGCACTTGTTATTGAGCTGGAAATTTTCGACAGCCGACCAATTGATATTACCTCTTATCATGGTGTTAACAGGGGTGTCATTTTTAACCATGTTAAGTCTTCAGGATCCATTGCGTGATCGTTTCCTTGCCAAAGACTCACTAATTTATCTCGGAATGGGATTTGGCGGCATGTTGTTTTTATTGCTCTTCAACCTTCGCCGCTTTACCACCGACTCCGGTTTTTATCGGATGTTCATTTTTAAAAGCAACAGCAAAGCCGCTAACGGCTGGCCCTGGGTCATCGTAGCCATTACCCTGCTTGCTTTAACCATACGTTTTGGTACCGGCCCCGAAGGAAGTGGCGTGAAAGTTAATTTGTTCGGTTTTCAACCGAGCGAGATCGTTAAGTACCTTATCATTATTTTCCTGGCGGGTTTTTTTGCAACCAACGAAAAATTTATCAGTGAGTATCCAAGTTTAAAAAAGAGATGGTCGTTTTTTTCTTTTGCTGTTATCGGTACTGGTATCACGCTGTTCCTTTTTCTCATCCTGGGCGATCTGGGGCCGGCAATGGTGATCTGTTTTACTTTTATCGTACTGTTTTCTTTTTCCAGGGGCGACTTTGCCTTAATGGCGAGCTCTGTAGTGTTTTATGTATTGGTAACCTGGATATTTAAAAACGTATGGCTGTCTGCCGCCTTAACAGCGGGTATGCTGGTGCTGGTGTTTTTATTCAAACGAAAACAACTGAGCGAATCTGCAATAATGGCCTTGATTATTATCGCGGGGTTTTTAACTATTGACAAAATTCCGCATTTGGATAAACTGATACCCGGCCCTATACAACGCTTAGCAGACCGGAAAGCGATTTGGCAGAATGCCTGGGATAATGAGGTTTATGGTGGTGACCAGGTTGCCAATGGCCTGTGGGCAATGGCAAGCGGTGGTGTTTCTGGCCAGGGAGTTGGCGAGGGTTTTGCCAAAACTATACCCGAAGCCCACACCGATATGATATTACCTTCAATTGGCGAAGAATTTGGTTGGACAGGTATTGCCTGCATTTTTGTGCTTTTTTTGCTGTATTTAAACAGGGCCATCATTATAGGCCGGCAAACGGGCACACCTTTTTTATTTTACTTATGCGCCGGTATTGGGGTTTGTACATTTGTGCAATTTATATTGATAGCGGGCGGTTCAACAGGTGCATTGCCTTTATCCGGAGTTTCGCTACCATTTGAGAGCTATGGTGGCTCATCCCTTGTCGCTAATTTTTTAGCAGCTGGTTTTTTGCTCTCAGCCTCATTAGTTCGGGGTACTCCGGTACAAATGAGCTTCCTTACCAAGCAGCAGGATAAAAACCTGGTGCCCGCTTTATTAGCTGCGCTTGTTGGTATTGTGCTGCTTACTGTGAATGTGTCACGTTATCTGCTGGATAACAGTAAATGGATAGTAAAACCATCGTTGGTTGCCGATAGGAGCGGTACCCGGATGTTTAGCTACAATCCCCGTATCGCCATCCTGATGAACAGGCTACAGGCCGGTACACTTTATGATAGGCAAGGCCGTATTTTGGCAACCAGTAATCCGCTACTGATAAGAAAACAAAAACGATTATTGGACAGCGCCGGGGTAAGTAACTACAATCTTGATTCGGCTATGCACAAACGTTTAGATCGTTATTACCCTTTCGAAGAACAAACCTTTTTTTGGGTGGGTGATGCCAACACCGGTATTTTTAACGGAAGTACTAATGGCTATTTTGCCGAATACGAACAAGCGGCAGAGCTAAGGGGTTTTAAGCTACCCAGCATCAGTTATAACACCCATGCCAGCCGTTACCAGGAAAATCGTTTTTTAACCCGCGGGGTAAAAGAAATGACGGTAAGTAAAAAAGATTACAGCGCATTAGCGCCATTACTTATTGCCGGTATAAACAGCGCACAAGTACAGGCATTTAAACAGCAAAACCGCGATGTAAAACTAACTATAGATGCCGGACTACAAACTCATATCCAACAGTCATTAGCTACCGATACTTCATTAAACGATAACCGGGTGTCTGTAGTCATTATGCAAGCCTCAACTGGCGATGTTTTAACTTCGGCAGTTTACCCCTTACCACCGGTAAATAATTGGGATCAGTTAACTATGCCGATTTCCGAACAAAATAAACTATCACAGTGGGTAACAACAACAGATCTGGGGTTTACTTATGCTACACAACCAGGCTCAACAGCTAAAGTGCTAACTACAATGGCATCCTTTAATAAACTGGGACTTGAAGCGGCTAATAAAAAATTTACCGTTAGCACTTACGAGCGGATACGTACCAAAGGGATAGAGCCGGATGAAACCGGCGTAATTACCTTAGAGCGTGCAGTAGCCAAATCCAATAACGTATATTTCATAAAATTAGCCAACCAGGAACACCTGGAAGAGGATATGGCTACTTTGTATTTAAAAACCGGAATGTTTTTACATGGTGTAGGCGGCTATTTTTACAACAGGCCCGCCAATAATGTTAAGCAGGAAGAAACCTGGCGCGAATTGTGGCGCAAAACGGAATTTAATACCAGGCCGCGATACGATCCGAATAACATACGTCGAACCAGGGCCAAAGGTATATCCGGCATGGCTTGGGGGCAGGGCGAACTGATAGCTACGCCGGCCGCTGTGGCAAGGCTGGTAAGCGGGGTTGCCAATAATGGCGAACTTTTAGCTAACAGATTTGTAATGAATGTAAGCGGAATAGATCAGCCTGCAAGTGCCGCAATTAAACTAGCCAATGATCCCCAATATACAAAACTGATCACCCAATATATGATAGAGCAAAGTGCGCCTAAAAAACCAATATTGGGTATTAGTGTTGCAGGTAAAACAGGAACACCCGAACGTATATGGAAAGGTGAAGGGATAAACGACGGCTGGTACGTGTTTTTTGCGCCTATGGCCAAAAGTGAGGGTAATATAGTTGTTTGCGTACGCATAGAATCAACCAAAGGATCGGCCGACGCGGTTAGACTGGCTGGCCGGCACGTGATACCGTTGTTGCTAAAGCAAGGGTATATAAAAAGCATTTTGCCGGATGTTGTTGAAACAAAAAATCAATTGAACAGTAATGATAGATAGCTATGGCCATGTTTGATATATTTAACAGAAATGAAAATAAAGGCCCCAAAGATGTAAAGGGAGTTCGTGATGCACTGCTGCGATCTATTAAGGATGAATTGCAAAAGGCTGAAGGCGGCGAAGGGCGTAATATAAAGGGCATCTATTTGTTCATTGGCGATGATTCCGTTGCTAAACATATTTATGAATCGGCTGTGTATGTTGATGAGGATAATCGTTTTAGAGATGAGATACAAAAAATAGCCGATGACTTTGACTTGGGATTACCAACGAATTGGGTATTAGAAACCGCTTTTTTAAACGAATTCCCTGCCGAAGCGATTAAAGTGGGTGGATTGAATTGTGCTATTTTTATCCGGACAAAAGATCAATCTATCCAAAAAACAGGTGCCGCATTTGTGAGGATACTGAATGGCGAAGCCGAAAAAAAGGAATATCCGATCTCATCCGTAGATGGTAAGCTCAACATAGGTCGGGAAAAGCGCGCGCAGGTTGAAGATGGTTTTTTTAGACTGAATCATATCGCCTTCCCTGGAGATAGTGCCAACGAGGCCAATAAATACATTAGCAGGCAGCACGCCCATATACAGTGGAATAACGAAGAGGGTTGCTTTATGCTGTTTGCCGATGAGGGCGGTATCCCACCTGCAAATAAGATCAAAATAAGATCGGCATCATCTGAAAATTTAGTTAAGCTCAACTCAACACATATCGGGCATCGCCTTGAAGAGGGTGATCAGGTTATTTTGGGTGAGACAGCGGTTTTTGAATTCAGTTATAAATCGGAAATATAGTGGCTGGTAGCATGAGTAAAGTATTTACGATAACCGAAGGATTAGAGAACATGGGTGCAATGCGCACTGGAGGTCAGGGTTCGGTATATAAAGGGCGTCGTATAGGAGCCATCATAACGGCGGTGAAACTGTTGCCCACGCCCATTCACACCGAAAGTAATGACGATAAAAACTACCGCAACTTTTTAAACGAAGTTGAAAAGCTTAAAAAGGTAAACGAAGTACCCAATCCCAATGTAGTAAAGATCCTCAACTCAGGCATCACCGAGAGCGGATCTTTCCCATTCATCGAAATGGAATTTATAGAAGGGCCCGATCTGGAAGAGTTATTAAAACCGCCCCATGAGAAGATCTTTACGATCAAAGAGGTGATCAAACTGGCTGATCAGCTGGCTTGCGCGCTGTGCCATTGCCATAGTGTAGGTGTAAAGCATGGCGATATCAAAAGCAATAACATCAAATTCAACGTTCACTCGGGCAATTACGTACTGCTTGATTTTGGTTTATCCATCATGAGCGACGAAGAGCGGCGCAGCAGTATGCGCCACGCCGGTGCGATAGAGTTTATGGCACCGGAGCAAAACGAAGGGAAGATGCTTCTGCAGACCGATATTTACAGCTATGGGGTAATTTTATACGAGTTACTGGCAGGTCAGGTACCTTTCCCCTTGCAGGATAATGGCGAGACCGCCCGCAACACGGTTATGCTATCGCACATGGAAACACCCGTTCCTGATCTGATGGAGCTACGGAAAAGAAACCTGCCACCCAGTTGGAGCGAGGAGCAGCGGCAGCATGAAATGCGGGTACCCGATTGGTTATTGCAAATTGTGAGCCGCTGCCTTGAAAAACACCCCGAAGCAAGGTATAAGAACGGTATGGAACTGCAAAAGGCAATAGAGTAC
>NZ_JBDSCA010000039.1:0-155425 GCF_039921305.1 Mucilaginibacter sp.
CTACCGAATTTTCTTTAGTGCAAGAAGAAACTAAACCTGTTGTAAGTATTGCGAATGCTATGATGATGAACTTTTTCATGTTTGTAGTTTTTAAGGGGTTTTAATATTAGGGATGAACGTAAGTAGAATCAGAACCATTGTAATCTCCAACTCCTAATTCAGATTTATCGGCAACGATAGTTGTTTTTGCTTTAGCTGGTGCTACAGAGTTGTCTTTAGTGCAAGAAGAGATTAAACCTGTTGTTGCTGCTAATAATGCTATAATGATGAACTTTTTCATGTTTGTATGGTGTGTGTAATGTATTACTGTTTGTTAAATGGGGATTCAGTTTGTATTATTTATTAGATCAGTCTCCAACGCCTAATTCAGATTTATCGGCAACGATAGTTGTTTTTGCTTTGGCCGGTGCTACCGAATTTTCTTTAGTGCAAGAAGAAACTAAACCTGTTGTAAGTATTGCGAATGCTATGATGATGAACTTTTTCATGTTGTTTATTTACTGTTTGTTAAATGGGGAATCAGTTTGTATATGTTTAATTAAAATCAATCTCCAACGCCTAATTCAGATTTATCGGCAACGAAAGTTGTTTTTGCTTTGACCGGTGCTACTGAATTTTCTTTAGTACAAGATGTTGCGATACTTGTGATGAAAATAGCTAAAATAAGTACAAAAAATTTATTCATAAAATGTTAATTATAAATCCGTTACTGATGTTACCTTGACAATTACTTGATGCAAATATAAATTTAAATTTTCATCTTCCAAAATTTTTTTTGTAATTTTGTGCCTTTTTTATTTTGATGTATTTTATCTACGTATTGTAACTTATAATGTAATCCTCCGTATAAAACTAATTATTTTATTTGTTTCAACCGTTCAATATACTACTTTTATTTAATGAAAATAAAATGCTTTTACCTATTGTTGGTAATTTCAATATTTGCACTCCCGATTTATGGAATTGGTATACAGGATAAAAACAATCCCGATTCTACTCAAATCACTCTACAAAATAAGCGTGCCTACGATAATCGGTTAACTGATCCGGAACTGACTGTAAAACAGGCCAAAAGTATTCTTGTTTTAGCTCAGAAAATAAATTTTACGAATGGTGAAGCAGAAGCTAACCGTGTAATTGGAATAGGTTATAGCTACTTAAGTCAGCCAGATACATCACTTAGTTATTACTTAAAAGCATTAGCTCTTTTTCAAGGCAACAACAACCAAAATGGTTTGGCGCGTGTTAATAATAATATTGGTAATTTGTATAAAGAGAGTGATTATGAAAAATCAATTGAATATTATACTGAAGCATTAAATATTGCAAAAAAGGTAAGAGATGAGGATTTGATAGCTACAATTTACCTCAATTTTGGTAATATTTATTATCGCAAGAAGAACTTTAACCAAGCCTTGGTTTTTTATAATCAAAGCAGTGATTTGTTTACCAAGCTGAATAATACTACAAATATGATTCAGTGTTTGCAAAATAAAGGTGTTGTTTATTTTAAAAAAGGTGATCTGGATACGGCTCAAAGTTTATTGTTACAAGCCAATATAAGGGCAAAAGACAAAGATTTGAACACAGCTGTAGCAAGTATCAATTTAACCTTAACATCGCTATTTGTACAAAAAGGCTTATTTGCAGAAGCTGTGAAATATTTACAGGAAGGTTTAACCTATGCACGACTGGTTAAGAGTACTAAACTGGAATACGATTATAAAATAACTACGTATGAGCTTGAACTTAAACGGAAGGATTACAAAGCGGCACTTTTTAGCTTAATGGATATTAATAAATCTGACAGCATAAATAATAAAAGCAATGAATCTATTAAGCTCAACTTACTCAATGTGCAATATAAGCAAACCGAGAATCAGCATAAAACCGAATTATTGGTTGCGCAGCAAAACAGGCAACAAATATTATTTTGGGCTACAATATTAGTTGCCGGTTTACTTTTAGTAGTTATATTTTTGTTGATAAGCAATGTTAACCGTAAAGCTAAAACCAATAAACACCTTACCGAGCTTAACGAAAAAGTAACTGAGCAAAAAGAGAACCTAAATCAGATCAATCATCACCTTGAAGAGATCATTGACGAAAGAACAAAAGATCTGCAGGTGAAAAATAAGAAACTGGCTGATTACTCATTGCATCTTTCGCACCAGATACGCGGGCCTATCGCTACATTAAAGGGCTTGCTTAATTTGGAAAAAGATAAACTGATAGAGCAAGACGAGTGCATTAAACTCATGAATAAATGTGTATCCGAAATTGATGACAACATTATTGATATGAGCGGTATGTTGCACGAATCAGCTAAGAAAGTTTAAGCTAATTGGTTAATGTATTTGCCAGTTGATAGGCTTTTTGCCTTCTTTTCTTAATATCTCATTAGTTTTTGAAAACGGATGACTGCCAAAAAAACCGTTGTATGCGGAGAACGGTGATGGATGTGCCGATTTAATGATGAAGTGTTTTTTATCATCTATCAGCCCAGCTTTGGCTTGTGCGAATTTGCCCCATAGTATAAATACAATACCTTCTTTGTCTTTTGATATCTCACTGATCACTTTATCGGTAAAGTTTTCCCATCCAAATTTTTGATGGGAGCCAGCAGTGCTCGCACGTACAGTTAATGTTGCGTTAAGCAGTAACACACCTTGCTCGGCCCATTCGGTTAAATCGCCATGGTTGGGTATTTTAAAGCCGGGGATATCGGTTTGCAGTTCTTTATATATGTTTTGGAGTGATGGTGGTGGGGCAATTCCTTTTTGTACAGAAAAGGATAAACCATGTGCCTGGTTAGCGCCATGGTAAGGGTCTTGTCCTAAAATAACAACTTTCAGATCTGTAAAAGGCGTTTTCCAGAAAGCGTTAAAAATGTCTTTCCCTTTTGGATATATGGTGTGCCCAGCGTCTTTCTCTTCCTTTAGATATTTTTTAAGTTTAAGCATGTAATCCTGCTCAAATTCGGTTTCTAAAACTTTTAGCCAGGACGGTTCTAAATCAATTGACATAAATGTATTTTACTGTTGGTTAGCAATGCAAATAAACAGATATTTGCAGCGTTTATAAAAATACAAATTATGTCAAATATTGTTCGTTTAATTATTGCCTGCGTTGTTTTTGGTGCAGCTGTTGCCATGTCGGTTTTTGGATTGTGGGGATGGGGGATACTTGTTTTCTTTATCGGAGGCTTAATACTGCTTACTTTCTTTTTAAACGAGAACATGCTTATTGCCCAATATTTTTTACGGAAAGAAAATATTGCCAAATCTGAAGAGTGGTTATTGAAGATAAGCGACTACGAAAATCAATTATATAAAGGCCAGCATGGTTATTATAACCTGTTGATGGGGTTGATAGAATCGCGCAAAGCACCGCTAAAGTCAGAGAAGTATTTTAAAAAGGCTATTGCATTAGGTATGAAAATGTCGCATAACATTGCTTTGGCTAAATTAAGCCTTGCTGGCATAGCTATGGCAAAGCGTAATAAGCGCGAAGCCCAAATGTATTTACAGGAAGCAACAAAAGCCGATACCAATAAAATGCTGACCGACCAGATCAAAATGATGAAGCAGCAAATGGCCCAAGCCGAAAAGCAGCAGGTAGTGCGTGGCGGTAGACCACAGTTTTAATACAAAGAATTGTACAATAAAAAAGCCGGTGTATTGCAATTAGCATAACATCGGCTTTTTTATTTATCGTCTAAATGGCTGTAGTAGTCGGGGCTGCGTAGTACCATATCGTTTGAGTTTTGATCCGTTATTGGATAATCCTCTTTCGGATTTGATACCTCAACTATTTTGAGCAGGTTGCGGATGAATGAAACATCAAACTTGCTACGGCTAAATTTAATGAGATACTCATTTTCGGTAATTTCAAGACTGGTGTTTATCATAACAATTGCATTTTATGAATTATAAATGTAGAGATTCATAAACACACAAAAGTTTTGCCGGAATTAAGTTTCGGTTAAGCTTTTGTAAACAAGCTTTCAAGATGTGTTGAAAACGTTTGTGGAAAACTATGAAAACCAGTTCATTACCATTTCTTTTACAGGCATTGTGATGTCCAGTTTTAGCTTTTTACGCATCCCGCCAAGGTCGTTAAATACCTTGTTGGGGTTAGCTGCTTTTAGCTGCTGAATGGTATCAAACCCCATTTTCTTTAATACCGGAATCCATTCTTCGGGAACACTTGCTTCTGTAAATTCAAGAGCCTGATCTGCTTCGTTTTTGATGTTGTTGATGATGGTTGCCTCTGGGCGCATTTGAGGGAAGAAAAGCACTTCCTGAATGGTGGTTTGATTAGTCATCAACATCACCAAACGATCTATACCGATACCCAAGCCTGATGTTGGCGGCATGCCATATTCCAGAGCACGCAGAAAATCATCGTCCATAGCCATCGCTTCTTCATCGCCACGGCCAGCTAATAGCAATTGCTCTTCAAAGCGTTCACGCTGATCGATAGGGTCGTTCAACTCGCTGTAGGCGTTGCCGATCTCTTTTCCCATTACAAATAATTCGAAACGCTCAACCAGGCCTTCCTTGCTGCGGTGTTTTTTGGCAAGCGGGGTCATTTCGATAGGGTAGTCGGTAATGTAGGTTGGCTGGATGAGGTGTTCTTCAACTTTGGCGCTGAAGATCTCGTCAACGAGTTTGCCTTTGCCCATCGTAGCATCAACTTCGATATTTAGGTTTGTACAAACTTCGCGCAAACCTTCTTCGTTCATTTCTGATACATTGATGCCTGTATATTTCAGGATGCTATCGTACATGGATAATTTTTCGTACGGACCTTTAAAGTTGATATCGTGCTCACCAACTTTAATGGTTGTTTTACCGTGAACGGCTAAGGCTACCTTCTCTAAACAATCCTCAACCATTTTCATCATCCAGATATAGTCTTTATAGGCTACGTATATCTCAACCGATGTAAACTCGGGGTTATGGGTACGATCCATACCCTCATTACGGAACATTTTGCCGAACTCGTAAACACCATCAAAACCGGCTACTATTAATCTTTTTAAATATAATTCGTTGGCTATGCGCAGGTATAAGCCCATGTCCAACGTGTTGTGATGCGTTTTAAACGGCCTTGCAGCAGCGCCGCCGTGAACGGCTTGTAGTATTGGTGTTTCTACTTCCATCCAACCTTCGCTATCAAAAAAGTTCTGCATGGTGCGGATCACTTTGGAGCGGTTGATGAAGATCTGTTTATACTCCGGATTAACGGTTAGATCAACATAGCGTTGGCGATAGCGCAATTCCGGGTCGGTAAAGGCATCGTGTATGGTACCATCTTCTTCGCGGCGAACTACCGGTAGTGGTTTTAATGATTTTGATAGGATGGTTAATTCCTGAACGTGTAATGAGGTTTCGCCGGTTTGGGTAGTGAACACGTATCCTTTAACGCCGATGAAATCGCCTAAGTCTAACAGTTTTTTGAAAACTGTGTTGTACATGGTTTTATCTTCGCCGGGGCAAATATCATCGCGTTTAATGTAGATCTGCAAACGACCGGTAGAATCCTGCAATTCGGCGAACGACGCGCTGCCCATAATACGGCGGCTCATGATGCGACCAGCTACAACTACTTCCTTGTAAGCATCGGGTTTATTCGGAAAATTGGCTAAAATATCCTTTGCGTTGGCATTTACGTTAAATGCTTCGGCAGGATAGGGGTTGATGCCTAAATTGCGTAATTGCTGCATCGCCTCGCGGCGAAATATTTCCTGTTCGGATAGTCCAATGCTCATAGCTGAAAGCGCGTTATTTTAAAAGATTGCAAAAGTAAGATTTTATGGGGAGAGTTGGGAATGTTGTTAATAGTTTTGATAAGGATAGGAGGTGGTTTGGCGTTTTTTGTTTCTGTAGTAAGATATCGCCGCAAATACAATCGCTATTAAAGGTGTACATGCGACAGTTATGAAAAAGCCGCACATCATTACCCCAGCTTCGCCGGTAACACAATGTATTTCATTTTTTTTCCATTGAATCTGACTACATAACAAAGAAAAGGCACTGATAGAAAGAATAATACCCAGAACGAATGCTAACAAAGCTATAATACCTAAATGTAAATTAATCTTAGCTTTTAACTTCAAAGTACTAAGGATTACCTGAATTATTGGAGCCAGAAAGATCATTAATAAAGCAAAATAGCCCATATGATATTATTGATTTACAATTAATACCATCTGTGCCAAAAGGTAACCTATAGTTTGTGTAACGATATTATCTATATTAGTTACGTGATATAGATAATTACTTTAATGATAAACCTGAACCAACAAAAAATTGCCTGCTGTTTTTGCGTGAGTTTATTTTAGCTCACAATTCCGCGATAACCGAAGCCTGGAAATACAGAATGCCTTTTTACTGCTATAAAGGTAAAATGCTTTTCTATTTGTGGACAAACAAAACAACCGGGCAACCTTATATTGGTTTTGTGGATGGTAAGCTGATGGAGCACCCCGAGCTTATAATAGAAAAGCGTGCCCGGATGAAAATAATGATGGTTGATCCATTACTGGATATGCCGGGAGGAACGTTGACAGAGTTACTTGCTATCGCCTTAGCACTGCGCAATTAGCCATAATTAATTATTTCTCTTTTACAGGTACCATCTTCATGAAAATCGAAAACCGCGTAAGCTGGATCAAATTCCTGAAAAGGTCCGCTCCACCAATCGCCGGATATAGCGCCATTGCAATAATAATTGATGCCGTGGTAATGTACCTCATCCTGCAAATGAATATGACCACTTAAAGCCGTTTTAATATTGGGGTATTTGTTAAATAACTTTTTAAGGGCGAAAAAATCGGAGTGCATCAAATTACGTTTAAGCAGCAGATCGCCGTTGGCTTCGTTCTTGTTAAAAAACAAACCCGCACAGATAGACAGAATAGGAATGTGGGAAACCAAACAGATATGCTCTGAAGACGGTATCGCGGCCAGTTTGTTGCTTAACCAAGTGAACTGTGCCTCGTCAATTTTACCGATGTAACCGCCGGCAGGATTGTTTTGCACACTATCCAGAATTATAAAATTCCAGTTTTCTTTTTTTAAATGGTAATAACGCTCCTGCATTTTGAGCTCTTTTAGCGGCCAGTTTTTACCGTAAAGCGGATCGCTTGTATCGGGTGTTTTTTGGAACCATCCATATACGTCGTGGTTGCCGATGCAGGGATAAACGGTTAGTTTATTGTTGGCATCCATAATGGAATGATACAACTCCCACTGCTTTTGCACCGATTCTTTACTCGCCGCGAGGCCGTCCATAATGCAATCACCGCCATTGATAATAAATTCGGCCTTCGGTTTTAAATTTTGTACGTGTTGAATTGCCTTAGCCATTCCAGCTTCGGGCACAGCGCCGGGTTTTACATGGATATCAGAAATAAAGGCAAAGCGGAAGCTCTTTTTTGGGGCATAACTTTTGGCTGTGAGTATTTCGGGCATCATCGAAACACCGGTGGCCAGCAATCCTGATCGTAGAAAGTCTTTTCTTTTCATTGCTTAATCCGCCTCAGTTTCCTGTAAATACATTTCGTCGATAGCTCCGGCGTATTTCTTTTCTATCACCTTACGCTTGGCCTTCATGGTTGGGGTTATTTCACCTTCATCCATGCTGAACGGGTTGAGTTTTACCTTAAAGTTTTTAATACGCTCAAACTTAGCTAACTCATTGCTATACTTGCGGATATCCTGATTGATCCAGTCGATAATAGCAGGATCGTTAATGAAGAGTTCAGGCTTTTCAAAATAAGCGTTATCCAGTTTAAAAACTTCCTGCAAAGTTTCCCTTGCCGGGATGATGATAGCGGTAATGTATTCGCGCTTATCGCCAATTAAAAATACGCCTTCAATTTTAGGGCTTTTTAAATAGGTGTTTTCAACCGGGGTTGGGTAAACATTTTTACCGTAGGCGTTTACCAGCATGTTTTTAAGCCTGTCGGTAATTTGGAGGTTGCCTTTAAAAAATCGGCCGATATCGCCGGTATGGAACCATCCTTCGGCATCAATGGCTACGGCGGTTTCCTGTGGTTTGTTCCAGTAGCCCTTCATTACGCAATGGCCACGAACGATGATCTCGCCTTCTTCGCTCTGATAGGCGGGGTTGAATGATTCGTGAGTTTGGATGGTATGGATATGGCCTGTTTCTACATTTTGAATTGCTACTTCAATGCCGGGAATAATCCGGCCAACGGTACCATAAACCTGACGGTCGTATTCGGTAACCGACATAACCGGTGAGGTTTCGGTTAAGCCGAAACCCTCTAATATTTTGATTCCCAGATCGCCAAAAAACTCGCCGATGTTTTTGGGTAAAGCGCCACCGCCTGATATCATGAATTTTAAGCGGCCGCCTGTTTTTTCTTTGATCTTACTGAAAACCAACTTCTCGGCCAGTTTGTGTTGTTGTGATAACAGGAAGCCCGGTTTTTTACCGGCTTCGTTAACCAATCTGTATTTTTTGCCGATCTCTAAAGCCCAAAGGAAAATTTTGGTTTTGGCGCCTCCGGCTGATGTTCCGTTTTTGATGGCTTTATCGTGGATGCGTTCCAGTAAGCGGGGTACGCAATTCATTACGGTTGGGCGTACTTCGCCCATGTTTTTGGCGAGCAGCTCTAAGCTTTGCGCGAAAGCTATTTTACAACCCGCTGCTAAACAAACGTGATAGGTTGCAGTGCGCTCGAAAACATGAGATAACGGCAAGAAAGATAAGAAGGTTTCATTCTGATCGATAACCGGGATCTGATCTAAGCATACCCGTACATTTTCCACCAAATTGGAGTGGGTTAACATTACTCCTTTAGGTGTTCCGGTGGTGCCTGATGTGTAAATTAAACAGGATAGATCAGATGGTAATATCGCTTCGCGGGCTGCATTGATTGCGGTGCTGTATTTGGTTACGCATTTCAGGCCTTCGGTTATTAAGTCGGTAAAGCCAATTACACCTGCATTCAGGTTTACTTTATCGGTGTGTTTACCAAAATCGTCAAACGCGGGGATGATGCGCATCAGATCTGGGCAGTTGTTGGCTATTTTGAGTACCTTTTTCAATAGGAAAGGATTCCCTACTAATATGGATTTCGCGCCAGAATCATTCAGAATGTATTCAATATCAGCCTCCGAAAGGGTGGGATAGATGGAGGTGTTTACCGCGCCTATCTGCTGTAAAGCCTGATCGTAATAAACGTAATCGGGCCCGTTATCAATGATGAGGGCCAGCCTGTCGCCCTTTTGAATACCGATATCGAGGAAATAGGCCGATACTGCGTCAATTTTATCCAAAGCTTCGCGGTAGGTTATCTCAACCCAATCGTTACCAACTTTGTGTATCAAAAAGGTGTTGGTTTCGGGATGTATGTTGGCTACCGTGTTGCGGATAAGTTTAGGGACGGTTGATTGTGGTGCTACCGGGTTCATTCAATATTGGTTTATTAAGCAGAACAAATTTATATTATTTAACAGAATTACGAAATGTGGAATATGAGGATGAAATAAAAGAGTTTGCCGAGCGGGGTTTTAATGCAAACAAAGCAGTATAATTGTTGTATAGATAAATAATGACCTTATGAAAGCCTTTAAAGCTATATTTTTCCTGTTTATTTTAGCCGCGGTTTACGTGGGATGTGTTAGTGATTCCAAAAAGATTGCTGCGGATAAAACTGTGGCTGTTGTTTCACCCAAAATTGTAAGCGGGGATTTTAACGGTGATGGGAAACAAGAAACTGCAACGCTGATAAAACCACAATTGAACAAAGAGGGAACTGCTTGCTTAGATAACAATTGTATGGCATTTATCCGTTTTTCGGACACCACTATTCACCCTATATCTATAAAGCATTGTATTGGTGGCACACCTGATAATCTGGGCGATCTGAATGGCGATGGCAGAGATGAATTGGGTATTCTGCCTGATTGGTTTACAAGTTGCTGGCGCGATTACGAGGTTTACAGTTATAAAAATAATGAATGGATAAAACCGGTTGCCCCCATACCAACGCATTGCAACCAATGGGAAGCGAAGGTTAAGCCTATTGAAAAGGATTCGTTAAACAAGGGGTATGTTGTGATACGATACAGCGAAATGGTGAAGGATTCCATCAAAACCAAATCAAAAATTGTATCTATAAAATAAAGCAAACGGATAAGATTGTAATGCGTGGATTGAGAACTATTATCTTCCTGATCATATCAAATACCTTTATGACGTTTGCCTGGTATGGGCACCTTAAGTTTAAAGAATGCACCTGGGGTAAAAGTTTGGGATTGTTCTCCATCATTATCATAAGCTGGGGCTGGCATTTTTTGAATACCTTTTTCAGGTTCCGGCTAATGAGGGCGGGTTTAAAGGAAACGGCGGTCCGTTTACGCTGGTGCAGTTAAAAACTATACAGGAAGCTATTACGCTTATTGTTTTTATGATATTCAGCCTTGTGTTTTTTAAAAACGAGAAGCTGGGCTGGAACCATTTAGCAGGCTTTGGTTTAATTGTAGCCGCTGTGTTTGTGATATTTAAAAAGTGGTAAGTTAAATGTAGTGGTTAATTAACGTTATTTAACATTCAGGAAATATACGATGATGTAACTTTACGGTACCAAACGTATTTAGTCAATCATTAAAATCTCGTTCTTTATTTGATAAATAAATAAGGTCAGTTAATACACAAAGGGAAGGCAATGTGCCTTCCCTTTGTGTTTAATAAGGATTATTACGATTGGAAGTTATTTATCTAACTCAAATCCCCATTCTTTACCTTTTTGAGTAGCTGGCAGGCCTTTGCTCATCCAAACAGGCATTGGTGCTCCCTTTAAAAAGTGATCAAAAAATTGCTGTTCGCGTATTTGAATGTCTTTCCGGTTTTGACGGAGTACCAGGTTATGTGCTTCACCATTGTACACCAACAGCCAAACCGGTTTATTTAACCTGCGTAAACCATTAAAAAGCTCAATACCCTGGTACCACGGTACGGCGCCATCGGCATCGTTACTCATAATGGTTAGTGGTGTTTGCACTTTGGGCAATTGGAACAATGGTGAGTTTTGAATATACAGTTCCGGCTTATCCCATAAGGTGGCACCTATGCGGCTCTGTGTTTTTTCGTATTGAGATTCACGGCTGTTACCACTTTCCCAGCGGATACCGCCGTAGGCGGATGTCATGTTGGCTACAGGCGCACCAGCCCATGCGGCAGCATACATATTGGTTTGGGTTATCAGGTACGCTACCTGGTAACCACCCCAGCTTTGGCCCTGAATACCGATGTGAGCGCCATCAACCCACGGATTTTTCTTTAATACTTCGATTCCAGAATTAACGTATTCAATTGCCGATGGACCTGGGTATCCGGTTTCGTAGCTGATATCCGGGGTGAAAACAAGGTAACCACGGCTAACAAAAAATGATATGTTGAGGCGCGATGGCGTAGGGGCAGGGGGGATATAGCTATATAATTTATCGGATATCTTTTCGTAGAAATAGGCTATCATGGGGTATTTTTTCTTCGGATCAAAATCTTCAGGTTTGTACAAGATTCCTTTTGATTTGTAGCCTTTAGGTGTTGTCCATTGTACCAGTTGGGCAGTACCCCAATTGTATTCGGCTTGTTGCGGGTTGATGGCGCTTAACCTGCTTTCTTTTTTTAGATTGTTTGAGACATACAGATCTGGTGAGTGCTGGTAACTTGATTTGGTATAAATCAAATTATCGGCTTGTTTGGCCTTTATTAAAACGCTGTACTCCATAGGGGCCATAACCATCTTTTCGGGTACCTTGTCACTACCTATGGTTTTGCGGTAATAGCCCCATTGCTTAGTTTCTTCGTTTTGAACGCGTAACCATACAGGTTGTTTTACAGGGATGAATTTTTGCTCGACGTTGGTGTTTGCATAGCGGAAGATCAGTTTTTCTTTACGCCCTAAGCCATTGGTAAAGTTTGTGGCCTTACCCGTTTCGGGGTCAAAGCTCCAGATATCATAACGATCGTTTATTAAAACGGCTTTATCATCTTCTGCCCAACCGGCTACTCCATAAGCATCCGGATCATCTGGTTTGTCGTTTAATTCGTCGCCAAACCTAATTCCTGTGGTAGCAGTAATATTGGTTTTCTTTTTGGTAGCTATATTGTAGGTATAGTAATTCTGATCTTTTGAATCAAACCAAAGCACATAGTTGCCACCCGGCGATATGCTGTATTGCCCGCTTAAGCGCTTATTAATGTGCACACGTTCGCCGGTTTTACTATCAATGATAAAAGCTTCTTTTAGCGTTTCGCCTTCCCACATGCCTTGCACACGTGCGCCGGTATCGGTTACACCCAAAACATATTGCGAGTTATTGTTATCGGGCACTAAAATGTTCTCGATATATTGATCACCTAATTGGATTAGTTTATTATCGCCTCCGGCAGGGTGAATTACCGCCAGAAAGCTGCGGCGTAAATCGCGCTGTAGGGTGTTTAACTGTTGTGATTGCAGATAGTCATCTTTATAGTTCCAGACATCCAAACGGGCAACTTCAAAATCAACTATGGTAGTATCAATAGGTTTGGGGATGGGTGCCGTCCCAAAAAATAAACTTGATCCATTTTTACTGAAATATACTTTACCATCGCCGCTAACGGCCCATTTGTTAAGCATGCCTGCTGATTTAGGGCCCGCAATAATTTGAGCTGTATCTTTAGTTACATCATAATAATAAAGTTTGTAGGGCTTAACTAAGGCCTTTTCGGGGGATTTTTCGGCGGTAAAGGCCAGTTGTTTGCCCTCATCATCGAAGGTTAAATTGCGATAAGTGCCATGGCCATTGCTAATTAGTTTGGCTTCATCTTTTTCAACATCATAAATATATACGCCGGGTTTGGTGTCTTTTTCTTTTGGCCCAACGGTTACCGCGAAAGTTACGTACTTGCCATTTTTGCTTAACGTATAGTCGGTTACAAATTTATAGGTGTGTTGCTTACCGCCGATGAGATTTTTAATAGTTAAATCGCCGCCTTCTTTATTAGCCGGGGCAACTGCATTGCCACCGCCCCGGCCACCACGACCACCGCGCGGTGCTGGTGCCGGAGTTACAGGTGCCCCCGGTAAACCCGGCGCGGCTTTTTTAGTAGTATCAACCGGTAAGTTGGCCAACCATGCTATTACAGAGGCTTTTTCTGCTATACGGAATGATTTTACGTTGGGTATTTTGTTGATCTCATGATTACCTAAAGTTAGAAAGCCCAAGGTGTCTTTTGGCATATCCTCAGGACTTTTCTTTTTGATTTTAGCCATGCGGGTATCCTTATAAAAAGGGTGAACCAAAAACACAGCGAATTTTGAGTCGCTGGTTAAACGAACGGTATCGGCACGGGGGACTATTAATTTGTTGTTCTTTTTAACATCGGTTATTACCAGATCGGCATCGCCTTGTTGTGGCTTTATAACGTACACTACCCATTTGCCATCGTCGCTAATGCGCTCGTTGCTTATGCTTTGCCAGGAATCGTACACAGAATGATCAAGCGGTTTTTTGGATGCTTTTTGCGCGAATGTTAAAGTTGCGCTGCTAATTAAAAAAGAAAAGATTAAGAATTTACGCATATGGTTTCAAAAGAGTCAATCAAGTACTAATATGCTAAAATTTAGTAGTTATTTGTGGTTATGTTAGTAAAATTATGATGTAGTATATGCTGAATTATACAGATAAAAATTGATGGGAAAGATGCGGAAACAATCAAATATTGTTAAAATAATAGGCTATCATGAAAATTGGTGTGCAGAAAATCAACCGGTTTTTACCGTTCTGGAAACACTTTTTACACAAAACAGGACACTTTTTTGTATTTAGATCTTTGAAATTATAGCTTGTCAACTCATAATAATTTGTTGGACTATAAAGTGTATTCAAAGTTGAATTATTACTGATAATCAGTGTTTAATAGCCTTTGTGTGGTTCTGTTTTGTGTTGATGGATTGTAATTTGAGCCTATTTTCCATGTTAAATGATCGTTACTGGCAGCATGTTTGAATATTGCTCCACGATCTTCACAATTTAATAGGATCATTATTTAATACTAACGAAAACACAATTTTATGAACACTTCAACAAAATGGATCGCATCAGCTGTAACAGCAGTTGCCATCTTTTTAGGATCAAATGTTAATGCTCAAACTGCAACTTCAAACCCTGGTGATATCTGGCGCTTAGGCGTTGGAGTGGAAGCAGGTGTGCCAACAGGAAACCGTAGCGATTTTTCGAAATTTGAATTGGGCGGTACCGCCAGGTTACAATATGATACCAGGTCAAACATATCATTGATGTTAACATCTGGTTATTACAACATGTTCGCTAAAGAGCAAACTGTAGGTACGGTAAAGGTATCTCCGGATAACGTAGGCATAGTGCCTGTTAAAGCTGGTATTAAAGCCTTTGCTACAAGCAACATATATTTTAGTGGCGAAGTAGGTGCCGGTTTTGAAACTAATTATGCAAAAAACACCAAATTGATTGTATCACCAGGCTTAGGCTATGCTAACGCAGGTGGTTTAGATATCGGTTTGCGTTACGAAAACTTCTCGGGCCAGAGTGATAATTATGGCTTGGTTGGTTTGCGTGTAGCTTATGGGTTTAAACTTTAATACCCAATAGTAATGTTGAATAAAAAAGCGGTGGATCTTTATCCACCGCTTTTTTTATGCTTAACTTAAATTAGTAACCAAATATGGTTTTCAAATCGAGCTTGGTTAATTCACCATACTTTTTCATATCATCTTCGGTAACCCGTTTGTCTGATGCTACAATACAGTAGGTATAAGCTTTATCTTTAAATTCTTTTTCGTGGAATGCCTTGATGTCTTTATAATCCAGTTTTCCCACGGTTTCGAAAGTGTTTTTACGAACATCGTAATCAATGCCCCGGCGTTTATTGGCTAAGTAATCAAACAAGATACCATCCTGTGTAATACGCTCAGTTTCTAACGATTTTACGATATTGTCTTTAGCCGATACTAGAACTTTTTGTGATTCCGGCATATCGGTTAACAACTCATTCATACCCTTAATGGCTTCGTTAAATTTATCGGCCTGGGTACCAACATAGGCGCGTATCAAATAACGATCGTCCTTTTTAGCCGGTTGAGAGTAGAAGGCGTAGGTTGAATAAGCCAGTGCTTTTGATTCGCGAATGGTTTGGAATACAATAGCGCTCATACCAGAACCAAAATAACCGTTAAATAACTCAACTGTTGGTGCTTGTGAGGGAGCGTAAACTTCTGAGTTTCTAACCCATTGAATTTCGGCCTGAACCATATCGTAGTTAGCAAACAGTACTTGTGATTTATCCTGATTTACTTTGTTAAATGTTAACGAAGCCGGGAATGGTTTAAACGTTGCCGGAACAGTATGCAACGGTTTTAAAGTAGCCGCGGCTTGTAAAGCGGTTTGTGGTCCGTAATATAGTATGGTATGGTTAAAATCGGCCAAACCGTGTAAAATATTGATCAAATCTGCTGATGTAACGGCTTCAAGTTCGGCATCGGTCAATACGTTGTTGTACGGGTTTTTAGCTCCATAAGTGGCATAACTAACCAATCCCGACATTATCGCGGCCTTATTTAACTTGGCGTTTTCACGCGATTTTTTAAGGCGTTGTTTTAAACCAGCCAAAGCGGCCTCGTCTGGTTTGCAATTGGCGATCAGGTTCTCGTACAAAGTTACCGATTTGCTGAAATTTTCCTGTAAGCCATCTATTCTAACGTTTGTTACTTCGGTACCGGTTGTGATGTTGAATGATGAAGCCAGTTTGTAAAACTCTTTGCTGATATCATCAGCACTCATTTTATCGGTACCTAAATATTGCAGGTATTGTGTAGCCAGGCTAAACAATTTATTGTTCCAGCTACCCATATTGTACTGGTAGTACAAGCGGAAGATGCTGTTATCCTTGTTTTGAACGGCAAGCAGGTCAACCGCGCCAACTTTGGCTTTCTGAATATCTTTATTATAATCTAACCAAACCGGTTTAACGCTATTTGCCGGAATAGCATCTACTGCTTTAAGGAATGGAGAAGCAGCCTCGCGGTTAACTTCAACAGCGGTGATGTGTGGTTTATCAACCTTAGTGATGTTCTTATCTTCGCCTTGGTGCTTGTAAACTATTACGTAATTACCAGTACCTAAGTATTTGTTGGCAAAGGCAACCATCTGAGCTTTGGTTATTTTAGTAAGCTCGCTTACGCTCGCTACATCATTACGCCAGTCGATGCCGGTTGTAAAATCATTCATCAGGTTATTGGCCCGTGATGTATAACCTTCGTTTTGCTGAATGGTATATTTTTTGGCATTAGCAGCTATTGATTGGATCAGATCATCTGCAAATTCGCCTTTCTTCAATTTTTCAATTTCAACAAGCATCAGGTCACGAACTTCGTCTAAAGACTGGCCCTTGATAGGATAACCGGTTAATTCGAGTGCACTGTAATCTTTTAAGATATCAGACCCGGCGCGTGCGCTTAACAATTTTTGTTTTTTGGTTAAGTCAAGGTCAAATAAACCTGCTTTGCTATTGGTCAGCATCGAACCAAGCAAATCCAGTAAACGTGCGTCGCGTGTGTTAGCGCCCGGGAAACGGTAAGCAATGGTCAGGTTTTCTGGGTTCGGGCCATAAACATCTCTTTTAATAGGAGCCACAATAGGCTTCTCGGCATCAAACTTATAAGCCGGAATTGGCTTGGGTTTCATGTAAGCAAATTTTTGATCTATCTTTTTCACCATAACATCCGGGTTAAAATCGCCAGACATAATTACCCCCATGTTATTAGGTACATAATAAGTATAGTAGTAATTGCGGATGTAGTTTAACGATGGATTTTTCAAATGCTCAACGGTGCCAATGGTAGTTTGTTTACCATAGTTATTATTAGGGAACAATGATTCGAAAAGCGCTTCGAAAACTTTTTCGTTATCGTTATCCAAACCGCGATTTTTCTCTTCGTAAACAGCTTCAAGCTCAGTATGGAACAAACGCAGTACCGGTTTTCTGAAACGCTCGGCCTGTACAGTTAAATACTTATCTACGGCTGATGATGGTACATCGTCGGTATAAACGGTTTGCTCAAAAGATGTAAATGCGTTAGTACCTTGGGCACCCATTGATGCCATCATTTTATCATACTCGTTGGCGATAGCGAATTTTGCCGCCTGGCCGGATACCTGATCTATCTGTTCGTAAATGGCTTTACGTTTAGCTTCATCGGTAGTTGAGTTGTATTGCTCATAAAGGGCATCAATTTTATCAAGCAATGGCTTTTCTTTGGCCCAGTCCAGGGATCCGTATTTGTCGGTACCTTTAAACATCATATGTTCAAGATAATGTGCCAAACCAGTATGGTTGGCCGGATCTGTTTTACTACCTGCCTTAACTGCTATGAATGATTGGATCCTTGGCGCTTTAGGGTTAGCACTTAAAATAACGGTTAAGCCATTTTTAAGTGTGTAAAAACGGGAGTGAGTTGGATCGCCGGTTACATACTTATATGTATACCCCCCGGATGTAGCCTGCTTCCATACAAATGGACTTTGTGCAAAGCTTGTAGCTGTACATAGGCTTAGAAAAAGTGAAACGCTGAGTTTTTTTATATTCATTGTTTTAGTTTTAAGGTTCTAAATATATTAAAATGCCCAAACAATAACTAAAATATAAGTTGTCAAATAAAAATTTGTCGAGGGGTATGATTGTAATATGGGTATTATTAAAAAAGTATAGTGTAATCAACCTGTGGTTGCTATAAATGTTAAAGAAAGTGAGTTTATTTTCAATTTTTGCTATTGTTTTTGATTAATTACTATAAATTTGATGGGTTTTATATGATTTAAATCATATAAAAATGAAATTGCGCTTATGCAATCGGTTGAAATTTTTATATTTGTTAAAATTTATTTGTTAAAATGAAGTTTACAAACAGATAGTACTTTTAATTGTAGATATATCTATACTTGTAGTGTATCTGCGGCAAGGGCAACGAACTGAATAAAATCTATGAAACAAACATCTCCGGGCGATAAAATACTATCTATTGATATTGGGGGCTCACACGTTAAGGCAACTATATTAAACCACGAAGGTGCTTTGCAAATGGAGTACGAAAAAATTGTTACTCCGCCATCGCCAAAGCCGAAACAATTGGTTGAGGTTATACAAACCCTGGTTAAAGCGTTTCCGGTTTACGATAAAATATCGGTGGGTTTTCCAGGATACGTAAAGAACGGGGTGATATTCACGGCACCTAATTTAGGTACCGATGCATTTAAAGGCTTTGATTTGGCTAAAGCTTTAGAGAAAGCCTTAGGAAAACCGGCACGCGTGGTTAATGATGCAGATATGCAGGGCCTGGGCGTGGTAGATGGAAAAGGCTTTGAAATGGTGGTAACACTGGGCACCGGCTTTGGTACAGCTTTATTATCCGACGGGTATTTGCTTCCGCATCTGGAAATATCACAATTGCCTATCCGTAAAGGCAAAAACTACGATGAATACATTGGTGAAAAAGCTTTGGAAAAAGAAGGAGATGTTAAGTGGAACAAGCGTGTTAAAAACGTGATAGAGATATTGAAAAAGGTTTTCAATTATGATACCTTATATATAGGTGGCGGTAACGCCCGGAAAATTACTTTTAAGTTGGATGCTAATATCAAGTTAACATCCAACCGCGACGGTATTAAAGGAGGAGCAAGGCTGTGGAAAGAAGATACCCGCGAACATTTAATCACATCAAAAAAGAATCAATAATTATCATAATACTAAACAATGAGTACAACAACAAAAAGCATTGAAGAGCAGGGTATAGATACCATCAGGGTACTATCGGCAGATGCGGTTCAAAAAGCAAACTCCGGTCACCCGGGAACAGCAATGGCATTAGCGCCAATGGCACACGTACTGTGGACACAGTTTTTAAACTACAATCCTAAAAACCCAAACTGGGCAAACCGCGATAGATTTATCCTTTCAGCCGGTCACGCTTGTATGTTGCAATACAGTGTTTTATACCTTACGGGATATGATGTAAGTTTGGATGATATCAAGAATTTCCGTCAGATGAACAGCAAAACCGCTGGTCACCCCGAGTACGGCTTGTGTCCTGGTATTGATGTAACTACCGGTCCTTTGGGTCAGGGTTTTGCTAACGGAGTTGGTTTTGCTATTGCTCAAAAGCATTTGGCAGGTTACTACAATAAACCGGGCTTCGATCTTTTTGATTACCATATTTACACCATTTGCAGTGATGGTGATATGATGGAAGGGGTAACTTCTGAGGCTGCTTCTTTAGCCGGCCATTTGGAGTTGGGTAACCTTATTTATTTATATGACGATAATAAGATCTCGATAGAAGGTAGTACCGATATCGCTTTTAACGAGGATATCGACAAACGCTTTGAATCATACGGATGGCATGTACAATACGTTACAGATGTAAATGATGTTCACGCCTTAGAATTAGCCATCACAAACGCTAAAGCCGAAAAACAAAAACCATCGTTGATCCGCGTTCGCTCGTTGATCGCTTACGGTAGCCCTAATAAATCGGGTACTGCAGGTTCACATGGTTCTCCGCTTGGCGCTGATGAAATTAAATTGGTGAAGAAATTCTTCGGTTTTGATCCTGAAAAATCATTTGATGTATCTCCGGATGTATTGAAATACTATCACCAAATTGGAGAAAAGGGTACTGGTAAAGAAGATAAATGGAATAAGCAATTTGCGGATTATACAGCCAAATTCCCTGAATTAGCTGCTGAGTTTGAAACCGCGTTTAAAGGTGAATTGCCTAAAGGATGGACCGATGCATTGCCAACCTTTAAAGCCGATGCCGGTAGAATGGCAACGCGCCAGGCATCAGGTAAGGTATTGAACGCTATAGCCGCTAAATTACCACACATGATAGGTGGTGCTGCCGATTTGTCTCCATCAACCGAAACTAACTTAAAAGAATACGATTCATTTACATCCGAGAACCGTAATGGCCGTAACTTCCACTTCGGTATCCGTGAGCACGCCATGGGTTCTGCTTTAAATGGTATGGCGTTAACTAAAGGTATTATTCCTTTCGGTGCAACATTCCTGATGTTTAGCGAATACATGCGCCCACCGATCCGTTTGGCTGCCATTATGAAGATCCGCCCGATATTTGTGTACACACACGATAGTATTGGTTTGGGTGAAGATGGTACTACTCACCAACCGGTTGAGCAATTAGTATCGTTGCGTTCAATTCCAAATAACATGGTAATTCGTCCGGCAGATGCCAACGAAACCGCACAAGCCTGGAAAGTTGCTTTAGAGCATACCGAAGGTCCGGTTTGTTTGATATTCACCCGTCAGGGATTGCCAATTTTAGATCAGGATAAATACGGTAGCGCTACAGGTTTGGTTAAAGGTGCTTATGTACTTTCGCCTGCTGATGGCGACGCCCAGATTATATTGATAGGTACAGGCTCGGAAGTGGAATTGGCTTTGAAAGCACAGGCCCAATTGAAAGAAGATGGTATTGCTGCAACTGTAGTAAGTATGCCATCGTGGGAACTATTCGAAAAACAAAGCGAGGCCTACAAAGAAAGCGTATTGCCTAAAAAATTAAAGAAACGTATTGCTGTAGAAGCAGGCTCAACTTTAGGCTGGCACAAATATGTTACCGACGAAGGTGACATAGTTGGTATGCCAGGCTTCGGTGAATCTGCACCAGCTGATGTGTTGTACAAACATTTCGGCATTACAGTAGAAAACATAGTAAGCAAAGCGAAAGCAATGGTTTAGAGTAAAGAACAAGGAGCAAAGATTAAGGACCAGTAGTTTGGGTCTTTGTTCCTTGCTCCTTAAATCTTTCATCCCCAAAAATGAACTGGCAAAGCAACCTGATCAACAACCTCGAATGGTCTTCCGAGATAATTAATCTCGGCGGTAAGCAAAAGGTGGCTGCTCAAATTGCTAAGAAGGTTAAGGATGGTGATGTTTTAGGCATTGGCTCGGGTTCTACGGTTTATCTGGCTTTGCTGGCTATTGCCGATAGAATAAAAAGCGAAAAGCTGAATATTAAAGGCATACCAACATCGTTAGAGATATCGATGTTTTGCAGTAAGTTGGGTATCCCGTTAACTACCTTGTTTGAAAACAAGCCCGATTGGCTATTTGACGGGGCCGATGAGGTTGACCCGGATAATAGTTTAATTAAAGGCAGGGGTGGGGCCATGTTTAAAGAGAAGCTGTTGATAAGCTCAAGCCCGGTTAATTATATAATTGTTGACGACAGCAAGGTTGTAAAGAAGTTAGGAACTAACTTTCCTGTACCAATTGAGATCTTTCCGCAATCATTGTTATATGTGGAACAACAATTGCGGGCTTTAGGAGCAATAGAAATAGTTTTGCGACCAGCGAAGGGTAAAGACGGAGCTATAATCTCGGAGAATAACAACCTGATACTGGATTGCCACTTTGAAGATATCGGCAAAAGCCTTGAAAAAGATATTAAAGGCATAACCGGTGTTATTGAGAGCGGGCTATTTATAGGCTACGATCTGGAAATTTTAGTAGCCGAAAATAAATAGACAATTAAATATAATTGAATTAGTAAATAAATAACATTAAACAACTCTTATTCCCCCTTTAGGGGGTTAGGGGGCAAAACAACAATACAATGTCAACTAATAACGTAAAGCAGATACACAGTTTTGGCCAGAGCATCTGGTTAGATTTTATTGACCGCGCGATAATCTCGTCGGGTAAACTACAAAAACTGATTGATGAGGATGGTGTAAGAGGCGTAACCTCAAACCCGGCAATTTTTGAAAAAGCGATAACCAGCAGTTCTGATTACGATGCTGATATCAAAGCCTTAGCAGCAGATAGTAAAACTAACGAAGAATTATTCTTCGGTTTAGCTGTTAAAGATATCCAAACAGCTTGTGATTTATTCAAAAGCGTTTACGAAGAAGAAGTTAAAGGTGCCGACGGTTATGTGAGTTTAGAGGTATCTCCGTTTTTGGCTTTAAAAACTGACGAAACCATCGCGCAAGCCTTAAAACTTTGGAAACAAGTTGATCGTGAGAACGTGATGATCAAAATTCCGGGTACACAACCGGGTTTAGCAGCTATTCAAAAAACCATCAGCGAAGGCTTGAACATTAACGTAACCTTGCTTTTTGGTTTAGATCGTTACGAAGCGGTTACCGAAGCTTACATTTCTGGTTTGGAAGACAGGTTGGCTAAAGGTTTGCCAATTAATAACATATCATCAGTAGCCAGTTTCTTTTTGAGCCGTATTGATGTAATTGTTGATCCGTTATTGGATGAAAAAGGTTTAGGCGAATTTAAAGGTGAAGTGGCTATCGCTTCAGCTAAAAAAGCGTACGAAATTTACAAACGCGTATTCACAACTGGCCGTTGGGATAAATTAGCTGCCGCGGGCGCAAAACCACAACGTTTGTTATGGGCAAGTACCAGTAGCAAAAATCCTGCATTTAAAGATACTAAATACGTTGAGGCCCTGATAGGTAAAGATACTGTTGATACCGTGCCTTTAGAAACTATCGAAGCTTTCCGCGATCATGGTATTGCAGCTGATACTTTAGAGCAAGGTTTAGACGGAGCAACTGCTTTGTTAGAAAAATTGAAAACAGCCGGTATTGATTTAGATGCCATTACTCAAACTTTGGAGGATGAGGGTATTGATAAATTCAATAAGCCTTTCGAAAAGCTTTTGCAGTCGATTGAAGATCAAAAGAATAAAATATAATTCGCTTTGAAACCATCATGAGCTAAAGGGGCACAAACCTTACTGTTTGTACGGCTCATGATAGCTTCATTCCCGATGAAAAACAAATTATATAAATGAAAAATCAGCCTGTAAAAGTACTGTTCTTTGATGTTGGGGGCATTTTGCTGAGCAACGGATGGGGGCATGAATCCCGCAAGGTAGCTGCTGAAAAATTCGGACTGGATTATGCTGAAATGAATGTGCTGCACAATTTTATATTTAACGTATATGAAATTGGCAGCATTACATTGGATGATTACCTGGACACCGTAATTTTTACCGAGCACCGGGATTTTACACGCGAAGATTTTAAAGAGTTTATATACGCGCAGTCGGTTGAATTGCCTGATATGCTGGCCTGGCTTAAAGAGTGGAAAAAAACCTGCGGTTTCCGTATCATATCCATCAATAACGAAGGCAAAGAACTGAATGATTACCGGGTTGAAAAGTTTAGGTTACATGAGTGTTTTGACGCGTTCATTTCATCGTGCGAGGTTAAAATGCGCAAGCCCGACCCGGGAATATTTAAACTGGCTATGGGGATAGCCCAAGTAGGCCAAAAAGAATGTGTGTATTTTGACGATAGGGTAATGTTTGTTACCACAGCACAAAAGTTGGGTATACAAGCGTACCAGCATACTGATTTTGAAGAAACGAAAGCGATATTAGAGAGGTTGAAGCAAGAAAATAATTAAGATATAACGAGTTTTGCGAAGTACGAAGCAATCCCCGACCTACAAGGTGGACTTGCACAGCGGCTCTGCCTAAAGAGATTGCTTTGTACCTCGTAATGACGCGGGAGTGATAACTCAATAACCAATAATACAATAACTAACACAATGGATAAATACAATTTTGGAATGATAGGTTTGGGAACAATGGGCCGCAACCTGTTGTTAAACATGGCCGATCATGGCGTTGCCGGTGCCGGTTTTGATAAAGATGCTACTAAGGGCGCACAGCTTGAAAAAGAAGGTGCGGGAAAGAAAGTTAAAGGCTTTAGCGAGGTTGAACCTTTTGTAGCTAGCTTAACCAGCCCGAAAGCAATTATGATGCTGGTACCTGCCGGTAAAATTGTTGACGAAGTTATTGAAGAGTTATTGCCATTTTTAGCCAAGGGCGATATATTGATAGACGGTGGTAACTCGCACTTTACCGATACCAACCGCAGGGTTGATTACCTGGAAAGTAAGGGCTTCCATTTCTTCGGTATGGGAGTTTCTGGTGGCGAAGAAGGCGCGCGTAAAGGCCCAAGCATGATGCCGGGTGGTGATAAAGAAGCTTATAACGTAATGAAGCCGATACTGGAATCTATCGCCGCTAAGGTTGATGGCGCTCCATGTGTAACTTACATTGGGCCCGGTGCATCTGGTCACTTTGTGAAGATGGTGCATAACGGTATTGAGTACGCTTTGATGCAATTAATTGCCGAGACTTATGAAATATTACGCAATGGCTTAAAGTTAAGTGATAGCGAAATTCATGGGGTATTTGAGAAATGGAACAACGGCCGTTTGCAATCATTCCTGATCGAGATAACCCGTGATATATTTACTTATAAAGAGCCTGGTGCAAGCCATTTATTGGTTAACGATATTAAGGATGAGGCCCGTGCTAAGGGTACAGGTAAATGGACTTCGCAAGAAGCGATGAACCTGGAAACACCAATCCCATCGGTAGATTCTGCTGTGTCTATGCGTGATCTGTCTAAATATAAATCGCTGCGTATCAAAGCATCCGAATTATATAGCACCAGCGAACCGCTTTCGGTTAATAAAGATGAGTTTTTGAAAGCACTGGAAGATGCATATTTCTTCAGCATGATCATTACCTATTCTCAAGGTATGCACATGTTATCAAAAGCATCAGCTGAATATAAATACGAATTAAAATTAGATGAAATAGCTAAGATATGGAGAGGCGGATGTATCATTCGTTCAACTTTCTTAGAGCAAATTTATAACGCGTATGGTAAAGATACCAAACTGGAACACTTGCTATTGGATGGCGATGTGAAGGATTTAGTTGTTGGCGCTTTACCGGGTACACGTAATGTAATTGCCGCTGCCGTGAGCGCGGGTATCGCTATTCCGGCTTACGCGGCTTCGTTAAGTTATTTTGATAACTTCCGTACTGCTGATATGCCATCAAACCTGACACAGGCGCAACGTGATTATTTTGGCGCGCACACTTATGCTTTAATTGGCAAAGAAGGCGTTTTCCATACACAATGGATGCCTAAATAATTGCAATATATTGCCGATACTTATATAAATTGACGACCAGAAATATCTGTCATGAAAACTATAAAATCACAACCTACCATATTCTTCATATTTGGTGCTACCGGCGACTTGAGTTCGCGTAAGCTGGCACCTGCGCTTTATAATTTATTTCTTGACGGCTTTATGCCCGAGCAGTTTGCTATTGTTGGTACAGGCCGTACCAAATTGAGCGATGAGGATTTTCAGGGTAAAATGTTTGAAGGCGTTAACAACTTCTCGCGCAGCGGTAAAACTAAAGCCGATAAGTGGAAAACGTTCTCGCAAAACGTAATGTACCAGGTATCAGATGCCAAAGATGCGGAAACCTATAAAGAGTTTGGTGCTAAGATCAAAGAGAAACGTGAAGAGTGGGGGCAAGAGCCGTATGTGATATACTATCTTGCCGTATCGCCTGATTTTTTCCCGATCATATCGAGCAACATCGCTAAAGCTGGTTTAGCTTCGGATATCGAGCGTGTACGTGTGGTAATTGAAAAACCATTTGGACATGATTTAGAAACAGCCCGCGAGTTGAACAAGTTGCTTGGTGACCTATACGATGAAAAACAAATCTATCGTATAGATCATTACTTGGGTAAAGAAACCGTGCAAAACATTATGGCGTTCCGTTTTGCTAACGCGATTTTGGAACCACTGTGGAACCGTAACTATATCGAACACGTGCAAATATCCGTAACCGAGCAATTGGGTATGGGCGAGCGTGGCGATTATTACGACGGCGCCGGCGCTATGCGCGATATGATCCAAAATCATATTTTGCAATTGCTTTGCCTTGTGGCGATGGAAGTGCCAATTGATTTTAGCGCCGAAGAATTACGTAACCGTAAAGTTGAAGTGTTACGCGCTATGCGCAAATTTACTGCGGAGGATATCCGCCATTCAGCAGTTCGTGGTCAATATAGCAGCGGGTGGATAGAAGGTAAACAAGTACCGGGCTACCGCGAAGAAAACAAAGTTAACCCGGAATCGAATACTGAAACGTTTGCCGCGGTTAAGTTTTTTGTAGATAACTGGCGCTGGCAAGGTGTACCGTTCTATGTACGTACCGGTAAACGCTTACACCAATCGTCGTCGGTTATCAGTATACAATTTAAGGATGTTCCACACTTTGTGTTCCCTTCGGAAGCAACCGAAAGCTGGCAGCAAAACAGGCTCATCATCAGCATACAGCCCGAAATGAGTATCCGTTTACAGGTTCAGGCTAAACGCCCTGGCTTGGATATGATATTGAACGCTGTTGATATGGTGTTTGATTACAGCGGTACGTATGAAGGACAAGCCCCTGAAGCGTATGAAACTTTGTTACTGGATACCATGCTGGGCGATCAAACCCTGTTTATGCGTGGCGACCAGGTTGAAGCTGCGTGGGATCTGATTATGCCGATATTGAACGCATGGCAAACCAAAAAGAGCCTGAGCTTCCCTAACTACGCGGCCGACTCATGGGGCCCGGAAATTGCCGAAGCATTAATTGCCCGCGATGGTTTCCACTGGTTTACGTTGCCGTTAAACAACAATAAGAAAAAGAAATAACATGCCTACGCTTAATATATTTAAAACTACTAATGAGGTATTAACCGGTCTGGCTGATTTTTTTGTAAAATGTGCCAGCGAAGCTATTGCCACTCATGGCCGTTTTACGGTTGCTTTATCGGGTGGAAGTTCGCCTAAAGCATTGTATGAGCTATTAGCTTCGGCAGATTATAAAGATCAGGTAGAGTGGGCCAAAGTTTATTTCTTTTTTGGTGATGAGCGCAATGTTTTGGACACCCATCCCGATAGTAATGCCTTGATGGCTAAAAAAGCTTTGTTTGATCCCTTAAATATTGAGCATAATCACCTATTTAAGGTAAACACCATGCATAGCCCTGATGAAGCGGCCAAAGAATATACCGATAATATCAAGAATTTTTTTAATCACGAAACTGCTGTTTTTGATTTAGTATTGTTAGGCCTGGGCGATAATTCGCACACGGCTTCTCTATTTCCGCACACTACCATTCTGCACGATATTACGGCATCTGTTGAACCGGTTTGGCTGGAAGATCAGCAGGTTTACCGTATCAGCTTTACTGCTCTGCTAATTAACCAGGCCAGATACATCGCTTTTTTAGTATACGGCGGAGGTAAAGCAGAAGCTGTTCATCATGTACTTGAAGATGCAAGGAATATTGAAGAATACCCGGCGCAACTAATTCGAACGGATGCTGATGTGCATTGGTTTTTAGATGAACCAGCAGCATCGGTCATAAAACATTAATTAAACTTTTGTCATAGCAAGCCCGTTGGCAAACAGGCTTGCTATGACAAGTTTTAAAGATTGGTTACTCTTCGTAACAATTGTGTGTTCTACACTATAAAGTTCCTCGTTTGTAATATTTTTCTTTAATTAGGTGTGTAAACCAATTACATCCTTTTTATGAAAAACTGCCATCACTTTTTAAGTGTAAGTTTAATTGCAATACTCACTTTATCGGCAACAGCCAAAGCTCAAACCACTGGCTTTTACAGCGTTAAAACCTATGGGGCTACAGGCAATGGTAAAACTGTTGATACCAGGGCTATTGATAAAGCCATAGAAACCGCGGCCGCGGCAGGAGGGGGCACAGTTTATTTCCCAGCCGGAGATTACCTTTCGGTAACCATACATTTAAAAAGTAATGTTGGCTTATACCTTGATCATGGCGCTACCATTATTGCTGATGAAAAAGGGTATGACTTGCCAGAGAAGAATGCCAACGAGATATATCAGGATTACGGACATAGTCATTTTCATAACAGTTTGATATTTGGTGAAAACCTGGAGAATATATCCATTACCGGTCCGGGTAAAATATGGGGTAAAGGCTTGTTACGCACATCAACCAAAACTACAGTTAACGAAGGTTTTGGGAATAAAACCATCAGTTTACGATTATGCCGCAATGTGATACTGCGTGATTTTACCGTACAACATGGCGGCTGGTTTGTGTTGCTGCTAACTGGCGTTGATAACATGACCATCGATAATTTGAAAATGGATACCAACCGCGATGGTATGGATATCATATCGTGTAAAAATGTAAGGGTATCAAATTGCTTTGTGAATTCGCCGCAGGATGATGGGATCTGTTTAAAGAGTGATTACTCGCTCAACTATGCCCGTTCATTAGAAAACGTCACCATTACCAATTGTCAGGTTTCGGGATATGATGAGGGTTCACTTTTAGATGGAACCTATAAGCGCGACCCGAACGCGGTGATGAAGGGTAAGCCAATTGGCCGCATTAAATTGGGTACAGAATCAAACGGTGGGTATAAAAATGTTACCATATCCAACTGTGTATTTGATTATTGCCGCGGCTTGGCTTTAGAAACGGTGGACGGAGCGTTGTTAGAGGATGTAACCATCACCAATATCACGATGCGCGATATTGTAAATACGCCCATATTTATACGTTTAGGTGCCCGGATGCGAGGCCCAGAAGGTACACCGGTTGGCAGTTTAAAGCGGGTTATCATAAGCAACGTAATAGCTTATAATGTTGATGCTGAGCAAGGCGCTTTAATAAGCGGTATACCAGGGCATGATATTGAAGATCTGACCCTGAGTAACATTCGCTTATATTTTAAAGGTGGTGGCACTAAAGAGCAAATAGTTACCGAAGTACCGGAATTGGAGAAGGGATATCCCGAGCCATCGTCGTTTAAAACAACGCCTTCGTACGGTTTTTTTATCAGGCATGTGAAATACTTAAAAGTTAGTGATGTTGAGGTTAGCTTTATGCAGGATGATATGCGCCCTGCTTATGTTTTGGATAATGTTACCGGTGCCGATTTTCAACACATCCGCGCTCAAAAAGCTGCTGGATCCTCTACATTTATGTTAAAACAGGTTAAAGATTTTAACGTGTTTAATAGCATTGGTATACCTACTACAAAGCTAAAAGAAGTTGATAAAAAGGAGTTGTAGGCTCTAATATATAGCAATGCGCCCGTTGGATTTAATTGTGCAGTAAATGTATATAGTAGATGGTACTTTTTGTTTATTAACTGTACCAGGGGCAAACATTTTTTCATCCTCGCTCAGTAGTTCGGGGTTTAGTATGTAGCTGTCTATAATATCTGGCAGCCATTGGTTGTTTTTCCATACTTTGGCGCGCACCAATAACTTGCATTCGGCTAACCGACCAGCGGGGCTTACTAATATTTCCAGGATACCGTATAATGATCCCTCAACGTATTCTTTGTTATTTTTAACTTTAAATTTATTGATATAAGGTAAGTAGCCATACAATACACCACCAATTTTAACAGGAAGCGTTAAAGAATCGGTATCGGCAGGCTTAGGTAAAAACTCGTATTGGATAAGATTGGGTGGTAACTCATTATTCACCAATAAAAGTGGCTGTTGTGTATCGAAATTATAGTGCTGTACTACTTTGCCAGAGCTATTATAGAAATGCCACATGCCCGCCTTTTTGCCTTGAACATATATACCCGCGGCAATTACAGTCTTTTTATTATAAAATGCTCTATATGTGCCATGTTTAATATTGGTTGCATTTTTTAAAACATGATATTCTTCTGTTATCCAGGGAGAATATTTCCCTTTTTCTATAATGGTTTCTTGTGCATAAGCTGCTACGGAGATACAGATAAGAGATGATAAAAAAACAATGCGCAGCATACTTATAGATTTATCTATGGTTATGCAAGTTAAAAACTAATTGTCGAAATAATAAGTACCAGAAAGTACTTATGCTAATTCGTTAGCGGTTTTGCTTGCCCTTCTTTTTGATATTTGGCTAAATTGATCAATAGTACGCTCCCTAAAATAATAATGAGGCCAACTATCTGCAATAAAGAAATATTTTCGTGAGCGAAAAAGATGCCCAATATTACGGCTATCACCGGGTTTACATAGGCGTAAGTGCTTACCTGTGTTGCGGGCCTAACCTGTAGCAACCATACATAAGCGCTAAACGCTGCAATGGAGCCAAATAATATCAGATAGATCAAAGCTAACCAGGCATTAAGCGGAATGGCTTGCCAGTTCATACCAGGCAATTCGTTGTGAATAAATACGCCGGGTATAAATACCAGTCCGGCTATGATCATTTGCCAGGCTGTGTTTACCATTACCGAGCCTTCGGTAGCTTTATATTTAGCATATAACGAGCCGGATGGCCATGCTATAGATGCAACTACTAGCATTAGCATTCCCCAAAGTTTGGATTGGCCATCGGTTTGGTTGAATGATTTCATGATCTGCTCACCAAAGAGTAATATCACACCGGCAAAGCCTATCAGCAAACCAAAAATAGTTGATTTACTTTTAAAGTTTTCGGCCCATTTGGCTTTATCCAACACCACAAACCAAATAGGAGCGGCCGATACCATGATGGCTACCATGGCACTTGGCAACGTTTGTTCGCTCCATATAACTGTACCGTTGGCCACAAACAATAGAAGTATGCCACTCACGGCGGCATGTTTTACATTTTGCCAAACAAATAGTTTTTCGCCTTTAATAGCGCACCAGGTAATTAGCAATAGGCCTGCGCTGAAAAAGCGGATAGCCCCCAATAACATTGGCGGAAAACCACGCTCGCCCATTTGTATAAAAAAGTAGGTTGAACCCCATACAATATAAACAGTAGCAAAGGCTATAATAACCAATAACGGCGAAACGGTTTTTTGAGCTGACGGCATGATACATGTATTAAGGTATTACCAATTGTTGCTCTTCCTTCACAGTTTCGAGCACAATGGTTGTACGGGTTGAAAGTATGTTTGGTATTTTGCTAAAGCTGTTGCGCATGAGCTGCATTAGCGAAGCAGAATCATAAGTGCGGACTTTAATGAGATAGCAATCATCACCGGCTACATGATGAACTTCTTGTACTTCGGGAATTTTGGCTAATTCTAATGATGTAGTGTTTGAACCCGGTCCGTCGGCAGCTTTCATAAAAATGAATGCCAATAATTTTTGTTGCAGCACCGTTGGGTTTAAACGGGTTGTATATTGTAAGATAACCCCCTTTTGCTCCAGCTTTTTAACGCGTTCCAATACGCCGGATGGTGCCATGTTGAGTTCGCGCGCCATATCCGCGTTTGATATGCGTGCATTTTGCTGCATGAGCCTTAAAATATGCAGATCTGTTTTATCAAGAATGATATCGTTTTCGCCAATCATTCTGTGAATCTATTGTTTATCTGAATAAAATTCAAATAAATAGTTTAAAAATGAATTTTAAACTACAAATATTGTTTCTGGCTAAATTTAGAAAATTATGATATTGGCAGAATAGAGAAATAATATTCACATAATCCGGCAGAATGCCGAAAGTGAAGAGGGTTTAGGGAGAGGGGGAACTATTTGTTTCTGTCGGAGCTGCCTTTATATCCGCCTCCGCTAAATCCACCTGGTCTTGAAGTTTTTGGCCTTTCCTCTGCTTCCTTTACAACAATGTGGCGGCCGTAAATTTCTGCTTCGTTCAGGTCTTCAAGAGCTTTAAGGGCCGATTCGCGATCGGGCATTTCGGCAAAGCCAAATCCTTTGCTCTGGCCGGTTTGCTTATCGGTAATAATTTTTAAAGATGTTAGTTCACCATAATCTTCAAAAAGCTCCCGCAACTCCGATTCCTGAATTTTATAAGGCAGGTTCCCAATAAAAATATTCATATATGTTGCTTATTTTAAGCAAGATACTTAATATTTCAATATCCAATGAATTTATTTATAATTTTTTAAATATATCAACATCTTAATTACAATCTTTTTAATTTACTTTCTTTGCATTTCTAAAATCATAATATGATCGCATCTTTTGAAGCTTCGATGGAGCAACTTTCGGTACATAGGGTTGGTAATAAACTGTTAGATGAGTTTTACGTATTATCTGACGACCCAATTGGCATTACGGATGAATTGCTGAACAAGCTGTTAATGCAATACTTTTTAACCCCATTTGAGAAGGTAAACGAAGTTTATCACTTTATGCACTCCAGTGAACTGAGTTTGAATGAACTATTCCATTTCGCGGGCGAAGTATTTAATAATCCGGCGCGTTTTCACGAGGTAAGCCAGCAGATCACTAAGTTTTTGTTTGATAGTACTAATCATCCTAAGATAAAATCGGGCGAGTTATATGTGGCATTGTTTAAGGATGTGCAACTGGAAGGGGAGTTGCTTGACGCGATAGGGATATTTAAATCGGAAACTAAAGAAACCTATTTAAAGGTATATCCCGATAAGGGCGGTTTTAATTTAGAGTATGAAGAAAACGGTATCAATATTAACAAACTGGATAAAGGTTGTTTAATATTTAACAGCGATAAGGAAGATGGTTACAAAGTTTTGGTAATAGACCAAACAAACAAGAGTAATGAAGCTGTTTACTGGAAGGACGATTTTTTAAAATTGAAGATACGCAACGATAGCTTTAACCAAACCAGCAATACGCTAAGTATTTACAAAAATTTTGTAACCCAAAAAATAGACGATGAATTTGAGCTGAGCAAGGCTGATAAGATAGATCTGCTGAACAAATCGATGAAGTATTTTAAGGAAAAAGAAACCTTTGACATGGATGAATTTGCGGGCGAAGTATTGGGCAACCTACAGGCTATTGAATCGTTTAAAACTTATAAGCAGCAATATGAGCAGGATTATGAAACGGAAATAGCATCAACGTTTGATATATCTGACGCGGCAGTTAAAAAGCAGGGGCGGGTTTACAAAAGCGTTTTAAAGCTGGACAGAAATTTCCATATCTATATTCATGGTGATAAGGAATTGATTGAAAAGGGTTTTGACGATGATAAGGCGATGAACTTTTATAAAGTTTATTTTAAGGAAGAAGCGTAAGGGGGAGCTTTAGGTAGCAAGCTTCAGGCTACAAGCTGTTAGTGATTATAAAGCTTGTAGCTTGTGACTTGAAGCTTGCTGCTAACTCAAAGTTTTCGGCAGCATAATTACTACAGTAGTCCCCTTGCCACGTTTGGAGGCTACATCTATGGCTCCTTTGTGTTTTTCGATAATACCGAATACGATGGAGAGGCCCAGGCCGGTGCCTTCACCAACATCTTTGGTAGTGAAAAATGGGTCGAACATTTTTTGTTTTACTTCTTCGGTCATTCCTGCGCCGGTATCGGTAATTTCGATGCTGATGTTATCCGGATAATCTTTTGTTTGGATGAGGATGCTTTCTTTATTGTGCTTTTTCTTTTCGATAATGGCTTGTATGCTGTTATGGATAACGTTCATAAAAACCTGGTTCAATTTACCGGGGTAGCAATTGATAGGTTCTATCTTATCAAAAACAGGTGTTATTTCAATATAGTAAGGGATTGTGTTACGCAAAAGTACCAACGAGTTTAATATGCTTTTATTAATATCGGCAGGTTTTAGTTCTACCTCATCTGTGCGGCTAAAGGCGCGCAGACTTTGAACAATTTCGGCAGTGCGTGATGCTCCTTCTTCTATGCCGTCCAATAAATCGGTGATCTCTTTTCTAATAAAATCAAGGTCTATTTTTTGTTTAAACGCGATTGGCGCCTTAAAGGCTTCGGGCAAATCTGGCTGATGTTCAATAGCAGCATATTGATCTAATAAATCAAAAAGGTCTTTAAAATCAAGTTTAAGCGGCTTAATATTAGAGCGAACAAAGTTGATGGGATTATTTATCTCGTGCGCTATACCGGCTGTGAGTTGGCCCAGTGAGGCCATTTTTTCGGTTTCGATCAATTGCGATTGGGCTGCCTTTAAGTTAGTAATGAGGCCTTGCAAGTTGGCGTTACTCTCAAGCAGCTCTTTGGTGCGGCCCAAAACCATGTTCTCTAATTGGATGTTTTGCTCGGTTATTAGTTTTTCGTTTTCTTTTGCTATTTGGAGGGCAAAGAATTGTGTGTCGTTGTTTTGATCACGATAGAAATTGATCTTATCGGCCAAAGCTATCGCGAAAAGCACGAGCTCTAACACAAAGCCATAAAGTAACGCGTTTGATGTGAAGCTGTTATAAGGTAATATGTCTTTGTTTCGGCCTACTGAAATTAGTATTGATATGAGGAACGAGCTCCAGGCCAGCATAAAAAACTTAGCATGCTTTACACCATTGCGGTAAAGCCATATTCCCATTATCAATAGTAAAATGCTACTTGTGGTAGAGCATACGGTAATTATGGTATAAGCAATATTTGTACGGCCAATTAGTATAAATAGTACCGGGACCGCCCAAATAAAAAACAGTATCCGGAAATATTTATAAATATGTTTGTACTGTTTTTTAAGCTGTAAAAATTGGTTCACAAAAAGGGTTATAGAGAGCCATAAAAGCACCCTGACCATTGGTGTTACATAGCTATTTAGTATCAGGGCATCGGCAAAGTGGAGGCGATAGCCGTGTAATAGACCTTGCGATAAGCTTAAAAGCGACACGTAACATACATAGTATAGGTAGCTTTTATCCTTAATAATAAAATACAAAAACAGATTGTAAAATATCATGATCAATACAATGCCTATAAATATGCCGAAACCGGTATTTTTTGAGCTATAACTTTCCCAGTATTTGTTTTCGCTGTACACCTCTATCGGGATAACGTTTGGGGAATTACTTTGGATACGGATATAAATAGTTTGGGTAGAATTGGGCTGGATGGTGAAGTTGATGATAGTTTCTTTAGGCGAAAAGTAACCAACATCTGATTGATCGGGCTCGAGATGGGTTATCAGGCTTGTTTTTTTATTTTGGTAAAAAACATCAAAACTATCAATTATGGTACTACCTATGGTAATTGGAATATTGGTTTGATTACTGTTGTTTTTCACTTCCATTTTTAACCACACAACCGGGTTAGATACTTTAAGGCTAGGTAAATCGGTTGGCGACTCTACAAAATCTGTACGCTTTAATATGCTATCGAAAGTGAGTTTTTTAGAGGGATCGTTAATTTGTTTGAAGTAATGGTGATTGATCAGTATGACTTCGTTTTCGCGAATGGTTAAGGTATCTGATCCGGCGAAAGCAAAATATCCGTTAATGAACAGGAAGATAAAAAGCAAAACTCTTTTCATTATAAAAACCGGCAGATTTTAATTTGGATATAAATGTGCATAGAAAATTAAACTTTTTGCCTATTTTTTCGTTAAATACACAATCAACGATAACATTTACCGTTGATTTGGTTTATTTCTTTTAATTTAGTGTTTAAATGGTGCAATTTGGTGTTTTATATATTGACGACGAAATACATAATTTAAATAGCTTTAAGGCTGCTTTTAGGCGCGATTTTAATATTTACGCAGCCCAATCTGCCCGTGAAGGAAGAAAGATATTGGAGCAGAACGAGATAGCCGTTATTGTGACAGACCAACGGATGCCTGTGATGACGGGGATTGAGTTCTTAGAGTCAATTATACCTGTTTATCCGGATACTATACGAATTTTATTAACCGGTTTCAGCGATATTAATGCTGTAATGGATGCTATTAACCGTGGGCAGGTATACAAATACCTGGTTAAGCCCTGGGCGGATGAAGAGCTGAAAATGTATATTCAAAACGCGATAGAAATATACCACCTGCGTAAAGAGAACCGCGAATTAGCCAATAAACTCGAACTGGCTAATAAACAATTGAGCAATTTGACTAATACTGCATTATAGTTATTGGCTGATGATAATAGCTATTTTTTTGCGCATTAAATAAGGATTAAACCTGTTTCAATTTCATTTAATTTTCATGCCTGCTTATTAATTTTATTGAATTAATAGGTGAATTTTATAAACCAGATTTAGGTTTACTATTGGATATATTCAAAATAGTAGCTTGCATGTGTTGTTTTAAATTTTTTATCTACATTTAGAGGTAGTAAACCATGTAAAGTTTCTTACCCCTAAATGGTTTATACCCTGAATTAAAATAAACGTGAAGAGAATACAGCGGGCATTGTGTGCGGTTTTGATTTTGCTACTGATTGCGGTTAGTAACCTGTATGCACAAAATTCCAACATCGGTACCGAGTTCTGGACGGGTTTTATGGATCATATAACGGCGCCTTCGGGTGGCACCAAGATGAGTTTGTATGTTGCATCGGATGTATCGTCGACAGTTACGGTTACTATTACCGATGGTAGTTTTGCTCCGATAACGGCTAACGTTGTTGCCAATGTAATTACAATAATTGATATACCGGCTGCAGCATTTTTAGGCAACATTCAAAGTGTAACGTCAAAAGGGATACATATTGTAAGTACGGCGCCTATAGCTGTATATGCTCACATTTACCTGGGCAGCGTATCAGGAGCTACACTGGTATTACCTGTAAATACTTTAGCTACCGAATATTACTCGATCAATTATAAGCAGATATCAAATAACAATCCGGCTTATTCTACCTTTATGATAATTGCTACTGAGGATAGTACAAAAGTAGATATTACACCAACTGCCAAACTGCTTAACGGCGAAGCCGCTAATACCAAGTTTTCGGTAGTATTGCAAAAGGGCCAGATATACCAGGGGCTTTCTCTTACAGATTTAACGGGGACAATGATTAAATCGGTAAATACAGGCAGTGGGTGTAAGCGTATTGCTGTTTACTCAGGAAGTAGTAAAATAAGTATAGGCCGTAGCCCCACTATAACAAACAACGCAGGATCGGCAGATAATTTGATACAGCAGGTTTATCCTACAGCCTCATGGGGGAAAAATTTTATAACCGTTCCGTTAAAATCAAGGGATTATGATATTTTTAGGGTAGTAGTTAGTGATCCAACCGCTGTTGTTACACTTAATGGCACCAAGCTTACCGGTTTGGTAAATAATTTTTATTACGAATTTTATAATGAACAGGTAAACGTGATCAGTTCGGATAAACCTATACAGGTTGCGCAGTATTCTATTACCCAATCGGAAAAAGCTGATGGGACTCACAATAAAACAGGCGATGTAGGTGACCCTGAAATGATCTATTTGAACCCAATAGAACAAAATATAGATCATGTTACACTTTATTCAACTGCTAAGGCAGCTATCAACCCACTTCTGAATTTTATAAATGTGGTAATACCAACGCCTGCAGCATCGTCGTTTATTTTGGATGGCGTTAACCAGGCTTCTAAATTTACCGCTATAGGCAATGGCTATTCAACTGCACAGCTAAATGTTGGAGTAGGGGCTACACACAATATATCCGCAAGCCAGGGTTTCAACGCTACCGCATATGGTTTTGGTAATGCCGAGTCATACGGTTACGCGGCTGGTACCAATGTTAAAAATTTGAATGAGTATGTACAATATGTTGATCCTACTACAAACCAGGTGCAACCATCAAGCTGTACCGGTGTAACCTTAACTCCCCAAATTGTGTTACCGTACCAAACCGCCCGCATTATATGGAATTTTGGTGATAATGTTATTGATACGGTTTATAACGCTGTACCTGCTGTAATTGTTAAGGATGATACCACCAACTTATATAAGTATAGTTATAAAAAAGCGATAACCTATAGCAAATCTGGAAGTTATAATGTTAAGATCACATCGCTTGACCCGCAACTGAACGAGTGCGGCTCGAACGATGAAATATATTTGAACTTTACTATTGTTGACCCACCTCCAGCTAAATTCAGTATCGTAAAAGATTCTGTTTGTTTAAATGATGTAGTGCAATTTACAGATCAATCTGACGGATCGAACAATCCGATAAAAACATGGAAGTGGAAGTTTGGAGATGGCGATACATCGGTAATAGCCAGCCCAAGCCATGCTTATAAAGTTGCTGGTAATTATGTTATATCGCTTACGGTTGCAGGGGCAACAGGCTGTGCTACTACATTTTTAGATACTATACACGTGCGTGCATTGCCGGTTGTGGCATTTGTACCCACACCTTTACAGCCCATTTGCGAAAAGCCATTAACAGTAACGTTTACAGATAAATCAACCACCACAGAAGGAAAAATAGTTGCCTGGTTGTGGGATTTTGGGGATAACTTGACCGATACGACCAAGAGCCCTGTGCATACTTTTGCCAGTGCGCAAGCGCAACCTTATAAGGTTAGTTTAACTGTTGTTACAGACAAAGGCTGTAGTAATATATTGGTTAAAGATGTTACAGTTAATTATACACCCAAAGCCAGCTTTAATTTGCCCGATGTTTGCGAGTACGATCTGGTTACCCGTTTTACGGCTATATCATCGATACCGGATAGCACAATTGATGCGCTTACTTATACCTGGAATTTTGGTGACCCTGGCGCGAACAATACCGCGACAGGCAAAACGGTGGGCCATCACTTTAAAGGTATTGGAAAGTATGATGTTAAGCTTACCGTTACCTCGGCTTATGGTTGCGTTAAAGATACAACGCAAACGATACAGGTTAACGGTGGTAATCCCAAAGCTGCTTTTAAAATAATTGGCGGTAATAAAATCTGCAGCAATAATCCAGTGATATTCAGGAACGATGCTTATGTAGAAGGTGGATTTGAAAATGGTAAGATAACCAGTTTTAAATTTGATTTTGGTGATGGTACGCCGGTTCAGACTCTGCGTGTGGACTCGGGACAGGTATTTACCTATACTTATCCTAAAGAATATTTAACTGAAAAGGTGTACATTACATCGATGATAGCTTACTCTGGCGAAACTTGTTTTAGTGTTAAAGTGTACGATACCATTTATGTTGAACCCATCCCAAAAACAAAATTTGATGTGCCTGCCAAAATCTGTCAGAATGCAAGTCCTTTACAATTAAGAGATTATGCATTGCCAACATATACTGCGGCGCCAGCAGGGAAGCCTGTTTTTGATATTGATAATATCAGATCGCCGGATGGGGTTTTAAACCCGATAATATTGGGTACGGGCAAACATTCATTAACTTGTTATTATATATTTAACGCAACTGGATGTGCCGATACTACGCGGGATACCATAACAATTGAACCCATAGCATCGGTTAAGGCAGGCAAAGATGTTACTATTTTGTTGGGACAGCCAGCGCAGTTAAAACCCACCGTGATTGGTGGCAGTACCAATACCTTTTTATGGTGGCCAAGTGCGGGGTTGAGCGACCCTACGAGTGAATACCCTAAGGCATCGCCATTGGTTAATACAACCTATAGGCTCACGGTCACTTCAACAACAGATAGTTTGGCATGTTCTGTTAGCGATAGTTTGACAATTACTGTATTACAGCCCCCAACGGTGCCTAATACTTTTACACCTAACGGCGATAGTAATAACGATACCTGGTATATTAAAGATCTTAATACCTATCCCGGATGTACAGTGGAGGTGTATACCAGGGACGGCGGACGAGTTTTTTATTCGGTAGGATATGCAACTCCTTGGGATGGTCGTTATAATGGCGTTAATTTACCGGTTGGAACTTATTATTATGTTATAGATCCTAAAAATGGACGGAGTAAAATTGCCGGCTATGTTACAATAATCAGGTAATGAAGAGACTTTATTTTGTTGCGATACTTTTATTGATGTTTATTGGTGTAAAGGGGCAGCAACAGCCTCAATACACACAATATATTTTTAACCCGCTACTGGTTAACCCGGCGGTTAGCGGTATTGAGAATTATGTTGACGTTAAATCGGGTTACCGTAACCAGTGGAGTGGCTTATTAGGTGCTCCCATTACAACTTTCTTTAGTATTACAGCGCCATTGGGGCATAATTTTGTGCAGGGCGATGCCTTGCAGGTGCCGGATAACGGAGATAACCCGATAGGGCGTTCTTTTGTTCAAAGCTATCGCGCTGCCGAGCCGCACCATGGTATTGGCTTTACCGCAATGAGTGATAAAGCAGGCCCCATAAGGCAAACTAATATTGATGTTACTTATGCGTACCATATTGGGATAGGGCCCAATTTAAATCTATCGGCAGGGGTATCCGCAGGCATCACCAATATCAGCCTCGACGCGTCTGCTATCAGTGTTGAAAACTCACAGGATATGGCAATTAATAATGCCAACTACAGCCAGATCAAACCTAATTTAAACGTTGGGGTGTGGGCATATTCGGCTACGTACTTTGCAGGTGTATCTGTGCAGCAGCTAGTACCACAAACGCTTAGTTTTTCAACCAGTTCGGTATATAACCAGGGTAAAACCGTTCCGCATTTTTATATAACTGGCGGGTATAAGTTTTTCTTGTCCGATGATGTATCGTTAATACCATCCATCATGTATAAAATTGTTCAGCCGGCCCAAAATACGATCGATTTAAATATGAAGATGGCTTTTCGCGACCATTTTTGGATAGGGGGCTCATACCGGCAGGATGATGCGGTTGCGGGGATGATAGGTTTTACCATTAGTTCCTTCCTGTCGGTAGGTTACTCTTACGATTATACCTCATCCAATTTAAATACGGTTAGTACCGGTACCCATGAACTTGTTTTGGGAATCCATTTGGGTAATAATGGCGGTTCTGGCGCACAGCGGGGCTTCTAATAAATGTGGCGAAAGATTTGTAACTTTCGCGATATAATTGTATATTTGATACAGTTTAACCCCCTAAGAATTAAACTGTTGATTAAGTATGCAGAAAAACCTACTATTGGTATGTGGTGCTTTGTTATGTTTAGCCATTGCCGCTTGTTCTAAAACTGATGTTGCCCCTGTAGATAGTACTACAGAAGTTCTCCCGGCCATATCTATCCAGTCATTAAACATAGTTCAACAAAATAACATCGTGATTCTCGGGGGCTCTACCGCATGGGGGCAAGGTGCATCGTCGGTTCAAAATACCTGGGTTTATAAACTTCGCGCCAAGCTTAAAACCGTTGATAAAAAAGATACGATCATTAACCTCGCCTTTCCGGGATATACTACTTATCATGTACGCGCTACAGAGGGTGCTAAAGTTACAAAGCGCCCCGATGCTGATACTTTAAGAAACATAACAGTTGCCTTGCGTAAACATCCCAAACTGATCATTGTTAGCTTACCATCAAACGATATTAATAATGGTTATACTAATGAGGAGATATTGAACAATTATAAAGCCCTTGTTAGCACTTTTGTTAAAGAGAATATCCCTTACATTTTAACATCCAATCAACCTCGTAATTTTAGTTATGATCAGCGCCTTAGATTACGCAATTTTACTACACTGCTTGCTAAAACCTTCCCTGGCCATGTGATCGATTATCTCAATCAGTTAGGTGATAGCCAATGGAGCTACAAGTTGATTTATAATTGCGGCGATGGTGTACACCCCAATGATAGAGGGCATGATGTGATCTATAACGCTTTTATTAACTATGCGCCGTTTAAGGCTGCTGTGGGGATGAAATAATTGAGGTAAGAACAAGAATCAGGACCTCTTGAAAATACCCATATATACCCATAATTTGTTATTGTGGTTATTGGTTCAATAGGCTCGGTCGAATGTGCTTTGTAGAGATTGTAACACAATGACGCACGGGATATGCAATATGAAAACACCCATATATACCCATAATTTGTTATCGCGGTTATTATCCGATTTACTTAACCCAGGTTACTTTTTCGCTCAATGGTATGTTGCGTTTGCCGGTTGGTTTGGTATCGGAATAGCCGAGGTAGAGCGCGCCTAATACTACATCATCCTCACCTAAGCCTAAGTATTGTTTCATGGCCGGGCTGTGTATCATGCCGCCTGATCCCCAGTAGGAGGCTAACCCCAATGCTGTAGCGCCTAATAGTATGTTTTGCATGGCACAAGCTGTGGCGGCAATTTCTTCGAGTACTGGTATGCGTGTTAATGGTTTACGCTGCATAGTGCAAAGTATAACGTGTGATGCTTTGTTAGGCATGTTGAGTAGCTTTTCGTAGGTCATTTGCATATACTCATTGGCCGGTGTATTGGCTTTATATAGTTCGGCGTGTTGCTGGCCAAATAGTTTTGGTTGCGCGTATACGATGAAATTCCAGGGTTCGGTATTGGCATGGGTTGGCGCCCAGTCGGCTAATTCAAGCAGTGCGGTTATTTGCTCATCGGGTATTTTTTGGCCGTTCATTTCGGGCGGCTTTGTTGTACGGCGATTTTTTATGATGGAAGCGATGGTATCGAATGTGTTTGACATGTTAATTGAATTGTGTTGCAATGATAATGATTGAATGTAGTGTTTATTTCATGGAGACGTAAAAAACCACGTTTTACTTTATTATTAGATGATTTGATTTTGATTTTTCTACTTTTGGACTTTTAAATAACAACATGAGTAACGGAAAGAAGAAGATATTTTTATTGTTGAGCATTGTAGTGCCATTTATGCTTTATTGCTTTTATTATTATGGGATGATGATCAAAAATGCGCCGTATAAGTTTTCGGAGTTTGATTCGATCGTTTTTAATTATGGTACCGGCGATAGTTTAGTTAATAAATATAATTCAAAAACGATGGATTATGAATATCTGAACACCCGTGATTCGTTAATTAAAGGGCATTTGAAACTAAATAAAGATGATTTGCTGTATTTACACCGTAAAGCTGCTGATCTGGGTTTTTGGGATTTTCCGACGAATATGGTTAACGATACCAGTGTGCGTAAGGATGCTAAGGCTCCGCATTATTATATTGAATTTAAATACAAGCGTAAAAGCAAGCGGGTATTGTTTGATGCTGCTTTTGAGGGCGATCCTAAATTAATTGATGCCGCGCAGCGTTTGATCAAAGAGATACAAAAAAAGCTGGAAGAGGCGGATAAGAGAGGGTAGGGTTTAGAATTGAGAAGCAAGAATCGGGAATAAAGATTTTTTTGCGTTAAGGATAGGAGTGGATACCGGCCCGTGATTAAGGCCTGTGTAGTATGAACGGATAGCCTGGGCCGAAGGTAACGCCATTGTGGTTTTGGAATTGCGATTTCGGATTTTTATATTTTGCCTGATAAACAAATAATAATAGAGTGTTGCTATTTATAAAGTAAAAGCCTATATTTGCACCTCATTTTAAACAAACAAATAATTAACAATGTACGCAATAGTAAGTATAGCCGGACAGCAATTTAAAGTTGCTAAAGACCAGCAGATCTTTGTACACAGATTACAAGGTGATGAGGGCGCTAGTATTGAATTTGACCAGGTATTGTTAGCAGAAAACGAAGGAAAATTCAAATTAGGTACTGATTTGAAAGGCGCTAAAGTTTCGGCTAAGATCGTGTCTCATTTAAAGGGTGATAAAGTGATCATCTTCAAAAAGAAAAGAAGAAAAGGTTACAAAAAGAAAAACGGTCACCGTCAACAATTCACCAAGATCGAGATCACAGGTATTTCGTTATAATTTAAGGTTACACAATCGATAAGCCCTTTAGGCGAATCATAAAAATATTAAAAAATGGCACACAAAAAAGGAGCCGGTAGTTCCAGAAACGGTCGCGAAAGTCATAGCAAGCGTTTAGGTATTAAAATTTTTGGCGGTCAGCCAGCAATTGCCGGTAATATAATCGTTCGTCAGCGTGGTACTAAACACAACCCTGATAAAAACGTTGGTTTAGGTAAAGATCACACATTATTTGCTTTAATTGATGGTGAGGTAGTTTTCAAAAAGAAAGCTGATAACCGTTCATATGTTTCAGTTATTCCTTTCCAGGTTGCTGCGGTAGCTGAGGATGCTGCACCTGCACCAGTTGCAAAAAAGGAAACTAAGAAAGTAGAAGCTGCCCCGGTTGCAGAAGTTGCTGAAGAAGCGCCGGTAGCTAAAGCTCCAAAAGCACCTAAAGCTCCAAAAGCAAAACCTGCTGCTGATACAGAAGAAGAAGCTTAATTAGCAAAATTTATAATAGAAAAGCCCTGTTCATTATTTGAACAGGGCTTTTTTTATGAGGTTAACCGGGTTATTGCGGTTATTTAAGTGTTGCTTAATTGAATTTTGAAGGTGTATCGTACCTTGATGGGCGAGCCGTGCTGCATACCGGGTTTCCATTTGGGAGATGCGTTGATAACACGGAGCACTTCGCGGTCTACAATGTCTGATACGCCGCTTGTAATTTGGGCTTCTGTGATACTACCATCGGTTTCTATAGCCATACTTACTGTTACCGTGCCCTGCATATCGGTTACTTTGGCATCCTTTTCGTAGGCTATATTTTTGGATATGTACTTATAAAACGCCTTTGTTCCGCCCGGAAAGCTGGGTTCTACATCAATGGCTTTTGCGTTTACTTTTGAAGAGCTTACTTTGGTAACTGTCACTTTTTGAGCTTTTAAAGCAAATGGGAGCAGTAATGCGAGTAATATGAATGCGTGTTTAATCATGGTTATATAACGTACAAAAGGTCTAATTAGTTTGTTTTCCGGTTAGGCTAAATTTAATGGGAATAATGAATGATACCGGTACCAATATTCCATTTTGTTGGCCTGGTTTCCATTTTGGTGATGCGAGCATTACCCGGATAGCTTCCTGGCTCAGATCTTCGGATGGGGAGCTTACTACTTCTACATCGTCAACCGTGCCATCTTCTTCAACAACAAATGATAATACAACACGGCCTTCAATCCCGGCTTTTTTTGCTTTATCAGGATAGGCGATATTCTCTCCAAGATATTGAGCTAAGGCTTTATCGCCACCAATAAACGAGGCAGTATTAGCGTTGGGGTTAAACAGATCTTGCTTAATTACCACCCGTTTTCGTTTTTTAACAGGTGCTGGTTGGCTGGCTATTATGGGTTGTTTAATAACAGCGGGTATTGATTTTTTAGCAATTGGTTTTTCAACCTTTTTGGCTATTATGGGAGGAGCTTTTTTAATAACTGGTGGTTCAACTTTCTTAGCAATAACCGGAGTGGGCTTTTTAACAATAGGTTGAACAATCTTTTTAGTTATAACGGGAGGCGTTTTTTTAATTACTGGCGGTTCCACTTTTTTAACAATAACAGGTGCTGGTTTTTTAACAACAGGCGGAATAACCTTTTTTGCTATAATAGGAGCTGGTTTTTTACGCACCGGGGGGAGAGGTTTTTTAACAGGAGGTATCTCTGGTTTCTTTACAGCAACAACCGGAGCTTTTTTAACAGATGGTGTTGTTGCTGGTTTTATAACCGATGGCTTAGCCATAGCGTAAATTGGTTTAGAGATATTGGCAACGGCAGTCTTTATCACCTTTGTTTGTTCAACAGCTTTTTTAGTACCAGTAATAGCGATATCTATATTCAGCACCATATCCATACTTACTTTTTGCCCGTTTAAGGAGGCTGATTCCCATTTTGGAGATGCATTTATCACTTTTACAACTTCGGGATCTATTTTGGGTGATAGGCTCTTTAATATCTTAACCTGTACTATGTCGCCATCGGGTCCAATACTCATCAACAGAATTATCTGTCCTTTAATGCTATTCTCGAAAGTATGATTGGTTTTTAGATTATTGGAAATGTAAGTTTTGAAATCGCCCTGCGGAAACCTTGCCAATACATCAACATGTTTATATGGTATCTTGTTGATTTTGCTTGTTACGGTATCCGACTGCATTTTTAGCAACAACGGAAAAAACAATAAAGGCAATAGGAGCAGATGTTTTATCACAAATACTAAGATATTAGTTATATGCCAAATTAAAGTAATTATTACGCTAAGCACTTAAAATATTACATTAACGGTTTAATTTGACATTATTATCTACCCTAAACTCAATATTGATTTTACATCGAAATAATTTATAATTTAGGATCACATTTACTTATTTTGAAAAAACATTAAGTACTGGAATACTGGTTACATAACTAAATCGTAAATACTAAAGCAACTATACATCTAAATGAATCACAGTATTTTTGAGGTTCCACATGGAGGATACCGGGATGTTTTTTATAACAACCCTTCGGCTCAACTGATTATGAGTACAGATGCTCCTTTTTATACCATTTTAGATGTCAACCAAGCCTATCTGGAATCAACGAATAGTGCGCGCGAAACTATTGTAGGAAAATCGGTATTCGCGGCTTTTCCGGCAAATCCTACTGATAATGTGTCTCAAAATATAGAGCGTACCATTTTTAGTTTTGAAGAAGCCATCAGTACTAAAAAAACGCATACCATGAGTAATTACCGGTATGATATCCCAATACCAGGAACTGATGAATTTGAAGAACGTTATTGGACAACAAGTAATACCCCGGTTTTAGATGAGCATGGCGAAGTCATGTATTTTATCCATTCGCCAAATAACGTAACCGAAAACTATAAACTGGCACAGCGCGAAAAAGCGGGAGTGGTAGCATTGAGCAATCAACGTCAGCAATTATACTCGGTGTTTATGCAGGCACCTGTTGGTATAGTTATACTCAAAGGCACTGATTTTTTTGTAGAACTTGTGAACGATAATTACCTGGAATTGGTTGGTAAAAAACGGGAGGAGTTTGAAAACAGGTCCTTATGGGAAGGTATGCCTGAAGTTGAAAGTCAGGTTTTTAACAACCTGCTGCAAGGGGTATTGAAAACGGGTATAGCCTATCATGGTAGTGAGGCCGAGGTTAACATCGTTCGTAATGGAGTATTGGAAACCTTATATTTTAACTTTGTATACGAGCCTCTTATTGAGCTTGATAACAGGGTATCGGGTATTATCGTAGTTGCAATTGATGTAACCGATATGGTGAAATCTAAAGATCAGTTAAAGGAGGCTGAGGAGCGCGCCCGCCTTGCGGTTGATGCTGTAGGGTTGGGTACATTTGATCTGGATCTGGTTGGTGGCGAGATGATCACTACACCACAGTTTGATAAGATATTTGGCTTTGATAAACATGTGCCACGCGCTGAGTTTGTTAATGCAATGCACCCAGATGATCATGAGATACGGATAAAAGCGCATCAGGACGCTATTAAAAATGGGTGGATATTTTATGAAGTAAGAGTAATCTGGAAGGATGGCTCTGTTCATTGGATACGTGTTGAGGGTAAGGTGTTTTATGATGACAATGGGAAAGAGTTACGCATATTAGGCACCCTGCTTGATATAACAGAACAAAGAAATTTTAGAGAAGAGCAGCGCAAACTTACCACACTGGTTGATAACAGTGTTGATTTGATGAGCATATTAAATCTCAATGGTACAAATTCATACATCAACAAAGCCGGTATGGCCTTGTTGGGTTTTGAAAACGAGGAACATGTTTTAGAAACACCTATAGCCAAGCTGCACACACCCGAAGACCTGGCTTTTGTTGAAGCAGAAGTTTTACCCCAGGTAATGCAGAAAGGCCGCTGGGCAGGGACCATGTATGTGAAACACTTACAAACTGAAGAAATATTCCCTGTATACAATAACTGTATCCGTATTGATGATCCGGTTTCGGGTAATCCTATTGCTGTAGGCGCAGTAATGCGTGACCTAAGGCCTGAGCTTGCAGCCAAGCAAGCGCTTGCCGATAGCGAACAATTGCTGCGTAACATTACCACTGCGGCACCAACGGCGTTATGGATGTCTGACGAGAGCGGAGATATTACTTATGTAAATCAAACCTGGATAGATTGGTCGGGGGTAGATTTTACCAGCAGTTTGGGTGAGCAGTGGATGAAAGCAATTTATGCAGATGACAGACAACGTATTGGAGATAAGTTTATGATTGATCTGGCAAATCGTGCATTCTATGAGGCTGAATTCAGGTTAAATCATTCCGATGGTACAATACACTGGTGCGTAATTACCGGTAAACCTCAATATAATAATGCGGGGGATTTTACAGGTTACATAGGTTCGTGTTCTGATATTACAGAGCAAAAGCATCTGCAACAACAAAAAGATGATTTTATAGGTGTTGCCAGTCATGAGTTAAAAACTCCTGTAACCAGCATTAAGGCGTATACCCAGGTTCTCGAAAAAATGCTAAAAAACCAAGGTGCCGAACGAGAGGCAGGTATGATAGCCAAAATGGATTCGCAAATAAACAGGCTTACCAGCCTAATTGGCGATTTGTTAGATGTGACGAAGATCAATTCGGGCAAGTTGCAGTTTAATGACAGGGAATTTGATTTCAATCAGCTAATAAAGGAATTGATTGATGATCTGCAACATACTGCCGGCAAGCATGTCATAATACAAGAGTTAGAACATGCCGGAATGGTATATGCCGACAGGGAACGTATAAGCCAGGTGATAACAAACCTGATCACCAATGCAATCAAATATTCGCCAGAGTCGGATAGCATCATCGTACGAACATCAATGCAGAATAAAGAAGTCAGCCTTTGCGTTCAGGATTTTGGAATAGGTATAACCAAACAACAACAAGAGAAAGTGTTTGAACAATTCTATCGCGTAAGCGGAGATCTGCAGCATACCTTTCCGGGATTGGGATTAGGATTATACATCTCGTCAGAAATTATTAAACGAGAAGGCGGACGTATTTGGGTAAGCAGTAAAGTAGGCGAAGGTTCAACCTTTTGTTTTGCATTACCTATTAAATAAAATGGAAGTATTTATTAGCTAAGATGCCTGAAAGCAAAAAGATAATGATAGCTGATGATGACCCGGGGATAGTTGATGCTATTGACATAATGCTGAGTTATGAAGGATATGATATTGTTAGCACCTTAACCGGCGATACCGTTTTAAATATGGATAGTGATTATCCTGATCTGATTTTGCTGGATGTGTGGATGCCTGGTCACGATGGTAGGGATATTTGTAAGGTGCTTAAGCAAAAACAAGAAACCAAGCATATCCCGGTTATTATGATATCTGCCAGTCCCGAATTAAAACGTTCGGCTACGGAAGCCGGTGCTAATGATTTTTTAGAGAAACCATTTGATATAGAAATACTGCTTAGGAAAATTACACATTTGATAAAATAACCCACTGTTAAAATGATTTAATTTATGAGGCATATTTCCCATTTCCTTTTTATCGCTATTGTTTTTATTTCGTTAGGGGCAATGGCTCAAAATGGAAAAATCAAGCAGGTTAAGCTGGTTAATTTTGATCTGCAATCGTCTGAGGTCGTTACCAATTCAGGGGCAGAGTTATCTACAGGGGCGTACCATTCCGATAGTAAATGGTACGCGGTTAAAGTACCTTCAACAGTATTAACTGGTTTGGTTGCCAATGGTGTATATCCAAGTCCTTACCAGGGGTTAAATAATATGATCATTCCGGATGCATCGGATGAATTTAACAAGCAATACAAATTAGGTCAGTACAGTTATTTACCAAATAAAGCTAACCCCTGGAAAAAACCTTATTGGTACCGCACTACTTTTAAAGTTGATGCTGCTGATAAAGGACGTGTTTTTCAATTGATATTTAAAGGGATTAATTACCGTGCGGCGGTGTGGTTAAATGGGCATCAAATAGCCGATTCAACCCAAATGGCAGGTATGTTTGCCGAACATAATTTGCAGGTAAGCCCATACATTAAAGCAGGGGAAGAAAACGTATTGGCAGTTAAAATATATCCGCTCGATTACCCCGGTTTACCGGCCAAAGAGCAATTGCAGGCGCTTGGCCCATTTTACGAGAACGGTGGCCCTACTGGTGATATTGGAAAGAATGTAACTATGCTGTGCTCTGTTGGTTGGGATTGGATGCCACCCGTGCGCGATAGAAATATGGGAATATGGCAGCCGGTTTACTTGCGCACAACAGGTGCAGTGACAATCGGAAGGCCACAGATTAAAACCTATTTACCCAATACCAACGTGGCCAAACTGTCGTTGGGTTTGTTTCTTTCCAATCATACCAAAACTTTGGATTATGGTTCAATAAAATTTACCATTAAGCCCGAAAACTTTAAGGGCGCGCAGCCTATTGAATTCTCTAAAAAGATAACTGTACCTGCCGATTCTACTATCAACGTATTTATGGATGCTGATAATGTGAAGCAATTGCTTGTGCAAAATCCACATTTATGGTGGCCAAATAATTATGGTAAGCCTGATCTGTATCGCATACGTATACAATATACCAATGCCAGCGGTATAGCCGATGATACGTCTTTTGTATTTGGTATTCGTACCGTAGGCAGTAGTACTGTTATGATGAATAATTCCATCCGTAGGGATTTTTATGTGAATGGTAGAAAAGTAAACCTTGTAGGCGGTGCCTGGGTGCCGGATATGATGGTAAACCGCGATTCAACCCGTTATGATGCCGAGCTACACCTTTGCCGGAACGCCAACGTGAATTTAGTAAGAATATGGGGTGGGGGAGTTACACCGCCAGATGCCTTTTTTGATGCTGCGGATAAGTATGGCTTAATGGTATGGTCGGATTTTTGGGTAACCGGCGATACACAAGGTGAATTTAAAGGATCGCCGGATTGGCCACTCGAAAGCAAAGTATTCACCAACAATGTGATTAGTACGATATATCGCATACGCAACCACCCAAGCTTGCTGGTTTGGACGGGTGGTAACGAAGGACATGCACGTAAAGAACTTTATGATGTAATGCGCAATAGCATTATTGATCTGGATGGAACACGGCCGTTTATCTCAAGTTCATCAGGCTTTGCTAAGCTCCCTGTCGGATTCAAAGGTTCATGGCCTGATGATAAGCCATCTGGCGTTTACAGTGGCGGGCCTTATGAGTGGAAAGATCCGAAAGAGTATTATAGATTAGCTGATAAAGATGGGGGATGGGTATTTAAAGATGAAACAGGCTTGCCATCACAACCACCATATTCGTCGTTAAGAAAAATTATTCCCGATCTAACCTGGAATCAAAAACTCCCTTATCCTCTAAACGATAGCTGGGGATATCACGATGCTGCAACTGGTGCGGGCAAGTACGATCAGTATTACAAACAAATGGTTGACAGATATGATAAGCCAAATGATCTTAAAGATTTTTCAACCAAAATGCAATTGATGAACGCTGTAGGCTACCAGGGGATATTTGAAGCTGCCGGACATAAGCTGAATGAAACAGGTGGTGTGATGCTCTGGAAGCTAAATGCAGCTTTGCCAAGTGTTATATGGCAGGTTTATGATTGGTACCTGCAACCCAACGCTGGCTATTACTTTATGCAAAATGCTTGTGAGCCTATACACATCCAGTTCAATCAAAATGATTCTACGATAGCTGTTATTAACAGAACGTATTATGGTACTGGTAATTTAACCGCTTATGCTGATGTTTATGATGTGAAGAGTAAACTATTGGAACACAGGGCAGAGAAATTTGAAATGAGCTACACAGGGGTAAAAGGTTTGTTTTCGTTAGCTTATGTATTTCCCAGAACAAGCGGAACTGCCTTTATTATGTTAAGCATTAAAGATGCAACAGGGAAGTTGATATCGCAAAATACCTACTGGCTTGCACCCGATAATAAGTATTTAGATATAGATGCTATGCCACGCACCAAATTGCAGTTTAAGGTTTTTCCAGCTATTGCCGTTGCAACCGAAAAAAAGTGGAATATAGCTATTACCAATCCGTCAAACCAGATTGCTTTTTTTGTTAATTCGCAATTAATGAGTGATAAGGAAGAGGTGTGCCCGGCCTTTTGGTCGACTAATTACTTTTCACTTGCACCGCACCAATCCCTAACTGTTTCTGTAAGTGCACCGCTGGCTAAACTTAAGAACCATAAAACTTCGATAGTTTTTAGCGGATGGAATGTTGATGAAGCAGTAATAGCTCAATAATTTATATTTTTAATCTGTTCATATACTGTTTGTTATATAAAATCATATAAGTACTTTAATTTTTTTCGTAATAGTTGAAACTTATACTTGCTGTTAGTCGTAAAACATTAACAACACCTAATATATACTACTATGTTTCAAATTATTGCTGTATTTTCCCTTGTATTCATTGTGTTTATCTTCACAAGTTTTGTAAACCAAGAGCAAGAAGATGAATGGTTATAAATTATATTGACCAAAGAAATTTCCCTTTCTGTATAAATTTTTCTGTCTGGATATTCAATGCGTTGGGCAATCGCAGGTAAATATTCATTTTGCTTTATACATCATTCCTTCGTTTCGTTATTGATACAAAAATGTAACCGATAACAATTATCATTTTAATACACGATATTTATTATTAAACCCCGATATTGCACAACGCAAAGCGGTTGTTTAATAATGCCGTTTATGCTTATGTAAACCTTTTTAATGTGTATTTTTTGAACTAATGATGAGTTGTAATTTGCTCAAGCGGCTTGCCCTGATCTTTACAATCGGTGTTTTTGCATCCGAATCATTTGCACAGTTAAAATCAAACTTAAAACATTACTCTACCGAAGACGGCTTATCGCATGATCGTGTTTTATGCATGACCAAGGATAGCGAAGGTTTTATGTGGTTTGGTACCTGGGATGGTATTAACAGGTTTGATGGTCACAATTTCATTGCCTATAAAGGTCGGCCTGGTGATAATTCAAGCTTAAAAAACAACAAAATACGAAACATTATAGAAGACAAGCTTGGGTATCTGTGGGTGAAAACTTATGATAACGAAGTTTATCGCTTTGATAAAAGAACCGAGAAGTTTTTAGATATTCCGGATGCCGTTGCTCCTAACCGGTTTGGTAAAGTAATTATAGATAAAATAGTACCGGTATCTAATGGTGATACCTGGTTGGTTACTACCAAACAAGGTCTGTTGTGTTCATTTGGTGATAAAACCCTAGCTAACCCACGGGTTGAGCAGTTTGCCAAGGATGGAATAGGAGACTATAAAATTAGTGGTAATATTATTAATTTTTTGTTTGAAGATAATGCCAACAGATTATGGATAGGTACCACAACCGGTTTGTTTTGCATGGTTAAAACTGGTGGTAACTATCATAAGATACAACTGAATAAGAGCGAGTTTTTTGGCACCCAATATAATTTTACCTGTATTGCAGAGTATGAGGGGGATATTTATATGGGCACATCGCGCGGTGACCTTATAGTTTATCATACAAGTACAGGAGTTATAACAACAAAGGCAATAACTAATGGTGCCGCTATTAATGCGCTGTATTTTTCTAAAAGCAAGGTGCTGTACGCCTCAACTTCGGGTAAAGGTTTAGCGGTTATCAATCCTGATAGTTTTAATATTACCTATACAGGGATACACCCAAGAGATACCTATTATTCTTTATTTGAAGATAAAGCCGGGTTGCTATGGATTGAACCCGAAAAGAAAGGTGTAATTAAATACGATCCTAAAAAGAACTCATTTAAACAGTATAGTCAAAAGGTAGATTCAAATATTACCGGGCCACATACCAATTATAGTGTTTTTAATGGTGCTAACGGAATTGTTTGGGTTAGTATGCGTGGTGGTGGGTTTGGATACTATGATGCTGCAAAAGATGATATGGCTTATTTTTATGATGAGCCGGGCAATACCACTCAGTTGTTTTCGAATATTATAACGGCCATTTATACAGATGCTACCGGTGTACTTTGGTTAAGTGGTTACGAGGGGGGAATTTATCGGGCTATATTTCAACCCGACAATTTTACTCACCAGTTATTGGTTAAAAATCCGAGGAATAAAACAGAAAATGAAGTACGCGCAATTTATGAAGACAACGCAGGCAAATTATGGATAGGTACCAAAGCCGGCCGTTTGTACGTATATAAAAATGGTAAAGAATTAACTGATGTATTTACTAATATCCCTCCTGGCGGTTTAGGAAGCGTTTATACCATTTCGCAAGGCAAAAGCGGTACACTTTGGATAGGTACTAAAGGCAGTGGCTTGTTTAAGGCTGAACCACTACCAACAAACAGCGAAAAATACAAACTAACCCATTACGATACTAACCCACGCGATATTAATAGCTTAAGTAATAGACGTATATATTCAGTTTTAGAAGATAGCCATGCCAGGGTATGGGTTGGTACTTTTGGTGGTGGAATAAATTTGATGGTTAAAGGTATTGGTGATAATGCTACCTTTAAAAATAGTAATAATTCATTTAAAAATTATCCTATTGCCGAGTGTAATGTAGTTAGGCATTTGCAAGAAGATGCGAGCGGCAATATATGGGTAGCTACTACTAATGGATTGGTGATTTTTAACCCCAATTTTGATACACCCGAAACCTATCATTTTTACCGCTACCGTAAAGTTCCGGGCGATGCTACAAGTTTGGGTAATAACGATGTGCAATTTATTTATAAAGACAAAAACCGGAAAATGTGGGTTGGCACCTTTGGTGGTGGGTTGCAGCAATTAATATCAAAAACCAATTTAAAGTATAAATTTAAGTTTAAATACTTTACAACCGAAAATGGTTTACCCAATGATATCATCCTCAGTATTGTAGGTGATAACAAAGGAAGCTTATGGTTAACTACAGAAAATGGATTGTCAAAATACGATCCAAAAGCTGGCGTATTTCAAAATTATGATTATTCTGACGGCTTGCCCAATACTAAGTTCTCGGAAGCGGCTAGTATCAAATCGCGGTCCGGAAGGATAATATTGGGATGCTTGAATGGTTATGTTTCGTTTGATCCCGCTAAGGTTTATAATGCTAAATATAAAGCTAATATTGCTTTAATAAATATCCAGATCTATAATAAAACCGTTGTTCCGGGAGCGGATGGTTCACCTTTAAAGTATCCTGTAGATCAAACCGAACATATCACATTAAACTATGATCAGAATTTAATAGGCATAGATTACACGGTACTTGATTATCGCGAAAGCCATAAAATTTTATATGCCTACAAACTGGATAATCTGGATAAGGATTGGAACTATGTTCGCAATCAACGTCAGGCTACTTATACTAACCTTTCGCCAGGCAAATATGTGTTCAGGGTAAAGAGTGTGAGTTCTGACTTATTTAAAAACGTACCCGAAAAAACTATTACAATTACCATTTTACCGCCGCCATGGCTTACCTGGTGGGCCTATGTTGGGTACCTTATATTGGCCATAGCTTTGCTGGAGGTCACCAGGCGCATTATATTTACCATGATACGTTTACGCAACAGGGTTGTTGTTGAGCAAAAGCTGACTGAGCTTAAATTGCAATTTTTTACCAATATATCGCATGAGCTGAAAACTCCGCTTACACTGATTGTTAGTCCGTTGGAAGAAATTACCCGCGCCGAAAATTTATCGCCCAAGGGCCGCGAATATATTAATGTGGTCAACAAAAATGCCAACAGGATGATTCGCTTTATTAATCAACTGCTGGATTTTAGAAAGGCGCAAAGCGGTAAAATGCGGTTAAAGGTATCGGAAGTAGAGATTGTGGCTTTGGTGAAACAAATAAGCCAGTATTTTACAGAGATAGCGCACGAGAAAAATATTGATCTGATAGTACAATCAAACGTTGATGAATTGTATGCCTGGATAGATGAAGAAAAGCTGGATATTGTAATTTATAACCTACTTTCAAACGCATTCAAATTTACTCCAGCTAACAAAAAAATAGTAGTAGAAATAGATCACGCGGGTGATGAAGTTTTCTGTATCAATGTTATAGATCAGGGCGCCGGCATTCCGAAAGATAAGTTAACTGAGATTTTTGAACTTTATTATGAAGGTGATAAAACTGAAGGGAATAATTTAAAAGGTACTGGCATTGGGTTGGCTCTGTCTAAAGAGCTGATCATTAATCACGATGGTAAAATCAAAGTAAGTAATAACATTGATGGTGGCGCAACTTTTAGTTTGGAACTTAAAATAGGAAAAGAGCACTTCAATAGCAAAGAAGTTGATTTTGTGAACGCATCACATGTGCCGGAGTTTATACAATCTTTTTATGTTGATAAGCCGGAAACCGAAATTGGTATTGTAGAACATATTGAAAGCAATGGCCATACGGTGCTGATAGTTGAAGACAATACAGACCTCCGCAGGTTTTTGTGCAACCAGTTATCAACTTTATACAAAATAATTGAAGCAGCAGATGGGGTAGAGGGGCTAAGGGTTGCAAATGAAAGTTTGCCTGATTTGATCATAAGCGATGTGATGATGCCTAACATGGATGGTATACAAATGCTGGATAAATTAAAAAACAACATTGTAACCAGCCATATACCGGTAATACTGCTTACAGCAAAATCATCCATAGATAACCAGATTGAAGGATTAAAATACGGTGCTGATTTTTATATCACCAAGCCATTCCATACTGATTTTATTTTGGCTTGTGTGGAAAGCTTGATCAAGCAGCGTAAGCAATTGTTCGAATCGATATTAGGTAACAGGAGCATTCTGCAACTATCGCCAGGCGAAATTTTCATCACATCAAAAGATGAGCAGTTGCTTAAAGAGACAATAAAGATAGTGGAAGAGGGCATGTCTGATCCTGAATTTAATATTGATAGCGTAGCAGTAGCTGTTGGTTTGGGCCGCACTACATTTTATAAAAAGCTAAAAAGCTTAACCGGCCTTGCCCCGGTTGAATTTGTGCGCGACATCAGACTGCAACGTGGTGAGCAATTATTGATTGCCGCAGAATACAATATATCCGAGATAGCTTATAAAATTGGCTTTAGCAGTTCAGGATATTTTAGTACCTGTTTTAAAGAAAAATATAACCTCACACCTTCTCAATATCTCAAAAAAGAGAAGGATGTAAATTTGCAAGGCGGTTTACAATAATTAGCTACTCCTTTTACCAAAGATTTGATTTTGGCATGTAAACGAGGCTTTTTACCAAATTTTAAAAACCTTTTGCCAAAATTTAAACACTAAAAAGTGTATTTCAGGGTAGATTTGCTCAACAATTATAAACAGGTCTGTCGTTGAGCCTTGCATATTAAAATCTGACTAAACAAACTCACATAAACACGATGTGATTTTTTATGTTTTTTTTGAAGGCTTACTGATCTTACCTCTAACCAATTTTTATTATAAGCAAAACCTTTAACAGTTTAAAAACTGTTAAACATTATTTAGCTGTAAGCTATTTGAACCTATTTTATTATATAATATATGATTAAATTTTTACAACGTTCGTTTCTTTTTTTAATGCTTGTACTTGTTTTTGCAGGTTGTAAAAAGAAATTTGATGAGTATTACGCAGTTCCCAGCGGTTTAGGAGATCCTATTTATCAAACATTAAAAGCTAAAGGTAACTTTACACATTACCTGAACTTGGTTGACAGAGCCGGATACAAAGATATCTTGAGCACAACTGGATGGTTTACTGTATTTGCACCAAATGATGATGCCTTTAACAAATACTTTACCGATAAAGGGATATCAAGTGATGCCGCGATAAGTGATACACTTGCCCGGGGAATAGTTAAATATTCACTTGTATACAATGGTTATCGTAAAGACCAGTTAAGCATATATCAAATTTCGGGGACAGATGGTGGTATACCTAACATGGGTTATAAACGTAAAACCACATATTATGATGGAGTGCAGCAAAAGGGAGATGCAAAGCACTCTAAAATAATCAACACCAATCGTAACAACACAACATCTACCGATGGAAAATCAACCGTGCTTCAATATAAAGACGGTGATAACAATAATAAGTATATACCATATTTTACCGATGTTTTTTTAGCAGCTAATAGCATTAGTAGTACAGATTATCAAGCTTTTTATCCTGGTTCTACCTTTACCGGTTTTAATGTTTGCGGCGCGAGTGTTGTAAATAAAGATATCATAGCATCAAATGGAATCATTCACGAGATCAATAGAGTGATATCACCGTTGCCAAGCTTTGATCAATACATCGCAACGAATCCCAACTACAGCGATTTTAGAAAATTAATGGATTCGATAGCTTTTTATGGAGCCAGCGTAACGTTAACGCATGCCAATTATGTAGCAACCGGCTCAACAGATTCGGTGTACATTAAATCATATGATGGCAGACTTGCATTTAGTTTGAATAACGAAAACTATACCGCTGCTTTAACAGCTTCACAAGCGGCTGGTTATACTATGGTTGTACCTACCAATACAGCTTTGAATGCCTACCGTGCCAGAATATTATCAAAATTTGGCAATTCGTTTTTTAAAGGAGCCCCTGCCAGTGTAATAGCCGACTTTATTAACTCACTAATGTGGCCATCAAATGTGTGGCCAAGCCAGTTTGCCCTTACAACAAATTACCAACTTGAGGGTGCTACAATGGGAACGTTGGATATAGTTGATAAACAAATATTAAGCAATGGTACTTTTTATGGTACTTCAAAATCGCAACAAGCAAACGTATTTAGAACAGTATTTGGTGTACAATACCTTGATCCTAAAACCAGTATAACTTTACAAGCCTATAATTTTGCCAGTACAGGTATAAAATCTCAGCTTATTCAACCAATTGTTAAAAATACCATATTCCTGATGAATGATGATGTACTTACAGCTAACGGCTGGAGGTATAACGAGGGAAGTGCAAGCTCTACAACTACTGCGTGGGGTTACAGATCTTCGTCATCAGGTAGTTATTCACACAGCGCTGTTTATCGCGATGTTATTTTCCGCCAGTTTGCAACAGGGGTTATCCCCGGCATAGATGCCTCAAGCTTAAGCGGATCGGGTATATTGGAATCCCTTAACCACGAGTTTATCAAATATAATAATGGTAAGGTGCAAACCAGCGGCACACTTGATGCTGGTGTTGATTTAAATGTAATAAAAACAGACGCCACATCTGTAAATGGTACAGCATATTATGTTGATGGTATGTTGTCGTTCACTAACAACAATGTTGGGTACCATATTCAAAAGCTGGCGGCTAAATATCCGGCGAGTTATTCGTCATTCTACTATTATCTATCAACAGCACCATCAACTTTGTATAACCAAACCACACAGGCTATTGCCGGGGTTAATACCGGGGTTGATGTTAGCTATACCATATTAGTACCAAACAACATTGCCATTTCAAAAGCAATTAAAGCAGGATTATTACCTGGGAATAAAACAACCGGTGCATTGCCAACAGCTGCACCGTCTTCAGCAGCGGATATTGACCTGGTTCGTAAGTTTATTTTGTATCACATAGTAAATGGTGCTTCGTTGCCTGTAGATCAGCGTACGCGCGGCGATAATTATACAACTATGCTGCAAAACGAAAGCGGTGCTTCCACATTCTTGTTAATTACCAATCAGCCTGGTGTGATGACCGTTACTGACAGACAGGGTGGGGTGGCTAACGTATTTAATGACGCCACAAGCAATCAAATATCAAACCGAGCCATCATCCAGTCTATGGATAATTACTTAAGCTATTAATTAAGCCTATTCCGAATAATATATATATGAAAACACTTTTACTAAAAAGTTTTTATTTATTGATGATTGGAACTTTAATTGGTTTACAACCAGTTAAAGCCCAAACTCAAAGCCAGGCACAGCAAACTACAACAATACGTGGCCGGGTTATAGATAAAAAAGACAAACAATCCATCATAGGCGCATCAGTTGTTGAGCTTGATAATAATAACCGTACCGTAACGGGTGTATCAACAGATATTGATGGTAATTTTGCCATTAAGGTTTCAAAAATCACCAACCAGATATCGGTTTCATTTATAGGCTACAAAACTTTTTTAACCAAGGCTGTTGGCGAACGTAGGATTATCAATGTGCAGTTAGAAGCCAACGCTAACCAAATGACGGAGGTAGCTATAACTGGCAACAGAACTGTGAGCAATGGTACCGGCTTAAATATCGATGCACGCAACTCTACCATGGCATCGTCAACCATTAATGCTAAAGATCTTGAAGAACTTGCCGTAACATCTATTGACCAGGCTTTAGCCGGGCGTTTACCAGGTGTTGACTTTGGTGCTACATCGGGCGATCCGGGTGCTGGTATGTCAATCCGAATCAGGGGTACGGCATCAATAACAGGCAGTGCCGAGCCATTGATTGTTTTGGATGGATTACCTTATGAAACCACTATTCCGCCCGATTTTAATTTTGGTACCGCCGATGATGTGGGTTATGCGCAATTGCTAAATATTTCACCCTCGGATATTAAAGATATTACGGTATTAAAAGATGCCGCTTCAACAGCGGTATGGGGTTCCAAGGCCGCTAATGGCGTATTGTTGATCAACACCAAGCGTGGTATAACTGGTAGCCCTATCATAAACTATAATTTGAAGGCTTCCATGTCTGTTCAGCCTAAAGGGATTCCGATGTTGGATGGAAATAGCTATGCTACATTGATACCGGAAGAATTTATGAATGCGACAGGTGCTCCTTTAGATTTTTTGGGTAACGCCGGTCAAAACAAAGCATTTCAGTACGACCCGTCAGACGCATTTTATTATTACAACTATGGCCAAAACACAAATTGGTTAGAGCTCATCACCCGCAAGGGCTTTACTCAAGATCATAACATATCAATGAGCGGTGGTGGCGAAAAAGCAAAATACTATGCATCCTTCGGCTACCTTAATCAAACCGGTACAACCTTGGGTACCGATCTTACACGTATCACAACAAAAATAAATCTGGATTATACGGTATCAAGCCGCTTGCGTTTTCGTACAGACTTAACCTATACGCATGTTAACAATACATTGAATTATGATAAATCGTTGAGGACTGTTGCTTATAATAAAATGCCTAATATGTCGCCTTACTTATATGATGAGTATGGAAACAAAACATCGGCATATTTTTCACCAACATCAAACATACAGGGTAGCTATCCGGATACCTACAATCCGTTAGCATTAGCCAACACAGGTTTAAGTCACTTATCCGGTGAACGTATTACCCCCAGGTTCAACATTCAGTATGATATTTTACCATCCTTATTAGTTTCAACTGTAGATTTGCAATTTGACATCAATAACCTTAAATCAAAAACATTTTTACCTCAAATAGCAACCGGGAAAATAAGTACAGATAACTCGGTTAACCTGGCCAGTGATAATGATGGGGATTCGTACAATGTACAATCTAAGGTAAATTTTATATACACCCCGCAATTAGGAGAGAAACATTCGTTACAGGCATTACTCTCGTTACAAACCGAAGATTCAAACTCAGCATCGTATAATGCTACAACCGGCAGAACAGCCTCTGCGTTTTTGCAAGATCCATCAAGCCCGGGCATTAATAGTTTAGGCTTAAGCTCAAGCCAGGGCGAAAGCCGCAATTTTGGGGCTGTGATACAAGGACAGTATGTTTTACTTGACCGTTATATTTTGAGTTTAAACGCCCGTTTAGATGGTAATTCTAAATTTGGACCGAATAACCGTTATGGATTGTTTCCGGGCATTGCCGGAAGGTGGCGTATATCAGGTGAGCCCTTTTTAAAGAAACTGACTTTTTTGAATGAGTTAAGCTTAAGATTAAGCTATGGTGAAGCAGGGCAAGCTCCGGATGGCAGCTATTATGGTACTTATACGCCTTTGGGCTGGTCATATAATGGCAGGGCATCTGTAGTGCCCGATAAGGTTGAGTTGAGTAACTTAAAATGGCAAACAGTAATAGGGAAAAACGTAGGATTTAATTTAGGCATATTCAATTCGCGTATTAAAGCCGATGTAGAGTTTTATCAAAACACAACTAAAGATCTGTTTTTCAAAGATTTGAGTGTTGCAAATATTTCTGGCTATAACACTATCGGATTAAACATTGGTACACTACAAAATAGCGGATGGGAGCTGGGTCTTAATACCATACCTATCAAAACTAAAAACTGGATTGTGGGCTTTGATTTTAATATCGCACAAAACGGTAATAAGTTAACTTCGGTATCTGATTTTTATCCGCGCGAAAGTTCTTTGGGTGTGCCCGGACTAGGCAAATTTAAATCGTTTTTATTGGTAGGTAACCCGTTTGGCTCTTTCTATGGATTTAAATATAAAGGAGTTTACAAAGATAAAGATGCCACCATTGCACTTGACGACGCTGGTAAACAAATATCCGATGCCAATGGCAACAAGGTATATATGCGATATAATTATCCCGCAATAAACTACACTTTTCAGCCGGGTGATGCGGTGTATGAAGACATAAACAAAGATGGTAATATTGATTATCGCGATCTGGTTTATCTGGGTAATGGCGTACCTAAGTTTACAGGTGGTTTTGGTCCGAACATTACCTTCATGGGGGCACTTAAAATCTCCGCGTTTTTCAGTTACCGTTGGGGATACCAGGTTATTAATAATGTTAAAATTACCACTACTAATATGTATGGGGTTAACAACCAAAGCACCGCAGTATTGAGGCGCTGGAGAAACCCGGGTGATGTTACTGATATACCCCGTGCTTTACTTGGTGTAGGTTACAATTGGTTAGGTTCTGACCGTTATGTAGAAGAAGGTTCTTTTGTGAAATTAAGCGCTGTTACTGTGCGGTATAATTTCCCGAAATCGTTTCTACAAAAGCTAAAAATGAATAGCCTGAGTATGTATTTAACCGGCCAAAACCTGTTAACGCTTACAAACTATACCGGCCAAAATCCGGATGTATCAACCCAGGGAGATAATACACCTTTTAGTTTCCCTACTGATGGCGGCTTAACGCCACCGTCAATAACTTACACATTTGGTTTAACCGTAGGATTTTAATAAGATGAATAGTAAGATGATCAATAATATAAGATATAGGGCCTTGTTGCTGGTTACCTTGTTGTTGGCCGGGGCATCGTCTTCGTGCAACAAATGGTTAGACCTGAAACCACAGGATGGCCTGGTGAAACAGGACTACTGGAAAACCAAAGAACAATTGGATGCCGCGGTATCAGGCTGTTATGCTTCAATGCTTGACGGGGCTTCATTACCCTTAACCAAATACATGTTTATATGGGGCGAGTTAAGAGGGGATATGACTGTATCTGCCAACGATGCAGCCGCAGGATCTACAACAACCACCCTTAGTACTTTAACCCGCGATGAACTGGATATGCAGCATACCGATTTGGTTTCTACCAACACGCTTACCAACTGGGATGCTTTTTATGAAATCATTAACTTGTGTAATAATGTAATTAAATATGGCCCAGGCGTTAAGGGTAATGATAACACATTAACCCAGGCTGCATTAAATGCTTACATAGGCGAGGCGCGCGGAATAAGGGGATTAATGTATTTTTACTTATACAGAACATTTGGAGAAGTACCATTGAAACTGGAGCCAACATCCAGCGACAGCGATATCAAACCATTGGCTAAAAGCACTAAAGAACAAGTATATGCTCAAATCATATCTGATTTAAAGTATGCCGCTGATAACACTGTAATTTCTTATGGTAATATAGCAGATGACAAAGGCAGAATAAACCAATATACAGCCTACACTATACTTGCTGATGCATACTTATGGAACGAAGATTACCAAAACTGTATTGATGCTTGCAACAAGGTGATTAACTCGGGCAATTACCAGATTTTCCCGGCCTTAACCGGGCAGTTTACCTGGTATAACAGTGTTTATATTACTGGTAACTCTGTTGAAAGTATATTTGAGCTACAATTTTACGCGCAAAAGCTCAATCCGTTTTATGATATGTTTGTTGGCAACAAAAGCCCTAAAGAGTTTAAAGCGGCCGATTATGTTGTTAACGGAGATTTATTTGGAACTGATCTATTGGATGCTTTTAACCACGATATCAGAGGATCAAATACATCCATGTCTGAAGGTACGGGCGCCATCCTTAAGTTTAACTTAGCCTCTACGGCAAGCACAACTTATCAGCATTGGTTTTTATACCGTTACTCTGATGTGTTACTGATGAAAGCTGAGGCACTAACCTGGTTATCACCAGGCAATGTGACTAATTCAACGGCCGCGATCAATATTGTTAACCAGATTAGAACTGCACGACATGCGCTTGCTGTTGTTGGTAACACCTCTATCAATGTGCCCGATCCAACAATTACACTTGATGTATCAAATTACATATTTAACGAACGCGCCCGTGAGTTTGCTTTTGAAGGGAAAAGATGGTTTGATATTCTTCGTAATGCCAAACGAAACAACTACGCCAATATTAATATTCTGTTAAATATTGTTTCGGCAAGCGCGCAGCCTGATAAGCAACAGTCGGTAATTAATAAATATAAAGATATACGCAGTCATTACTTACCTATATATACCAAAGAAATACAAAACAATAGCCTATTAGTTCAAAACTCATTTTATCAATAACCCATTTATTAAACCAGTAATTATGGAACAGAAATTAAAAACCAAACTATCATTTACGCTGATATCGGCTATGCTGGTATTGGGTTTATGGGGTTGTGTGAGAGAATCTATCCAGCATACAACATCGGATACGGTGAATATTACCCAATATTTGGGTAAATATCCCGAGAAGTTTTCATTATTAAGTAAGGTGTTGAGTATATCAGAAACAGCTTCGTTTTTGAAAGCGTATGGATCATACACCATGTTTGCACCAACAGACGATGCGATAAAAGCATATCTGACTACACTTGGAAAGGCTAATGTTGAAGACGTTAGCGCGGCCGCATGGAAAGATTTTGTAAGGTTTCATTTACTTGCAGATTCGGTGCCAACATCCAGATTTACTGATGGTAAACTGCCAACATTAACCATGTATGGCCAATTTTTAACAACACTGGCAAATAATACTAATGGTATTACCCAAATTACGGTAAACAGGCAGGCTAATATTACACAACCTAATATTTCGGTAGGTAATGGTATTATTCATGTAATTGATCATGTTTTGATACCTACGGCCCTTACAGTAGCAAAAACCATTGAGGCAAATCCTAAATACAGCATATTTACCCAGGCGTTAAAAGAAACTACTTTGTATGATAGTTTAAATTATGCGCCAACGGCAAACCCAATTGCTGGCCGGGCCTTTTTAACTGCTATAGCCGAAAGCGATGATGTGTTTAAAGCCGCAGGTATTACAAGCTATGCCGCTTTGAAAGCCAAATACTCAAATACAGGTAACCCTAAATCGGTTACAGATAGTTTGCACCTGTTTATGGACTATCATATTCTATATGATGCCAAATACCTGGCAGATATAATTGTTGCAAGTGCACATAATACATTGGCTTCTAACCAGGTACTTACAGCTAAATTATTGGGTACAACTGTATTGATAAATGATGATGATTTTAATGGAGTACATGAGCCAGGTGTGGTGTTAACTCGTGATTTTAGTGACATTACCGCAACCAATGGTGTTGTTAACGATGCGGCTACACATTTCGCGATCAAAATACGGAACCCTTACCCGGTTTATTTTGATGTACAGCAATTGCCTGATATCATGAAGAATACTTCTGTGTATCAAAAAAGCGCTGTTTATACTTATACCGCAGCCGAGACCGCATCCTTTGCTGATGTTAAATTTTCGGCAGCAACAGCAAAATTCGCCTATAATGGCACAAGTCAAACAGTTGCTAAAACAAGTTATAACAAAGATACCTACCGTGTTCCGTTGGGCGGTAGCAACCCGTTATGGTGTGAGTTTAGAACTCCATTAATTATACGTGGAACCTATAAAGTGTGGTTGGCATATTACCAACAGGTACAAGGATCGGCACCTACCACTGAGGCTTCAGCATCAATTGGTATTGATGGATCGGCAGATAGAGCGCCTTTGGCAAATGCACGTACCGTGAATTTTGGCACCAAGCGCCCCGGATTGAAAAAAACTGTTAATGGTGTGAGCGTTGATGATCCGGATGGCGAAGAAGCTATTGGTTTTAAAACCTATATGGCCAGTACAACAGGCGCGCAAGTTGCCAGGTTGATGGGGGTAGTTACCATTACACAAACAGGCCGCTACTGGTTCAGGTTAACCACGGTTAATGGTAATCAGGAAGCCAATAATGTGGATATGATACAATTTATTCCTGTTGGAATGGATCAACAATATCCAAAGTTTAACCCAGACTGCTCAATAATACCAAGACCATAATTACAAAAATCACCTACAGTGTAGCTAATATACTGTAGGTGAAATGATAGAATAAAAGTTATGCAGGGTGATTTATGCCCGCAAACACAAAAAATAATTTAAATGATGATCAATTTAAAAATACGATGTGCCGTTTTATTGCTTGCAGCCTGCGCTACGCTATCTGCCTGTAAAAATGCCTGGCAAAATCATGATGTAATAACCAACGAGGCGCTTAATATTACGTTGGCGGATCAGATCAATAAGACACCGGAGTTAAGTACCTTTAATACTTACCTCGTTAAAACCGGTTATGATAAAATACTGGCATCTACAAAATCGTATACAGTATGGGCGCCAACCAATACGGCTATGCAAGCTATTGATCCAACCATTTTAACTGATACCGCCAAACTGAGAAAATTTGTAGCTAACCATATTTCATACCAGCAATACTTTACAACTACACCAAATCCATCATTAGTAATCAGAACCCTTAGTGGGAAGAACATTATTTTTACCAGTTCCACGTTTGAGGATGCCAATATTGTTACAGGCAATGTTTATGTAATGAATGGTGTTTTGCATACTATAAACCAAGCCGCAGGAACCAGGCCAAACGCTTATGAGTTTATGGTAAGTAATTTTGCTTCGGGCAAACAAAACGCGTTTATCCAGAGTCTTTTTCATAGTGAAATTGATACGAGTAAAGGGGTTAAGTTATATACCGACCCGGTTACTAAAAAGAATGTTTATCAGGCTGGTACAACTTTTCCTGTAACTAAAAACTATTACTTTCAACGGGTATCTGATATCAGTAGTGAGGACAGTTTGGTTACATACATCATATTAAATGATGCAGCTTTTGATGCGGAAAAGGCAAAAATTGGTAAATACTATAACGTTAGCACATCAGCAACCATATCTGATAGTCTTACTAAATTCAATATTCTTAAAGATCTGGTTGTGAATCATGTGTATAGTGCTGATAATCTGCCTGATTCCATGATTACTACATCGGGTATTAAAATACACCTGGATAAAAGCGCCATTATACAAACTCAAAAGTTAAGTAATGGTGTTGCCTTTGTGGTTAATAGTATTGGGTATAAGCTATTCAGTAATAAAATACCTGATATATTAATACAAGGTGAATTTCCAGATTCATTGCGTACGCCATCATCGCCAACTATTAAGATCAAGAAAGATCCATTGAATGTTAGATTTACTGATATACAATCGGCCAGCATTACATCATCACCAGATCCACTTTATTTTTACAGATATAAGGTGACCGCAAACTCGGCCCAGTATAAAGTTTACTATCGTGCGCTTAATGATATTTATACCACTCCGTTTAACCAGAAGGTTGACTTTGGTACAGCCAGGCGATATCCCTTCGCTGCTGAAACTCCCTTAACAACATTAGGTTATCAACCTGTTTTGGTAGGCAATTACGCGGAAGTTTACCTGGGTACTTATACAGCCGCTAACTATGGCACTTTATACACATTTTTGGTTTCGGCGTTAGGGGTAACTGCTACAACGCCAAGCGCACTTTCATTAGATTACATCAAACTGGTCCCAATTAATTAATCGCTGATATAAATTACCTATATGCATTTTTTTACAAAATCGGTAAAAATACTACTACTACAAAGCCTGATGGTGTCTGTCGCGGCAACGCAACTGCATGCACAACAAGCCGATTCGTTAACCCGTACCAAAATAGGTTTAGCAACTAAAGCCAAAATTGTTATTAATGGAACTGTTAAAGAGGGAGCCACGGGCAAACCATTAGCCGGCATCAGCATTAGCGTAGGAGGATATTCTGCTGCTTTAACAGATGATAAAGGGCAGTTTAAAATTAATGTGACCAATTATGATGCGGTTATTACGGTTTCTGGCCCGGGCTATCAACGTAAGGTTGTTGCCTTGAAAGGAAAATCCAGTGTTAACATAAGTTTGTTTGAAGAAGGATATGTATCACAATATGATTTAACTACGCTGCCATACTCTGTTGTGCCTAAAAATCAGGTTCCTTTCGCGGTAACATCAATTAACACTCAGGGAACATGGAACAGAGCTTTGGAAACTCCAGACTCTTATTTGCAAGGCCGTGTTGCTGGCCTTGATGTGGTAAGACGCTCGGGCACGCCGGATATTGGTGCCGATATGTTATTGAGGGGATACAACTCGCTATATGCCACCACACAACCTTTAATAGTGGTTGATGGTATTATTTACGATAATAACAATTATGCGAAATCAATTATAGCAGGTCACGTAACCAATCACTTTGCTGATATCGATCTGAAAGATATTGATAACATTACTGTGATTAAAGATGGAAATTCAACCTATGGAACACGCGGTGGTAACGGCGTAATATTAATTACAACAGGCCGTGCAAAAGATGTAGCCACGCGACTTGATTTTGCCGCCTATGGTGGTATAAACGCGAGCGTAAAAAGCTTGCCGGTGATGGGAGCCGATAATTACAGAATTTATTTGGCCGATGTATTGAAAACTATCCCGGGGGTAACAGATGCACAAATACAGGCGCAACCTTACTTTAATGATAATCCAAATCCTAATTACTATACCTATCATCAAAATACTGATTGGCAAAAACAGGTAATGGGAAGCAGCGCGAGCCAAAATTACTATATGAAAGTTACCGGTGGGGATAATATTGCTACTTATGCCTTATCTGTAGGCTATCTGGGTAACCATGGATTAACTAATAATACCAATTTAACCCGTTACGAATCAAGATTTAACGCTACTCTTAACCTGTCGCGGAAATTAACTTCCAGAGTAAACCTGGCATTTGCAAAGAGTGAGCAAAATCTGCGCGATCAGGGGCAGGCTTATAATACCAATCCATTGTATCTGAGTTTGATTAAAGCTCCGTTCATGTTTCCTTATCAGATATCCGGTACGGGTATACAATCCCCCAATATTGCAAAAGCCGATACGTTTGGTGTAAGCAACCCAATTGCGGCTGCTAATAAGATCCAGGAACTTAATCGTAATTACAGGTTTGTTGGCTCAGTTGCGTTTGATTACCAGTTTAACAAGGAATTCGCACTTAAAACTATTGGGGGCTTAACTTATGATAAAGTACGTGAAAATGGCTTTTATCCGTCAAACGGCATAGCGCCAATTACTTACAGTTCATTTGTAGCTAACGATGTATCGTTTGCCAATGTACAACGTTTGTTTAGCTTGTATACCGATACCCGTTTACAGTATAATCATGAGTTTAATAAATCAAACCAGGTAGCGGCTAATGTTGGTTTCAGGTATAACCGGAGCGATAGTGAATCGGACTATGGATATGGCTTTAATACGGCCAGTGATGACTTTGTGAGTTTAGGAGGCGCAAACAACGCAACGCGTATAGTTGGCGGTAGCTTAGGTAAATGGAATTGGTTAAATACTTACGCCAATGTTGATTATAATGCCATGAACAAGTATTTCCTGTCTTTTAACCTTGCGGTTGATGGCTCATCTAGATTTGGTCCGGAAATATCAGGCGCTTTAGGAATTAATGGTGCCAAGTATGCGGTATTACCATCGGTGGCGGCATCGTGGTTGGTATCATCAGAGATATTTATGGCCGATAACCACCTTATCGAACTGTTAAAACTTCGCGCAAGCTACGGCTTGGTTGGTAATGATGATATAGGTAATTATAATTCAAAAAGTTTATACACTTCGCAAAACTTTTTAAGCAGGCAAGGATTAGTGCCAAGTGGAATTGGTAACCCAGGTGTTCAATGGGAGGGAGTAGCCAAATTGAATGTTGGTTTAGATGCAGGTTTTATGAATGGCCGCTTAAATGTAAGTGTTGATGTTTATAACGATAAGGTATCAAAAATGCTGATCTATCAATATGCCAATACCGGTACCGGCTTTAATTATGCCATTACCAATAGCGGTGGTATGCGCAACAATGGCATTGAGCTTGATATCACCGGAAGGGTAATTAACAAAGCTGCTTTTAAGTGGGATATGGGTTTAAACCTATCTGCTAACCGTAACAAAGTAACCACTTTGCCCGATGGTAATAGCTTTATATCAAGCTACGGCGGTGCCACTTTTATAACACAGGTTGGCCAGGCTGCTAATTTATTTTATGGCTATAAAACCAATGGTATATATATCAGTAATGCCGAAGCTTCGGCCTCGGGTTTAACCAATAAACTGGCCTCGGGTTACACAGCGGCATTTCAGGGTGGCGATGTAAGGTTTGTTGATACCAATGGCGATAAGGTGATTGATGAGAAAGACAGGCAGGTTATTGGCGACCCTAATCCGGATTTGATAGGCGCTTATAGTAACAGGATCACGTATAAAAGATGGTCGCTTGACGCGATGTTCGCTTTTAGTTTGGGTAACGATATTTATAACAGTACACGCGCTAACCTGGAATCATTATCTGACGTGCGAAACCAAACTCTGGCTGTGGTTAACCGCTGGAGGGTTGACGGGCAGGTAACCGATGTGCCCCGTGCATCATACGGTGACCCTGGTGCAAACTCGCGCTTCTCTGATCGTTGGATAGAGAATGGCTCTTACCTGCGTTTAAGAACATTATCATTAAGCTACAACGTGCCACTTAAAGGTAATTTCCTGCGGTCGGCAACGGTTTATGCTACCGGGAATAATTTGTTTACGGTTACCAAATATTTAGGGTACGACCCAGAGTTTAGTGCATTAGGCAGTGCATTTTCGCGCGGTGTTGATATCGGACTTGAACCTATGGTTACTTCAATGCAGTTAGGTGTGCGTATAGGCTTGTAATTAACAATAACAGAACACGAAATTTAGTATATATGAATAGGAATTTATCCGGGTTAATTAAAAAAGCATTTTTGTTGGTGATATGCATCAGCTTAGCATCGTGCAAAAAAATGTATGATATACAACCCGAAGACTCGTTAACAGGCAGCCAGGTTTACCAAAATGTTTACGATGCCGATGCGGCAGTATTAGGTATATATGGCCAGTTTATAGGTTTGGCCGATAGGTACATTATATTGAATGAGTTGCGTGGCGATTTGCTGGATATTACACCAAATGCTAACAATTATTTGAAGCAGTTAAATGTACACAATGTTACGTCAGACAACCCGTATGCCGACCCGAGACCGTTTTACAAAGTAATTAATAGCTGTAATGATGCATTGAAAAATTTCACCATCATGCACAATAATAAGCTGTTGGATGATAATCAATATTACCAACGTTATAGTGATATTGGTGTTTTACGCTGCTGGTTGTACTTGCAATTGGGTATCCATTATGGCAATATACCTTACATTACCGAGCCGGTTAGTACGGTAAATGATCTGAATAACGAAGCACAGTTTCCTAAAATTACTTTTGACCAGTTATTGGATAAACTAATCGCTTTTACCGAGGCTATACCTAAACCTTATCTTACTCAAAACACATCGGTAACAAGCCCTACATTGTTGCTTCCTTCTGGTACTTACGTATTAAAAGATGGTGTTTTTAAATTCTTTATTCATAAAAGAAGCTTTTTAGGCGATCTGAATCTTTGGAAAGGTAATTATCTGGCTGCCGCGAGTTACTATAAAGATGTTATGGAAACGGCCGGTACGCTAACTAACAGTGTTGATTATGATATCCAATTATATGATACTTATCGGGTAACTAATGACAATAGCGGGCGTAATACGCTATTAACCATAGGCACAATAAATCCGTGGATGTCTATCTTTTATAATCCATTAGCCGAGCCTGAGACTAACCGTGAGCGGATGTGGACATTACCGTTAGATCAAACTTATAATACCAATCCGTTTATTCCGCTGTTCTCGTCAACATCATCATACCTGCTTAAGCCATCAGCATTGGCTATTAATAATTGGGATAACCAGGTGCGTAGCGATGGTGGTTTGAGTGATCGCCGTGGTTTAAATGCATCGTACCGGATAACCGGCGGCAAAGTTGAAGTTGGTAAATACCTGGCTACTTATAACCCTTTATTGCCATTAAGTACCACTACAGGTATATTGGTAATGTATAGGGCCGGCGCATTGCATTTGCGTTATGCCGAAGCCATAAACCAATTGGGCCGTAGCATGTTAGCGGGTGTATTGATCAATGATGGTGTGTATACCGGGTTAAACGGGCAACCTAACCAATATAATGGCGCCCCTGATGTTTATCCGTTTAATTTTAACCCCGTAAAGCCTACCGGTGGTATAAATGGGCCATGGTACCGTAGTATTGGGATAAGAGGCCGGGCGGTTGATGCTAAAGTAACATTTGATCCGGCCAACCTGGTTACTGATACTGAAAATAAAATTATTGACGAAGATGGCCTCGAATTGGCATATGAAGGCTATCGCTGGGCTGATCTGTTGCGTATTGCTTTGAAAAGATACGGAACTGATCCAAATTACCTGGCTAATAAAATAGGTGCCAAATTTGATGCTACAGGTAGCCCTGATGCTGCTACGGTGCGTGCACGCTTATCTAACAAGGCAAATTGGTATTTACCATTTAAATGGTAGTTGCTGGCGGGACTTAAATGAATAATACTCTTGTCATTAATTGATATTGAAGGTTAGAACGAGTAGATAAATATATAGGCTAATGACTATTGATGGCTTGTTAGATCGTACTACTAAAAATGAAAATAATTATAAGGTACTTAAAATAGCAATTAACACATCATACAACACATCTAAACATTTAATAATAAAATTATACTAATGCTTAAAAGTATCTATCTAACACTATGTTTTAGTGGTTTTGCAGTTTTAACACATGCTCAGCAATTGGCCTTTCCGGGTGCTGAGGGATTTGGCCGGTTTGCTACCGGTGGCCGGGGCGGCACTATTTACCACGTTACAAATTTGAATGATACCGGTGAAGGTTCTTTTAGAGATGCGGTTAGTAAAGCGGATCGTACTGTGGTATTTGACCTGGGCGGTGTGATCAAGATCAAAGAGGGGATACTTGTTGCTCCAAAAGTCACCATTGCCGGGCAAACTGCGCCGGGTAATGGTATAGTAATTTATGGTAACAAGGTTGGCTTTTCAACCAATGACATCGTTAGATATATGCGTTTCCGTGGAAGCATAACTATGCCAAGGGGAGCTTGTACCGTTGTTGCTGATAATGCTACCGATGTAATATTTGATCACGTTACCGTTGAATGGGGGCGTTGGGATAATTTCCACATTAAGGGTACAACCAACATTACTTTACAATATTGTTTAATTGGCGAGCCTATCGACCCGCAACGTTTTGGGGCTTTGTTCGAAGATCCGCATAATGTTACGGTACATCATTGTTTATGGATAGATAATCACAGCCGTAATCCTAAAGCTAAAGCGGGTATTGAGTTTGTAAACAATGTTATTTATAACTGGGGCGTTAATGGTTTAGTTGGCGGGCATTCAGGCGCCGATCATTTTCAGGATGTGATTGGTAATTACTTTATAGCCGGGCCAAACTCTGGGCATGCGTTTTTGGGGATGTTCACTTCTACAGATCATGTTTATCACAAAGGCAATTATGTGGATATGGATAAGGATGGCGTGTTAAATGGTCGTAGGGTATCTGATTCGGATTTTGTAAGCAAGAAAGTTAAGCCGGCTATTTTGGTTGATTCAAATTCGGTTAAAGGTGCTACGCTAATGAAAGAACCTAACTTTAAAGGCAATGTTAAGATTGACGAAGCCGTTATTGCTTATCAGAAAGTAATGAAGGAAGCGGGGGCATCTATCAATCGTGATGCTGTTGATACCCGCATTATTGGTTATCTAAAAACAATAGGTAAAGAAGGTAAGATATTCAAAACCGAAGCCGATGCGGGTGGACAGGGTGAAATGGCTGCCGGTACTGCACCAAAAGATACCGACGGTGACGGAATAGCGGATGATTGGGAAATTAGCCACAAACTTGACCCTAAAAAGGGTAGTGATGCACAAGTTATTGGCAAAGATGGTTACAGTAACCTGGAAAGATATTTAAATGAGTTGGCAAATAAAGGAATTAAGAAATAGCTTGGTACTACACATGTATAAAAATAATACGGTTAAAAATTGGTTAATAATTGTGTTGCCTGCCCTTTTTACAGGGCAGGCTTTTGCACAAAAGCCCATTAACAGAATGGCTGTGGTAAGCAGGCATAATGTTGTGGTTAAAAAGATTGATTCGTTATCATCACTATCGGTTGGTAATGGGGCCTTTGCTTTTACGGTTGATGCTACGGGTTTGCAAACTTTCCCGGAAGCGTATCAAAAAGGAGTTCCTTTGGGTACCTTATCACAATGGGGGTGGGACTCGTTTAAGGATACGTCGGGCTATAAATTGTCAGAAACTTATAAATATTATAATCAGCAGGGCCGTAAAGTGAGCTATGTTGTTGAAAATAAAGAGCCTTTGCGCGGGAAGGATGCAACGCTATGGTTCAGGCAGAATGTGCACCGGGTAGAATTAGGTAACCTGGGTTTGGAAATAACTAAAAAGAATGGCAATCCGGTAACGGTTAAGGATATTCAGAATATTCACCAGGTGTTGAATTTATGGACCGGCGAGATAAAAAGTGATTTTACAATTGAGGGTATTCCGGTTGAGGTATTGACGGTATGCCATCAGGAAAAGGATATTGTTTCTACATCTGTTAAATCGGGATTGATCAGGCTGGGTAGATTGAAGATCAGATTAAGATTTCCGTACCCGACTGCAGACTGGACAGATGTTGGCAATAACTGGAAAAATCCCGAAAGGCATAAAACAGTTATTGTTTCGCATGGTGATGATCATGCTGTAATTAGCCATCAATTGGATTCGGCTTTGTATTATGCTTCGTTGGTTTGGAGTGGTAAGGCTGTTATTAATGAGAAGCAGGCACATTATTTTATTGTTTCTCCTGATAAAGATTCAGACAATATCCAACTAAGCTGTGGCTTTAGTGAAGAACAACAACATATAGCCACGCCATTATTCGGTGATGTAAAAACCAATAGCATTGCCGGGTGGAAATCATTCTGGAGCAGGGGCGGAGCAGTTGATTTTGCAGGCAGTACCGATCCAAGAGCCAAGGAACTGGAACGCCGGATAATCCTATCAGAGTATTTAACTAAGATACAATGTGCCGGCGATTTCCCGCCGCAAGAAACCGGATTGACCTATAACAGCTGGTATGGTAAGCCACACCTGGAAATGCATTGGTGGCATGCGGCGCATTTCCCGCTATGGGGCAGGCCAGATCTGTTAGAGCGAAGCATGAGCTATTATGATAAGATTGAAGACAGAGCTAAAGCCATTGCCATACGCCAGGGTTATGAGGGTGTACGTTGGCCGAAGATGACGGATAATAAAGGCAATGAAAGTCCATCTTCTATAGGGGCTATGCTGATCTGGCAGCAGCCGCATTACATAACCTTTGCGGAATTATGCTATCGCGACCAGCCCACTAAAGAAATTTTAGACAAGTACAGTAAGCTGGTGTTTGAAACAGCTGATTTTATGGCATCGTTTGCTACTTATGATGCCGCCAAAGGCAGATACGTTTTGGGTAAAGGCTTAATACCCGCGCAAGAGCGCTTTAAAGCCGAGGATACTTATAACCCCACATACGAACTTGCTTATTGGAACTGGGCCCTTGCAACGGCTCAAAAATGGCGTGAAAGGCTTGGCTTACCCCGCAACGTAAAATGGGATGATGTGATGAAGAAATTATCGCCACTACCACAGCAAAAAGGTTTATATCTTGCTACTGAGAGCGCTACCGACTCTTATACCAACCCAAGATATATTACCGATCATCCTTCGGTATTTGGTACGTTTGGCATGCTGCCAGAGAGTAAAATGCTGAACAAAGTGGTAATGAAAAAAACATTTAACTACATCTGGAAAAACTGGAAATGGGAGGATACCTGGGGCTGGGATTTCCCGATGACGGCCATGACGGCTACGCGTTTGGGTATGCCCGAAAAGGCTATTGATGCTTTATTTATGAATGTGCATACCAATACCTATTTGATAAACGGCCATAATTACCAGGATGGCAGGCTTCGTATTTATCTTCCCGGTAACGGTGGCTTGTTAAGTGCTGTTGCGCTGATGTGCGCAGGATGGGATGGTAACAAGGTGAAAAATCCAGGCTTCCCTAAGAATGGTAAATGGAAAGTGAAATGGGAAGGTTTGAAGCCAATGCCATAAATGATTGATGGTTAAAGGATTGAATGGCTGAATAAACAGGATTTGGGTATTCGGTTCTTCAATCATTATTAGTACAAACTATATTAACTGGTGTTTGTTTATTTAACGAGGCTGATGTTTTCGGCTTATTGTTTTATTAAATCAAACCGCCATGTTAAACAAGGATCAGGGTAAACCAACCCAAAAGTTAGAAACAGATAGGCCTTTGAGCGAAAAGGACGAAGTTAAAAAGGCAGAACACGAAATGGCTAAAGCTCAGAAAGGGATTAAGGATAGTGTTAAAGCTGATTTGAAGAGCCGGGAGAAATAATGAGTTGTGTTTTGAATGTGGAAATATTAAGAATAAAGAAAACCCTGAAAAGGTATTCTGACTAATTTAGACTCCAAACATTCAACCATGAAATTTATAAGATTAAGATATATACCGGTAACGGTATTGGCACTGGCATTAGGTTTATCGGCATGCAAAACTAAAAAAGTAATGCAGAAACCGCCTGGACCACCAGGGCCGCCACAAACCAAAGTGGTTTTGCCTGTTAAAGATAAACCTAATAATGATGTTGCGGCAAGTACAGTAGCCGTGGCTCCACTTGTTTTAAAGCCAGATTATAATTTTACCAATTTGCAGTTTGAGTTTAACTCGGCTATACTAAAAACATCATCATACCCCATGCTGGATAAGGTAGCTATGGAGATGAAAAAGGATGCATCAGTTAAATTCAACTTGAGCGGCTACGCTTCGGCAGAGGGGACTCCTGAACACAATATGGAGTTATCTGAGCAAAGAGCCAGCGCCGTTAAAATTTATTTACTAAATGCCGGTGTTACAGAGTCACAGATGAGTTCCAAAGGTTATGGCGAAGGGAATCCGATAAAACCTAATACCACCGAAGATAACCGTGCGCTTAACCGCAGGGTTGAGATCAAAAAGAATTAGGTACGTTTATAACATATCAATCATTTAAAGTCTGGTTTACTTGGTGTAATTAATGCCTACTAACCAGACTAATGAAAATTCTATTGTAAAACTATTTGCATCAGGATTCACTATTGGAGTAAACTATGATACGCGCCAGTGTAAACGCTGGGGTATAAACAGAAATTGGTTTACCTATCATGATAATGTAAGTTCACAGAACCGGTTATAGCATGGACTGGATTATTTTAAGTAACTAATGTATTATTTTATTTGGCGGTTTCAGAAACCTTACCAAGATTTCTGAAACCGTTATCTATTTACCTATTTCAAAAAACAATTATTTAAATCACATGTTGGAGGTAATTGTTATGTTATATAGAAAAGATAGACAGAATTTACATTGTTATTTATGCCCATTAAAACAAAAATAAAACAAATTAATGGTGTGGTACACCAAACCTTGCTTAAAACGCCAACCGGTATAAATGGATTGGATGAGATTACCCTTGGGGGCTTACCAGGCGGCAGGCCAACTTTAATTTGTGGTAGTGCGGGCTGTGGTAAAACACTTTTTTCTCTGGAGTTTATTATTCGTGGTGCGGAGCAATATAACGAACCTGGCGTATTTATAGCTTTTGAGGAAAAGGCTAATGAACTGGCAACCAATGTAGCTTCGCTTGGTTTTGACCTTAATAAATTACAAGAGCAAAAAAAAGTTAAAGTTGACTATATACACATTGACCGTAGTGAGATAGAGGAAACCGGTGAATATGATCTTGAAGGTTTATTTATTCGTTTAAATTATGCAATTGATAGTATTGGCGCTAAAAGAGTTGTGCTTGATACCATCGAAAATTTGTTTTCGGGCTTGAGTAATCAGGTAATATTGCGTGCGGAGTTACGCAGGCTTTTTCAATGGCTAAAAGACAAGGGCGTTACCGCTGTTATTACCGGTGAGCGTGGCGAAAGCTCGTTAACACGCCAAGGTTTAGAAGAGTATGTGTCGGATTGTGTGATATTGCTGGACCATCGGATCATCAATCAAATATCAACCCGCAGGTTGCGTATTGTTAAGTACCGTGGGTCGTTACATGGTACTAATGAATATCCGTTTTTAATTGATGACGAGGGAATATCTGTATTACCAGTAACTTCATTACGATTAAATAAGCCGGTGTCGTCGGATATTATTTCGAGCGGAATTGTTTCATTGGACGGGATGTTGAGTAAAGGCGGATTCTATCGCGGAAGCAGCATATTGGTATCTGGCACAGCCGGAACAGGTAAAACCAGTATAAGTGCCAGTTTTGCAAATGCTACTTGTTTAAATAAGGAAAGATGTTTGTTTTTTGCCTTTGAAGAATCCCCGCAGCAAATTATCCGCAATATGCATTCTATCGGGATGGATCTACAGAGCCATTTGGATAGCGGTTTGTTGCAGTTCTTCTCATCACGGCCAACGCTATATGGTTTAGAGATGCATTTGGTAGCCATGCATAAAGCCATTAAGAAATTTCAGCCCACAGCGGTGGTTTTAGACCCAATAACTAATCTAATAACTGTTGGTTCGGTTAGCGAAGTAAAATCTATGCTGGTAAGGTTGATAGATTTTTTACAGGAAGAGCAAATTACTGTAATGTTTACTGCTCTAAATTTAAATACGATTGTAACCGAGCAAACAGACGAGGGTGTATCATCATTGGTGGATTCGTGGGTGCTGTTGAAAGATATTGAATTGAACGGCGAGCGTAACAGAGGCCTATACATTATGAAGGCGCGCGGAATGAAGCACTCAAACCAGGTGCGCGAATTTGTGATAACAAATGATGGTTTAAATTTGATCAACGTTTATCTTGGCCCCGCTGGTGTACTAACGGGTTCTGCACGTGAGGCACAAGCCCTGCTGGAAGAAACCGGGCAGGTGTTGCATAATAATTCGGTAAGTAGGAAAGACCGCGAATTAGAACGTAAACGTCGGGTTTTACAAGCACAAATAGATAAGCTGCAATCGGAATTTGAATCTACTGAAGAAGAGTTGAATAAGGCCTATGTTGAAGAAGCGCTTAAGAAAGAGGCAATGGAGCAAACCCGTGCTAAATTGACAAATATGCGCAAGGGCCATATGGGAGTCGATAATAGCATAAAAACAGTTAAGGATAAAAAAAATAAAAATAGTGGAAGAATTATATGAATTGAGACTTTATGTAGCCGGAAAGACACAAAAGTCGGCCGCGGCATTAAGTAATCTCAAAAAATATTGCGAAGAACATTTAGCAGGTCAATATACTATAGAAGTGATTGATTTGCTTGAAAAGCCGCAATTGGCCGAAGGAGATCAAATTTTTGCTATACCAACTTTAGTAAAAAAGGTACCTGAGCCGGTGAGGAAAATTATTGGTGATTTATCAAACATAGAAAAAGTACTGGTGGGATTAGATATTCGTCCGAAAGTGTCATAACATATATATGAACCAGACTGGTGCCACTATATTGAATAATGATGTCGATAATACAGAGGTTTACGTATTGCGGTTGTTTGTAACGGGTGCGTCTCCGGTATCTGTGCGTGCTATTAATAATCTTCAAAAGATATTAGAGGAACATCTGAAAGATCGCTATGAACTGGATATCATTGATGTTCATCAGCAACCGCAGTTGGTGCAAAGCGAAAATGTTACTGCAGTACCTATGCTGATCAAAAAAATACCGGGCCCTAAAAGACGGTTAGTTGGTGATATGAGCGATACGGAAAAGGTTTTACGCGGGCTTGGTTTAACATAATATTATTGGTATGGGGAGTGAAAAAACATATCAGCAACTGGCCGACGAACTTGAAGTCACACTTTCAGAATTACAGGAGGTGCGGCATAACCTGGAAGAGGCAACCGATATTATTGAAGCTATCCGATCGGGTGAGATAGATGCATTGGTGGTGAAAAATGGTGATGAACATCAGTTGTTCACCCTGAAAAGTGCCGATCAAACCTACCGTATTTTTATCGAACAAATGACCGAGGGGGCAGTTACCCTTAACCGGGATATGAATATTGTTTACAGTAACTCGCGGTTTGCCGATTTGGTAGGCTTACCCCTGGAAAAAGTTACCGGGCAACCATTTTGCCGCTTTGTAACATCAGAATTTGAAAATTACTGTCCTGTACTGATAACTAAGGCATGGGAAAAGGACATGAAGGGTGAGTTACTACTGATGGCCAGTAATGGCTATCAAATACCTGTATTATTATCCTTAAAAACCCTTGATCTTGATGAGGGCCTATCAATGAGTGTGATCATAACAGATTTAACCGAGCAGAAAGAAAATCAAAGAATTTTAGAATATAAGAATACACAACTGGAAGAAGCCCAGCAGATTGCCCAACATTTAAATGCTAATCTGGAAAATACAGTTAAAGAAAGAACCCGGGAGCTTGAAACCAACATCCAACAAAAAAGCGAAGTTGAAATTGAACTTAGAAGTGGGCGAAAACGACTGATACGTATTTTGGAAACAATGGCCGAGGGGGTAAGTATTGTTGACCTTAACGGGAATTTAACCTATGCTAATCCGCTGGCTAAAAAGATTTTGGGGGTTAAAGACGGCCTTTTGCCAGATAAAAGTTTTTATAACGCGCAGTGGAAAAATCTACGTAAAGATGGAACGCCGCTGCCTGATGATGAGCATCCCATGGCTATAGCTATGGATACAGGTATGCCTGTTTATGACCATGAAATTGCTGTACAGCAAAATGATGAAACCAAGCTATATATATCAGTTAACGCGGCGCCATTGTATGATGAAAACGGTGTAGTTACTGGTGTTGTTGGTACGTTTATGGATGTTACCAACAGGCATCTGCAACAACAGCAAAAAGATGATTTTATTAGTATTGCCAGCCATGAGCTTAAAACGCCAATAACCAGTTTAAAGGCATCGTTACAACTTTTAACACGGTTGAAGAATACGTCGGCATCGGCCATGTTACCTAAACTGATAGACCAGGCCAATAGAAGTATGGAAAAAGTAAGTTCGCTGATTGAAGATTTGCTTGATGCCAGCCATATGAATGATGGACAATTACATTTAAAGAAAAAGAAATTTACCTTGTCACAATTGATAAACGATTGTTGTCAGCATGTACGTGACGAAGGAATTTACACGATTGTTACCGAAGGCGATCTCGATCTATCTGTTTATGCTGATGCTGAAAAGATTGAACAAGTGATAGTGAACTTTGTAAATAACGCGGCTAAGTATGCTCCAAAATCGAAAGATATCCATTTGAATGTATCAAAAGTAAAAGACATGGCGCGTGTTACCGTAACGGATAAAGGACCAGGCATTTCTGCTGATGATGTACCGCATTTGTTTGACCGTTACTACAGGGTTGACAGTAACGGGATCAAATACTCGGGATTAGGTTTGGGACTTTATATTTCGGCCGAAATTATCAGAAAACATAACGGCGAAATTGGCGTGGATAGTGAGGTAGGCAAGGGTAGTACCTTTTGGTTTATGATACCGTTAAGGTAGTTTTACCAACCACATAGTTTCTGCATTACCCATGTAGTTTTTAGTAACCAACCCAAACATCATTTTAATAATCACTTAACCAATACCTTTCTTGAGATTGGTGGTTTTCTATACATTAATACTGCTATGCACATAGCCTGGGTGTATAGTTCACGGACTATATTCCTATTCTAAATCTTTACGTAAGGTGCTTGCCTTTTATTAACTAAACGTATAGCATAATCCATTTTACGCCGAAAAAATAATTATCAAATTGACACATATCTGCTTTGTGTACAAAATACACAAAGATTAAGGGCTTCATTAATCATAATATCACCATTTATTAAAGAAAAATCATTGTTAATAAAGCGTAATAATAAGTTTTTATGATGTAACACTTTAATTACAATACTGCACTGATTCAGCCTATTATGATTTTAATTGATTGCGTTTAAAGCGTATAGAAATTTATTTAAACTATTAATAATCAGCATTCTATGGTGTTTTTTATTTGTTTTTATCATTTAACTTGCGATAAATTTACACCACCAACTAAGCGTTGAAACCAATTAAACTCATAGTATAATTCATGACAGATCATATTTTTTAATCGGCAGAAATATTCTGCTGGAGTGAATTGAACAAGGTTCAATTTCATGGCTATTACACCGGTTCTCAATAATCTGGTGGTCAGTTTTTTACCAAAACCAATTAAATTATGAAAAAACAAATTACTCTTCTAATTCTTATTTTAGTAACAGGGTGCTTATCTGCCTTCGCTCAAAATATCACTGTTAAAGGTGTTATAAAAGATAGCCAGGGATTACCTTTACCCGGTGCAGCTGTTAAAATTAAAGGAACACCTATAGGTGTGGCAGCTGATGTTTCTGGAAAATACAGTATAAGCACACCAGCAAAAGCAACATTGATTATCACAAGTGTAGGTTTTGCAGCGCAAGAGGTAGCTGTTGGTAGCCGTACCACTATTGATATAACCATGCTTGATGATAACAAACAACTTAATGAGGTTGTAGTTATTGGTTATGGCACACGCGAAAAGAAATACGTTACAGGAGCCATAGCAACCGTTAAAGCCGAACAACTAGAAAATGAAAATCCAGCCAGCGTTACCGATCTGTTGAAAGGTAATATAGCCGGTATTAATGTTGGCATGAATACTTCGCCTAAAGGTGGTGGCTCAGGCGATTTATTAATACGTGGTAAAGCTTCGCTCGCCGCAAGCACCACGCCGTTAATTGTTTTAGATGGGGTGGTATACCAAGGCCAACTGGCTGATATTAATCCAAATGATATTGAAACGCTTGACGTTTTGAAGGATCCCGGAACATTAGCGGTTTACGGTTCATCGTCTGCCGCGGGAGTGGTAGCTATTACCACTAAAAAAGGTAAGGCTGGTCCGCCTCAAATCACTTTCAATGTTAATTATGGTTTTGAACAATTACAAAAAGATCAAAAATTTTACCAGGGAGAAGCTTTTTTAAATTGGCGTGCTGATGGTCAAAGAGCATCAAATACAACTTTACCCGCTTACCAATGGTCAGACCCTAGAGCTTTGCCTGATGGTGTTACCGTGGCACAATGGATGGCCTTAACTGGTGCTACCGGTGATCCGGTTGATGTATGGCTTACCCGGTTAGGTCTTTTTGCTAACGAGAAAGCTAATTACATGGCAGGTAAGGTTACTGATTGGTCTAAACTGGTTTTCCAAAATGGTAAACGTCAGGATTATACAGCAAGCTTATCAGGTAAGAGTGATGTATTAAGCTATTATATGTCGGGAAATTTTGTTGACTATCAAAATTTAATAAAAGGCGGTGAGTATAAAAACTATCGCTTTAGAGCAAGCCTTGAAGGTAAAGCATCAAAGTATCTAACTTTAGGTTTCAATGCCCAATACGCTATGCGTGATGAAGGCGCGATAACAACAGGGCCCAGCAACCAATCAATTGATAATACCCAGGCAGACTGGACCCAGATCATTAACCAATCGCCATATGGTGATTTCTATAATGCAGATGGTTCAATTCGACGGATAGATACTGATGACAGCGGGCTGAATGCACGTAATCCATTTTTGGGAAATTACTATAATCAAAACGAAGCCGTACAAAGTACATTGCAAGCAAATCTGTATGCCAAAGTAAAGCTTCCGTTTGGCTTCCAATATCAACTTAATTTTGTACCAGATGTTGAATCCTATCGCAATTTTGAATTTAAACCAGTAGCTAACCCTAATGAGTTAGCCGGTGGCGAAGCCTGGCGTACAATGGAAAACCGGTATAAATTTTTGTTAGATAATTTGTTAACATGGGATAAAACTTTTGGTGTACATAACTTTAGCTTTACCGGACTACTTGAAAAAGAAAAATACCAAACCTGGTACACCAGCACAGCCAATTCTGGCTTAACCCCAAGTGATGCATTAGGTTACCACCAGATAGGAGCAGGCCTGCTGCCTGTTGAAAGCAGTGACGACCGTGTTTATAATGCCGACGCGTTAATGGGCCGTTTAAATTACACTTTAATGAGCCGGTATTTATTAAGTGCATCTATCCGCCGTGATGGTTTCTCACCATTTGGTCTTCAGTTTCCAAGATCAACATATGCAACAGCTGGCTTAGGCTGGATATTTAGCGATGAGAGCTTTATGAAAGGCAATCAATTTAAATGGTTAAATTATGGTAAGTTTCGTGTGAGCTATGGTTCAAATGGTAACCGTTTAGCAACCGGAACAGCCGATCCATCTTTAGCCTTAGCGGTAATAACAACAGCAAAATATCCTACTATTGTTGCCGGAACACTAACTAACAATGTGGCTTTATATGCAAGCTCATTACAAAACCCCAACCTGAGGTGGGAAACCACAACAGGAACCAATATAGGTTTAGATTTTGCCATTCTGAATAACCGATTAAGCGGCTCAATTGATGTGTATAATAGAAAAACTACCGATCAGATAGTTAAACGTACATTAACCACAATTGAAGGATTTAACATCAACGCATCATCGTTAACAAATATTGGCGAGGTTAACAATAAAGGTTTAGAACTTGCGCTAAACAGTAAAAATATAAGTTCAAAAAACTTTAACTGGAACTCAAGCGGTACCCTATATATAAACAGGAACAAGATTGTGCATTTATATGGAGCCACAACTATTACTAATGCCGATGGCTCTACTTCTACCATAGAAGCCGATGATAAAGCTAATGGTTGGTTTATAGGCCATGATATTGATGCCGTATGGGATTATAAAATTTTAGGTGTATGGCAAGCTAATGAAACCACAGAAGCGGCTAAATTTACCGGTGCTGGTATTAAACCAGGCGACTTTAAACTGGAAGATGTTGATGGTAATCATATTTATAATGATAACGACAAGCAGTTTTTAGGCTCAACCAATCCTGATTTCATTTGGTCGTTACGTAACGATTTTAACTTCTTTAAGCATTTTGATTTTTCCTTTTTGCTGGTATCGAGCATTGGCCAGTTAACACAATTTGATCAGGCTAAAAATCAGCCAGGCAGTGTGGGTTTTGCACGTCAAAGCTCGTATGTACTGCCTTACTGGACAGCTGATAATCCAATTAACGATTATGCCCGCTTAAATTCAGGTTCAAACGGAACAACAATACACGTTTGGCGCAAATCATCATTTGTACGCTTACAAACAGTTTCTGCAGGTTACACCTTCGACAAAAAGCTGGTAAATAAATTAGGAATACAAAGTGCCAAGGTATACTTCAATGCCAATAACGCTTTAGTTTATGCGCCAAGCTGGGATTTTTGGGACCCGCAGAATGCAGGGCCTACACCAAGAATTTTTTCGATGGGTTTAAACGTTACTTTTTAATGAATAGTGATATATGAAAAAGATAAATAAAAAGATTTTAACAGCGCTGATATTAGCGACTGTTATTATTACCAACGGTTGTACCAAACGTGAAGAACTTGTGCCCGAAGCTCCTTCAAAATTTACACCTGATGTAACCTTAACTTCGCCAGCGGCATTTAAGGCGGCTGTTGATTATATGAACCTGAATGCCCGCATCGAGTTTTTTGGGGATTCGGCACCAATGCTAACAGAATCTATTTTCTCTGATGTTGCCGTTGAGGGTACGACAGATAAAACCACACCAGCACAGGATCTAAATGTACGTATAACACCAACCGCGAATTTAAATAGTGATGACTATAATAAAATTGGCCGTTATTGGGAATTGTGGTGGAATGGTATTCATTATGCCAATACAGTTATCTCACGTATTGATAATGTAAAGTGGCCCACAACTGCGGCACGAAATACTATATTGGCTGCTGCTTACTTTCACAGAGCGCGTTGTTATTATCGTTTATGCAACGAGTGGGGGGATGTTCCGTTGATATTAAAAGAAGAGACAACCGTTAACGTTGGTTATTTTACTACACAACGGGCTGTGATATTAAAACAAATGAAAACCGATCTGGAATTTGCAATTGCAAATCTTACAGAAGCGGTTGATAAAGGTGAAGTTTCTAAAGGTGCGGCAAATCACTTATTGGCTAAAATTGATTTGTCTTTAGGTCTTTTTGATGACGCCCTTACAGCATTAAATGCCGTAATTAACGGTAGCCCATACCACTTAATGACAAACCGTTTTGGTATAGTAGCCAGCGATGCTTCTAAAAACGTAATATGGGATTTGCATCGTCCGGAAAACAAATCAATAGCTGCTAATACCGAAGCATTATACATTGTTTTAGATCGTGAAACTTTGGATGGAGCTACTGCTAACGGTTCACAGGTAATGCGTAATTGTATACCAATGTGGCATAATGGTACCATCCTAACACCAACTAATAAAAAACCTGGTGTTGTTGATGCGATAACTGCTGAATTTCCGCTTACCTTATGGTATGGCCGTGGCATTGGGCGTAATCGTGGCACACCATATGCCACAAAATACATATGGACAGATAATACCGATTTGCGCCACGCGCCAGGCAACTGGATGAATATGACCGATTTGGTATATAACAACTCAGCTATTAAGGCTACAGATCCGGCATGGTACGGGCAGAAATTGCAGCAATATACGGCTGCAAATGTAAATCAGGTATTTTTGAATGGCGCTAAAGATACCATTCGTGCGTGGTTTGGCTGGCCACATTATAAAGTGTTCATTGGCTCTGGTAGCATCGCGGTTGATAAATGGTGGAGTCCGCCACGCGGTACCAATACCGACTGGTATGTATTCCGTTTGGCAGAAACACTATTGTTAAGAGCCGAAACTTACCTATGGAAGAATGACCCGGCAAGTGCTATGGGTGATTTGAATACTGTTAGATTACGTGCACAAGCGGCTTTATTAACTGATCCTACAAAAGTTACCATGAGCACCGTGTTAGACGAGCGCGCCAGGGAACTATATTGGGAAGAGCCACGCCATGCCGAGCTTGCACGTATGGCATTTATTTATGCTCAAACTGGTAAAGCATCATATACCGGCAAAACCTATTCGTCAGCAAATTTCTCAACAGATAATTTCTTTTACGATCGCGTTATCGAAAAGAATGATTTTTATAATAAAGGAGTGGTTACAAACTCCGGAAATACCTTTACAATATCACCATATCACGTTTTGTGGCCAATACCAGATGCTGATATTAAGTTGAACATTAATGGACATATTAATCAAAACAAAGGTTACGATGGCTCATCCAGCAATATTGCGCCTCTGGACCATGTTGTACAATAAATAGTAAATTGGTTTATTTATTAATGAAGCTACCCGGTTTAGTACCGGGTAGCTTTTGTTTTTATAGATAGGGTATAATATGCAATATTTGAAACCCAATTACTGCTTTTCAAATAAAGTAACTAAATTGTGCGCTTAACAATATCCCCGCCAAGTAATGTATTGTAGGGATAATACTCTTGGTACTTATAACTGACTAAACAATACTGAATGAAGATTAATGCACCACGGTTAAGCGATCATTTTAAACAGATGAGCGAGATCGGTAAAATAGGAGAGACAGGTACTTGCCGCCCGGCACATTCTAAAGAAGAAAAGCAAGCGTTTGAACTTGCAGCAAGTTGGATGCAAAACGCGGGTATGAAAACCCATATAGATAACTTTGGCAATTTAATTGGCAGGCTTGAAGGCAGCAAACCAGAACTGCCTGTACTGATGATGGGTTCACATTTAGATTCACAACCCTACGGTGGCCGTTTTGATGGTGTAGCTGGAGTTTTATGTGCCATTGAAGCTGTAACAATCTTAACGGAGAGTGGCGTTAAACCTGAACGCAGTATCGAAGTGATTTCTTTCGCGGACGAAGAAGGTTGGCGATTTAAAAAGGGCCTATTCGGGTCGCGTGGAATATTAGGTAAATTAGAACAAGGTGAATTACAGCGTACTGATCACGATGGCATAACCCGTGAACAGGCTTTGATTGATTTTGGTTGCGATATTACAAAATTTGCAGAATCGGAATACAAACCGGGAAGTATTCATTGCTTTTTAGAGTTACATATTGAACAAGGGCCAATATTGGATTGGAGTAATAAACCAATTGGTGTTGTGTTTGGAATATCGGGGCCATTGTGGCTTACTGTTAAATTGAAAGGTATGGCTGGTCACACAGGTTCGGTGCCAATGCATCTTCGTCAGGATGCCTTGTTAGGTGCAGCTAAGATCATCGTTGGTTTGAATGAGATCGTTACCCAAATTCCCGGCGCTCCAACAGTTGGTACAGTGGCTACAATTGATGTATTCCCGGCATCACGTAACATTATTGCCGAAGGGGTAACCTTTACGCTTGATTTAAGAGATATTGATCTGGATAGACGGAATGCTTACGAAAAACAAGTTCGTGACTTGATCGCCACTACAGCCGAAAAACATAAACTCACTTACGAAATATCCGAAGATACCAATAGCGAACCACGCTATTGTGCCAATTGGATAAAAGATATTATTAAAGAAGAAACAATAACTCAGGGCTTAGATGCTCCCGAATTAATGAGCGGTCCGTTTCATGATGCCTTGGCATTGTCTTATGCCTGCGATTATGGAATGATATTTATCCGTTGTAAAGATGGCATCAGCCATAACCCATTGGAGTATTCATCTGATGAAGACTTAGCTTTGGGCACCGAGATATTGTATGGTACTATTTTAAAGGTACTGGCAAAACATCAATTATAACTGCTAACAAAACAACTCTGTACTATTATTAAATTATTTATGAAATATACTTACCGCTTACCCTTGCTTGTTATGTTAACCATTTCAACAGGTTCTGCTTTTGCCCAAAACGGCGGGCTTGATCCGTCTAACCCATTCTTCACGCCAAGCAATTTGCCTTTGCATGCGCCCGCTTTTGATAAGATCAAAAACAGCGACTACAAACCCGCTTTTGAAGCCGGAATGAAACAACGGCTCGAAGAAATTAAAAAAATCGCTAATAATCCAGCCGCTCCAACGTTTGCGAATACGCTGGTAGCTATGGAAAAAACTGGTCTTTTACTCACCCGTGTTCAGGAAACTTTTGATGTGCTGGCAGGTGCATATACCAACCCTGAACTACAAAAGGTTGAAGAAGAAGAAGCTCCTAAATTGGCTGCTAACAGCGATGAGGTTTATTTAAATACCAAGCTGTTTAAACGCATTGAAGCCATTTATACTAAGCGTGCGCAGCTAAAGCTGGATGCGGAATCAAAACGATTATTAGAGGTTTATTATCAAAACTTTGTGCTCGCCGGTGCACGTTTATCTGAAACGGATAAAGAAAAGCTTAAAAAACTCAATCAGGAAGAAGCATCGTTAAGCGCTAAATTTAGCAGCCAGTTATTAGCCGGAACAAAAGCTGGCGGTGTATTATTAAATGATAAATCAGAATTGGCAGGATTATCCGACGCCGCTATTGAAGTGGCTGCACGCAATGCAAAAGCAGCCGGGCATGATAGACAGTATTTGATTTCGTTACAGAACACCACGCAACAGCCCGATCTGCAATCATTAACCAACCGCGCTACGCGTCAAAAATTATACGAATCATCCATCAACCGTACTGAAAGGGGAGATGCTAACGATACACGTGCAACCATCGCACGTATGGCACAGATCCGCGCGCAAAAAGCGAGCTTACTTGGTTTTAGCAGTTATGCGGCCTGGAAGTTACAAAATCAAATGGCTAAAACTCCTGCTGCGGTTGAATCGTTTTTGAGTAAGCTGGTTCCTGCGGCTACTGCTAAAGCCAAACAAGAGGCTGCCGATATTCAGGCTCTTATAGATGAGCAAAAAGGTGGCTTTAAAGTTGAGGCCTGGGATTGGAATTTTTATTCCGAACAATTGCGCAAGGCACGTTTTGATCTGGACGAAAACCAAATCAAACCTTATCTCGAAATTGATAATGTGTTACGCAATGGCGTATTCTACGCGGCTAACCTGTTATACGGACTAACCTTTAAAGAACGGAAAGATTTGCCTGTTTATCAGGAAGATGTACGCGTTTTTGATGTAATTGACAAAGACGGTAGCCAGTTGGCCATATTTTATTGCGATTATTTTAAACGCGACAACAAACGTGGCGGGGCCTGGATGAGTAACATGGTTGATCAATCAAAACTGTTGGGAACCAAGCCTGTTATATACAACGTGTGTAACTTTACCAAGCCTGCACCCGGCCAGCCGGCGTTGATCAGCGCTTCGGATGTGCGTACCATGTTTCACGAGTTTGGGCATGCTTTGCACGGTATGTTTGCCAGTCAGCAATACCCAACCTTATCTGGAACGGCTACAGCGCGCGATTTTGTAGAGTTTCCATCTCAATTTAACGAACACTGGGCAATGGATCCTAAGGTGATCAAACACTACGCCATACACTATAAAACAGGTGAGCCAATGCCGCAGGAATTGATCAACAAAATTAACAAGGCTGCTACATTTAACCAGGGTTATTCATTTACCGAAATCCTGGCTGCTCATAACCTTGATCTGCAATGGCATAATTTACCTGCTAACGCTCCTTTAAAGGATGTTGACCAATACGAAGCAGAATCATTACACAAAACCGGGCTTGATCTGCCGCAAGTGCCGCCACGTTACCGGTCTACTTACTTTGCTCATATTTGGGGTAATGGCTATGCGGCCGGTTACTATGCTTACTCGTGGACGGAAATGTTGGCGCATGATGCCTTCGCATGGTTTCAGGAGAATGGCGGCCTTACCCGTGCCAATGGTCAACGCTTCCGCGATATGGTTATATCACGTGGTAATAGTCAGGATTTAGCTACCATGTACCGTAACTTCCGTGGTAAAGATCCTCAGATAAAACCTTTACTAATCTCTCGCGGGCTGATAAAAGAATAAATATCAACCTTCGAAAAATGATTTAAAGCCGTAAGCTAATAGCTTGCGGCTTTTGTTTTAACCCTGCTAACCCATGTGTATTGCTATTCTCAGCATTACATTATTTCCTTTAACCTAATTCAAGGAATATCTATAATTTCGCAGAGTCAAAAACAATACAAAAAACTTGAGGAACGGCGATCAAAGTAACATTTCATATTTTTCTGATAGCTCTATTAATGGTGTAGCGTTACCCGAGCGGTTTACCTTTCCATTTTTTTATGAACCACATCCATTAACAAAAATAGCAACAGCTGAATTGCAGCACTATTTGGAAACTCAAACGGATCTGGATCATAATTTCGGGCTTACAGAAAATCAGCAGGGAACTGCTATTGGTAAAATGTTTGGCGTTTTGGTTGTTCAAGATACTAATGAGAAATTGGGCTATTTATCGGCTTTTTCAGGAAAACTGGCTGGCTCGAATGATCATCCCATGTTTGTTCCGCCTGTTTTTGATATGCTTATCGAGGATAGTTTTTTCCTGAAGGAGCAGGAGATACTTAATAGCATCAACGATCAGGTCAAATTCATAGAATCGAATGAAAATTACAGAAGTCTGAAAGATGATTTTGAAAAGTTTTCATACCAATCCAATCAAGAAATATCTTCTTTTAAAGAGCAACTAAAAAACAATAAAGTAAATCGGAAAAAACTTCGTGAAGAGCGCAAAATCAATTTAGGCGAACATGATTATGCTGAATTTGAAGCATACATGATCAGGCATAGTTTGCACGATAAACATCAGTTGAATGTGTTGTTGGATAAGCAGAAACAACTTTTGGATGCTATCCAATTAAAGATGATGCAATTTGACGATAAGATTGAATCTTTGAAAAAAGAACGCAAGGAAAGATCGGCTGCTTTACAACAACAACTTTTTGAACAGTATGTATTTTTAAATAAGGACTTAAAAAAGAAAAGTTTACATTCTATATTCAGTGATACAGTTTTTGGGAAACCACCCTCGGCCGCAGGCGAGTGCGCCACTCCCAAACTTTTACAATACGCTTTTTTGAACGATTTTAAACCACTTGCAATGGCCGAGTTTTGGTGGGGGGCACCTCCAAAGTCTGAGATCAGGAAGCACAAACAATTTTATCCGGCCTGTACCGGAAAATGCAAGCCCATCCTGGAGCATATGTTGGAAGGAATGACCGTAGATGAAAACCCACTTTTAAACAATTTGGGCGAGGGCAAGAAACTTGAAATTGTTTATGAAGATGATAGTTTTGTAGTGGTTAATAAGCCTGCCGAATTATTGTCAGTTCCGGGAATCCAAATTCAGGATTCAGTTTATACCCGGCTCAAATCCGCATTCGTGAGCATCGAACCACTTATCATCCATCGGTTGGATATGGCTACTTCCGGGCTTTTGGTAGTAGCCAAAACTAAAGAGGCACACAAGGATATTCAAAGGCAATTTTTGAAACGAACCGTAATTAAGCGATACACCGCATTACTCTCTAAAGTGATTGAACAGCAGGAGGGAGAGATCAGCCTTCCTTTACGCGGAGATTTGGATAACCGCCCAAGGCAATTGGTTTGCTTTGAATTTGGAAAAAAAGCCATCACCCTATGGAAAGTTATCAAGAGAAATAAAACCACAACCAAAGTCCATTTTTGGCCTCTTACAGGTCGAACTCACCAATTGCGCATGCATTCGGCTCATGAACAAGGGCTTGATGCACCCATTGTTGGAGATGATCTATATGGTACTGCTTCGGAAAGACTATATCTTCATGCGGCTTATCTTGAGTTTGTACATCCGGAAACCAAAGAAACACTCAGTTTTGAAGTCCCAGAGGACTTTTAGGTAGTATTAAATATCGGATCGTTAATCTGGTATGTAGATGCTGTAACCCGCTTATTTTAAGTCGGGTTAAATACCTATGATAATATTCTACAAAATCCGGATAAACTATCATCACAAACCGCCGATATAATACAATAGTTTTGAAACAGCATCCCAATATAACAGCCTTGTTATGTTGAATATTTACAACAATGGCAATATTGATGTAATGAGCTCAGAATAGTAAACCATTATACTATTCTGCTTTAAACCAATTAATGATAAATATTTACAATCTATATGAGTACTAAAGCAACCTTAGGGGTAATTATTGGCAATCGTGATTTTTTTCCGGATAGGCTGGTTTCTGAAGCAAGGGCAGATATTATGGCTCTTTTCTCTCAGCTAAATATCAATCCCATTATGCTTGAAGAAGCTGATTCAAAGCTTGGCGGTGTTGAAACTTTTAAAGATGCTCAGAAATGTGCCGACCTGTTTAAAAAGCATCGCGAAGAGATTAGTGGTATCATGGTATTCCTGCCAAACTTTGGCGATGAAAAAGGTGTTGCCGATACCATCAAATTATCCGGTCTGGATGTACCCGTATTGATCCAAGCTTACCCCGATGATCTGAATAAATTGGATGTTGCCCGCCGTCGTGATTCGTGGTGCGGTAAGATCTCGGTTTGTAATAACCTTTATCAGTATGGTATTAAATACACGCTGACCAATGATCACGTAGTTCACCCAAGCAACCCGAAGTTCATGGCCGACCTGAAAGACTTTGTAGCTGTTTGCCGTGTGGTAAAAGGTTTACGTAGCGTTCGTATAGGAGCTATTGGTGCTAGGCCGGGAGCGTTTAACACCGTACGTTACAGTGAGAAGATCTTGCAGCGTAACGGCATTACCGTAACCACTGCCGATTTGAGCGAAATTTTAGGAAGGGCCAATAAATTGACCATAGAGCACCCCGAAGTACAGGCGCACTTGGATAAAATAAACGCCTACGCACCCAAAGGGCTCACACCCGATGAGGCTATGATACAAATAGCTAAACTGGATGTGGTACTGAATCAGTTTATGGAAGAGAACGCTTTGGATGCTACGGCTATCCAATGCTGGACATCGCTACAGCAAAACTATGGTTGCAACGTGTGTACCAGCATGAGCATCATGAGCGAAAACATGCTACCAAGCGCTTGTGAGGTTGACGTTACCGGAACTTTAACTATGTATGCCATGCAATTGGCATCAGGCTCACCAAGCGCGCTGGTGGATTGGAATAACAACTATGCTGATGATCCGAATAAATGCGTATTGTTCCATTGTGGTAACTGGGCCAAATCATTCCTGCCGGATATAGAGATCAGTACGGCTCCTATTTTGGGGACCACGGTTGGTGTAGAAAATACTTACGGTGCGCTGGACGGACGTACCCCGGCATCACCGTTAACCTATGGTCGTATTAGTACCGATGACCCTAAAGGCATTATCAAAGTTTACCTTGGCGAAGGTGAATTAACCGACGATGCATTGAACACATTCGGTAATCGCGCGGTAGCGCAGATACCAGACTTACAAGGCCTGATGCAATACGTTTGCCGCAATGGCTTTGAACACCATGTGGTGATGAACGCCTCAAAAACAGCCGGTATATTAAAAGAAGCATTAGGCAATTACATGGGCTGGGAAATTCACGAACACCTGTAAGCATGACGGATAAAGAACTCAAAGCAAAATCGGTTGAATACCGTAAAAAGATACTTAAGTATATTGTAAGCGCCAATGCCGGGCATACCGGGGGCAGCCTATCGTGTATTGATGTATTGAACGTTTTGTATAACGATGTGCTGAATGTTAGTCCCGATAGTTTTAGCTCTCCGGATAGGGACCGTTATATTCAGAGCAAGGGCCATTGTGTTGAGGCGTTGTTTGTGGTATTAGCTGATCAAGGCTTCTTCCCGGAAACGGACCTGGAAACGTTATGCAAATACAAATCGCATTACATTGGCCATCCTACCAAAAAAGTGCATGGTGTTGAACAAAATACGGGTGCTTTAGGCCATGGCTTGCCTATAAGCGTGGGCGTAGCGCTTGCTGCGAAGATGGATAAAAAGGATTATCGTGTTTTTACCCTTTTGGGCGATGGCGAATTACCTGAAGGTTCAAATTGGGAAGCCGCTTTAACGGCATCACATTACAAACTGGATAACCTGTGCGCCATTATTGATAACAACAAACTACAAATTACAGGTACCAATGCCGAAGTATGTAATACCGACCCCTTAGATGCTAAGTTTGAAAGCTTTGGCTGGGCCGTAAAACAGGTTGATGGGCACGATGTAAAAGCATTGAAAGAAGCCTTTGACAGTATGCCTTTTGAGCCGGGTAAACCTAACCTCATTATTGCCCACACCATTAAAGGTAAAGGCATCAGCTTTATGGAAAACTCGGTAAAGTGGCACCACGGCGTGCCTAATCCTGAACAATATCAAAGTGCCATAACCGAACTGGATGTGGCCCTGACTAACATTTAACACCACGAACTTGGGAGCAGTTATAGAAAACACATCGGCTAACGCCAAACCAAACCAGGACGTTTTTGCGGCTACTTTATTAAAGCTTGCCGAAACCGACAAAGATATTATTGCCGTGACCAGCGATTCGCGTGGATCGGGTAAGCTGGTTGCGTTCGGGCAGCAATTGCCCCAGCAAATTGTGGAGATAGGCATTGCCGAGCAAAACCTGGTAGGCGTAGCCGCGGGGCTGGCTTCGGCAGGCAAAAAGGCATTCGCTGTATCACCTGCCTGTTTTTTAACGGCAAGGGCATTGGAGCAGATCAAGAACGATGTATGCTACTCGGATAACCCGGTAAGGCTGATCGGCATAAGTGCTGGTGTAAGCTACGGCGCATTAGGCACCACCCACCACAGTCTGCATGATTTTGCAGTTTTGCGTGCTATTAACAATATTACCATTGTAGTACCCGCTGATAACTTTGAAACTGAGCAGGCGGTAAAGCTGGCCGCGCAAAGTACTAAACCGGTGTACCTGCGCTTCGGTAAAAAACCGATGCCGCTTTTAACTGATGATGGGAATATCGGTTTTGAATTTGGCAAAGGCAGGGTGATCAAAAAAGGTAGCGATGTTGCTATCATCGCCAATGGCGAAACCGTTTATCCGGCTTTACTGGCGGCGCAAAAATTGGAGCAGGACTCGGGCATATCAGCAACCGTGGTGAGTATGCATACCATCAAACCGCTTGATGTAGCACTTATCGCGCAATTAGCTTCGGAAACCAAAGCTATCATTACTGTAGAAGAGCACATGATAAGCGGCGGCTTAGGCGAAGCTTGCGCATCATACCTGTTGCAAAATGGCTACAAAAAGCCCTTTAAAATTATGGGTATTCCTGATGAGTATACCGTAACGGGCTCACAGGTTGAGATATTGAACCACTATGGGATTTCGGCAGATGGGATTGCCGAACAAGCCATTAAACTACTATCAGGAAACTGATAAACCAACAAAGAAGACCAAGCAATGAAACTTAGATTATATACTGATTTGAATGAGAAGATTAACCCTATTACTGTTATTCCTGCTGGCATTTTCAGGCTGCAAAGATAATTCCAAATCGGCCAAGCCAAAAAAAGTAGCGGTTATTGTATCTACCCTCAATAACCCCTGGTTTGTGTTTTTGGCACAAACTGCCGCCGCGCAAGCCAAAAGTTTGGGTTACGAAACCAAGATATTTGATTCGCAAAACAATACGGCTACCGAAACCGATAACTTTGAGAACGCTATTGCCGCCGGTTATGGAGCTATCCTGTTCAATCCTACAGATGCTAATGGGTCTGTAGTGAACGTGAACAAAGCCAAAGCAGCCGGCGTAGCTGTTTTTTGTATGGATAGGGAGGTTAACTCAACCACCGGTCCAACATCACAAATTCTATCCGATAGCTATTCAGGCTGTGTAAATCTCGGCAAATACTTTGTTAAGCAAATGCATAAAAAGGGTAAGTATGTTGAGATATTGGGCATAGTTGCCGATAACAACACCTGGAACCGTTCCAAAGGTTTTCACAGTGTAGTTGATTACTACCCCGGTTTGCAGATGGTAGCCCAGCAAAGCGCCGATTTTGACCGGAACAAAGGCCTCGAAGTAATGGAATCTATCTTACAAGCTCACCCGGATATTGATGGCGTGTTTTGCGGTAACGATGCTATGGCGATGGGCGCTTACCAAGCCTTAGCCGCCGCGGGCAAAGCCAATAAAGTAAAAGTAATGGGTTTTGATGGTGCCGAAGATGCTATACAAGGCATTAAAGATGGTAAGATACTGGCAACCGCTATGCAATTCCCCAAAGTGATGGCGCAAACCGCCGCCAACTACGCCGATGAATATTTTAAAGGTAAGCGCGATTTTCCCAAAAAGATACAGGTTGGAGTGGAGATGGTAACCGGTAAAAACGTAACCGATTATATAGCTTACGGTAAAAAGAATTAAGCCATGAGAAAGGAAATCAAATATACCATCTGGTTAGTAATTATCGTTTTTGTGGGTTATAACTCTGTTTACTTCCGCAAGTTAAGCGAGCTAAAAGCTACCGAAAAAACATTCAATGCGCCTGCTTACGCACAGGATTTGTTAAGCAATAAGTTACCTCCCGTTACCGAAAAGGCGATTACGCTGGATGAGTTAATCACCCAGCTAAAAGTATCGCCGACAAATACCTTTGCCGAAAACGGGCATGTATTATCCATAGGTAGCACCAAGTTTTTTATGGTGAAAGGCACAGGTACTATTACCGATATAGACGATAGTGATGTTAAACTACTCACTGTTGGTCAGAACGAATTACAAATAGCTACTGAGTTTGTATTTGGTAATGCCATCCGCGATGCATCGGGCTTGGTTAACCTGAACGATTTTACCAATACCATCGATCTGAGCAATATCTCATCAGAGATTAATAAGATCATTCGCGCCAAGGTGATTCCGCCGTTTAAGTCGGCCGCAAAAAAGGGCGACAAGGTTGAATTTACCGGAGCCATCGAACTGAACCAGGCACATCTTAACCTGAACGATATTGAGATGCTGCCCGTGTCCCTTAAAATAATCCCTTAAAGATATGTTAGTAGCAGATCATATCACCAAAAAGTTCCCCGGCGTTATCGCTTTACAAGATGTTTGCATGGAGCTGCATCCCGGTAAGGTAAACGCTATTCTGGGGGAAAATGGAGCGGGAAAATCCACGCTGATGAAGATATTGTCGGGCGTATACCCTGAATACGAGGGCCGTATTTTATTGCAGGATACCGAGGTAAACTTTGCCAATCCACGCGAAGCGCAGGGTGCTGGTATAGGTATCATCCACCAGGAATTGAACCTGGTACCCCATCTGAGCATCACCGAAAATATCTTTTTAGGACGGGAAATCACTAATAGGTGGGGGATGCTTGATGGCAAGGCCATGAAGGACCGTACCCGAGCTTTATTGGATAAACTTAAATTGAATGTTAGTCCGGATACTTTGATCTTTGATTTAAAGGTTGGTCAGCAGCAGGTAGTTGAGATTGCTAAGGCCCTGCTTACTGATTGCCAGGTATTGATCATGGATGAGCCAACATCGGCCATTACCGAAAGCGAGGTTGAGGTATTGTTCGGTATCATCAAAGAACTGCGCGACGAGAATAAGGTGATCGTTTATATCTCGCACAAGCTGGATGAGCTTTTCAAAATAGCCGATAGGTATATTGTGCTCCGCGATGGTAAAACCATTGAATCGGGCGAGATGAAGGATATCAACCATGATACCCTGATCCATAAAATGGTGGGTCGCGAGATCAACATCATTCGTAATAAGGGTTACGAAGCTACTACCGAGCCTGTATTAGCCATAAATAATATTAATCTTAAACATCCAGAAAATCAAAAGCGCGATTTGTTAAAGAATGTATCGCTGCACCTTTGCCCTGGTGAAGTGTTAGGTATATTTGGTTTAATGGGGGCGGGGAGAACCGAGTTACTGGAAACCATTTTTGGTCTGCATAGGGCACATACAGGTTCAATCAATATTAAGCAACAATCTACAAACTTCAGATCACCAGGCGAGGCTATGAAAGCCGGGATTGCTTTAGTACCAGAAGATCGCAAAAAGGACGGCTTGTTACTGAACCTTGATGTAAAAACCAACATCAGCATTACTACACTTGATAACCTGCAAAGCATGGGTTTACTTCACGATGGTAAAGAGCAGCAACTGGCTAAAAAATATATTGATTCGTTAAAGATCAAAACACCATCGGCAAACCAACTCACTAAAAACCTGAGTGGCGGTAATCAGCAAAAGATAGTGCTTGCTAAATGCCTGGCTACCCAACCCATTGTTTTGATGCTTGACGAGCCAACCCGGGGCATTGATATTAACGCTAAAAACGAGATCTACAAACTGATATTAGAACTGGCCGCAACGGGCATGGGTATCATCATGGTATCATCCGAATTACCGGAGATACTTGCCATATCCGACCGCATCCTGGTAATGGCCGAAGGCAGCATCACTGCCGAATTTAAGGCTGCCGATGCATCTGAGGACAATATCCTGAAAGCAGCCATTCCTAAAAACCTATAACAAACCGAGATGACTTTGAACCGCCAACATTTTGCAAAATTCCAATCGCTCATCGCGCTGGTTGTTTTGTGCATCGTATTGAGTTGCCTGTCAGATAAGTTCCTCACCGTTGATAACGGATGGAACGTAATGAGGCAAATATCTGTTAACATCTGCATCGCCGTGGGGATGACATTAGTTGTGCTTACTTCGGGAATCGACTTATCGGTAGGGTCGGTACTGGCCCTATGCGGAGCCATCACGGCCGGCCTGATGAAAAACGGCATCGAGGTACATTCAAGTAACCTTTATATTGGGTTTACACTATTAGGCGCTATCCTTGCGGGATTATTCACCGGGGCGGGAGTTGGCGCGTTTAACGGATTTGCTATAACCCGCTTTAAGGTACCTCCTTTTGTGGCAACCCTGGCTATGTTGACCATTGCACGCGGACTAACATTATTATGGACACAAGGCTTTCCAATTTCGGTATTCGGAGAAAAGTTTGGTTACATCGGCACGGGCTGGTTTTTAGGCATCCCTGTTCCGGTTTGGATCTCGGCCATTGTGGTTTTAACAGCTGTTGTGATCACCATGAAAACCCCCTTAGGGCGATATATTTATGCCATTGGCGGTAATGAAAATGCCGCTAAATTATCTGGTATCAACGTCAGCAAGGTTAAGATCATTGTTTACAGCATGGCCGGAGCATTAGCCGCTGTTGGTGGTTTGATCGTAACCTCAAGACTTGATTCGGCCCAGCCAAACGCAGGTATCAGTTATGAGTTAGATGCTATCGCGGCGGTTGTAATTGGCGGCACTTCCTTATCCGGCGGCAAAGGTACAATCTGGGGTACAGTATTGGGCGCGGTAATTATTGGCGTGCTTAATAATGGTTTGGTGTTGCTTAATGTATCGCCGTTTTGGCAACAAGTGGTAAAGGGAGGTGTGATTTTGCTGGCTGTAATTATTGATAAGGCTAATTCTAAATCAGAATAATGATGGATCAAAAATATATATTGGCGATAGATCAAGGTACCAGCAGTACCAAATCGATCATATTTGATCAATCTGGAAATCCGGTTGCTAAAGGGCACGTAGATCTTAATACCCAATTCATTGACGGTGGCCTTGTTGAACAGGATCCTTTTGAAATTTACCAAAATGTGCTTGCGTCAGTTAAAAACTGCCTGGACGATTACCAAAGCAAAGGCCTGAATATAATAGATGTTGTTTCTGTTGGGATATCTAACCAGCGGGAAACTTTTGTTGTATGGGATGAAACGGGTAAGCCATTGCATAATGCGGTGGTTTGGCAGTGCAAGCGGTCGGTAGCGGTTTGTGAACGTTTAAAATCGGAAGGCCTGAATGACGAGGTTAAACAAAGAACAGGATTGATCATTGATCCCTATTTTTCGGCAACCAAACTAATCTGGCTTTATGAAAACAACCTTAATATACATACGGCTATAGATGAGGGGCGGGCATATTTTGGTACTGTAGATACCTGGCTGCTATTCAAACTCAGCAAAGGCACACGGTATCTTACCGACCACACCAATGCATCAAGAACCATGTTTTTTAACTTGAAGACATTGCAATGGGATAAATATCTTTTAGACGCTTTTAACCTTAGTAAACTGAATTTACCAGAAGTTTGTTCATCATCCTTCAACTTTGGATCGAGCGATTTTGAAGGATTATTTAAAGTGGAGATACCAATTAACACCATGATCGGTGACTCGCATGCAGCAGCTTTTGGTGAACAGTGTTTTGAAAAAGGCCAGGCTAAAGCAACGCTCGGCACGGGTTGCTCAATCCTGATGAATGCCGGTGCAGATGTGCCCGATGGTGGTGAAGGAGTGATCACAACAATTTGCTGGAGTACCACTTCGCTAATTAATTACGCTTTAGAAGGTGTTATTGTTTCCTGTGGCTCAACAATAGAATGGTTGCGTAGAGAATTAGGCCTTTTTAGTGAGGTGATGCAAACACAGGATATGGCCAGAGCCGTTCCTGACAATAACGGTGTTTATATTATTCCGGCATTTAGCGGTTTAGGAGCGCCATATTGGGATATGAACCGGAAGGCAGAAATCCAGGGATTAACTTTCAGTTGTAATAAAAATCATATCGTAAGGGCAGGCCTGGAATCGGTGGCATATCAGATCCGCGCTGTAATAGATGTAATGAAGGATGCGGGGCAGCTTGATCTTCAAGGACTAATTGTTAACGGAGGTATAATTAACAATCAATTTGTGCTTGAATGTTTAACCAACTTATTAAACAGGCCGCTAACCTATGGCATTACAGATGCTTCGGGCTTGGGCGCGGCTTATCTCGCCGGATTGCAGGCAGGAATTTTTAAAGATCTAAATGATATCATCCGTATCGCAAAACACAGATCGACTATGATGCCGGTATCCGAACTTAAAATAGAGAAAAACTACAGAACATGGGAAATGTATGTAAAACTAGGGTCATCCAGGCAAATAGTCAGCACTACCTAAAATATTGAATCAGCCAAAGCAATAGGATTGTATTAAGTTTGAATTAACTTGTAGTAGAATTATAGCTTTAAATAGTCTGCTGAGGCAGACACAATTAGCTTTCGAAAGAAGGCTAATTTGTGCCCCTCCGGGTTGTACTTTTCGCTCTGTGAGATCGTCCAGAAGCTACAAAAGATTAAAGCGGCAGCCATAATGCTTATACAATCCCAACGAAGATGAGTCCCGGCCAAACAATATTAGCAGCAATTGGTTATAGTTCCAATCATAAAATAACCAATCTTTAAGTTACGACAGAACACCGTCACCTATTGCTGCGAAAAGTCTCCGGTACATAGTTGAATTCGGGTAGTTATATAGTAGGTAATTTGGAAATTGTTAATTAATTTTGATTAGTTTTAATGATACATTGCGATGGATAAGTATCATTTATTCCCTATATACCTTGAATACACAATTTAACTAACCAGTCCATGGAAGATGATTTACTGGATAATGTGCTGGATAAAACCGGCGTTGTCAACGAACACCTGAGTGATTCGCTCGATTTGAAAGAATTGTTAAAAGTACTTTCCATGGTCAAGAATGGAAAATTGGATGTACGTATGCCCGTCACGCAGGCGGGAATCAACGGCCGCATATGTGAAGTGCTTAATGATATCATCGATCTGAACGAGCGTTTTATTGAAGAAATATCATCAGCCGAAAAAACGATAGGTAAACGGGGTAACTTATCCAAACGAATAGAACTCAAAGACGCAAAAGGGGAGTGGGCCAACGGTGTTAGTTCCATCAATAATCTGATCGAAGACTTAACCTCGCCTACGCTTGAGATCGCTGGTATGATCAATTCGGTGGCTAATGGTGATCTGTCTAAACATATCCCTCTCGAAATTAAAGGGCACCCGCTTAAGGGCGAGTTTTTGCGTATAGCTAAAGAATCCAATCAGATGCTCTCTAAGCTGCAACTATTTTCCATGGAGGTGACTCGTGTTGCACGGCAGGTAGGTTCGGAAGGGAAACTGGGCGAACAGGCTAAAATTAAAGGCGTAGCCGGTGTATGGGCTGAATTGACCGATTCGGTAAACCAGATGGCCGGTAACCTGACAGCACAAGTGCGTAATGTTGCTGCGGTAACTACCGCGGTGGCTAAGGGCGACTTGTCGCGCAAGATCACGGTAGAAGCCAAAGGCGAAATATTAGAACTAAAGAACACTATCAATACCATGGTAGATCAGCTCAACTCGTTTTCGTCCGAAGTGACGCGGGTTGCGCTGGAAGTAGGTACCGAGGGTAAACTGGGCGGACAGGCAAAAGTGCCGGGTGTTGCAGGTACCTGGAAAGATTTAACAGACTCAGTAAACCGTATGGCGGGTAATCTTACTTCGCAGGTACGTAATATAGCCGGTGTAACAACGGCGGTGGCCAATGGCGATCTTTCTAAAAAGATCACGGTGGATGTAAAGGGAGAAATGCTTGAGTTGAAAAAAACCATTAACACAATGGTGGATCAATTGAACTCCTTCGCTTCCGAGGTAACACGTGTGGCGCTTGAGGTAGGAACGGAAGGTAAGCTGGGTGGGCAGGCGCGTGTGAAGGGCGTTGGCGGGGTGTGGAAAGATCTTACCGATTCGGTAAACCAGATGGGTAGTAACCTTACCGATCAGGTGCGTAATATAGCTGGTGTAACTACGGCAGTAGCAAAAGGTGACCTTTCACGGAAGATCACGGTGGATGCAAAGGGCGAGCTGTTGGAATTAAAGAACACGATCAATACGATGGTGGATCAGCTCAACTCCTTTTCGTCCGAGGTTACGCGTGTGGCGCGTGAGGTGGGCTCTGAAGGACAGTTGGGTGGCCAGGCGAACGTGCCCGGGGTAGGCGGAACCTGGAAGGATCTAACAGATTCGGTAAACCAAATGGCGGGTAACTTAACCGGCCAGGTACGTAACATAGCCGAAGTAACCACAGCGGTGGCGAAGGGTGATTTATCTAAAAAAATTACCGTAGACGTGCAGGGTGAAATGCTTGAGCTCAAGATCACGATCAATACAATGGTGGATCAGTTGAATTCATTCGGCTCGGAAGTAACCCGTGTAGCCCGTGAAGTAGGCTCGGAGGGGCAATTAGGAGGGCAGGCGAATGTGCCGGGCGTTGGCGGAACGTGGAAAGACTTAACGGACTCTGTGAATAAGATGGCCGATAACTTAACCTCGCAGGTACGTAATATCGCCGAGGTAACAACAGCGGTAGCAAAAGGCGACCTTTCACGTAAGATCACTGTAAATGCCAAAGGAGAGTTATTGGAATTGAAAGATACCATCAACACGATGGTGGATCAGCTGCGCGCTTTTGCTTCGGAGGTAACGCGGGTGGCACGTGAGGTGGGTTCGGAAGGGCAGTTAGGTGGGCAGGCCAATGTTCCGGGTGTAGATGGTACCTGGAAGGATTTAACGGATTCAGTAAATAAAATGGCCGGTAACTTAACGGCGCAATTACGTAACATAGCTGATGTGTCCATCGCGATCGCTAATGGTGACTTATCTAAAAAGATCACCGTTGACGTTCGTGGCGAGATCTTGCAACTAAAAGAAACCATTAATACGATGGTGGATCAGTTGCGTGGTTTTGCATCTGAAGTAACGCGGGTGGCGCGTGAGGTAGGTACCGATGGTAACCTGGGCGGGCAGGCTTTTGTGCCTGGTGTAGCCGGTACCTGGAAAGATTTAACCGATTCGGTAAATCAAATGTCCAGCAACTTAACATCACAGGTACGTAACATTGCCGAAGTAACGAAAGCGGTAGCCAGCGGCGACTTATCAAAAACGGTAATTATCGACGTTAAGGGCGAGATCATGGATTTGAAGAACACCATCAATACGATGGTGGATCAGCTCAACTCATTCGCGTCCGAAGTAACCCGTGTAGCACGTGAGGTGGGTACTGAAGGTAAGTTGGGCGGCCAGGCACACGTAAAAGGTGTGGGTGGTACGTGGAAAGACTTAACCGACTCGGTAAACCAGATGGCCTCTAACCTAACCGGGCAGATACGTGGTATTGCTAAGGTGGCCACCGGTATTGCCAAAGGCAACTTAAAACAGCGGCTATCCATCAACGCTTTGGGCGAGGTGGCCCAGTTAACAGATACCATCAATGAGATGATAGATACGCTGGCCGTATTTGCCGATGAGGTAACTACAGTAGCGCGTGAGGTGGGTGTACAAGGCCGTTTAGGTGGGCAGGCCAGTGTGCCGGGCGCATCAGGTACCTGGAAAGATTTAACAGAAAACGTGAACCAACTGGCCCAGAATCTTACCACGCAGGTGCGTTCCATATCGGAAGTAGCTTCGGCGGTAACAAAAGGTGACTTGACCCGTACCATCCGTGTAGAAGCAAAAGGTGAGTTAGAAGCATTAAAGGATACGATCAACCAGATGATCGCCAATTTGAAAGGCACTACCTTAAGAAACCACGAGCAGGATTGGCTGAAATCCAACCTGGCTAAGTTTGCGCAGATGCTGCAGGGGCAACGTGACCGGAACGCGGTAGCTAATAAAGTATTATCAGAACTGGCCGAGCTGGTAAATGCCCGTTATGGCGCCTTTTATATCCTGGAGCAACCGGAAGGTGCGGATGAAACTAAATTAAGGCTGTTTGCCGGTTATGCGCAAAAAAGCCGTAAGCTGATTGATCAGGAGTTTTCCATGAGCGAAGGACTGGTGGGGCAATGTGCTACGGATAAGGAACGGATAAGGCTGACTAATGTGCCAAACGAGTATTTGCAAATCAGTTCGGGTATCGGTAGTGCCGCCCCGATCGATCTGGTAATCTTACCGGTACTATTTGAAAACAATGTTAAGGCGGTTATTGAATTGGCCTCGTTTGAAAATTTTAGCGATACGCACATCGATTTTTTGGATCAATTGACTGAAAGTATAGGTATCGTGTTGAATAACATTGAAACTAATACCCGTACCGAGGAATTATTATCACAATCCCAATCACTGGCGAGCGAACTTTCGGCGCAGCAGGAAGAATTGCGCCGCGCTAACGATGAGTTACATGATAAAGGCCGCTCACTAGAAGAAAAGGCCGAGCAATTAACCTTGACTTCCAAATATAAATCGGAGTTTTTGGCCAACATGTCGCACGAGTTACGGACGCCGCTCAATAGTTTATTGATCCTCGCCCAGCAACTTTTTGAGAACCCCGAAGGTAACCTTACTGAAAAGCAACGGATGTTTGCCAAAACCATCCACTCCTGTGGTGATGACCTGATTCAGTTGATCAATGACATCCTTGACCTATCTAAGATCGAGTCGGGCGTGATCGCGGCTGATGTGATGCCGGTGAGCTTTAAAGAGATCGCATCCTTTGCCGAAGCTACCTTTAAGCCAATATCGGAAGCAAAAAACCTAAAATTTGAGATCGAGTTGCAGGAAACCCTGCCCGAGTTAATGGAAACTGACATGCAGCGCCTGAACCAGATTTTAAAGAACCTGCTGTCCAATGCGTTCAAATTTACCGAGAAGGGACGGGTGAAACTGCATATTTTCTCGCCCGTGGCAGGACAGGAAACTCCACTGCCTGAAATTGACTCTGTGATCGCCTTCTCTATCGAAGATTCGGGCATCGGTATTTCTAAAAATACTCAAGGCATTATATTCGAAGCATTCCAGCAAGCGGAAGGTTCCACCAGCCGTAAATATGGTGGAACCGGACTTGGCCTTTCCATTAGCAAGGGTTTTGCGGAATTGTTAGGCGGAACGATCACTGTTGGCAGTGAATTGGGTAAAGGAAGCACATTTACCTTATACCTACCACTAAAATACAAGGAAGAAAAATCGGCTCCGCTAAAAATACAGGAAGTTACACCAGTTTCGCATACCCGAACAACCCTCATCGACACTGCCGAATTGGTGATTGATGATGATCGTCATAATATCACCGCGGAAGATAAAGTACTATTGGTAATTGAAGACGATATTCGCTTTACGAAGATATTGATCGATAAAGCGCATGACCTGAACTTGAAAGTAGTGGTAGCGATTAGTTACCTGGAGATATTTGACAGCATCATTAAACACGACCCGATAGCGATTTCCCTGGATGTAAACATGCCGGAATCCAACGGTTGGAAGATTCTGAAACTGTTAAAAACCGATATCAACCTGCGTCACATTCCGGTACATGTGATTTCTGGCGAAGATAACCGGGCGACGGCGCTAAAATCAGGCGCCCGCACTTTCCATTTGAAACCTTTATCCAACAATTCGCTGGATGAGCTGATCACGGGTATTGTTAGCTTCCATGCCCATGCCAAGAAACGGGTACTGGTTATTGAGGATAATGAAGACGAATTACATCGCATGACCGAACTGATCGCTAATGACCGGATCGAGGTCTTCGGCGCGGCTACCGCAAAAAAAGCTTTGTCGCTGCTGAAAAAAGAAATGTTCGACTGTATTGTTGTAGACTATATGTTGCCCGATGCCAACGGAATTGAACTGCTCAACAAAATGAATCTGATCAAGCAACCGCAAACAACCATTATACTACATTCGGCGCGAGACTTTACCCAGAATGAGTTGATTCAATTAAGGCGGTTGAACCATAAGATAATTACCAAAACACCTACCTCTCATATTTTCCTATTGGAAGAGATCCTGGTGCTGCTGCATATTGATAAAAAGTTTATCAGCGAAAGCAAACTGAAAATGATTGATGGCATTGGCGTAAAGAGTGATATCCTGGAATCGAAAAAAGTACTGGTAGTGGATGATGACGTGCGTAATCTGTTCGCCATGACGGCAGTGTTTGAACGATCAAAAATAGATGTGGTCACCGCTGAAAGCGGCCGCGAAGCTATGGAGATCCTCAACAAAGATAAAAGCATCGATATTGTACTGATGGATATCATGATGCCGGAAATGGACGGTTACGAAACTATCCAAATGATCCGTAAGGAGGCTAAACACAAAATGCTGCCGATTATTGCGGTTACAGCCAAAGCGATGATCGGCGACCGCCAGAAATGTATCGCTTCAGGAGCCTCAGATTATATTACAAAACCGGTAAAAACCGATCAGTTATTATCGTTAATGAGGGTTTGGTTAATAAAATAATAGCGAGATGCCCGATACGAATCCGATCAAGATACTTTTAGTAGACGATAATGAAAATAACCTGCTATCCATGGAAGTGGTGTTGGAGCGCGAAGGTTACCTTTTTTCCAAAGCTACTTCCGGACGTGAAGCTTTAAGAATTCTGCTGAAGGAATCGGGTTTTTCACTCATCCTGTTGGATGTTAAAATGCCTATAATGGATGGTTATGAAACCGCAGAGCTCATTTATGAGCGGGATAAATTACGGCAGATTCCAATCATTTTTATCACCGCCCACGACTATGAGGAGGCTGCGGTGTTTAAAGGTTATAAAGCAGGCGCCGTAGACTTTATCCGTAAGCCTTTTAATTCAGAGCTATTGCGCTCCAAAGTAGGGGTATTTGCTGAGTTGTATAAAAAGACGCAGCTGTTACAGGAGCAAGAAGAAAAGCTGCTGGCTATCAATGACGACCTGATCAAACTCAATCAAAACCTAGAACAACGTGTGCTGGACCGCACACTCGAACTGGAAACTTTGAACCATGAACTCAAAGCGCTCAACCTGTCGAAAGACAAGTTTCTGTCAGTGATCTCGCATGACCTGCGAAACCCGTTAACCTCACTGTTAGCGTCGTCGGAAAACCTGACGCGCGACGCGGAAAAATTAAGACCAGATCAAATCAAACTTTTTTCGGGAATTATCAACCGGACTTCCAAGAAAATTTTGGAGCAGTTGAATGAGTTGGTTGAGTGGGCGAAGACACAGCGCGAAAAGGTTAATTTTTCGCCAGCGAAGTTACACTTGATGCGTGGTATCAGTGAGGCCCTGGAATTACTACGGCCAACAGCGGCCCAAAAAGAGATCGTATTTGACCATAATATCCCCAATGATATTTATGTCAATGCTGATGCGCTGATGCTACGCTCTATCTTGCAGAACCTGGTAACCAATGCGATCAAATTCACACCGTATGGCGGCCCGGCAATAACAGTGACAGCACAGCCGGTCGGGGACATGATCGAGATTTGTGTACAGGACTATGGTATAGGTATGTCTGATGAAGCCAAAGAGTTGATATTGACGGATGATCATACCCGATCTGTTTTAGGCACCAATCAGGAAAAAGGCAGCGGACTCGGTTTATTACTGGTGAAAGACTTCGTGCTACAGCACGGCGGACGAATCCAGGTTGACAGCCAACTGGGTAAAGGAACCTGTTTTAAATTTACGATGCCGAGAGTATGAGTAAGAAATACAGCACTCTAACTCGTTAGCTAACGTAGATTTTCATGCTCCCGAAAGGCCAGTTAGCCAAATATTAAATGATGTATTGCCATTCATTTTTTCCCGTTGGCCTCTGGTAACGCTACTCAATTGTTCAAATAACAGTAGGTCGCAGTTTTGATGAATAATGGTGTTGTGCGTGTTTAGAGTAATTAATCTAACCTTTATCTTTTGCCAGATTCATTCGCGCAAATAAAAATATCATTTTGGTGATTAATTCGCATAATCCTATTTTAAGACCGGTAAAAAGATAGATCTACATGGGGTCGAAAGTACCGAACTGCGCGACCAGTTCTTCCGGTGTCAATGCAGGAAGCTCCGCCATGATCATTTCATCTGGTGGTAAAGGCGCTTTAGGTACATCTTCATTTAACGCGCCGTGACTACTGATAATCAAAGTGATATAATCGAAATTGTATAAAATTCGGTAAGCTAATTTCGCAATAAGCATATGGTTACCGAATAGATTACCTATCATATTGCATCAGGTTGAACTTACTTGTAGTGGAAATCTTGCTTTAAACGCGGTTTTGGAGGGTTTTAAACAAAAATAGCCTTCTTTCGAAAGCTAAATTGTGACCCCTCAGGGATTAATCTGATATGTATAGATGATTTGATTGTCAGTTAGTTATGGTATAATTATATTTTTGGTGTAAGCGAAGTGTTACCTATATGCTCACTTGCCCTCAAGTTTCTCTATTTTCTTGTTCAGATTGTCAATCAGTTTTAGCATATAATTCTGATTTGCCTCCATCCTTTTAATGTAATCCTTAAGAGCTCCCAACTCCATGCTAATTGCATTCATATCTGTTATTAGGCTGGTCTTAGAAGGGTTCTTATCTATTGGCGATCCGTTCCCTGTAGATAGCCAATCTTGGTTAAGACCGTACTCCCTAACAAGCCGGGTGATAAACTCAAACCGAACCGGAAGCTTCCTTATTTCCATGTATGACAATGAGCTTTGCGCAATCTTCAGCTTCTTAGCGGCCTGGTTTTGGCTTTTATCAATATACTTCTCCCTGAAAATCTTTAAGCGGTTGGCAATCGCTGGGTCGTGTATGTCTCGGGGTATTCCTGATGTTGTTGATATGGTTGTCATGGGGCTAGTTGGTGGGTGTGTAGGTAAATTTAAACCAGAGATAGTCTGTGGGGCTTGTTTTTTTAAATTCATCTTCAAAATATAAGTTGTTTGAATAGGCAAAATCAAGTATTATTTTTATGTGCTCTGCTTGCTGTTCTCTTCTTTTTTCTTCCGTGTTCCATATATTAAGATACAAGCGTCCGGTTATCGGCGGCGCATCCAATACCCATGCGTTGACTCCTATATATACACAATCCTTAATCCTACAGCCAATACCATGACCAGATTTAAAGCCATTTTTAGGCCATAGGTTCGTACGCGGCAAGTAACTATCGTGTAATATATGCATCGCGGTATCGCGCACGGTGGCTATTATATCGCGCTGCCTTTCTCTATCTACCTGGGGGATGGTTATTCGTTTTGGCATGGCCCTATGTTATTCAGAATAAATTATTTTTCCGAGCCCTATAAGTTTTGCTACAGCAATCATGTTTGCAAAGCATATATTTTCAGTTTCTCCATTTTTACTATAGGCTACAGGATTGTAGGTCGGTTCGCTTTTTATCCAAGAGGCCATTTGTATCTTGCTATCGCTTTTGAATTTTGAACTAAGTACTACTTCGTTATCTTTAACTATAACATAAATAACTTGTTGCCCCCACTTTATCTTTATGGGTTCGCTAATTATTTGTCCAAACTGTTTATCCTTACTGGATATCATAAAATTACTTTGAACTAAAGCCTTGCCTGTCATTGCAAAGTTTTCAGCGGATGTTCTATTTGTTTTTAATATTACTTTTTGGGCTTTACGGAAAAGGATGCTATCTTGTTTCTGTGAAAAAGCTTTCACGGGAAACAACAGCGCAATTAAAATTATTAACTTTTTCATTTTCTATTTCATTTTAGGTCGTGTACGTTGCACAATTTGTATAACGCTAAATATCTGCTGCATATCTTCCAGTTTTAGCTGTTCATCTGGGTAATTGGGGTTAAGCGAATGTATCGTTACGATACCCTCTGCCACATCATGCGCGGCTATCTGCTTAATCAATATACCTTCAGTTTTATGAACGAATATCCAGTTTTTATAATTGTGTACATGCAGCTTTGTTTTCCATGAATCCCGATCAAGGTCACGACCAACTGCAATTCGGCCCGGGAATATACTTTCTTCAGCCAACTCAACAGTATCAAGGCATATCATACTATCCCCAACAACTTCAAAACCAATATAGGTTCCGTTTGGCTCTTTATCTACACCAATTAATATATCTTCCAAATCATCATAATATTCAGGATCAGCAAAACCTCGCATATACCCGGCATAAGCACGGGCGGGTACAATAGGAACGCGCATAGCCATCGTCCCATCTGGTAGGGTAATTATTTTCTCTGTTTTGTCTTCGTGATCCAGCGGGTTAGCGTATAGTCGGGTCGGGCTGGCTTCCAGACGGGGATTGGGGGAGGTTACCCATATTTCTTCCTCTGAAACATTAAATACTGACAGTATAGATGCTACCGTATCTCTTGACAAATTCTTCGAGCGGAAGTATTGGTATACCGTTTGACGTGTTACATCTAATGCTTTTGCAGCCCTATTTGCAGATATACCGCGTTTTTCAAGATATAATTTAAATCTTTCTCCTTGATAATCAATCATTTATAAATAATTGTAAATATTTATGCTTTAGTGTTTGTAAGTATGCAGTATTAATACTTACAATTTGTATTGTGCAACAGCAACAAAGATAAACATAAACATTAAACGCACATATAGCAAATATCTACTACAATGAAAATACTACCAACTACCTACGGTATTCCAAATATTGATTTTGAGGTCGATATTTTAACACCTCGAGAAATTGATATTTTTCAAAGAACACTTTTACCAGATAAGAACATCGCGCATGATCTTGGGATCAGTTACTATACCGTTTTGTCGCACTATAAAAGCATTCGCCAAAAGACCGGACTGTTAGATAAAATCCAAATTGGATGGTACTTAGGCTACGAATCAGGATTGCAAAAAAGACTAATCAATTAATTATATGGAAGTATTTGAAATGCCGGTAAAGATATCATGGACGACAATATTGTCTGATATGAAAGTGGGGGATAAGCTTACAGTTTCAGCAGATAAGCGATCTACAGTAGCATCGAGGATAAGCAGAGAAATAAAGCTAATGTGGCCGGAAAGGGAGTACCCAACTGACATGAAATCTGAACCAGGCAAAATGATAATCAAAAGAACCGCATAACCATGGCACAATTAGCACATAAAAAACCAAACCACGATCGCTTAAAGATAGCGCATAATGCACTGGACAGAATGATTGGCAAACTGAACTTTGTAAAGGTTCAGGACTGCGATCTGATTGATGGAGTGTATTACGTAAACTATACGTTGACATCGGCTTTCTCGGCACCGGATGACCTTTCTGTTGAGATTTCTCAGGCTGATTTTAAGAACTGGATACTATCGATCGAGGTAAACTACTGGCAGGCTTACCACATTGGTATGAGCGGCGAGGTTGAAAGTTACGAAACCCACGAAGCGGATTTAGATCAGTTTCTATCGGATAACAATTCTATATCAGATAATTACGGGATAATGAAAGAATATTTGGAGGATATAATATCATGAAGAATTACACCATTATACCAAACTCAGGACACCCATATACAAACATCCGCGAAGGACTGATGCACCCTGAAATAGGTATCCCATCACCCGCGCAACGTGGCGAAATTCTCTTACGAGTACTGCACACCAACGGCAGGGAAACACCATTGCCATTCTACAAACACGAAATACAGGAGGTTAAATAACATGGAAGGCATATCATTGGTAGAAACAAGTACGCTGGAAACACTGATCAGCGAAGTTCGCGGGCTAAGGGATACCGTATTATCTGGCAAACCAGATCGATACCTGAGTAGTTCAGACGCTGCCGCCATGATGGGATTTAGCGAAGTGTGGATATGCAATAACAAGCAACACATCGGCTATAGCACCATAGGAAAGTCTATAAGGTTCAAGGTCCGTGATATCGAGGCCTATATGGAAGCTAACTATTTTAAGATACAATCTAAAAGGAAGGGGAAGTAAAATGACAACACTACAGAAACACCAGGCATGGTTAGATACCAACCCTACCATAGCAGAACTCATAGCGTATTCAGCAAAGGTATTCAAGGCTGCTTATAGCGCTATTGACCGCATACAGTCTGCTTGCAAGCGCATCGTAACCCAGCGCCGGTTGTCAGAGCAGTACACTTGCAAGCCGAGGATAGCCAGCCCTGTTTACCCGGTATCATACAACCTGAATGACATTGGCACACGTGCGCATGAGCGCAGTCTTAACGAATGGTATTTGTGGTTAAATGGCGAGATAGGAAACATGTACGGGGTCGGTGAATTAATCGCCGAAATCGAAGCCGAATTGGGGCAGGAGCAGGCATTAGAGGAAGCATTAGAAATATTAAGTAAAACAAAGTAAAAAGTAATCATGGAATTAAAAAAAGCGACCAGGAGTCAGGTAAAACTTCGCCTGAACATATCAGCACCAAGCGGTGCCGGTAAAACATATTCAGCCTTACGCATGGCAAAAGGTCTGTGCGGAAGTTGGGATAAAATTGCTGTAATCGACACAGAGAATGAGTCCGCTAGTTTATATTCAAACCTTGGAGAGTTCAACACAATAGGACTTACTGCCCCATACACTCCTGAGAAATATATACAAGCTATTGAAGTATGTGAAAAGGCAGGTATGGAAGTGATTATACTTGATAGTACTACTCATGAATGGACCTGTATATTAGAAGAAAACGAATTACTCGCACAAGCAAAGTTCCGCGGCAACACATGGTCTGCCTGGTCAGTGACAACCCCGAGGCACGATAGGTTTGTAAACAAGGTATTACAATCAACCACTCACATTATTACTTGTACTCGCTCTAAAATGGAGACTGTAATGGGAGATGATAAAAAAGTTAAAAAGGTTGGCATGAAAGACCAGCAGCGGGAGGGATGGGAATATGAATTAACAGTATCCCTAAACATTGATCGCGATACGCATCTGGCTATCCCATCAAAAGATCGCACAAACTTATTTGAAGGTAAAAACCCATTTTTAATTACTGAGGAAACCGGAGAGCAGATCAAAAACTGGTGTGAAGATGGAGCCGCCCAAAAGTCAGGTGGTGAGAAATTGAAAGAAGCTTCAAGCCTTGTGGAGTTGGCTAATGTTTACAAGTCCCTACCGATTGCAGAACAAAAAGAGTTCATGAAATTAAAAGATGAGCTAAAGATAAAACTATCGCCACCCGAACTTAAATCTGCCGCCGCCTAATGCAATCGGCAAAGGAAGGTTTCTTTCAGTTCCAAGAAGCTGAATATTACCAAAGCGATGGATACGGTTTGAAAAGTCACATAATACTACCTGCCTTGAAAAAGAAGGTAGCTAAACCTAAAGGGAATGCAACAACTACCAATATTCAAAATTAGGGCCAGCGCAGCCAGTGAGATATTGGCAGGATCAATTGGGTTAAGTGAAGCGCAGTCAGCCAGGTTAGCTGATCTGTCCGCCCGCAAAGCCGACACCGCGGCAAAGCCTTTAACGCCAAATATGGATACCGAACTGGCAGCGTTGCTATACAAGAAAGCAAATCCTGAACTGCCAACTGGTGCAAAATCTTATTGTGAAAAATGGCTTAAAGAGCAACTGTACGACCGCCGTAAAAACTTTGCAAATAAGTATTTGGAAAAGGGGATAAGCTGTGAAGATGCCTCAATCGCATATGCTGCCGAAGCTTTAGGATGGGGGCAAGTTGCTAAAAACGAAGAGTGGTTTAGCGATGAGTGGATGGAAGGAACGCCTGATATAATTTGCGAGTTGTACAGTCGGGAAGTAGGCAGGGACAATGATATTATTGAAACTACAACCCCAACCATTATAGATATGAAGAACGTTTGGGATTGCTTCACCCTGCCATTATTCGAGGAAGAAATACCTACTGAGGGCTATGTAAAGCAATTACAGGTTTATATGCACATGGTATCACAAGAATACGGCGTTGAGTTCAACGATGCAATACTTTGTTACGCACTCATGGATGCGCCGGCAGATGTTATGCAAAAGGAAATGCGAAGGCTATCATGGGAGGAAGGACATCAAGGTTTAATCACTCCCGAAATCGGGGAGAGGGTTCGCAGGGAAATGACTTATTCCGATCTGCACGCTTCGCTTCGGTTGAAAACATTTATTGTTAAGCGCAACCCATCTATAATTGTTGAGCTAAAAATTAGAGTAGAAATGTGCAGGATTTATATATCCAAGTTGGTTGAATCTAAAAAATATTTACTGCAATCTGCGTAACCATGCCATACCAATTAACCAAAACGGGCACCATGCATTTAGAAATAGAACGTTTAGCCTCCGCCGCTGATGCCAAGTTAGAAGGCAGTTTGCGTGCCCTTGCCTTTAAACTTCAAGTCCAAATGGTTGATTTGAAATACGGCATAGGCTATCGGGATAAACTGATTGACTAATTAATTCAACAAGTTAGCAAACTGTAACTATGTACACCGACAACACACCAATGCCCTGGGGCAAGCATAAAGGAGTAGCACTGGCAAATGTGCCGGATGATTATTTGAAGTGGCTACATGTGGAGGGGAAAGCGCACGGAGATTTGAAACGGTACATTGAGGGTAATATGGCATCTATTAATACCAACATCAGTAAACAAGCGCAACGTGCCAGATAACCTACTAATCACCACCTACGAAATAACCGAAGCGGGGGATGTTCCTGTGGTAGTAACCACTTTTGAAATAATCGCCCCGCAGTTTGCAATTATTCTTATCAAATATTTGTTTGAAAAGATAAGTAGTTGTAACTTACATCGCCTTATGGCGACCTTACATTCCTATTAATAAACCGCCCATGTGGGCAAAAAACCGCCGAAAGGCATAAAACAATAAACAAGCATGGAAATAAAAGGCAAAGTACATGAAGTATCGCCAACCGTACAGGTTACGGATTCATTAAAAAAGAGGGAGCTAATCTTGGAATATATTGAAAACCCTCAATATCCTGAGTATATCAAGTTTGAAGCAATTCAGGATCGTTGCAGCTTGTTGGACAACGTTAAAGTCGGGGATGATATTGAGCTGTTTTTCAACTTGAAAGGCAGGCCGTGGACTGATAAGGCAGGCAAAAAAAGCTATTTCAACTCGCTGCATTTATGGAAGATAAATGTTTTTGGTAATGGCGCTGCTACACCAGAATATGCCGCTCCTGTTAACCTGAGCGCTGCTCCGGGTGATAATGATGACCTCCCTTTTTAACCTGTAATTAAATCTAATAGCCTGTATGGAAACATACGGGCTTAAGGCGGTAAAACACACCCAATAAATCATGAAAGATATTAACTCACTCCTTAACCTTTTTGTCAGTGACATGGATGCTTGGCAGGATTGGAGCAAATCCCCATTTAAGATTGATAATAAGGTATATGCCACTGATCAGCACACTATGGTAATTATACCGGACGAACACGCCCCAAATGCTGAACCACTAAAAGATTATGACCCTAAAAATATTCTTAGTATCATCCCTGAATCACGCCCTGCATTACAGACAATTACCACAAAACAGATACTCACCGCCCTAAAGGCTGTACCAACGGTGAGGGAGGATAAAGAGTGCAAGGCTTGCAAAGGTGAGGGTGAAGTAGAGTTTGAATTTTGCCATGAGGGTAGGGCATACACAACCGAATCCGATTGTCCACTATGTGATGGCGAAGGGACATTCCCTGATGAGGATGGAAAAGTTATCCCCGACCCAACTAAGTCAATCACTATAGGCAAATCTAATTTTGCACCTAAGTACATTAAGAAACTATATCAATTATGCCAGTTTTTTGACTTGACGGAAATTGATTTAGTTAGCCAGCCCACTGAAATGGCCGCTTCCTTATTTGAAAGGAATGGCATATCGTTCTTAGTTATGCCGGTGAAAGATGTTGAACCAGTTTACACAATAAAATAATGTCATTCCACAACCGCCTCTTAGAAACCCCCATCCCAGACACCGCTATACGTGTGGCGTTTCATACTTTGAAGGAAGGGGATATCTTCCTCATTGAACCTAACGGTAAAACCAGGCAGATAATTAAAAGGGAGTTTGATTTTGCAACAGTACGCAGATATGATGACTGGCTGGTACATTATACGTCCGGGAGTGAGGGGTGGGATAGGATGGTGATAAAAATAAATAAATGATTATGAAAATAGTATACATAGCTCACCCAATTGGTGGGGACGTAAAAAACAACATTGCTAAGGTTTTAGCAATTGTAAAGGATATAAACCTTACACATCCTGATGTGGTACCATTCGCTCCATACATAGTTGATTGTTTGGCCTTGGATGATTCTATACCAGAGCAACGTAAACGAGGCATGTCAAATAATGAACACTTTATCAGCAATAGGTTCATTGATGAGATTTGGTTATTCGGAGACAAAATAAGCGGTGGCATGCAGGCGGAAATTGAATTAGCATATCAGTTTAGCATTCCTGTTTATTCTAAATCGAAAGGGACTGCATTGTGGAAATAACCATTAAACAAGGCGACAACATCGAGCTGTTAAAGCAATACCCTGATAATTACTTTGATTCGGTTGTTACGGATTGCCCGTACGGATTAGGTAAAGAACCCGATGCATTAAAGTTGTTGCAGGATTGGATTGATCATGGATATCATGCCATTAAAGGCAAAGGATTCATGGGGAATGAATGGGATGCCTTTGTGCCACAACCTTTATTTTGGAAAGAAGTTTTCCGGGTTTTAAAGCCCGGTGGTTATGTATTGGCTTTTTTTGGTACCCGCACCTATGACTGGGGAACAATGGCAATTAGGTTGACTGGTTTTGAAATTAGGGATATGATAACTTGGCATTACGGCAGTGGATTTCCTAAGTCGTTGGATGTGAGTAAGCAGATGGATAAAATAGCGGGGGCGGAACGGGCTGAAATCGGAATAGGGAAAGCGGGTAGCGGAATGAACCCAGTAAAGGGTTTTGGTAAAAATACGACCAAAAGCAAATTAGCGAAGTGTTGCAGAAACTGTGGCAATGAGCTAAATAAAATAACGCATGCCGATTATAAATATGAATGCATTGATTGCGACGAAAGTTTTTTTGAATTTGAAACTGTAGATAAGGAAATATTTGTTGAGGCAAAAAAAGAATGGAGCATTACAGAACCTTCAACTGATGACGCCAAACAATGGGCAGGCTATGGTACCGCTATTAAGCCAGCCACAGAGCCCATATGCGTTGCCCGTAAGCCTATTGAGGGTACAGTTGCGAATAATATTTTAAAGTACGGTACCGGGGGGATTAATATTGATGGGTGTAGAATAGGTGAAGCTGGAGCGAGAAACAATGGAAGCAAACCTGATATTCAAGGGTATTCATCAAATCAGATTCATGGGAAATATAAGGCGACAGAACCCATTGATTATGAAATGGGCCGTTTCCCAGCCAACGTAATATTTGATCCTTATATGGCTGCGATACTTGATGAGCAAACGGGGGAGTTAACATCTGGTAAGCCTTCGGGTAAACGTAATGCTTCCAATAAAATTTATGGACAATATGCGCCGGGACAGGATGTAACAGGATTTGGTGACACCGGCGGAGCTTCCCGGTTCTTCTATTGTGCTAAAGCTTCACAAGATGAAAGGAATGCAGGATGTGAACATTTGATCAAGCAACAGGGCGGCATGGTATCAAATACGTCGGGCCAACACATGACGCGCAGAGATGAGGGCGGTATGCCTGATCCTGTTGCCAACTTCCACCCAACCGTTAAGCCGATATCCCTAATTCGCTACCTGCAACGGTTGGTTACTCCTAAAGGGGGCAAATGCCTTGACCCTTATGCAGGCAGTGGTACCAGTGGTTGCGCGGCGGCTTTTGAAGATATAGGCGAAATAGTTCTTATGGAAATGATGCCTGAATATTTGCCAATCATTGAAGCCCGCACTAAGTACTGGCAAAAGAAAGCAAACAGGGAAAGGTATATACAGGAGTTAAAAGATTCGCAAACTTCTTTATTCGACGCCGTAGCATGACATTCCTCCAAATCAAGCACCAAGAGTTAGCCTACGCTGAAAAACACGGCTTGCATACCTTGAAAAGGGTGGTGGAGGATGCGATTAAGCAGGTGGGTGGAGGGGTTTTAGTTAATAAACAATTGAAATTATTTTGAAAGATAAAAATGTGGATAATACCGAACACACACAAAATGTACTCAGCCTATGCCCAGGAATACTTGGACTCGAAAGAGGCATTGAAAGAGGAATTCGAGCCGTTACAACAAGTTGGGATATTCCACTCCGGGGAAATAAAGCGATCAACGTTGTCGCTTATGTGGAAATCGAAGCCTTTATCATTGCAAACTTGGTTGGACAAATGGAAGCGGGCATATTGGATGCCGCACCTATTTGGACGAACGTTAAAACATTCGATGCACTCCCATTTCGTAACAAAGTACACGGAATCATTGGAGGATATCCGTGCCAGCCATTCAGCCTCTCAGGAGAACGAAAGGGTACTGAAGACCCTCGACACCTTTGGCCGTATATACTTGAACAGATTAAAATCATTGGACCGGAATGGGTTTTCTTTGAAAATGTCGGAGGGCACCTTAGTTTGGGATATGCAGAAGTACGAAGAAGCTTATCAGATATTGGTTACCGAGTTGAGGAAGGAATCTTTACTGCGGAGGAAGTTGGCGCACCCCATAGACGAGAGCGGCTCTTTATTTTCGGAGTTATGGAAAACGCCGGTATCCTCGGATGGGGAAGGCGGAATAATAGAAATACGAAACGGAGCGAATGCGAAATACAAACTGAGGGATCAGGCACCGCACTGGAGAACCCCGACAGCCCAAAAAGCAACAGGGCCATCAGGAAGCGGCTTCAGCCCGTCGATAATGGATCAACTGAAACAATGGCCAACCCCAGCGACACGGGATTGGCGCAGTGGGGAGAGCAATATGCACGATCAGAATTCCAGGCCATTGAACGAAATGGTAGTTTTGAATTCCCGACAGGACAAGGGCGCTACCAATACGAATGGGAAGAGCCCCGTACGATTGAATCCAGCATGGTCTATACAATTAATGGGTACAACTTTACAGAAGACCTTCACCGCGCTATTGGTAATTCGGTTGTGGAGCAAACAGCAGAAATAGCATTTGTTAGTTTATTAAAAAAACATATAGCAGCACAATCATGACCATAATAGACCGCTACATCCAAAACAACCAACGCCGCCCCGCAGCTACGGTTGCCGCCGAACTTGGCGTATCAGAGGCGCATGTACAGTGCCGTAGACTTATGTTGTTTGACTATAAAACGGCAACATATACATTCGATGCGCAGGAAGAAATACAAGCCTTAGTTTCGCTCATAGCAGAGCGGGGTTCAGGGTGGGCGGTTGATATTGCTTTTCAGCGTATTAGGCAACTCGATAAACTTGCTTGGCTTTAACCAAACAAATATTTGTTTAAATAGATAACTTTCACTACACTTGTTAACGGTTGGCTCCTTAAAAGAAATTCACTTATTACCTCCTGTATGTCGCCTGTTACGCTCGTACCAGATAAGACGCCAACCTTTAGACAGCAGGGGGTAATAAATAATTAAAAACCTAAATATAATTATTATGGAAGAATTTAAAGTTGTTGATATCGTGCAATCCGATTGCGGGTATTATGGCGAAATAATAAAAATTGATGGTACCTATAACGCAATATTCTCTATTCAAGTAGACAGGCCACTTGACGGGGATTCCGATACCTTAATGATAAAAAGATCAGACTCCAACCTTGGCCAGTTCAAAAGTAAAGAGGTTGTAAATAAATTTCCGTGGTAATATTTCCTCCTTTAAATAAATGGGGCATAGACCCAGATGGCAACTTTCGCCAACGGCTTAAAAAAGGCAATTGGGCTGTCGGGTTAAATGGAGATATATGCTTTGATGGGTATTATCAGATTCAACACGGTAGACTAAAGGAGCCTGAATGGTTTATACACCTAATGAGCAAAGACTGGTTTGACTTTAACGAGTTTATGCCGATATATCTCCAGGCCTATATTAATGCCCGCATAAAGGAAATAACATTTATTACACACTATTAAAACCACCTATATGACTGAAGAACAATTAGCTACCGCTACCGAAGACGAGGTAAAAGATTTTATCAGACTAATCCTTATTAAGGATGGAGTTATAGGTATAAAAGATCGTTACCGTTTTGATATGTCCGGATATGAAACAACGACGGGTGAATGCACGATTAATAACATGGCGATACTAAACAAATTCGCTTTTTTAGGTCTTTACGATTATACTAACTTTCTTTTTTTGGATTTCTATAAGGGAACCCCAACATTGTATTTTGAGTATTTATATTCTGGAGATGGCGGTTTAAATAGCCTAAAATTTTCCGGGTATACTACAACTGAAATAATATATGAAGTACTAAAAGTTACTGTCCTTTCAGGAAAAGGAACACGAAGACGTAATTAAATAATCAACATCTCGAACATGAAGACAGATTTAGGGAAGTGCAAGAAGTTATTAGATTCAGGCCTGAGTTTGGTATGTGTCGGAAACAATAAAATACCAAACTTCCCCTGGAAGGATAAGCAAACCTCGCAATACTCTAAAGATATTTTTGAAAAAGACTACAATTATTCGGGTGGTATAATCAAGAAAAATGGCGAAGAAATACCGGCAACAGCCGGAGTTGGTATTATTACAGGGTTTAATGGCCTCGAGGTTTTCGATATTGATTTAAAAATATTTAAGACTTTAAAAGAGCAACAGGACTTTTGGGCAGAATACATTTCGTTTTTAAGAGATAATATTTTAGATTTTGATGATAAATTCGTTATATACAAAACCATAAACGGCGGATATCACATATTGTACCAGTGTGCAGTAATTGGCGGTAATGCAAAAATCGCAAAGCTTAAAGGGCATTCAGAAGCTATAATAGAAACCCGAGGCATAGGTGGGTATGTTTTCGTTTATGAAAACAAAGTATCTAAGAAATCTTATTTCGAGTTACAAGAAATATCTCAACTTGACCGTGAAGTTTTATTTTCAGTAAGTAAATATTATGATTATGTCGAAGAAAAAGATATATTAATACCAGAGAAGCTTTATGTAGAAACCAATACCAGTGAAACTACACCATGGTCAGATTACAATAATAAAACGTCAATATTTGATGTTATTGGATCTGAATTTGATATTATAAAACAGCTTAGTGACAAATACATTATTCGAAGACATGGTGCAACGTCACCCCATAGCGGATATGTCTATAAAAACAGCGGATGCATGTACCTTTTTAGTACTGGCACCATTTACCCTAACGAAAAATTAATTAGCCCGTTCACTGCGTTCACCTATAAATATCATAATAAAGATTTTAGTTCTGCTGCAAAAGATATTTATAAAAAAGGATTCGGTTCCAGGGTAATAAAGGTAGTTCCTGAACTGCAAATTGATCCACCTGTGGACTATGGTAATATTGAATTCCCTTTAGATATTTTTCCAAAAGAGATTCAAAACTATATGATACAATGCCGAGATACGCTTGATAACTCAATTGATTATATGGGTTGTTCATTCCTGTGGATGCTGTCTGTTATAATTGGCAATAGTGTAAAGATTCAGGTAAAGCCTGGCTGGGTTGAACCTGCTACGGTTTGGATGACAGTTGTTGGTAAAGCCGGTATTGGAAAAACTCCATCAATATCGAGTATTGTTTTCCCCCTTCAAAAGGAAAATAATCGCGAGATAAAAAAATTCGTAAAGTCTTATGATAAGTTCAACGAGTTTATGGAGCTTGATAAAAAAGATAGGGAGAATACGGAACAGATAAAAAGGCCTAAGAAAACACAATTTATTGCTGATGACATCACCCTTGAGGCTTTGGTGGATTTACATGAAGAAAACAAAAATTCTGTCGGTGTATTCAAAGATGAATTGGCCGGTTGGATCAAGGATATGAATAAATACCGAGCCGGTTCTGATCTTGAATTCTGGCTTTCTACTTGGTCTGCAAAATCTGTTTCACTAAACCGAAAAACAGCAAAGTCCGCATTCGTAGCGCATCCGCTAATACCTGTTCTCGGCGGTATTCAACCTGGCATATTCGATTCTTTTTATAATGATGAAAATAAGGATAATGGCTTTATTGACCGTATGCTTTTATGTTATCCCGATTTAACAGTAGAGGAATACAATGATAGAGAATTAGACTTCAGTACTATCAATTGGTATAACGATTATATGGTTGCCTTTTATAATAACATTAAGCAGTTAGTTGTAGAATTCGATACCGACGATGAAATAAAGCCTATGATAGCAATTATGGATAGCGAGGCTAAGATTGAATGGAAGCGTATATTTAATAAAATAACCGCGCAACAGAACGATGACGGCGAAAACGAATATATGAAATCGATGCTACCTAAGCAGAAATCATACATTCCAAGGTTTGCTTTACTAATTAGCTGTGTTACAAAATTCAATAACTCAGAAAGCAAGGATAGGTTAACCCATATATGCAAATCAGATTTGATAGCCGCAGAAAAACTAAGCGACTATTTTATTAAAATGGCTAAAAAGATAAAAATATCGTCTACTGAGATCAATGATATTAAGCAGATGTTGAGATTGAACGTAAGCAAACCTAAGCATGAACAATTTTTAGCGCTTTACCAGGTAAACCCTAATTTAAACCGGTCAGAGGTTGCAGAAAAATTAGGAGTTAGCCGAAAGACAATTCAACAGTGGGTAAATAAGTGTAACCCAACTGTAACCCAGGTTACACCTAAAAATGTATTAAAAAGTGTTGTAAATAGTTGATAATTAATATTTTAATGGAAGTGTAACCATAGGTTACAGGTTACACCCCCCCTCTTAGTATATTATATTTTTTAAAATTTAAAAAGGTAGTATCTAAATTAAAAATTAAAAAAAATACATTTTTAACAAGGTTACAGGTTGCACTTACATAAAAAACGCATTTATAATATCTAAAACAAGGTATTTTCAATTAAAACAGGGTTACAGTTAGGTTACACAAAGGTTACACGATGGTTACACCAATCAGTCAAAAATGAAGATTCTAAGAGATTACCAGATTAAAAACGCTACTGAAGGGACAGCAATACTTAAAGAGTTGGGGGTGGTTTACCTGGCTATGCAGGTTAGGACCGGAAAAACCGCCACGGCATTAGAAATTGCAAATCAATATGGTGCTATTAATGTTATTTTTTCCACAAAGAAAAAAGTTATTCAGTCAATAATTGATGATTATAATGACTTTGGGTACCTGTTTAAATTAACTGTTATCAATGATGAGTCTTTACATACCGTTGACGGTGATTTTGATTTGTTTATACATGATGAGCATCATCGCTGCGGATCGTTCCCGAAGCCTGGCATAAGTACTAAGAATTTAAAAGAAAGGTTTTCACACCTGCCAATGATATTTTTATCTGGTTCGCCACATCCAGAATCATTTTCACAGATTTTCCATCAATTTTGGATTTCAGATAAATCTCCTTTCAATCATTATAAAAATTTTTACCAATGGTTTAACGGGATGGAATTTGTGAAAACTACTTTTGATGTTGGCTATGGGGATGTAAATAACTATTCAAATAACGAAGAATCAATCTATAAGTACTATGCAGTACAGTTAAGAAAAATAGCTAAAGATGATCCGTTATATGATATTAAACAAAGTAAAATAGCTACTGAGCGTTTTGTAGCTATTCAGCAAATGAATAGAGCAAACGAAAGCCTAAAGAGCATAGTGGAACCATACATGATAAAGTTTACCCAGGCAGATGCTGGTTTTGAATCAGTAGTAAATGAAACTGTACTGCATTGCAAAATGAAAGATGTAACCTATAAAATTATATCTAAGTTAAAAAAAGATAAGGTAGTTCAGGGTAATACAGAGGTTATATTAGCTGATACACCGGCTAAGACAATGAGTAAAATTCATCAACTATCATCCGGTACGGTTAAGTTTGAGAGCGGTAATTCTGCTGTTATAGATGACTCAAAGGCTGTATTCATTAAAGAAAAGTTCATTGGTAAGAAATTAGGTATATTCTACAAGTTCCAGGAAGAACTACAAATGCTAAAGTCCGTATTTGGACAATACCTATGTTCAGACTTAGAAACTTTCAATACCACTGATAAAAGTATCGCGTTGCAGATCGTTTCAGGAAGAGAGGGTATATCACTTCAAAATGCTGACTATCTAGTTTACTTAAACCTTGACTTTTCGAGCTTGTCATATTGGCAAAGCCGAGATAGACTAACCACTATGGAACGTAAAAGTAATGATGTGTTCTGGATATTCTCAGAGGGGGGGATTGAGGACTATATTTATAATTCGGTAGTAAAAAAGAAAGATTATACACTCTCAGTATTTAAAAAACAATTTCTACAATAATGTCAAGCAAGTTCAAAAGTAAGGTAAAGATAGAATATGAAAAAAATGGGTATAAGGTTATTTCCCTTATCCGATTATCGGAAAGTGGCATAACAGACCTTATGTGCCTTAAAGATGGAAACGCTTTGTTCATTGAATGTAAAGAGGCTGGCGATACACTGAAGCCCTTACAGAAATACAAAATTGACCAATTAATAAAGGATGGTTTTATTGCGTTTTGCCTTAAAGATGGGCATGGACAAATCTACCCGCCGCCACTTTAACCAAATATTTGTTTGAAAAGATTAAATACATTACCTTTACTTTCATGTAAGCATGACCAACCTAACCCAACCAATCACAAACTATTTCAACAACATGAAACCAGGTGATATCATAACCATAGCCAAAGCCAATAACCCGGCAGCGCTTATAGCAGCGGCAAAGGAGTACATCGATCTGTACGGACCAACGATTATAGAGTTTAGCGCGGATAACACTAAAATTAGGAGGATAGAAGGATGGGTTTGAAAGCATGGGGGTTGAGGATAGGGAATTTGGTAACATCAAAGCAATGGAAAGGCAGCCATGCTATAGATGGCGTCGAAAGCATCGAAGAATGTTTTAAAGTTTTGGTAAAGGGATATTATCACGAATGCATAGCAGGCAAATATTTTGACCTTGATACAATTCCACTAACTCCTGAATGGCTAATTAAATTTGGCTTTATCCGTTCATCATCAACATCTGAACTTTGGTCATACGGCAATACGATGTTGATCTGGAAAACAGAATACGAATCTGATATGCTGGATAATTATTATGAATTCAGATTTGGTATTACCAGTAGTTACGGGGCTCATAGGCAGGTAAGATTGGATTATGTCCACCAATTACAAAACTTAACTTTCATTTTAACTGGTGAAGAATTAACTATAAAGGAGAACATATAAACCATGGGCTTAAAATTATCAACAGTAGCTAAGGTGCTACAGAAACAATCGCCTGAGCAATACCAGGCCGCTGTTAAGATGTGTGAGCCGATGCTGGCACAGCCAACTATTATTCCAGCTATTCACAAGGCCATCAAAGATACTTATCCGGATATGGATCGTACTGACGAAAGCATCATGTTCGCCGCTTGTGTGTATTCTGCATACTCTCCAGCTTCTCTTCTATCACCAGGTATAGAGCGCGCCCCAAATGGTATTCGTAAAGTTATGTGTGAGGTGATGCAATGGCAAGATGCACCGGTTGTAAATTATTATACCAGCATAGCATCTGCCTACTTAAAAAATCCAAAGTTTAAAGATAGGGTTAGCGCGGTGTTGTTAGGATTTGAGCAGTTTAGTGTTAGGAGTAATCAAATTGAATTATTCGGATAATGGCAGCACCTATTGGTAATCAGTTTTGGATGCAGCGGTCAAAGCATGGCAGAGATAAGCTATTTGCTTCACCGTCCCTATTATGGGGCGCTGCATGCGAATATTTTGAATGGTGTGTAGCAAATCCAATTGTTGACCCTCGATCATTTGGTGGGAAGCAGAAAATACAGCGTCCGTTTACAATGCAGGGATTGTGCCTTTACCTGAATTGCAACACTGCTTACTTTAGGGTTTTCAAGAGTAGACTTGAAGAAACAGAAGAAATTGATCAAGATTTTGACACGGTCATTACGTGTATAGAAGAAACCGTTTACCAGCAGAAGTTTGAAAATGCTGCCATTGGCGTTTATAATCAAAATATAATTGCCAGGGATTTAGGTTTGGTTGACAAACAGGATATCAAAAAAGATATGAAGGTGACTGGTGTTTTTGAGATTGGTTATGACGACGAAGATGATATCGACACCGACGAAGACGAACAATAATCCCCGTATCAAGTTCAAGAAAGGTATTTTCAATAATATCTATTGGCACTTGCGCAAGGCGTTTAAAAATCCGCTGATCAGGTTTATCTGGTGTTATGGCGGTTCATCGGCAGCCAAAACATATTCCACCGTTCAATGCATCATCACCGGCATGATGGAAAATCGGGATGAGAACACAATGGTGATAAGAAAGTTCGCCGTTGATATAAAAGATTCAATTTACAGCGATTTTACATCAATCATTTCTAAATGGAAGCTTACCGATCAGTTTATAATTCAACAGAATTTCATTAAATGTAAGCGAACCGGTTCGTTTGTTCGGTTTCGTGGTTTAGATGATAGCGAGAAAATAAAGGGTTTAAGTGGTTTTAAGCGAGTCGTGCTCGAAGAGGTGTCTCAGTTCGAGCAAACTGATTTAAAGCAGATACGTAAGCGCTTACGTGGTAAAGCAGGGCAGCAGATCATTGGCATCTTTAATCCTATTAGTGAAGAGCATTGGATTAAGAAAGAAATATTTGATAAAGAGTCGCTATTGGATGTGGATAGTGACATATCAGGTTACCAGGTAAACGAAAAAGGCAACCTGGTGATCATGAAAACCAATTACCTTGACAATATTTTCATTGTTGGCAGGTGGGCAGTAAATGAAGCTGGAGAACTGGTACAGATTGGTGGTTTTGTCGATCAGCACACCATAGATGATTTTGAAAAGGATAAGATTGATGATTATGAGTACTACCGGATATATGCCCTGGGGGAATGGGGAAAACTCGTAACTGGTGGTGAGTTCTGGAAGAAATTTAAGACCGCTGATCACGTAAATAAAAACGGATGGGATAAGTCATCCCCGATTTGGTTATCATGCGATGAGAACGTTAATCCATACCTGCCGTGGACTGTTTGGCAGATCAAAGGCAAGCATGCGCAACAAATTGATGAGATATTCTTATCTGACCCTAAAAATAGGATCCCGGATTCGGCGGCCGAGTTCTCAAAGCGTTACCCATTAGGTGAGGTTGCCGGTCTATTTGTCGGGGGAGATCGCACCAGTTGGAAAGATGATGTTAAGAAAATCAAGGGTGAAAACTACTTTACTGATATTATGAGTGCATTGAAGGATTACCGGCCGGTATTGAAGCTGCAGTCAGTTAACCCAAGCGTTGTTCAGTCTGCAAATTTTGTCAATGAGATATTTGCAGGAGATAGCGCATCGGGGGTCACCATTGGTATATCTGATGGATGCAAGAAGTCAATTTACGACTATCAGTACACCCAGGAAAATTCTGATGGTACTGTTTACAAAAAGTTGGTTAAGCATCCAATAACTAAAATAACATACCAGGAGTTCGGGCATGCTTCGGACTGTATGAGGTACCTCATAACCCACAACTTTTCTGCCGAATACCTTGCCTTCATCAACAAGAAGAAAGGGCTTGGCGTACGTGCGCTCTCAGGGGTGTAATAATAAATTCAAACAAATATTTGTTTAAAAAGATAATGTTCAGTATATTTGAATTACCGAACTGCGGCGGTAAATAAGAACTTTTAAGATCAGTCTTTAGCTTAGTAGAGCCCGCAATCTCGAACAGCTAAAGATTTTTTTATTTATGTCTATAGGAATATATAAAATCACATGCATCAAAAACAAACGCGTGTATATAGGGCAAAGCGTTGATCTGGAAAAAAGATTACACCAATACAAAATTATTAAATGCAAAAAGCAACCTAAAATTTATCGGTCTCTATTGAAATATGGGGTATCGAAACATAAGTTTGAGGTAGTAGTTGAATGCGATATAGAGGATTTAAATAAATGGGAGCGTTACTATCAAGATTTGTATTCAGCATGCGGTAAAAATGGATTGAATTGTCAATTAACGGAAAGCGACAATTTGAGCGGAACTCATTCAGAAGAAACCAGAGCTAAAATAAGTTTATCGGCAATGGGTAATACAAAGTGGCTTGGTAGAAAACATACACCAGAATCAATAGAAAAAATAAGAAAAGCAAAAACAGGAATAAAAAAGGCCGTAAAAGTTGTATACCCCATGGAAAGAGTAGAGGGTATGAGAAAAAATTGCGGTGATCATAAACCTGTAGTATGCATTGAAACAGGTATCGAGTATTATTCAATAGCTGAATGTGCCAGGCAATTAGATATACATAAATTCACCCTATACCAATACCTATCTGGATATAATAAATTAAAATCAATAAAAGGACTAACCTTTAAGCGTGTTGCATAGGGGGCTAAGACACGAATTTTTGAAAGTGATACTGTTTATCGCCAATGGTTATAGTAAAGGCATCAGCAGCCTGAAATCGCCTGAACAGCGTAACGTAGCTGTCGGTGTAACCGGGAATAGTGGTTGCAGATGCATGCAGGGCCTTAAGATTGGTATTGCAATAGGTCAATTGGTTATTCAATATAACCACAAAAAGTTTTTTAGCGCGTTTGTTCACGAAACAAATGTAAATAAATGTACAGATATTTACAAATAAATTTGGTAATGTAATAATAGGTACATATCTTTACATCATCAAATCAGAACAACATGAAAAAATTAAGCCTCGATACCAAACCAACAACTAAAGGGACTGCCAAATTGATTAGGGTATTCGTTTACGAAAACAGAGATGCCCTTTCTAGTGAATTGAAAGCATTCTATCAAACAGTTGCCGGAATGATTGACAGGGAAGTTTTAAAGCCCTCAGCACGTAGGGCTACGGTTAGTGACCTGACTGAAAGATCATACAACATTGACCTACATGTTTTAGCTGCAGGTGCGGCAGGTTTTGAACAGGAATTTATATCAATGAATAATTTATAGCATGAAGACTGAATACGAAATACAGAAAAGCATCGACACAGTTAATGGGTCAATGCAAAACACTATAGAAACGCTAACGAAACAAATAGCATGGGTTATAGTCAACCAAGACAATAAAATAGTTGGCGTTTATGATTCTCCCGAACAAACAGTTAGTGAACATTGCGACCTTAACAATTGGAGTTATTCAGAGGTCAACCTAACTGTAGGTGATTTTAAACCGCTACAGTGGAACTTTAATAAATAATCATGAACATTTGCTACCACTGCGAAGAGCTGACAGAAAACACAATTAAACAAACTACAGATGCTCTTTGCTATGTTTTTGGTATCATACTATGCGATAATTGCATTGATGCTTACGATAACAAGACTGGGCATTGCTCACTTGACTGTTGTATAAGCGGCCGATGTGACGAAAGCTGTTAACTTTTAGTAATCCGCCAAAGTGCGCAATCATAACCATTAATGGAGCATCCCCCAACCTCGCCGGATAACACGGCGGGGATTTGGTGGTAAAAAACGATACCATGGAATATTTAGGAACATACACTATTTGCCCGAACAATAATGACATTGAAGTTGATTGTTATGGCACGCACGAGCCAGCACAGCGCGAAACTTTAGAGCAGGAGGGGATTACTTCACATAACATACTGGAGGCTGTAAAACACTGCGAGATCGATATAACTGACTATATCCCTAATGGCGTGTTTGATCTTCTTTCAGATAAAGTAAACGAGAAGTAACCCAATGAAAAGAGAGCAATATAGGATCACTGTTATGACAAGAATATTCAATATTCTTGGTGAAACTAATCCAAAACGGGAACGTCTTTGCCAAAAATGCTTTAACAAAAGAATGTCAGTTGACAATGCCGTTAGTTATATAATTTTAAATAGTTAAGTTAAAACATATTAATTATGACCCGGGTACAACAGTTTAAGGCAGAATTAGCCGAATTACTTAAAAAATACGATGCTGAAATAACTCTTGAAGATAGAGGCGGATGGGCTTATGAAAAAGATCCATTTATTGAGGTTTATTTAAATGCAGTTTATGATGCTGATTTAAACTGCATACATCCGGCTGCTACTTACGAACTATAACCCCATTAACCCGCTCGGTGTCTTATAGGATGCCGGGCTTAGCCAAAACCATTACCAACCCTTACCCCGACCCATGACCACAGAACAAATAATAATCAAACACCTAACTGAAGGTAAAACCCAGGCTGAAATAGCCGAAATATTAAAAGCAAAAGGTATAAAGCCTTATAGCTTGAGCAGTATAGAAAAGCACTTAAAAGCTATTAGGCTCAAACACGGTGCTAAAACTATGTTTCATTTAGGGGTGATATTAGCTGAGATGAAATCTTATATTTGAAGGATATGACAGTACAAGAAAAGATATTACAAATCATCAGGGATAATATACCTTTAAAAGATGGGTTTACTGATCAGGAATTTGATATGTACATTAACCAGGTTGACGATACATATGAGGCGATCATAGCCCTGTTGCCGTCTAAAACGACCATTAGCCAAAATAGTATGCCTAATCCCAATACACCACTATGGTTATGGCATAAGGGCCGTAAAGAACCTGAATTGGCTGTTTATCGTGATGATGTTAAATGTTTTTATGAGCTTTACGAATCTGACTATATCAATAACGGTATCTCAATAGCTTTAGAATGTGCTACCCATTTTATGTATGTAAACAAGCCAGAGGATTATATATTATGAAAACAGCAGAGGAAATATTGAGCGCAGCCGCAAAAAAGCTATATGGAACAGACTATGCAGGAGCGCTATCTGATCACGCTCACGCATTAGAAGATATTGCTTATCTTGCTATGGAGCAATACGCTGAACAGTTTAAGGCGAAGTGGACACCCATAACACTCGACACGCTGCCAGAAATTGATCAGCCTGTATTACTTTGTAATAAAACATTCGATAGTTTCCTTGCATCATCGTTATCTAAAAACTCATATTTTACAGATAGCCCCTATGAATGGGAAACCGGCTTTGATATGCCAGCGCCTTTTAGAAGTTATGATTTTTGGCAACCAATAGTAGTATAATCCCCGCAATGAAAAGATACGCTAAAAACTATATTATCGAAATACTTCAATTCGTTTTACTGTATTTTCTTGACCTGGTATTTATTTCGGTATTACTTGCATTGTTATTTATATGCGTTATTTACACGTGCCCTAATAGTCCGTTGGTTGCATTTGCAGAAACCGCTATATTTTGCTTAGGTGGTTTATACTTGGTGGTTGTGATTCATGATGTATTTGAAGGTTATATATTTAAACAATAGCGCCCGATAATAGTATACCCTATAGCCTTACCCCAACAATCTACACCACCCTACAAGCCCGGCCACAAGCCGGGCTTTTCTCATTCCTACCCCATTCCAAACCGCCATAAAATAACAAAATTTTAACAATTTATTAAAGATATAATTACTAACAACATGTTATTTAATTATTAATTAATGAAACATCCTGATTTGAATAACGTACAATAACTACGAGTTAATTTAACCCATTTGGTATGAATAGATCAGGATAAACCATAAATTTGTACAGTTAAAATATTGTACTAAAACAGTTGCTATCCCCAAAGTACGAAAAAAGAGATATACGCAACGCAATACAAGTACGCCAGCTATGGCGTGGCTATGTCTTTGCGTATATCAGGGCTTCGTACCCCTAGGGATGGCTTAGATTAAATGTCACGTCATTAATTTATTTTAACCCATATGCTTTGATACACATCCCCTTCGAAGAGATTGATAATGTTATCTCTCTTTACACACCTGAAAAGTCCAGAGATTTAGTATACCAAATTGAAAATACATTGCTTGATAGCCCTGATACCCACGGAGACCTCAAAGCACAGATCAAACTTTTAAGAGAGTTAGGCTTTTTGTTTGATCGGATGGCAGGGGATTGACCGTCCGCCCGGCCCGTTACCGGTTTTAAAGGCTTGGCTTTGGTCAGGCTTTTTTTGTGTACCATGCTCTTACTTTCGATAAAAGGAAAGTTACTGTGGTATGGGTATGGGGGACTGGTGCTGTAGCTTTGCTACACATGGAATTATCCTTAATCACCTCACTGATTGCAGACCCGGCAAAGCTTATCAGTAAAATAGAAAGCACCCGTCAAAAAGATGACGGAACAGCAAAGCTTTACGATCCCGAAAACCACGATATAACAGATTGCAACATTCGCAAAAAGCGAGAAGTGTTTTATCCTGTTATGGATGCCAACGGTGTACAGGAGACAGACCCAACCAGCGGTGATGTAAAGCTACGTAGGGTATATGAAGAAGTTGCGCGTATCACATCGGCTGCGCAAAAGCAAATAGTTACATGGGCGGTACAAATCGCGGCTGGTGTTCCAGTAGAAATACAAGCAGATCCAGCTAATGCAACCGAAACTAAAATGGTTGCTCTCCTGAAAAAAACCTTAAAAGATAACAAAATGGAGTATCTCGATCAGGAGATACTACGTCTTACGGCCATTTATAAAATATGTGCTGAAATTTGGTATTCCGAACCGGTAGAACCTAACTTTTGGGGCGATCTCGGAAACAAGGCAAGCAAATTTCGCATGCGGTTAATGATTTTATCCGAAGAAAACGGCGATATTTTATATCCTGTAAAGGATAATACCGGCAATATGGTTGCTTTGGGTCGTGCTTATAAGATTAGGGATGATGAAGATAAAGAGATAAGTATGTTTGACCTGTTCTTGCATGATGGATATACTACTTTTAAGCAAGATGTAACAGGGTGGACTTCTCAAGGAAAAACCCCTACTAAATACGGAAAAGCCAATTTTATCGTTCACCAACAGGCCAGACGTGAATGGGACGATGTGCAGCCCAAAATAGCAAGACTTGAAACACTGGACAGCAATCATGCAGATCAGAACGATGCGACTGGTAGTCCTATTTTGGCTGTTAGCGGTAAGATAGAAGGCTTTGGCAAGCGAGGTGAAACCGGTAAGGTTTTTGAGTTAGAAAACGGTTCTGATATTAAGGTTGTCGAATCAACCGGCGCACCTGAATCTATAAAGATGGAGCGTGAAAATTTGGTTAAAGGAATATTTGACGAAACTAACACGCCGCAAATAAGCTTTAGTGAGGCGCAAGGTTTTGGTGCGAACATACCAGGTATCACTATCAAACTTCTTTTTCTGCCAGCGACACTGAAAGCTTTGGGCAGGCAATCGGGTGGATGGGGCATGTCGGTTCAGAGGCGGTATAACTTTTTAAAGTCTGCAATGGCTGTTATCAATACCGATGTTGCTTCGGCAGTAGGCATGGATATATCACCGTTATTTTCGATTTATATGCCTTCTAATGATACGGAGCGATATCAGAATATCGTTTCCCTGGTTGGCGCCGGCCTAATGTCCAAAGAAACAGCCCTGCAACAATTGGCTTTTACCAGTGATCCGGTTGCAGAATTTGAAAAAATAAAGAAAGAAGCCGCGGAGGCTGCTAAGTTAGTGCCGGGGCCTGTAGTGCCGCCAATGCCCCTTGTAAAATAAATCTTACCAAATATTTGTTTAATAAGATAAGTATACTTATATTCGTTTGTCCTTAGGGGACAGGGTTAGGGAAAAGGGAATAAGACTGGTGTAATAGCTGGTCTTACTTTGTTGAAGGATGGATGCGCGGATGTCGCCATCCTTTTTTAAATGACACCGGATTACGCGACAGGTGTATAAAGAATAGGGCGTAAAGGCTATAAAGGTGCATGAGCCATATTACCGTGACTACCTAATCGGTTATTAAAATTGTGGGGCGGATCAGGCTCGTTGGTTTTTATATTATCTAAAGTAAAGGTGGTATGTAATACATATTATCGTGACAGGAGGGAAAGACCTTACAATGTGGGTGCCCGGAATTGACAGGGTGAATAAAGTGGTTAATAACATGCAAAGGATGATGCTATACTTTTAAATGTGTATCAAAAACAACCGACAACTCTATAGTTGGAGCATTAGGAGCTAAAGTAGTTTCTATGTTCAATCGCAGTGCTGATTTAGAATTAGCAGCTTAATGTAGTGATGTTTATCCAAACACTAAATGGATTGGTGGAGGCTGGAAAGCCCTATAATGACGAATAAAAGCATGTAACAAGATTATTAATTAACTGACACGTTTGGACGAGGGTTCGACTCCCTCCACCTACACGCTAAAGCTTAACAGCTATCCAGTAAGCTACTGGCCATACCTCAACTGAGTACATAATGAGGATGATATTGGCCCTTTATTGGGCCTTTGTCAGTAAAGAAAACTTATATGAACCTACTAAAAAAACTCTGGAATAAACTAACCGGAAAGCAGAAAATGGAAGCAATAAAAGAAGAATTAAGCGAATACGCAAAAGAAAAACAAGCGGGCTACGATAAGTACGAGCTGGAACTTGCTTACAATAACAGCGGCCAAAAGAAAATCCGCAAACCAGCCCACGGCACCAATTATACACCACCTAAAAAGAAAAGGAAGAAATGAAAACTAAGTTTTACCTGAAAGTAAACAGTAATGGCTCTGTAAATACTACCAAAAGCCGACCGGATTTAAGGTTTGATGAGGTGGCTATATTGGTTAACGTTGAATTGCCTGATTTGCTTTTCCAGAAGCCACAAATTACAGCAACCATCGCCGTTAGTGATGAAAATATTACACCATTTACAATTGATGCAATTACAGTTGATAATGTAAAAGATGCTATTGAAACAGCTACTGGAATACAAGTTAAATTATCAATTGAACAGCCTGAAAACTAACCCTATGACCACAATCCAACAACAACTAAAAAACGCCTCGGTAAACGGATGTATACCTATTGACCGGGCCTTGCAGGTAGCAGCCGTAGCCGATCAGCAGCGAGAGGAAACAATTGCCTTGCTGCGTGAGTGCGAGCGCAATGTAGGCATGTACCTGGGCGAGAAGATAAACGCCCATTTATCTGTGCTCGAGGGCACCAAGTTTAGCGCGGTAGATTACCACTACGAAATTCCAAACGGGGAACAATAGTTATGAAAGCACTAACCATTAAACAGCCTTGGGCAGGCTTGATTGTATCCGGAGCAAAGGATATTGAAAATCGAACATGGAAAACTAATTTCAGAGGGCGTATATATGTTCATGCAAGCGCAAAAATAATTTCTGGGCATCGTGATGTAAGTAGCTACCTGTCTTATGAGCAATGGGATTCATTGAATGATTCTCAACTGGAAAGGCACTTAACGCAAGGGTTTTGGACTACATCAGCAATCGTTGGCGAGGTTGATATTGTTGACTGTGTACTTAATCATCCGTCCGTTTGGGCTGAGCACAAAGCAACCAAGATAAAAGAGATTGATGGCGTTAAGGTAGAAATTGAAGTGCCGGTTTATAATTGGGTATTGGCTAACGCTGTTGAATACGATAAGCCGATATTGAACGTAAAAGGCAAACTGAGCTTTTGGGAGTACTTACCATCTATAACACTAATTTAACCATGAAAAAAGCACTTTTAATACTCGCAACAGCCATCTTGCTCACAAGTTGCACAGCGGTAAATCACCATTTGCCAACTAACAACCCTGCTGGACTTTGGATTGGTATATGGCATGGAATCATATCTCCGATTACTTTAATCATTAGCATTTTTAATGATAAGGTTTCGGTTTGGGATACCAATAATAACGGATTTTTATATGTCGCTGGTTTCCTTATAGGCGCAGGATCATTAACAGGTTGGTCAGCAAAAGCAAGTAAGTAGTTATGAAAGCCATATCTACCATCACATCCCTCTTAGCCTTCCCGCTCATGTTAGCGATAGTGCTTTGGGAGGAAAGTAAGCAGCGAAGGAGGTCGAAATGCTAACCTACCTAAACCGCCACCTTATACTAATCGGATTCATCCTCAACGGGATATTGGCATTAACCTTTAATTATTTTGTGGGATGAGAAGAGTAAGCAGCATATCTGAACTCAAAAAGAAATATCCCTACGCTTATAAAGTAGTTCCTTACTATATGTGGGAATGGATATTTAGAAATATTCAGATTAATTAAAAGTTGACATAGCATTTAAAATTAAAGAGAAATGAAATTAGAATTAAAGAGAAATGAAATTAGAATTAAAGCACCTTGCTCCGTATTTGCCGTATGGGTTGAAATTTTATCGCCCCTATTTGATTTATAGCGGTGGTAGTGAACCCCAACCAGACCACGATGAATGGGGAGAAGATGAGGTAACTATAGAAAACGTAAAAATAGTTATTGAAAGCGGTATGCCTATAATCCTTAGGCCTTTAAGCGACTTAATTCAAACAATTACACATCAAGGGAAATCATTTGTCCCTATAAATGCAGTAAAGGGCTTATTTGGTTGGGATTATTTATTTTATGATGTGTATAAAAAAAAGGAAGAATTTAATCTCAACGCAGTAAAATATGCCTGTTTATCTAAACTGTTTGAGTGGCATTTCGACGTTTTCAACCTTATCGAACAAGGCCTCGCAATCGACATTAACACCATTCAATCATGACCACCCACCACGCCATTCAATACCGCCGCTTTGCCGGTATAACAGCAGCTATCATAGGATTGATAGTTTGGTGCTTGCTATTTGGGTCGTGTATATATGCGCCAGCAAATACTATAAAAGCTGATACTGTATCCATTGAACCAATTGACACACTACACAGCGAGATAGATACGTGTAACATCGTATTGGCACACTCGCAATATTTAGAAGCGTTAACAAAGCGAAAAGGAGCAAAACTATCTACCTTATTGGAATATCAAAAATCACTATTCCCCGCATGCGCGTGTGAAATAATGCAAAACATAAAAGAAAGACCATGAAAACCCTCATCCTAACAATCCTATTAGCTATTCCAGGAATGGTTATGGGGCAGGTACACGTAAAGGGTCCGATATACAGAAACACGGATAAAGAGCTTAAAACATTATCAGAATGGTTTAACTACGAAAGGTACGACGATAGCGTTACCATCTCATTCCGCAAAAAATCCATCAAATGGCTAAACGATACTACCGCTGTTATCTATGCAAATCCAATAAAAAAGAATTTAGATCCGCTCGGCGTTATCTTTTACAAAGGCAATAAGGCGTATTTGCTGAACTGCTATAAGTGTGATACTGTTTGGGTGGCTAAGTATGATATAAAAAAGTAAGAAAAATGGAATCAGTAAATGGATTGCTAACCGAATTGCAGGATATTGATAACAAACGCAGACGGGTTTATGTCAGATCATCAGACGGAACATGCTATACAATAAATGAGGTATTAGTTGATGATGATGGTGATGTTGTATTAATATGCGAAGACCTATAATAAAACGGAAATGGAACTAAAAGACATAAAACAATGGCAGGTTAAAGATGGCCGGGCTGTAGCTGTTAATCCTATAAATCCCTCAAAAGATTGCATCGTTAGTGAATCGGGGCTTATTGAAAACCTTGATAGGTCGTTAACAAGGCAGATTGCGTTTACAGTTTTCAACGCATGGGCTTCCAACCCCGCCAACCAGCCTCACACCAACGCACCTGATGGTATTTATGATGCAAGTGATTTTGGAGATTTGGTTTGGCAGTGTTACGACAATGATGTGAAACAGTGGCAAGATGCAAATCAGTCTAAGAAAGTCACTTGGGAACAGTTCAATGCATACTTTCATACCACTCGAAAGTTCCTCCCCCTTAAAGCCGTTGTAAAAGAGGAAAAGGAAGTTAGTACCTGTGTTAATCTTTTAGACGTTCAAAATTTGCTTAAATGCGAAATGTCCGACCTTAAAAAATGGGAGGCACTTTATCAAGCATGTACCACCACTCAAACAAATCCATATACGCTATTAATAGCACAGCTTAATCAATTAACAAATAAACTAACTAACCTACCTGTTTTAACATATTAACCAACCATGAAAAACGACAACCAACCGACCGAAAATAAAGCAGGGCTTAAAACGGCAGTTAAATCCGGAAGGGCATTCAATGGCTTTGAAAATGACAGGGGTAAAATAGTACACCTTGTTCCGCCTATGCCTTATATGTGCGGTGGTTATTGGGGCGATAAATCATTGTGTGGCATACACCCCGGTAGAAGATCAAACGGATGGTCAGAAGTTAATAGAGACGTTACGTGTCCTAAGTGCATTAAAAAAATAAACTAAAAGCTATGAAGATAAAAACCGCCTTAGAAATGGTTGAAGAAAGCACGCCGTTTTTTGTTGGAGATATGGTTTTATTGATGGAGAAATACGCGGCCCAATTCCAACCACCTACTCGTGTAAGGGAGGCGGCTTTATTTGAAATAGCTGCGAAAGTAATTAACCAATATAAAACTTCGAACCTATCAATTGATGAAGCAACTGTATTAGATGCTGTTATCGCAGGTGCTCAATGCCAACAATTACAAGACGTATTACTTCACAAATTAACCGATGAAGAATTATTATCCGCAATGCAATCCTATCATAGAGAGCAACCAAATGTTGCGATTCAACTGATAAAGGATAGGATAAAGGAGTTGAGAGCCATGCCAACAGGAAATGATTTAATGGGTCATGTTACAGCTGCAATTATGGAAAATCTTAACCTTTTAAAATTGATAGAGTAATGAGCGAACCTTTTTGCCAAAACTGTAAATATTGGGTTTCATCAGAAAAGCACAAAATTATGCTATGTCATATCGAAGTTCAGTTTACTAAAATAAGGGCAACTAAAGCGACCGATTATTGTCCATTCCATATATTTTTAACCCCCGGCAATGAAGCCACAAATAAATAAGGAAAGTATTATGAAAGTAGAACAATTGGAACGAGGAAATGAAATTAAGTCTGAAATCAGACAGCTTAATGAACAGTTAGAAAAATGGCAGCAAGCAGATAAGTTAAAAGTAAACTCATTTGTAAGACTTGCTTCCAGTGACGACTATTCAAACATAGATGTTAGGCCTCATTACATCAACTTCGATAATATGAAACGGGATGCCATTGAAACTATACAAAAAGAATTATCAGAATTTCAGGCTGAATTTGATACCCTTTAACCCCCATGCTCCACCAACCCATAACAATAGCCTCCATAGGTAGTATGCTTGTAGGCGGCTTTATAATTTATATTATTTTATACTTTTTAATTTAAAAAATCATGAACATTCTAAAATCAATTTCAGAAACTTTATCCCGTGCATTAGCCTGGATAAAAAATGCCTTAACCATAGGCACAGACATTGGCAACCAAATTAAAGCAATTGTGGATAGCCCTTATGTCGAGGGTATTGTTGCTTTAACCGGAACAAAACTTGACGATAAAGCATTGACCTTTTTAAAGGCCGCTATTGCGATATGGCTAAAAGATGCTAAGATTGTATCAGCCGATGTAACGGATGCCGACGAGGCCATTAAACAGGGCTCAATCGCTATATCTCAAATGACTACAGCAAGGGCAACAACATTGAGCGGGCTATCGGCTTATGCCAGTACCGTTGTAGCTAAATTGAACGGTAATGACTTGCCTATTGAACAAGCTTTGTCCGGTGTGCAAGTTGCTTATTTTCATCCTCAAAGTTTGGTGTAAGATGAACAGAAAAAACGAAATAGAGGCAGTAAAGCAATTAGGCGAAATGATAGGTTATGGGAACATGATGACTTTAGCCTCGGCATTGTGGGCTATTCAACTAAACAAATCAGGTAGTTCAACCGGTGCATTTGTTCCTGCATTGACGTCTGATTTGTTGGCAAGATACAGAATAGATGCTATGGAACAACAGGCAAACAAGATTCAAGAAATAACCCGAAATTCATAAGTAACCCCACTGCATACCATAAGAACTGATTTAGGGTCATTTCGAGCGTCAATCATTAATTTGGTTGGTGCTTTTTAGGTGCCGGGCGTTGGGTTCGGTTTAAAATCTCACAAAGAAATATATGAACGTATTAGAACTATTCGCAGGATCGCGATGTATCGGAAAGGCCGCTGAAAAATTAGGCCACAATGTTTTTAGCGTTGACTGGACAAAATATGAAAATATAGACCTATCGATTGACATTGAATTTTTGACCGCTGACATGATTCCATTTATACCAAACCATGTACACGCATCTTTTGATTGCACAACTTACACGATTGCGGCCATATCAACACATCGAAACGGAACAGAGCCAAAAAGTGAATATGCTATTAAATGCGACAGGGTAAACCAACATGTAATTTCATTGATTAAACAATGGCAGTTAATTAACCCAAATATTACATTTAGTTTTGAAAACCCTCGTGGTATGCTACGTAAAATGCCTTTTATGCAAGAGTTTAAACGACATACAGTTTGGTACTGCCAATATGGTGATGACCGGGCAAAGCCGACCGATATTTGGACAAATTTAAACTGGATTCCAAAACCTATTTGCCACAATGGGAATTTAAACTGCCATCATCAACCCGCTCCACGAGGTAGCAAAACGGGAACACAAGGTAAAAGGGGGAGTTATGAACGAAGTAAAATTCCTGAATTGCTTTGTGATTCATTGATGTCGGCTATTAAACTTACTGATTAGGTTAGTGAGATAATCATAATCTTTCAAAGCGCAATTTCAGAAATGGTTGGCGCTTTTTTAATACCATTTTCTCCATGCAGGGAATATGGTCTAACCCTACCAAATATGTGTTTGAAAAGATAAGGCTAATTACATCCGCTTACCAACACAAGCAAGTAAGCCCCCAAGCTTCCAACGCCCACCCCTTAAAGGTAAATTCGTGCTTAATCCGCAAGGTGTGAACGAGTAATTACCGGCTGCAACTTAGCGACAAGCAAAACGGGCCAGTCCCATAACAAACAAACTTTAAACATGTCACTTAAAATTAAGACAGCAGCACGACTGAAGGCATTGTTCGCAGGCGTAGCACTCTCTAAAAAAAACATTGATCTAATTGGCGATCAATTAGGCAAGGCCGGGCTTACCGATGAGGCAACAGACGAAGAAATTGATACCAAACTGAATGAGCGTAATGCTTTATACAGTTTTGAAGATCAGAAAAAGTTTGATGATTACCAAGTTGGTAAAGCCACAAAGGACGCTGCTGATAAGGAAGCGGCCCGCCTGAAAGCATTAGCAGAGGGTAAGCCTGCCCCTGAAGAAGTTGATCCAAACGAAACGAAGACTGAAAAGATGCTTCGATTAATGATGGAGAAACTTGAAAAACAGGATGCAGCGATTGCAGCCTTTGGTCAGGAAAAAGTGACAAATACCCGCAGGGAGCAGTTTATTAAATCTATGGCAGGTACTTCAACGGATTACCAGGCTAAAGAATTAAAGAAATTCGACCGTATCACTTTCAAGGATGATGATGATTTCACCGGATTTCTTGAAGATACTAAAGAAGATCATGCCAGTTCCATTCAGGATGATGCCAATAGCGGCTTAGGCAGCGACAGGCCAGCATCAGGGGGATCAGGCGCTGATACCAGCAAAAAAGGCGAAGCATCCCAAGCCGAAATGGATGCAGCATTTAAAAACTTTAAACTTTAAAACATGGGCTATATAGTCGATTTAGTGGATAAAGGAGTTCAGGTTAATAGCACGCTCGATAGCATTGTTATTATAAAAAACGACTTCTGTATTCCCGGTGGCAAGTCACTTGATGTGACAGGCTACTTTGGAGATGTGCTACAAGCAGGGCACGTTATTATAAAAGAAACTGCAACAGGCAATTACAAACCAATGCCAGCGACTGATTTAAGTCCGGCTGGTGTAGCTACAATAGGTTCTATTACATCCGGTGCCGGTTATACTAATGGTGTTTACGAAAATGTACCTCTTTCTGGTGGTGCAGGCAGAGATGTATTAGCTAATGTAACTGTTGCTGGTGCGGTAGTTACAGTCGTAACTATTACCAAAGTGGGCCGATACTATACAGTAGGAGATGTGCTATCCATACCAGCCGCTTATGCAGGCGGTACAGGCGCAGGGGCATCCGTTCCGGTAGCTACTATCGCTGATGGTGCGGCCGCTTACGGATCTTTGCCAACAGGTCATACCTATGCAGGCATTTTGGTTGCCAGTATTTTAGCAAAACGTCCATTCGCAGGTGTAATGTTGGAGGGGTGGGTAAATGAAAATGCATCTCCGTTCCCTGTGGCATCAATTAAAGCGGCATTCCAAACCGCAACTTCTAACCTTATTCAATTCAGAGGAGACTTATCATAATGGAACAATCAAATTTTATTAAGTACATACAAAAGTACTTCACTGGCTTCGTTGCCTTAGTCACCAAGACTATCAACGGCAGCAAAGATCCGCTAACATACCGTTACAAGACTATGCTTACACCAAAGCAGTCTATGGATGGTAAATGGACATCAATCACAGCAGATAACATAAACGTTGCTGCCGATGTGGTTGCCATGGATAGCCCGTTGCCGCTGAAAACACGCCCATCTATCGCCACCGCATCTGGTGACATTCCTAAATTAGGTATGGAGATGAAGATGAACGAAAACCAGTTAGATCAGCTGGATACACTGATCGCTAAAAACGCCGATATTTCTGAAATAACAAGCGAGTTGTTTGATGATAGCAAGCGTGGGTTGGTCGGTGTTGAAGAGCAAACTGAATACCTATTCCTTCGCGGCTTATCGTCTGGTATCGCTTTAACCGATACTGATAATGTTGGTACTGGTGTTCGCGTAAACTATGGTTACTTAGATGCCAATAAAGCGGGCGTTGCTGTTGTTTGGTCAAACGTAGGTGCATCTACACCTATTACTGATATTAATAACCTGATTGCCGCTGCATCTGATGCCGGTAAGACGATTTCTTATATCATGATGGATAAGATGTCATTCAATCTTGCCCGCCGCTCAGTGGAGGGTAAGGATCTGTATGCTACTAGCATTGGTAACTTTGGAACTACCAAGCCGACACCTACATACAAACAATTTTTGGAAGTATGGCAGGATGAAGCTAATGTTCAGTTTGATATCGTTGACCGCTCAGTTAAATTTGAGAAAGACGGTGTTAAAAAGACTGTAAAGGCATGGGACGAAGGAAAAGTAATTCTATTAACTGACAACAATGTTGGTAACCTGGTCTGGAAGAAAGTTGTTGAAGATAGCCACCGATCTGCCGCCGTTAATTACGTTAATGCAGATTTGGGCACACTGGTGTCAAAGTATGTAACGCATAAACCATTTGGTGAGTGGACAGATGTACAGGCCCGCCGTGTACCAGTAATCAACGGTGTTGATCAGGTATTCCAGTTAGATACTAAGGTCGTTCAGGCATAATCACCATGGCTAAGAAAAAAACAGAAGGAGTCGGCTACAAGGTAGTCGCTCCATTCAGAGACAAAAGCGACTGGAATATCTATTATGAGGTAGGACAGGATGTTAGCGAGCTTAGCCAGGATAGGTTGGATGAATTAGTTGAAAAAGGATTAGTAGAGCAGCAGACCGCACAATAACATGACCATAAAAGAAGCCCTAACAACCAAGACCGCCGCGCTATCATTAGCACCAGGTGTACTTGACTTAGAAATACTGGAGGGGGGGCTAATCGGTACGGCCGAGTACAACCCCACAACTGACGGTATGGAAGTTGACCTTGTTTGGGCGGGGCTTCTTTTAACCACTATTCAGGTGACTGAATTAAGGGAGGATGATATATCCATGAAGTGGTCAACTGACCTGCGCGGGATCTATTCATGGATCATGCGTAAATGGGGGTTAGTTGATCCGTTCCTGGTAGTTATACCTAAGCCAACTGTTAAACAAATAAGATTTTGGTAAACTTTAAACCACATACGCTTAGCTATACAACCCCCGGTACTCCCGGCGGTGAAGATAGCAACGGTTTTCCTTTACCAGATCAACCAGGCACCGCGGTTAGTGTTCCTTGTAGATTTCATGCTGACAGTAGCAAGGTATTCAAGAACGAGGATAGTACAGAGGTTAACCAGATTGGACGGATTAGGTTGGATGCCGGCGTAACGGTGCCAGCAGTTGGCGCCATTGTTATCGTGGCAGACCATGCAGGAGGTATCCAATTCACTGGACCGGTACGCGAAAGGTACGAAGCGCAAATGTCAGGGAGGTTAGAGGTATGATTAGCATTACAGCAGATTTCAATATGGCTGACATCGAAGCCTATATAAAGGAGGAAGAAGATGCTTTCTATGACGAGATAGTTGATAGCCTTCGAACCACAGGTAGAAAGCTGGTTGATAAAGCCAGAGCCAAAACTGCGGCTGAGCATGGGTTTAATAATATCACCTGGAACCTTCGCTCTTCCATTGGGATGTGCATAGTCGACGAAAACGGGCTTATTCAGGAAACCTATTTCCCGCCTATTGGCAAAGGAGAGCACGGAAACGAAGTTGGTAAGGAACTGGCTGAACGGCTGGCTTTATACGCGAGAGAGGTAAATGAAATGGCCATGATTTTTGTAGCTGGCGAGGATTATGCAAGCTTCGTTCAGGCCAAAGGCAAGGATGTTATAAACAACGTAATCGGCGATAACTTGGAGCCAGAACTTAATAAAATATTACGTCCATGAAAGACTCTTTCGATATTACCATTGATGTCAGGGCCATGCTGAACGTTCCCGCCATCACAGCACTGATCGGCACCGATGGTAAGATTTATCAGAACGACAGGCCATCAGGGCGTACGCTAATTACAGATATAGTTATTAATGCGCTTGGGATTACTAATAATGCGATTCAGAAAGGTAGTGGTAATGTTAATGGCTATGTACCATCACTTACAAGCGGTAGCGCCAAGGTAGCTGATCAGATTAAAATGATGGTCTTATCAAGAGCGGTTATTGCGCTATTGGATAGCCAATACAAAACAAGCTTTCAAACATGGATCGAGGATTCTCCGGTAATAATGCAGGATACCGATGGAAGCTACTTTGTCAATATTCCATTTAAATACCAGTCTATACAGGACAATTTTACAAACATTTAAAAACCGCCGAAAGGCATAAAACAACAATAAATTATGGCAACTTATGCAGTAGGCGGAGTAGAGAGCATTGAGCTTGCACCCGCATTTTTCACAGAAGCAGGAATAGCATTGGCAGTTTGGACCGAAGCCGAATATGTCGCCCCTGACAGTGTGCTTTATACCCGTAACGCAGACACTGAAACAGATTTAATACCGGAAGATAAAGAGGTTTCTTTTGTAACGTTCTACGCGCCAGGCGAGGCCGATACCCTTGTATTTGGATTACTACAGCATCATCCTACTATTATGGCTATGCTGTTTGATCAGGAATATGTGGCGGCTACTTCAAAAACTACCATGTTGGCAAGCCGAAAGGTAGCTAATCTTGCTGCGCGTATCACAACCCGAAGCATGAAAGATGATCGTAAGCAAATCATTGTAATTCCTAATATAAGGTTTACAACTTCAATAGTGAATAACCTTTCAAAAACAGCTTTACAACAATTATTACTTACTGGAAAAGTTGGTGCTTATAAAACAACTACAAGTAATAAAGATGCTATATCTCAAAAAACTTGGGTTACCGCAGCAGGTGTTGCAATTGATAGTACTACACCGTAATTGAGGGGAGATATCTAACATGAAAAACGTAAAGATCATTACTCCGTTTTTTGCTGAACAGACAAAAACGCATTATACTGAAGGCGCAGAGGTCAAAGTCCCAAATGATTTAGCTGAAAGGCATTCTTCTGAAGGTACAGGCTTCTTAGATATCCTACCTGATGACGAAGCCCTGCCAGGGGCGACAGATAAGTCAAAAACAGCAAAGAAGTAACTAAAAGCCCTGTCTTATAAATAGGCAGGGCTTTTTTAATACCATAAGACAAGTTAAATGGAAGACAAACAAATATTAAAAGCTGTTGCAGATACATTTGCAGGTAGTAAGCCGTTGTATGAAATGGTAGTTCCTGTTAGGTGGTTACCGATGGTACCTGAACCGGTGTTTCCAAAACGTACATTCCTGGATAGGCTGCTTATGCGACCAATTCCACCTCCTGCACCCGCACCCGAAACTCATCGCACCTTAATATTCTACCCTTGTGTGGTAGCCAACCAATACCGAATTGCAGGTGAATGTGCTTTGTTACCTGATGCCATTTTTAATGATGACAGCATGAACATATCTCTGATACCTGAGCACCAAAAAAGGATCGTTTATATCGTTGCATCTGCTATTCAGAACAATCACCTAGAGCCAGACCCAGAACTAATGCTATTTATTGAGCGTAACCTTACCGGCGAACAGTTGCGCGATGCCCTTGTTGCCAGCTTCCAGAGTTTAAACATGGAGGCTTTTACGGATACTATCGTCTTGATGCGGCCAATGGTAAAGATACTGAAACCGGAAGAGACGAGCCAAAATTAAGGGAGAGAGTTGATAGCCTCCCACATAGAAGTATTATGTCATTCCTAAAATATGCCGAGGGTGGATTTAATGAATGGGATGTAAAATGGAAATTAAGCTGGAGCAACTTTATGTTGTATATGAGCAGCATTCCGAGATACGATAGTGAAGACAACAAGAAGCCGGAAGTAAAAGATTCCGATGATATATTTTAAAAATATTAGATATGGCAGGTAATTTAAATTTCAAAACAAAGGTTGATATATCGGAATCAAAAGCCCGATTATTGGAATTAAAGAAACTGATTAATGATGTTGGTGGTGTTAGCATGGCTGGCCCCGGAAAGGGCCTAGATACCAAACCAATAACTCAATACCAGCAGGCTCAGTTGGCTTTAAAGCAAACCATGGTAGATGCGCAAGCGGTATCTGAAACCTTAAGACAAAAAAATCTTGCTTTAGAAGCCAGCTTTAAAGAGGGTAAAATAACTGCACAGGAATTGGCAGTAGCTGAGCGCCAAATCAAGAAAGACCGTCAAGAGCTTGCAGAAGCTACAAAAGCAGCAAGGGCGGCCCAAGTAGCGGCATCCGGTAGTTATGACGAGGCAAATCAAAAGTTAAAAGAGTTAGGCCGGTCTATAAAGGCAGCACAGGGCGGTTTTGAATCTACCAACCCGGCTATTAAAGCACAAATAGTAGAATATAATAAGCTTAATCAGGGCCTTAAGGATTTTGACGATACGATGGGAAACCATCAGCGACATGTTGGCGGTTATCGGGAAGCCTTAAACGGTGTTGGTTCTGATTTAAAATCACTGGCACTAAACTATATTTCTGTTTACGCAGCACTTGCAGCTGTGACACATGTAATAAAAACTAACGCTGAAATATCGGATAGCCTGGCAGATGTTAGACGTACCGCAAGCTTAACAGAAGTCGAAGTAAACGCATTAGCTGAAACATTAAAGAAAATAGATACACGCACATCACTTAAGGGCCTCTTAGATATCGCTATAATCGGAGGCCAGTTAGGTATAGCAAAAGATCAATTAGGTGGTTTTACTAAAGCTATTGATCAGTTATCTGTTACTTTAGCAGGAGAGATATCGGGCGGAGCAGAAGCAGTTGCCAGTTCATTGGGCAAAATAAATGGCGTATTTAAGGTTCAGCAAAAAGAAGGTACCGATGTTGAAAGGTCATTTAATAAAACAGGATCTGCTATATTGGCTTTGGGGCAGGCTGGCCTTGCAACAGGCGAATTTTTGCAGGACTTTGGTTTACGTACCGCGGGTGTTGCCAATATTTCCAAAATTAGCCTACCTGTAATATTAGCATACGGAGCAACATTAGAAGAAACAGGCGCTAGCGCTGAAGTTGCAGGTACAGCCATGTCAAAGTTAATAGGAAACCTCGCTTCAAAAAGAGATAATTTTTTCACTATTGCTAAAATAGCTGATTCTACATTAACATTAAAATCCTTTACCAACCTAATCAATACAGATGCTAACGCGGCATTACAAAAGTTCTTTGCCGGATTAAATGCTGGTGGCAAAGATCTGACAAGCTTTACAGATTTAATCGATAAGATCGGGCTAAAGGGTGGCCCGGCTAAGAATGCTATCATAGCCTTAGCTCAAAATCAGGGTTTATTGAATGAAAGGATTGGGGAAAGTAAAACTGCTTATGATGCCGGCACGCTTGCTGCGCAGCAATTTGCTATTAAGAACGATAATCTTGCAGCTTCGATAAGCAAACTATCAAATGAGTTTGATAAAGATGTACAGGGTGACGGTATAGGTAAGTTCTTTAAGCAAATAGTTGATGGAGCGCGTAATGCCTTAGATGCGATTGATAAAATTTTCAAAAGCCGGTCTTTCTCTGAGTTATCAGCTAGGTTATTTACTTTTGATGCTTCACATTTTGATAAGATCAATTCTATCACTGACAATTATAACGAAAGTAAAGTAGTTAAAAAGGATTATAATCCAATAGGTGCGTCAAGCGATATTATGATATCCGTACTTGCTGATAAACCTCTTGCTGATCTTGAAAAACTACGCAGGTCTTATATTGAAGCCGCTAAACAAGCTTTAGTTGCTGTAAATACCTACAGAAAAGGGATAGAGGATGGGTCGCTAAGAGATGGTGGCAAAATATCATTAGCCGACACTGAAAAAAACCTTGATGCCTTACGAAAAATGGTTCGGGAGTCAAGCGCCGCATACGATAAGGTTAAAGCCAATACCAAAGCTTCTACGAAAACAATTGCAGCAGACTTAACCGAAATAGCAGATTCAGAACTTAAAACTGTTAAAGAAATAAATGCCAGGATACTTGAATTAAAAAATGATGCTTTAGCCATTCCGGCTAATAAGGATAACGATGTTAAAAGAGTACAGGCTTTGAAAGCTACACTGAGGCAATTAGCAGGTGAGGCGGCTAAAAATGATCCATCAATTGCATTATCCGAATCATTATTAGCATCTCAAACAACAGTACAAGAAAAGATTGATGCTGTAAAAACAAAATATGCTAGCAAGGCAAAAACTAGAGATGAGCAGCAAGCAGATGAAATTAAAGCAAATTTTAAAGTTGCAAATGATGCTATTGATGCGCAGAATAAAAAACTTGCCGATGCTTTAAAGGATAAAAAGATAACTCATGCGCAGGCAAGGGCAAAGGGATTGGTACCGCAGGCAAACCTTACCCAATCTGATTTAGATAACGCTGAGGCGATATTATCCGGAACACAAGCTGTAGAAAAACTAAAAGGACAAATTGACCAGCAAAAAGCAATATATGCGGAATATGAATCTTATAAACTAAAAGCAGGCACGGTCGCGGCTGATGAACTATATAGCAAGGAAATCGGATCGGCAAAAAGTTATGTAGAATATCTCAAAAGTTTGCAGCCTACATTTGATCAGCTTAATTCCCCTGATTTAAAGGTTAAGGCAACGGCAAGCGCCACGCAGGATTTATTGGATAAGGAGGTTGCTAAAGCGAATACTGAAGCTTTGGTACAGCAAAAGAAACACTTGAGTGATCTGATTTTACAATACCAGGATTACGATCAAAAAAGAGCAACCCTGATAATTAATGCGGATGCAGATATAGCGATCTTACAGAAAGCCGGCAACAAACAGGGTGCTGATCAGGTCAGAAAAGACCTTGCTGATAGGCTGACGGTTATTGATGAAGGCCATATAAAAGAGCTTGATGCATATAAGGAATTGTTTGATAATATTGATGAATTATCTACTGATGCAGCTAAAAAGCTTATAGCAGAATTGAGGAATTCAGCGAACGAATCGTTTATGTTAGGTACTGTAACCAATGAAGCCTATCGGGATATCATTAAAAACTTAGATGCTACAAGTGATAAAGTAAACAACAAAATTCCATTTGGATTAAAAGAAATTGGATCTGCTTTTAAATCACTATCATCCGATGTTAGCAGTTTCGATTCAGGGTTAGGCAAAGCTCTTAATACGATAGGGGATGTTGTGAGCGGTGTTGGCTCAATTAAGGAGGGCCTGAATACAATCAATAGCAGTAAAAGTAGCGGTTTTGATAAAATAACCTCTGGACTGGGCATTATCGGAACTGGCTTGTCGTTGGTTACATCGGTATTTAAATTATTCGACCATTCAGAACAAGCAGCAGCAAAAGCGCAAGCCCAACAGCAATATAATAGCCAATTGCAAATTAAGGCTAATGATGCGATAACAAAGCAACTAACCGAACAGCTTGCCATAATTAAGGACATTTACGGAACTTCACGCATTACAAGTTACGGAAAATCATTGTCTGATATCAACAAAGCGGAGGCTGATCAACAGGCTAAGTTATCTGGGAAATTTACACTGACAGGGAATAAACAGCTTGATGATTTTATTGCAAAAATAAACAATGGGGGTACACGTGGAACGCTTGAATTAGGATTGCAGACTATTTTTGACTTATTAAAGCAAAATGGAGGAACCGTTGATCTTGCAACTCAATCATTGGCTCAGCTTCAAATCCTATTACTTAATGGCAAGATAGATGATGGCACTGCAAGCATCGTTCAATCACTAATTGACCTTAAAAAACAATACCAAGATACCCTTAACTCGCTTAACGCTGAAAGTGTAGGTACAAGCTTTGACAGTTTACTTGATAATATCGTGTCGATGTTTGGTAATATTAATACCAATGCTCGGGACTGGGCTGATAATTTTACCAATATTATTCAGGGGGCTATCTCAAAATCATTTCAGCGGCAATACCTGGAAACTCAGCTACAAGATTTTTACAATGAACTTGCCGCTGATGTAAAAGCAAACGGAGGCGGTGCGCTTACCGCATCTCAAATAAAAGCATTGAAGGATCAATATGATCGGGATATCGCCAACGCTAAAGCGGGCATCACAAGTATTGAGCAAATTACTGGTCAAAAATTTGGCACACCTGGCTCATCCGGGCAGCCAACAACAGCGGCCGCTCAGATATCCGCTTCAATAACGGAACCAACCGCATCGCGATGGCTCGGCGTTGCAACCGGCACACAGCTTGCAACCGTTCAGGTTAAGGACCTGATGGTAATTCAAAATAATACATTAGGCGATTTGTATCAAAATGCAATATCTGGATTAATACAGCTTGGTAAAATTGAGGCGAATACCCGCCGCACTGCTGATAATACAGATGATGTGAAATTATACCTTAAACAGATCAGCACTAATACTTCTGGTAGTTATGGGTTGGATTTAAGAGCAGCAGGTAAGTTTGGATATTAATTAAAATAAATAAAAATGACAGAATTACTAAACAAACTCAATCAGATGAAGCAGGAGGCGTATGCCCGTAACCCCTGTTTGCAATTGCAAACACCTCCTGATGTAATTGGATATTGCTTTTTGAGATTTGTAAAGGAGTTTTGGGTGCCAGGATGGTGATCTTCAATAAGCAAAATATTAGATTATTTTTAACGAAATAGGCAAGAAGATTATTTAAAATAATATCCCCCGATGGTAATGGTGTAGACTGTCGGTCGGTAATTAAACCTTTCTATGTTACTAGTCCAATCTATTTTTGTCCCTTTCGTTAATCCATCAGCATAAAATGTTTTATCTATTTGACCAAATATGTGAAGTGTAGTATTTGATGCCATTTTATCTCCTACTTCGTATTTTAAAGTAATTCCATCATCGTTAGCAGTAACATCATAAAGTTTTACGGTTCCGTCTGAATTAAACTTTAATAGTAAGGTAGTATATAACGTTCCATTCTTAGCATCAGCCGAGTATGTTTTTAAAGTCATATCTAAGGCAACGGTATCGGTATCGTCTTTTTTCTTACAACTTGAAAGCGCAACTATTGTAAATATTAAAATTGCAAATATCATTTTTTTCATTCCATAAAAATGAAAAAAAATATTGGAATACAAAATAGATCGAAGTTGTTATATTTGCGGCAACCGGGGGAGCCGCTTAGACCGGCAATGTAATTTCATTTGCATGATTATTATTGTTTCGTAGCCCCAGTTATTTACACCAATTCCAATTCGCTTAATTCACGTCCTAATTCCTTAATGCCAGTCAATATCCTTTTAACTTGGTTATCAGATGGTTTTTTGCCTCCATTGATATACTCAGATAACAGGCTTTTATGCATGCCAATGCGTTTACCTAATGCAGATGCATTGATCTCTCTGTAAAACTCAAAGAATGACGGCAGATCATATTTTAATTCAATCTGATCTGTTGTAATCTCTGATTTACCTGCTTCGCTTGCATACATATTATAAGCCTCTACAATATTCGTTCTGATCTCGGAAACTGTATCCCCCATTGTGCTTACCAGGCCTCCGGCTTCTTCGCGATAAGCCCCGTAACCATCTTGACCTTTTTCGATTATAAAATCTACTTTTTTCATCTTCATTGCTTTATGAATGTATTATATCTTTAAAAGCGGGGCCTAAACCCCTGCTTGTTTCTTAATTGCTTTTTCCATTCCTTTAGGAACTTCTTTTGACCCGTGGTAGGGGAAGATTAATATTCCCTCTTTTGTCGGGTGCTTCATTTTGATGTGGCTACCTTGTTGGCTTACTTCCTGCCACCCTGCCTGCTTTACTTTTTTGAATAATTCTGATGATTTCATCTCCTTTCTTTGTTGATATAAAGGTAAACAATAGTTCACTAAATACAAAATAAAAAGTGAACTATTTTACACTATTATTTATCAAAAACCCCATTTGTTCTTACTCCAGAAAACACACGCCACTTACCAACCGTCATAAGTAAACCCAAAAAACCCAATCCAAAACCGCATACAGGTAAATTCGTGAATAATGGCTAACTTATTAAATGGCAAAAACTTCAACCTATTCGGGCTGATAATTCCGCATAATGGAAGCGATAGTTTTTTGCTGTTCCCTGCAAGGAAGCAGAGCCTTAGCTATGATTTTCCAGACGAAAGCGGTATTGATATTGACCTGACTACGCCTCAATTTTCAGCGCGGGAGTTCACATTAAAGCTATCGATGGTAGCTAATAATAGGGCCGACTTCTGGACAAAGTATAACGGACTATTTACTGAGCTATCGCTTCCTGGGACAACTACTATATACCTGGATGATGCCGATAAAAGCTTCCTTGTGTATTACAAAAGCATGAGTGATATAACAAAACTATCGGTGCTCAATAGCAGTGGGCAGGTAGGTTGCTCATTCGACCTTGTCTTTGGCGAGGCCGATCCGCGCAGTAATATCGATGTGGTTTATTTGGATGCGGATTTAAACGATTACTTAATAGAATGATAACGATTTACCAGGCAGGAACAAACGCCGTAAGGCAGATTGTAAATCCACTTGCAAATAGTCAGCAAGAACAGGGGGTAATGGGCAAGGATATTGTCACCATTAACTGCTCGTTGCCTTTTGCGGTAAATTTTGGTATTGGAGATTACGCTACGGTATTTGATAGCCTTTATAAGATTAATGTTCCACCCGTGTTGCAAAAAATATCAGGACGTAATTATCAGTATACAATCACCTTAGAGGGCCGAATTGGCGATTTAGGTAAAACACAATTCCTATTTCTTGATGCTGACAACAACTTTACGGAGTCTGAATTTCCATTAAGGGCCAGGCTTATTGATTTTGCTGATTTTCTATTGGCAAATATTAAAAGGCGATATCCGGATGACCCAGAATACCCAATAAAGAACTGGCAGATATCAGGGGTTCAGGATACTGATTTTAAAGACCTGACATTTTCACGCAATAACTGCCTTGACGCGCTGAATTATGCTATTAAAGAATTTGATACTGAATATTCACTTGACGGAACTAAAATATACCTGTATAAAAGGCAACCAGCATCGGGTGTGCTTTTGCGATACGGCGCCGGTCTATATGGCCTTACCAGGCAACCTTTAGATAATGGCAACATTGTTAACCTGCTATATGCTTATGGTAGTGATAAGAACATAGGTAGCGATTACAGGGGG
>NZ_JBDSCA010000040.1:0-134313 GCF_039921305.1 Mucilaginibacter sp.
AGCAAGAGCAGAAGATTTCTCTCTCGTACCCTGCCTGCCGGCAGGCAGGGTACGAGAGAGAAATCTTCTGCTCTTGCTTGGTATAGGCCATGCAGGGGCAGACTTTATATTACGCAAAAAATTTCTCCTGCCGTCGAAATGACATTAATTATTAGTCGTACGCTCATCACTCACCAAATGCCCGCCTTTAATACGGATTATCCGTTGGGTTTTGGATGCCAGTTCCAAATCATGGGTAACCAGAATGAGGGTTGTGCCTGCTTCACGATTGAGGTCGAACAGTAGTTTCACCACTTTTTCACTGGTTTCGGCATCAAGATTTCCGGTAGGCTCATCGGCAAAAAGAATCTTCGGCTGGTTAGAGAATGCCCTTGCCAGTGATACCCTTTGCTGCTCACCACCCGATAATTGCGCAGGGTAATGATGGCCGCGTGATGCAAGCCCTACTTTATCCAACAGATCTAAAGCCCTGGCTTTGATGTTCTTTTCGCCACGCAACTCAAGCGGAACCATTACATTCTCTAAAGCGGTGAGGGTTGGCAATAGCTGGAAGTTTTGGAAGATGAAGCCTACATATTGGTTACGTACCTGCGCGCGCTGGTCTTCTGTTAAGCCATCCAAACCTATGCCGTTTAATTCTACAGCGCCACTGCTGGAGCGGTCAAGCCCGGCGCAAAGGCCAAGCAGGGTTGTTTTACCGCTTCCGGATGGGCCCACTATGGCGGCTGTTGAACCTGCTTCGATATCGAAATTGATATTATGTAATACCGTTAGTGGCTGGCCGCCGCTTTGGTAAGTTTTGCTGAGGTCTTTAATATTCAGAATAGTTTCCACTCAATGTTTTGGAATGTGGGCAGGGTTGTTGTAATTTGCCTTGCCCGGTTAATCAATAATTAAATCGTTCTAAAATAGCTTTATAGCTAAACTTAAATGTCACCGGGATGTTTAAAAAAAATCGGTCCTATTACTCATTAGAAGACAAATACATGCATAAGTTACAATATTTCACCCTCTTTATTATCATCGCGTTAAGCAGCGCCTGCGGCAACTCCAAAACGGCATCAAGCGAAAGCGATACCACAGCCACCAAAACAGTATCAGCGCAAGCCACAAATACCAAAACCATTTTATTTTTTGGGGATAGTTTAACGGCCGGCTATGGATTGGAAGACCCGCAATCAGAAGCCTTCCCGGCATTGGTGCAGGGCAAAATAGATTCGCTCAAACTACCTTACAAGATTGTTAACGGAGGTTTAAGCGGCGAAACATCAGCAGGTGGAAAGGGCCGCATTGATTGGCTGCTGCGCCAAAAAGTTGATATTTTCATTTTAGAGCTTGGCGCGAATGACGGCCTGCGCGGCTTACAAACCGATGAAACCGCTAAAAACCTACAGGCTATAGTTGATAAGGTTAAAACCAAATACCCCAACGCCAAACTAATTTTAACAGGAATGATGGTTCCGCCAAACATGGGTGCCGATTATGCTAATGCTTTCAAAGCGATTTTCCCGGGGATCGCCAAAAAGAATAACATGGTATTTTTACCTTTTCTGCTCACTAATGTTGCTGGTATAAAAGATTTGAACCAGGCTGATGGCATACACCCTACCGCTAAAGGCGCTAAGATTGTTGCGGATAATGTTTGGGGTGTGTTGAAGGGGGAATTGTAGTTAAAGGAGAAAACAAATGCCTGATAAAGAAGCAACATTCAGCCAAATTATTACACAGCGCATCGTTATAAATGCAGCTACTTCAAAAATTTGGGAAGCCCTCACCAACCCCAGAGTAATGAATAAGTGGATGTACGACTCAGAAATTGATATCATCACCGATTGGAAAGTTGGGCATGCAATATCGATAAGCGGGGATTCGTACGAATCTCGTTTTGAAAACAAAGGCATTGTATTGCAATTTGAACCTGAACGATTCCTTCAATATAATCATTTAAGTTCGCTGTCAAATCTTCCCGACAAGGTAGAAAACTATACCGTGATTGGATTTACGTTAACACCAGCACAAAACCAGACGGCTTTAGTGCTCACTCTGAGTAACTTCCCAACAGAAATTATATATAAACACTTTGCCTTTTACTGGGCCGGTACTCTTGGCTTACTTAAAACGCTGTTGGAACAGTGAACTTGTACTTAATGAAATGCTTGTACATTTAATTGAGCGATTCGATATCAAAATCGGATATCCAAAATAAATCTCAAATTTCTTGTAACCATTTTATTTTACCCAAGTTTCCAATACAACTAACGACAAAAACAACAAGGCAAATTGAATACGCTGACTGATAACGCCATTATGCTGAAAGTAAAAACAGGAGACCTGGATAGAATGGGGCTTTTGTTTGAACGGTACAACCGTCAGCTTTACGGCTTTCTGTTTCACATGACTTACAAGCGGGAAGCCGCCGAGGATATGGTGCAAATGGTGTTTTACAAGATGCTGAAGTACAGGCACACGTTTACCGGAGATGGTGAGTTTATACACTGGATGTACTCGATAGCGAGAAATACGATTATTGATGAGGCCAAGAAGAATAAAAAGCATAGTCAGCATGATGTAGTTGACGACCATGCAGACAGGATACCGGGAGGCGTTGATACCGCCGACCAGATTGATAAAAAGGAACAGAAAATAGAATTGCACAGGGCAATGAGCAAATTGAGTGACGACCAGCGGGAGATATTAACGATGAGCCGTTTTCAGGAACTGAAACACCAGGAGATAGCCCAGATCATGAACATTACCGAAGGTGCCGTAAAGGTGAGGGTTCACCGGGCCATGTGCGAGTTGAAGAGCATTTATACAAAAATGATAAGCTAAACAGAAAGAAAGATGAAATGTGAGCAATACAGAGATCTGTTTACAGATTATATAAACAAAGACCTCAGCATCGCCGAAAGGCAAAACATGGAGCAGCATTTGGCAACCTGCCCGGGCTGCGCAGAAGAGCTACAGGCTATGGAATCCATCTGGAATATGATGGGTACGGTGGAAACGCCGGAGCCATCGGCAAATTTGCAGGTGAAATTCCAAGCCATGCTGAACACTTATAAAGAAGAAGTTGCCCAGCAACAACCCAGCGCATGGCAGGGCCTTAAAGATAGCTGGAGCCGTATTTGGCAAATGCAGCCGCAATGGCCAATGGCTTATAACCTGGTGATATTGGTTATTGGTTTCGGCGGCTTTTGGTTGATGAATCAGAAAGGCGGCACAGCCAAACCACAAGACGACCAGTTACAAGCACTTAATAAAGAGGTGCATGAGTTAAAGCAAACCATGATGCTATCGTTATTGGAAAACCCGTCCGCGTCAGAGCGCATCCGGGGTGTGAGTTATACGCCCGAAATTAAACACGCGGATAAGGAAGTGATTGACGCCCTGCTCGCTACTTTAAATAACGACCCTAATGTGAATGTTAGGTTAAGCACGCTGGATGCCCTTACCCGCCTGGCTAATCATGCCGAAGTTAGGCAGGGCTTAATAGCATCTATTGTTCAGCAGGATTCACCACTGATGCAATCGGCCATTGCGGATCTGATGCTGAAGCTACAGGAGAAGAAATCTATCAAACAGTTTAAAGAGTTACTGAAACAAAAGAACCTGGATAACGGGGTTCGTGATAAGATCAGTCAGACCATTAAAACGTTAATTTAAACCCAAACATAATCATGAAAAACGCAAAATTATTAATTCCGCTAATTGCGGGATGCGGGCTGTGCCTTGTTCAATTAACCGCCGCCGCTCAAGATTTTAAAACCCATATCAATAAAGAGTTTACCCTTAAAAAGGCTGCTAACGCTACTGTGGTTGGCATATATAATATATCCGGCTCTGTAAAGGTTGAAGGCTATAATGGCGATAAGGTAATGATAGCCGTTGACCAAACCATTACCGGCAATACCCAGGCAGATATTGAACAAGGTAAAAAAGACTTTAAGCTCAACTTTGATCAAAATGCAGATACCATTATGGCCTACATCTCGGAGCCCTGGAACACCAAACCACACCCACGCGGCTGGCATTATGATAGTGACGAGGTGCATTACCGGGTACAGTTGGATTTTGTGGTAAAGGTACCCAACAATGTTAACCTGAGCGCATCAACGGTAAACAATGGCTTAATTGATATCGACAACGTATTCGGAAAATTGGATGTGCGGAACGTGAACGGCGCTATCGAAATATCAAATGCCAAAGGTGTTACCAATGCCACTACCGTGAACGGGATGGTTAACATTAATTACCTCACCGTTCCGCCGGATGCGTCAACCTACAAAACCATCAATGGTAAAATGACCATTAGCTACCCCGCCAATTTATCGGCAGATATGCAATTTAAAAGTATGAATGGTGCTTTTTATACCGACTTTGAAGAAGTAGCTGCCCTACCGGCAACAATTACCAAGGCTACCGATAAAAGATCTAACGGAACTGTATATAAGCTGAATAAAGATATGCAGGTACGTGTAGGCAAAGGCGGCAAGCTATTTAAATTTGAAACCCTTAACGGGAACATATATATCAAAAAACAATCCTAATTAATTAAATTTACAACAAAATCATGAAAGCGATAAAATTTACAGGCTTGGTATTAGCCGCAGCGCTGTTATCCGTAAAGGTAATGGCACAAACCGAAGAGTTAAAAGTACCCTTGACCGATCCGGGTAAACCCTATAAATTGAGTGTTGGTTTAGTAAGTGGTTCCATCACCATTACCGGGTACAGTGGTAAAGAGATCGTTATAGAAGCATCCGGAGATGCGGGTTCGAGAAGAAAACACGAAGACAGGGACGAAGCACGCCAAGGCGGAATGAAACGCATTAATAGCAATGGCGGTTTAGATATTACCGCTAAAGAGAAAAACAATACCGTTACCATAGGGTCAGATATTCCGATGAGGAACACCAACCTCAATATCAAAATCCCGCAAGGTGTTACCAACCTCAAAATTGAGTGTGTTAACAGTGGCAACATTACGGTAAGCAATGTGAGTGGCGATATAGAAGCTACGAACATCAATGGCAGTGTATTCCTGAATGATGTATCCGGCTCTGTAGTGGCCAGCAGCGTGAATGGCAATGTAAAGGTTAGCTTTAAAAGTATTGACAGTAAAGCGCCAATGGCTTTTTCTACCCTGAATGGCAATGTTGATGTAACCTTCCCGGCTAATTTAAAGGCCAATGTTAAGCTCAAATCAGACAGGGGTGGTATTTATACCGATTTTGAGATCGACGCCGATAAAGACACCAAAGTGAACAAAAGCGCTAAAAATGGCATGTACCGTTTAACTATTGACGAAACCGTAACCGGCAAAATTAATGGCGGCGGCCCCGATGTGATGATGAAAACCATGAATGGCAGCCTGTATTTGCACAAGGCAAAATAACATGAATGCGATATTGGGATGTGTTGATATCCATAATTAACACATCCCATTCACCGAACCGGGCATGATCCACTCGCTCAAATAACCCTACCTCCCAACCTATTTCCCGATGAAAACATTAAGCATGGCTTTATTGACCAGATGGATAACTTTTGCCCATATTTTAGCGCAAGCTCAAACACCAGCCGGCAAAATTAGCGGTGTGATTGTAGGTACCGATCAAAAACCTGTTGACGGTGCAAGCATCACTTTGCTAAACGCCCAGGATTCCACAACAGTAAAAACCTTACTGGGCAATGTAAATGGAACTTTTGCTTTCAACAATTTACCAGGTGGCAACTACCGGTTAAAAGTAACCATGCTGGGCTATCAAAACTATAAAAGCGGATTGATCAGCATCGGAGATAAACCCCTTGTTACTTTACCCGCTATTGTACTCCAACAAACCAGCAAAGCACTTAAAGAGGTAGCCGTAACCGCGCAGAAGGATTTTGTTGAACAAAAGATAGATCGCACCGTAGTTAATGTTAACGCGCTCATATCAAACACCGGGGCAAACGCTTTAGAGGTTTTAGAGAAAACACCGGGAGTATTGGTAGACGAGAATGGCACCATCAGCTTTAAAGGCAAAAGCGGGGTAATGATACTAATTGATGATAAACCCACTTACCTTTCCGGCGATAATTTAGCCAGCTACTTAAAAGCCATGCCCGCATCGTTGCTCGATCAGATAGAATTAATGAGCAACCCGCCCGCCAAATACGAAGCTGCAGGCAACGCGGGTGTGATCAACATCAAAACCAAAAAGTCAAAAACCCAAGGTTTTAATGGCAGCCTGGCCGCCAACATTGGTAAAGCGGCATACTGGCGAACTAATGAAAGCCTCACCTTAAATTACCATGTAGATAAGGTGAACCTATTTGCCAACCTGGGCTATAATCTTTTTAATAACTACCGCCAGTTAGAAGTTACAAGGCAATACTTTAGCCCTGGCGGCGCCTTAACATCAGCTTACAACGAGAGTGCCTTTTTTCATCCCAAAAACTATAACAAAATCGCTAAAATTGGAATGGATTATTACGCATCTCCCCAAACCACAATTGGTTTTGTATTGACGGGGTATCATCTAAAAGGTGCCACACCTAACGCCGTTAGCAGTGTTTTGAAAAGCTCATCAGGTGCTATCGATTCAACCATTCTGGCACAAAACAAAAGCATCAATAATTTAAAGAACGGAGGCCTAAACCTAAACTACAATCACAAGTTTGATAAACCCGGCACTGTACTGAGCTTTAATCTGGATTATTTAAAGTATGATAATGTTGTAGATCAAACCTTTGTAAATAACACCTATTTAGCAAACGGTACCTTAGCAAACCTGCAGATCATTACAGATAACCTGCCCACAAGCATCAACATATACGCCGCAAAAACCGATTACTCGCAAGCGTTGCCAAACAAAGGTAAACTGGAAGCCGGCCTTAAAACCAGTTTTGTAAATACCGATAACGCGGCCAATTACTTTAACGTGGTGAACAACATCAGCACCATAAATTACAATAACACCAACCGCTTTTTATATAACGAGAACATTAACGCCGCGTACCTAAGCTTTAACCAGGAGTACAAACGCTTTAGCATACAAGCCGGTTTACGTTTGGAGAACACCAATATCACAGGTCACCAATTGGGTAATGCACTGCGTGGCGATAGTAGTTTTATACAACATTATACAAATGTGTTCCCTACCGCGTATTTGCTTTATAAATTAGATACAGCGGGTAAACACACGCTCAACCTATCATACGGCAGACGCATTGGCCGCCCCTACTACCAGGATTTGAACCCCTTTATAACCATCATTGATAAGTATAGTCAGTTTGAGGGCAACCCGTTTTTGAGGCCACAGTTCTCATCAAACTACCAACTAACCTACAGTTACCGCAGCATCTGGTCTATAGCGTTGGAGTATAACTACGTAAGCGATTACCAAACAGAATCAGACATACAGCGCGATGGTATATTTATGGCAACCAGTGTTAACCTGGGCCAAAGCGTTTTCTATGGTATTAACAGTAACCTTACATTAACCCCATTTAAATGGTGGAATTTCCATCTGTATTTTCAGCTAAGCACCAACCACGACAAAGGCGATATCTACCAATCTTATCTTAATATAAAGCAAACCAGTTATAACATCAATAACATTAACCAGTTCACCTTTGGCCGCGGATGGAGCGGCGAGCTAACCTACTATTACCTATCGCCAACCCAAAGCGCTCAGTTTACACACATCTCACGCGAGCAGGTAAACGCGGCCATTCAAAAAAAGATCCTCAACAACAAAGCTGCTATAAAACTAAGCGCGAGGGATATTTTCAGGGGCAATTTCTCGGCTGGTGACATTACCAATATTCCCAATACTAAAGCCACCTACTATAACGATTTTGCTAACCGGGTGCTCATATTGGGCTTTTCCTACAGCTTTGGCACATCCTTAAAAAGTGACAAGAAACATGATAGTAATGTAGATGAGCAAGGGCGTGTGAGGTAATATTGCAGATTATAATCCCCCTCGGGGGGGATAAAGTAAGATATTTCCGAACAATATCTGGAAACACATTGCATTGTGCGATAAACGCGTTCCCCTATCTCAAATATACAAAAAAACAAGCCGGTAAACAAATGCAGCATTCATCAAAAATAAATTTAAACTTTTTTTAAAAAATCAAATATCTAATAATCAATAACTTAATCCGATAAAAACAGATACAAACTGCAAAATAAGTTTATTAACTGTAAATACAGTTGTAAAACTGATAAATAAGTTTTATGTTTGTTTTATGGAAGAGTTAACCAAAACCGAAGAACGCATTATGCAGGTACTATGGGACCTGCAATCGGCATTTGTAAAAGATATCATTGATAAGCTGCCCGAACCTAAACCACCCTACAACACCATATCATCAGTAGTGCGCATACTCGAGAAAAAGGGTTACGTAGGTTACAAAGCCTATGGTAAAACTTACGAGTATTTCCCCCTTATCACCAAGCCAGCTTATCGTAAGCACTCATTCGGAAAACTGTTTACCGAGTATTTTGATGGCTCGGCAGAAAGCCTCCTCTCCTTTATGGTCAAAGAAGAAACTCTGAGTCAGGACGATATCAACAATATTAAAAATCTCATCAATAAACAATAAGCACCTATGGAATTATTCATCTACCTGTTGAAAGTAACCGGCTGCACAGCGGCTTTTTACCTGGTGTATTACACCCTCTTCCGCAAGCTTACCTTTTTTAGTTTAAACAGGTGGTATTTGCTGGCCTCTTTGCTCGTCAGCATGCTTATCCCATTGCTGCATATCAGCGTGCAAACCACCATCCCCACCCCCGATGTTAAACCAGTAATAATTAATACGGCTACCAAAACCATCGAATTCGTTGCCGATCCGGTTATACTCCAACAACCCCTTGTTCAACATATCAATTGGGAATCTATCGCGGTTTATGCTTATTGGATTATTGCTGCATTGTTATTAATCAAACTTACCATAACCCTTGGCGGGATAATTTACAAAGGCATTAAACATGGTAAACGCCAAAACGGCTACCGTTTGGTAAATGGTATCCCAGCCAATAACTCCTCGTTTTTTAATTACATCTTTTTAAATGATAATCACCTGGATATTATAGAGCAGGAACAAGTAATTACGCACGAATTAGTACACGCCAAACTCATGCACTCGGCCGATAACCTGTTTACCGAAGTTTTAAAAGCATTGTTATGGTTTAACCCTTTTGTGTACCTGTATTCTAAAGCTCTTCACCAGGCTCACGAGTTTGAAGTAGATAGCCATCTGGCTGATCGGTATAATTCAAAAAACTACGCCAGTTTACTGCTCAAGCTATCCATGCCGGCAAACGTAGGCATCAGCAACCAGTTTAGTGCTTATGGCTTGAAGAGCCGTGTACAAATGCTTTTCAAATCAAAATCGGCAACAGCAAAAAAACTAGGCTATTTATTAATGCTGCCCATAATAGCGTCATTGGTTTATTTTTTAGCTGTAGATAAGGTATACGCTTACAGCGAAGATACCAGCCTCAATAAAAACTTTGTACTGGTACTGGATGCCGGGCACGACGGTAAAAGCGGAGCTGGGGTGGGTAGCGTTTTAGAAAGCGATATAGCCCTTACTATGGTTAAACAAATTAAAGCCATTGCCGAAGAGCGCGGCATTAAAACCGTATTAACCCGTACAGATAATACAGCTGTACCTTTGGCAGAGCGTAAAAGCGTGCAAGGCGATGCCTTTGTATCGGTGCATGTAAATGCGGTAAGCGGGGAAATGCCAGCCTCTGCAACGGGTATGATGGTAGTAACCGACCGGAATCCAAAACCGGAAACACAGAAATTAGCTACCGCTTTGATAGGCGAAATGCAGAAACTAAACGGCATTACCATGAGCGACAAGGTGTACCACCAGGGCGTAGGCGTATTGCGCGACAACAAGACCCCGGCTATTTTGATTGAACTTGGCTACCTGACAAACAAAAATGACTTAAAATACATCACAGACCCTCAAAACCAACACAACATTGCCCAAAAATTTGTCGATGCTATCCTAGCCTACAAAAAAGCCGCCCAGCCTAAAAACAGCGGTGCAATTGTTAAACCCGATACGGGCCTGCATGTTAAGGTAAACGTAGCCTTTGTACCACATACATGGGGAAAGGCCCAGCCAGCACAAACCGTGACAGATACAGTAAAGAATGCCAGGGGTAAAAGTATTTCAGACACACATAAATCTACATCCCTTAATATATCTTGTTCGGCAGATGATCTGAAGGCTGGTGAAGTTAATTTATACGCTGATTTTTCGCATGTTCGAATTATCTCCAGCGATTCTTCCGCTTCAAAACGTAACGGAGATGTGGTGATCTACAATGCCAACTTAGTTACCGGTAAGTTTAATATTAAAGCTAAAACCGTTCGGTATAACTTAAGTGATAGTATAGTATCGGCAAGTGGCAAAGTGCACATTACAATTACAGATAATAACATGGTTCAAAAGCCGTATTCCACTTCAATGGTTATCGATACGCTTACCATTGATCTGAAAAACCACCCGAAGAAAAAAATATAGCTATCCCCTACCAAACAAACGAATAGATCCGGGTTTCGTTTTTCAGCCACAGGTTAAACACATCCAGATCTATTTCTTTACCCGTAGCATCAAATTCAAAACTGGTTTGGGTATCCTGGCGGGTTTCCTTAAAGTTGCGGGCCTTGATGTTGAGTTCGCTTAGCTTGGTTTTAAACTCGCTGTTATCAAAATCGCCTTTGTAGCTAATGGTATAATTGCGGTGCTGAAATCGCCTGTCGATGTATTCCTGCAGATATTCCATCAGCGATAATATCACCAGCGAGATCACCAATGCTAATATTGAGATGGTATACTCGCCAATACCGATCAGCATACCCAAAGCAGCTGCTATCCAGATTGTTGCGGCGGTTGTTATCCCCGAAACGGAAAACCCGTTACGGAATATTACGCCTGCACCTAAAAAGCCAACGCCGGTAATAATATTGGCCGCAATACGGTCTTCATTATCAGGGAAACCCAGTTTGTAGGAGCAAATGGTAAATATGGTTGAGCCTAAACAAATAATTGCCAGCGTGCGGAAACCGGCTGGCTTACGCCTGATCTCGCGCTCCAACCCAACCAAACAACCCACAAAAGCGGAAAGCAGGAGCTTTAGTACTTCTTCGGTATAATGTATATCGTTTGGATTGGCCATATTTTATACAAGTATAAATTAAATTATGGAAGATGTGTTCTCTATGTAAGATGTAATAGGTAAGATGGAAGATGTGTTATTTTAATTATGAAGACTTACATCTTCCATCTTACATCCTTCAAATACATCTACCATCTTACCTATTACATCTTACATCCTCTTCTATCATCTTACATCAAAATTTATTATGTTTGGTGTATAACTGTATTTCATGAAAACCAATAGAAGCAAACTTATACTTGCCGGCGTAATATTCTTGGCCTTTGGCCGGCACTATGCAAGCCATGCGCAAACCACCCCGGCTAACGATCCCGTATTTCAAAATCTGGACAAATCTGTTAACCCCGGTACCGATTTTTTTCATTACGCCAATGGTACCTGGTTAAAAAATAACCCCATCCCCCCCGCCTACTCAAGCTGGGGAATTGGTAATGTGGTGAGCGAAGATATACGCACACGCCTCAAAAAAATTAACGAGGATGCCATGAAAGCCAATGCGCCCAAAGGCACCAGCACCCAAAAAATAGGCGATTTTTATTTTAGCGGACTAGACAGCGTAAACATTGATAAGCTTGGCATTACCGCCGTTAAAGAGCCCCTGGACAGGATAGACCAGATCAAAGACATCAACAGTCTGCTAAGCGTTGTCGCTTACATGAACACCATTGGCGCACGCACATTTATAAACGCGGGTGTTGGCCAGGATGATAAAAACAGCGCTAAAATGATGCTACAATTGGGTCAGGGTGGTTTAGGATTGCCCAACCGCGATTACTACTTTAAAACCGATGCCCGTATTACCAAGATCCGTACAGATTATGCTGCAAAATATTTGCCTACCATGTTCAAACTATCGGGTTATACCGATGCGCAATCGGTAACGGCGGCAAAAAGCGTTTTCGCGATAGAAACAGCTTTGGCCGATAGCAGCCGCAAACTGGAAGACCTTCGCGACCCATATCACAACTACAACAAAATGCCGGTAAGCCAATTTAACAAACTTACCCCCAACATTAACTGGAACGTAGTTTTTTCCAACATGGGCATACCTAATGTTGATACCATTATAGTTGGCCAGCCAGAGTACTATGTAGCCGTTAATAAATACCTCAACACGTTTACCATTACCGATTGGAAGGCATACTTACGCTGGAAGGTACTAACATCATACGCTCCGTTTTTGAGCAAAGATCTGGACCAGGAGAATTTTCGCTTTACAGGAACAGTTTTAGCGGGCCGCAAAGTGCAGTTACCACGCTGGAAACGTGTGCTGGATACCGAAAACGGCATTATGGGCGAATTATTGGGCCAGCTATTTGTGAAAGAATACTTCCCGCTAAAGGCAAAACAGCGTTATACCGATCTGGTTGAAGCGATAAGAGCATCCTATCGTGAACACATCGAAAAATTAGATTGGATGAGCCCCGAAACCAAGCAAAAAGCTTTGCTTAAATTAAGCACCATTCACCCCAAGGTTGGTTACCCCGATAAATGGAAAGACTTTAGTAACCTGAGCATCGACCGCGGCTCATACGCCGTTAACGTGATACACGCGCGCCATTGGGCTTATTTAAACAACATTAATAAGTTAGGTAAACCTGTTGATCATACCGAGTGGAACATGACACCACAAACTTATAACGCCAACTATAGCCCGTCAAACAACGAGATCACGCTGCCAGCGGCCCAATTTATTATCCCGGGTATTAAGGACGAGGATATTGACGACGCGGTGGTTTACGGCTACTCGGCAGCATCAACCATCGGTCACGAAATTACCCATGGTTTTGACGATGAAGGTCGCCAGTATGATGCCAAAGGCAACCTGAAAGAATGGTGGACAGCAAGCGACTCGGTTAAATTTACCCAACGCGCGCAAATGCTTGTTGATCAATTTAACAGCTACAAGGTTTTAGATAGCCTGCACGTAAACGGCAAAGCCACCTTAGGCGAAAACATTGCCGACCTTGGCGGGATAGTTTTAGGTGTTGATGCCTTTAAAAAAACCAAACAATATAAAGACGGCAAAACCATAAATGGCCTCACGCCTATACAACGCTTCTTTTTAGGCTACGCCATAGGCTGGCTGGGTCAGCAACGCGACGAAGAATTAGCAGGCCGCATAGTTACCGATGTGCATGCCCCCGGCTTCCTCCGTGTGAATGGGCCGTTTAGCGATGTACCCGAATTTTACGAAGCATTCGGCATTAAAAAAGGCGATGCCATGTGGATAGACCCGGATAAGCGGGTAAAAATTTGGTAGAGGCCCCCCAGCCCCCTAAAGGGGGAGCTACTATGCAAGTTCCTAATTATAAAACAAGAAAACCGGCACTTGCCGGTTTTCTTGTTTACAAATATTAATAATTCCTCCCCCTTTAGGGGGTCGGGGGGCTTTAATACAACCCCGTTAAAGTAGTTTTCAACTCTTTTACTGATGCTTGCGTTGTTTTGTCGCTGCCTTCAAATAAGGTTCGGGCGGTGTAGCTTTGGCCGTAAAAATCTTTATTGGCCTTGGCATCTATATCCAGTTTAGCACCGTTAATACTGATACCGGCAAACAAACCACGGCTGCGTGAGTACGAATATACTTCGGCTTCCAGTTTGTAATCGGTATTGGCTGATGAACTGCGGCCAACCGGTCCGGCTGCGGCCGATATATCCCCGCCAAGGGTAAAGCTGCCTGTACCTATGCGGTGCAAAGTATTGGTGCTTTTAACCACCAGCACCAAATCTACAGATTGAACACCTGCCTGTAAACCAAAGCTACCGCCTGTTAAGGTAACAAATACAGGGTTACTCCATTTACCATCGGCAAGTTTAGCCATGGCAATACCTTTACCGCGTTTACCACCAATTACCAAACCAGCGTTAATCAATTTAGGAATAATGATAATGCCATTGGTTTTTTGAAGCATATCGCGCGGGATGCTTTCTTTCATTTTTCCAAAATCGCGAAGCACGCCGGTGGCATCTTCTACTTTATCAAGCTCTTTATCCTGGATAGTGGCCGAGGTTAGCATTAAGCCTAATCCCAAAAGGAACATAGCCGGTAACCTGAATAATTTTAAATTTTTCATTACATTTATGTTTAGTAGGTAACCAATACTAACACAAAATGAAGGGGAAGGTTTGAGATTTAACAATAGTTAACGTTAAGACCGCTTTGTCATTTCGATGAACAGCGTTTGGGAAAAAGCATTGGGATGAAGAGAAATCTTCTGCGCCCTATTGTAGGTAAGCGACATTCTACAGGATATTCAGCACGCTAACCGTTTGTTGCAAAAGATTTCTCTTTCGCAACAACGCACATTCCAGCCCAGCTCTATCTAAATGACATACAACACATTAAGCACTCTATTACTCATCAAAAAAATCGATGATTGAACCGAAATACGCGTCGTTCCAGCCATCAACAATATCAGCATAATCATCATCCGGAATATTGGTATGCCTAAGTTCAATAGAAGTATCCTGCTTATCCGCGTGAAGTATGATAGTTACGATGGATGCCTCCGCCTGATCGCCAAAGTACCATTGCTGAACGATCTTTTTATTCTCGATAAACTCCAGGTTCTTTCCCGATATGCTGCCGTCCCACATAGAAAACTCACTGCCTGGTTCAGTGCTCATTTCGGCAACCTCGCCTGTCCATAATTGTATGGTGATGGGGTTGGTTAATGCCAGGTAGATCTCTTCGGGCGTGGCAGATACGCTGTAGTATTTTTTAAAGTCTTTCATACGGGAATGATACAGGCAGCAAATTTACTATTTAAATTGATGTAATATCAGGGAATTATTACGGCTTTACGCTGCGTGGTATGCGCGCTAAAATATCCCAGCACATTGGTATTGTTAAAATTTGACGGCGGGTTTGCCGGCGTTGACGAATCTTGCGGACTATTACCTCCCTGGTTGCTCAGGTTATTCCAAAAATTATACATGTAGTAATCAATACTCTGCATTTCAACTTCCACCTTATCGCCCTTTTTAAGGTCAATTTCGCGCTGGTATAGCATGGTAGATACGGCCCGGCCATCCGTAAGGTTATCATTCTCTACAAAAACACGCTTAACCTGTACGCCGTTAACGTACATTACATATTTGTATTGATTTGGCTGATTTGCCGGATCGTGGTAGTTTACCGATATGACTTTGATCTCTTTAGTACCAAAAACCTGGTTGGATAGTGTGAGCGAATCCAGATTTACCGGGAAAGCCAACACACTCGTGGCCGTATACAGCTTTGATTCAACCGTAACGTTTAATGTATAAAGATTAAGCGTTTTACCCCTAAAATTAGCGATAGCATAAGTTCCGGGTGTTGATGTTTCGGTAAGTTTGGATACCTTACCATTTGAGCCATCTACAAAAGATACAGCAGCACCCGATACCGCCGGGAAAACATTGGCATTATTATACCCCACCGATCGTGAAATAATTACCGTTTGCGTACCGGTAACATCGGTTAAATTACCTTCAATAACCAGTTTTGAACCGGCGTCGGCAACCTCAATATCAATTACCCTTTGGCAGGATGCAAAGCATGCAACTATAATTAAACCGAACAATATTTTAGATAAGTGCTTCGCCATCGCTTATCTAAATTTAAAATTCCAGGTAACAGATGGTATAATGCCGAATAAGCTGGTTTCAACCGCTTCGGTATGCGTTGGTTTATCGGCGCTATCCCTAAAGATAACACTGTATGGGTTTTTGCGGTTGTAAGCGTTGTATATGCTGAACGTCCAACTGGAGTGGTAGCTTTTATGTTGCCTGCCCTCCAAAGTAGCACCCAGATCTAAGCGGCTATTTACCGGCAAACGCGAGGCATTGCGTTGGCTATAGTAATAGGTAGTGATGCCCGCAAGCAGATATTTACCTGCCGGATAGGTAACCGCGTTACCGGTACCATAAGTAAGCACGGCAGATACCGACCAGCGTTTGCTTAAGTTAAGCATATTAACCAACGATATATCATGCGTTCTATCCTGCCTTGCCGGGAAGTAATTGCCATTGTTAATGGCATCAAACTTACGTTCCGTTTTCGAGAGGGTGTAGCCTATCCAGCCGTTATAGCGGCCGTACTTTTTCTTCAAAAAAAACTCAATCCCGTAAGCGCGCCCGGTACCATACACCAATTCCGATTCTACATTGTTATTGCCCAATAACTGGGCATTGTCTTTATAATCAATTTCGTTACTGAGCCATTTGTAATAAACTTCGGTGCTAAACTCAAACTCGTCGTTATTAAAATTGCGGTAATAGCCCAAAGCCACCTGTTTAGCAATGCCAGGTTTAATGTTATTACTGCTCATTACATACAGGTCGGTAGGCAGGCTTGAGGTTGAGTTTGAGAGCAAATGGATATTCTGACTGTTTTGGTTGTAAGATACCTTAACGGAATTACGGCTATTGATAGTATAACTTGCCGAAAAACGCGGTTCAAGGTTCCAGTAAGTTATCACGCTCTTGCCCGAAGCGTAGTAATTACTGCTGGTTATGGCATTAGCGCCATTATAGGTATTAAAATTACCCGGACCAAACAGATCAAAAAAGTTAACACGAAGGCCATAAACCAGGTTGAACTTATCGGTAAGTTGCCACGTATCCGATGCGTATGCAGCGGTTTCAAAAGCGTAGCGGCTCTCTATAATTTTAGCATTAAAATTTGACCCTGGCGAACTTGTTACATCACCCGGCACCACGGTATGGTGTACAGCCATAATACCAAAACGAAGGGTGTTGTTATTGCTGATAAAATAATCAAAATCCTGTTTCAAATTAAAATCTTCAATTTTGGAGTACACATTTAAATTATCTGTAGCGGTATAATTTACAATGGTATAGTTGTACTTGCTGTAAATTAACGATGTGTTTGAGAAGAGTTTACTGTTGTACAAATGATTCCAGCGGAAGGTGCCGTTGGTATTTCCCCAATCTGTTGAGAAGGTACCCTTTAATCCAACATCATCTTTACCAAAATATCCCGAAAGGTAAATGGTGTTTTTATCATTGATCTGATAATTCGCCTTGGCGTTGATATCATAAAAATACAAACTGGAAGAGTTTACCGAAGTATCCGACGAGAGCTTCAAAAACAGATCGGCATAGGTACGGCGCGCGCTAATCATAAACGAGCTTTTGTTTTTCACGATGGGCCCCTCTATTTTAATACGTGATGATATTAAGCCAATGCCACCTTCGGCATCAAACTTTTTATTGTTACCCTCGTCCATCTTAATATCCAAAACCGACGACATGCGGCCACCATATTCGGCACTCATGCCACCTTTGTACAGGTTAACCTCTTTAATGGCATCGCTGTTAAAGGTGGAGAAAAAACCGAACAGATGCGATGCATTATAAACCGTAGCGCCATCAAGTAGTATCAAATTTTCGTCAGAGTTACCCCCCCTAACGTAAAAACCGGTATTAGCGTCACCGGTTGATTTTACGCCGGGCAAAAGCTCAATGGTTTTGATGATATCCTTTTCGCCCAGCAAAACCGGCACATTGGCAATATCGCTCATGCTTAGTTTGTTTACCCCCATTTGCGGGCTCAATACATTTTCGTTGGTTTTGGAATTTCCGCTTACGGTAATTTCGTTGAGTGAGTTTGATGCCGTTAGCTCAATATTAAGCCGGGTGTTTTTTGAAACACTTACCTTAACAGGCACGGTTTGATAACCAATATAGCTTGCGTACAAGGTATAATTACCGGCATCAACACTTAGCGAGTAATAGCCATAATTATTTGTTACCACACCTACTTTACCGGCCTGTTCCATTTTTATGGTGGCGCCAATTAAAGCTTCGCCGGTTAAACTATCTTTAACTGTTCCGCTAATGGTAAGCTTACTGTTTTGGGCATGTAGCGCTAACGGCATAAAACCTGATAACATAATTAACCCGGCTGTATAAATACATTTGAACGGCTTAAAAACGCTAAAATTCACCAAAAAAAGATTTACTAATGAACGTAACAAATACTATCAGGCTTAAAGGTGATAAATATGCTGTTTATTTTGCTAACCTAACGCACTTTTTTAACACATTTGCACTCAGCATTACCAATTGGGTTAAAAATTAAAAACGTTGTTTAACAAAAAATATAGTAAATTCATTAATAAATAATTGTTAAGTTTACTTAACCTATAAACTTTGCTATTTACCTAAGTAAGCATATATATGCGGGCATTTAGTGTCAAAAAGCTAAACCTCCTATTTAACACTATGCAAAAGAGCGACTCTTTACGCATAGCGCTAATTTATGTTGTAATATGTTTAACCTGGATATTTTTAAGCGACCGCTTACTCTTTTTATTTAAAAACAACCTTTCCGAAGATGTTTTCCAGGCCGTAAACAGTGGTAAAGGCTTTGCTTTTGTAATTGCTACCGGGGTACTGTTATTTATTTTAATACGTAAAAGCAGCAAACAGATAGTTTATAACCAGAATGAATATCGCGAACTATACGAGTCTAACCCAAGCCCGATGTGGATATACGATCCCGTTAGCCTGAAATTTGTATCCGTTAACGAAACCGCTATTTCTGTATATGGCTACAGTAAGCAGGAGTTTTTGAGTATGACGATCAAAGACATCCGCCCGATAGAGGACCATGTTAAGCTGATCAAAGCGATAAACGTTGGCGGTAAGTTTAAAAGATCGGGTATTTGGAAGCATATCAAAAAGGATGGTTCTTTTATTCATGCCGAAATATCATCAAACCGGATTTTATTTAAGGGAAAAGATGCCGTTATGGTTTTAGCCCGCGATCACTCCAGCACCATGGTAAGTCAGGATATGCTGGAGAAGGCGAACATGGACCTGGCTGATGATCAAAAACGGCTGATGGATATTCAACAGTTATCTAAAATAGCAGGATGGGACTATTTCCTGATAAACAGAAAGTTGACTATTAGCGACGAGGCGTTTAAGATATTTGGTATAGAAAAAGGATTGGTTGAACCCTCTTACAATCTTTTTTTAAAGTTCCTTCACAGGGATGACCAGAGCCGGTTTTTAGCCGATGCGCACGCCACTATGGTATCCGGGTGCGATCTTGATACTATGTTCCGGTTGTTTTTAGGTAAAAATAATGTGATGCATATCCGCTTGTTGGGTAAGGTTGAAGAGCGTGATGGCAAACCTTATAAAATACGGGGAACCATGCAGGATATTACCGAGATCAAGCAAATTGAGCATGAGAAAAACCTGGTAAGCAACGAGAACAAAAAGCTGGGCAACATCATCACCAAGATCAATAACATGGTGGTTATTGAAGATGCCGAAAGCCGCATAACCTGGGTAAATAAAGCTTTCGAAAACTTTACGGGTTATACCCTGGACGAAATTGAAGGTTTGCGCCCGTCGCAATTTATAACCAACCCAGTTGATGAGAAACAATTAGACACCATTAATGAGGCACAAAAACGATTTGAATCATTCGCGGTTGATTTGATGAATTACACTAAAAATGGCGAAGCGTATTGGGTAAATATTGAGTTTACACCCATGTTTGATGACGATCAATTTATTGGCTACATCAGCATACATAATAACATTACCGTACGTAAAGAAAAAGAGGCCGAAATTACCGAGCAAAACAGCGTACTTAAAAACATTGCCTGGTTAAGTTCGCACGAGATACGCCGACCGGCGGCATCAATACTGGGTTTGATGGACCTGATACGCAATACAAACGACGTTAAAGAAAAAGAAGAATACCTGGCCATGCTGAATGACTGCACCCTGCACCTGGACGAAATTATCCACCAGATAAACGATACCATTTACCTCAAGCTATCCAAAGCACAGCAAGACGAAGTTTTAAATTCTCTTTACCAATAAAATCACTTTTTATCAGAGTGGCCCAAACTTTTATCGGGGGCAACCACATCACGCACCAATTGCTTTAACTCTTTTATCTCGGGGAAATGCCCGGCCTCCCTCCTGTCAAATATTGGCGTATCGTTTACACGGATAATATATGTACCGCTAACCTCGCTGGGCTGCAAAAGCACGCCGTGTACATCATCGGTAAAAGTAGTCAGTAACTCTTGCGCCATATAAGCCGCCCTTAACATCCAGCCGCATTTGGGGCAATATTCTATATTGATAGTTGGTTTCATAGTTTAAGTTGTTAGATGCCTTGCGCGATAACAAAACCGCTTGCCCAGGCCCATTGAAAATTGTAACCGCCAAGCCATCCGGTAACGTCAACACATTCGCCTCCAAAATACATGCCGGGCACTTTTTTTGCTTCCAGTGTTTTAGATGATAGTTCGTCTGTTGATACACCGCCGCGCATAACCTCGGCTTTATCATACCCCTTATCACCTGCAGGCTTCACTTTAAAATGGTGGATGAGGTTGTTAATGGCTTCCATATCCTGTTTGGTTAGCGATGCCATGTTCTTTTCAATCGGCAAATATTTGGCTAAAGCTTCGGCAAATTTGCGGGTGTACAGGCTTGATAGTAAACCACCTAGAGGGCGTTTACCATTTTGCACGCGTTCGGCATCAATAATAGCAATGATATTATCATGCGGAAGCATATCCAACTCAATGCTTTCGCCCGGCCGCCAATAGGATGATATTTGCAGAATAGCCGGTCCGCTCAATCCCCAATGGGTAAACAGTATATTCTCTTCAAAGCTGATCCGATCATTAGATACCCGGCAAAATACGGTGTTTCCGGATAAATGCTCATACCATTCCTGATCCTTTCCGGTAATAGTTAACGGTACTAATGCCGGGGCTGTTTCAGTAACCTGCAAGCCTAATTTACGGGCGGTACGCAAGCCAAAATCGGTAGCGCCCATTTTAGCGATGGGTAACCCGCCCGATGCGATCACCACTTTTGGTGTTTGCAGTTGCTCTTCTCTCCCATTGCGCTCAAAGGTTATCATGTAGCCATCATCGTTTTTATCAATGCTTTTTACATCACTGTTGCACCATATTTCCTGCTCCATATCGCGGCAAAGGCTGGTGAACACGTTTACAATATCTTTAGCGTTATCCGTTTCGGGGAAGAGCTGACCAAGCGTTTTTTCTTTGCCTGTGATTCCATACGTCTCAAAAAAAACGATAGTATCTTCCACACTCCATTGCGAGAATGATGATTTGCAGAAATGTGGATTATTGGAGATGAACTGCATATCGGTAGCGTACATATTGGTATAGTTGCAACGGCCGCCGCCGCTGATCAATATTTTGGCTCCGGGCTTTTCGGTTTTCTCCAGGATCAGGGTGCGTTTGCCTAAAAATCCGGCCTGAACGGCACACATTAGTCCGCAGGCACCTGCCCCAATAATTATGGCATCGAAATGAGTTTGTTTTATTAAATTTGCAGTCATGGGCGAAGTATCGCAAATATCAGAATTTGGAAAGATATTCATCTTTTTAATCATCGGTTTTATACTGGTTGGGGGAACTCTTTTTATAAACAGGCTTTTAGCACCCCATAATCCCACTGCCGAAAAGCTCACATCGTACGAATGCGGCGAAGAACCCGAAGGCAACTCGTGGATCCAATTCAACCCTAAATTCTATGTTATCGCATTGATATTTTTGCTGTTTGATGTAGAGATGGTATTCATTTTCCCCTGGGCAACCGTATTTGGCAGTCACGAAATAATTGCAGCAAACCCAAGCTGGGGCTGGTTTAGCCTGATTGAGATGTTTGTATTTATGGGCATATTGATTTTAGGCTTAGTATACGTTTGGGTAAAGGGCGACCTGGACTGGATAAAGGCCAACCCATTAAAACCAAGTGTAGATAGCAAAATACCCGCGTCGTTATACGCGAAACTGAATATTGAACAAGCCGCATACAAGGTTAAAGCCTTTAGTATGGAAACCATCCCTGTAAAGGAAACTGTTACCTCGCAGCCTATCACGGCTTCACAGGAAACTGCGACTGCTACTGCAACTACCATACGTAAACCCATGTTCAAACCATCATTTAAAAAGCCGGAAAGTAATGAGTAGCGATATGAACAACGAAGGCGGTGGCATTATAGTTACCAAATTGGACGATCTGATGAACTGGTCGCGCTTATCATCCTTATGGCCATTAAGTTTTGGCATTGCCTGCTGCGCTATCGAAATGATGGGCAGTATGGCTTCTACTTATGATCTGGATAGGTTTGGCGTTTTCCCACGCCCATCGGCCCGCCAGGCGGATGTGATCATCATAGCCGGCACGGTTACCTTTAAAATGGCCGAGCGTATTAAACGCCTGTACGAGCAAATGCCCGAACCTAAATATGTGATCTCGATGGGATCGTGCTCAAACTGCGGCGGCCCCTACTGGCAGCATGGCTATCACGTAGTAAAAGGAGTAGACCGGATTATACCTGTAGATGTTTACGTACAAGGCTGCCCACCAAGACCAGAATCACTAATTGGCGGTATATTGGAATTACAAAAGAAAATTGAAGGTGAGCATTTGATGCGCGATAAAGTGTAAGCATCTTTTATTATTTTATGCAACACTTTCCACAAAGAAATTCGTTAATTTAGTAAAAAAGATTAGTGATGAGTACAGAACAGCTTAGAAATTTGGTAATTGACCAGATATCTCAAATTGACGATGAACAGCTATTAAATACTGTTTATGACTTGCTAAAGCTAAAAGATAACGAACAAACCGGAAAAATTTGGGCCAGTTTATCTCAGGAGGAAAAAGATGAGGTTCTATTATCTTATGAAGAATCTGAAGATGAAAACAATTTGATTGAAGTTTCTGCCCTGTTCAAAAAGGATAAATGAATATTGTAGTTACAAAGAGGGCCGAACTGAATTACAAATCAATTAAAATATATATCACAAAAGAGTTTGGTGAGAAAGCTTCGGATGAGTTTGATCTAAAGACGATGAAATTTTTAGATCTGTTAGCAAACTTCCCTCTGATTGGCTCCATGGAGGTGCCGGCTAAAAACATCAGAGGTTTTCAATTCGCAAAACAAACAAGGGTTATATACAGGTTAAAAAGTGAAACTATCATCGTGTTGAATTTTTTTCATGTTCGCCAAAGCCCTACAAAAAAATTCAATTAATAAAAAGCCCGGATACATTTAAGTATTCGGGCTTTTTATTAATTAGTTTTATTACTTAGGCATCAATACATTATTGATACCATTTACCACACCATTTGTTCCAACCAGGTCGAACAACGTGATCTCGGCAACATCGCCGGATGGATCGGTTAATTGAACTGTTTTGTTAGGGCTGATTGAAAGTTGCAGTGTTTGGCCGTCAACCGTATTGAGTGTTGCTTTACCCTTCCCTGCTGTTAAGGCTTTTACAATTTCGGCTTTACCATATTTACCACTCACCACGTGAGCCTTTAACACGGTAGCCAATTTGGTGGTATCTTTCAATAAACCATCAAGCTTATCTTGCGGTATTTTGCTGAACGCAGCATTATTGGGTGCAAAAATGGTATAAGTGCCGGTTGGCGATAATTTGGCATCTAAATTAGCCGCCTTTGCAGCTGTTGCCGCGCTGGAATAATCGGCATTGCTTGATAAGGTACTAACCACATCCCCTGTGGCCTGTACGGCTGTTGTTGTAGTTGTTGTGGTACTGGAAGTTTTTTTGATTGTATCCTGCGTTTGAGCGAAGGATTTGTTGATAAACATGCTTACTGATAAAGTTGCAGCTACTACTAAAATGGACTTTTTCATAAATAAATTATTTAGTTCACAAATTGATTAATATGTAGTGCTTCTATCCGTATATGCTTCTGTTTTAATTGTCCTTATAGCGATTATCTGTTTAAAAACGCCATCTGAGGCCTTTTGTTGCCAACAGATGTCATTTACTCCTTAAGGCACTGACTGTCAAAAAGAAAAAAACTCATTTTCAGCAACAATAATTAATATAAAATGCAAAAACCCGGATGTTATTCACATCCGGGCTTTCAATCCTTATGGTTCGGCTTATTGACCTTGTGCCAGGGTATAACCTATCTTACCATCAAAATTCATTAAAAACTCGACAGAGCAAACTTTTACTGCTTCGGATAAGTCGGCTGCTATGTGTAGGATCTCTTTTTGTTTGATATCTGTACCCGGTTTCTTTTCAAAACGGATGCGGTATTCGTTTACCAATTCGGTATAAATAGAACCTGTTGGCCAAACCTGTGTACCCCGGTTTGATATCATTACCAGTTCAAAGTTATCGTTAAAGCGCAGGCTCTTTTTGGCAACAGCGGCTAATTCATCCGGCTGTACGTTTGATTCTACAAAAACATCCACACCAATCATTTCTTCAACAACATGGGCACCGGTAAGGGTTAACTTATTTTTGATAGGGGTACGATGATGATCAGTTGTAAAATCGTCGCTGGCAAATACGCCGCCATCCGCAGGTTTTTTGCCTATGTTGGCTATAATGGCATCCGCGAAAGCGGTAGTACCTAAGGCTGGTGATGCCGAATTAGCACCAAAATCGCCAGTGTGGGCGCCTTGTTCTAAAGTATAAAGCAACGCGTTTTCAATACTGGCCGCATTGGCAGAATGGCCCAAAAAGCGCAGCATACCAATTCCAGAAAGTAACAGAGCTGTAGGGTTAGCAATTCCACGGCCTGCAATATCAGGCGCGGTGCCGTGTACCGCTTCAAAAATGGAAATGTTATCGCCAATATTGGCCGATGGTGCAAAACCTAAACCGCCTACCAAACCAGCGCAAAGGTCGGATACGATATCGCCTTGCAGGTTGGTTAAAACAATGGCTTCGAATGATTGTGGTTTTGATACCAGTTTCATACACAAATCATCCACAATAATATCCGATGCTTCAATATCCGGATACTCTTTGGCTACCTGCTGAAAAACCTCAAGGAATAGCCCATCGGTTAGTTTCATAATATTGGCCTTATGGCCACAAGCCAGTTTTTTGTAGCCCTTACGGCGAACCATTTCGAAAGCGTAACGGATAACCTGCTCAGATCCCGGACGGGTAATAATACGGCGGCCAACGGCAACATCATAGGTTAATAAGTGTTCAATGCCTCCGTAAGTATCTTCAATATTTTCGCGAACGATAGTTAGATTGATCGGGATACCTGCTTTAGAGAAAACAGTATCAACACCATTCAGCGTTCTAAAATCGCGTTGGTTGGCATATGTGTTCCAAACTTTACGGGCGGTTACGTTAATACTTTTTACGCCCTTACCTTTTGGGGTTTCCATTGGGCCTTTAAACAGGATACCGTATTTTTCGATGGCCTCTTTAGCGGCGGCGGTCATCCCGGTGGAGTGGCCGGCATCAAAATATGATTTACCCATTTCAACAAATTCATATTCCAGCTGCACATCATTGGCATCAAATATCCTTAATACGGCGTCCATTATTTCCGGACCAATTCCATCCCCTTTGGCTACTGCTATTTTTGTCTTCATTGAAAATGTGCTTATATGTAAAAACATTGCAAATATAGTGTTTGCAGGTCAATTTGACGACTATTTGCTTACTGATTGTGTAATAATTAATGGGAACGTGCCCATACATCCCCGTAATTTAGTACTTTTAATTGCCATGCTTAAGCTGCTTTTTAAAAACCTCATCTTCAATTTTATAATATCATCATTGACAGCTGTGGTTGCTTTCGCTGTAAACCATTATTTCCACGATTTTTTAGATTTCGATTCGGACTTGTACGGTCTGATGGAATTTGCAGTAATGTCAAATTTTGTGCTGTCCGTTTTGTCTCTTCCTGCTTTATTTGTTTCCAAACAATATATCCGGGAACGGCCGGTTCTAAGATTTATTTGTTTCTATATCGGTTTAATTATTCCATTGATTTATTTTCTTATCCTATGCATAACAATTGAGTATGAGTATGCGGAAGACTGGTTGGTCATATTGATCATATTAAACTACATGATACCCTATACTGTTTTTTATATCAAAATGATTAAAAATCATCATACAATAACATAATACTTTATCCTTTAAAAGATTTGCCCTAAACTTGTACCAATAAATGAAAGCATTTTACGGAGATTTGAGATTAGGCATATTAGGCGGCGGGCAGCTTGGCCGCATGCTGATACAACAAGCCATTAATTACAATGTAAACATAAAGGTGTTGGATCCCGACCGTGAGGCTCCCTGCCGCAAACTTTGCGACGAGTTTACCGTTGGCTCGTTGGGTGATTACGAAACCGTTTACAACTTTGGTAAAAAGGTTGACCTGCTTACTATCGAGATAGAAAAGGTTAATGTTGATGCCCTGGAACAGTTGGAAAAGGAAGGCGTTGTTGTATATCCGCAACCCCGCATTATCCGTTTGATACAGGATAAAGGTTTGCAAAAGCAGTTTTTTAAGGAAAACAATATCCCTACAGCACCTTTTATGGTGATCACATCGCAAGAGCAATTGAAGGATAATCCGTTTGGGTATCCTTATATTCAAAAGCTGCGCAAAGATGGGTACGATGGTAAAGGTGTTTATAAAGTAAACAACGAAGCATCGTTAGATAACGCCTTTAGCGAACCAAGCATTATTGAAGAGCTGATAGATTTTGAAAAAGAAATAGCCGTTATAGTTGCCCGTAACGAGCGGGGCGACGTAAGCACCTTTCCCGTTGTGGAAATGGAGTTTAACCCACAGGCTAATTTGGTGGAGTTTTTAATATCGCCTTCTACCCTATCTGCCCAAATACAACAGGAAGCCGAACTGATAGCCAGGAACATCGCGGAAAGCTTAAAAATAGTTGGTTTACTTGCCGTCGAAATGTTTTTAACCAAAGATGGTAAGATATTGGTTAACGAGGTTGCGCCACGTCCGCATAACAGCGGCCATCAAAGTATTGAGGGTAACGTGGTATCGCAATTTGAGCAACACTTACGTGCGATATTTAATCAGCCCATGGGCGATACCGCTTGTATTAATAACGCCATTATGATTAACCTTTTAGGCGAGCAAGGTTACGAAGGCCCTGCCATTTATAAAGGCATGGAGGAGGTTTTAAAATGCTCTGGCGTGTATGTTCATTTATATGGCAAGGCTTTAACCAAACCTTTCCGCAAAATGGGGCACGTTACCATTGTGGATGCCGACAGGGAAAAGGCCATTGAGAAAGCCAAATTTGTACAGGAAATTTTGAAGGTAATAGCTTAGAGTAAGAATCAGGAGACAAGATGCAGGAATCAAGACTTTTCAGGAATTTATTGATCGCCATTCTTTTAGGGTTTAGCCAGCTTGCTTTGGGGCAGGTTAGGGTAAATCTGAACAATTCATATTCGGTTACCTTCCCGTTAAAGCCACTTAAAACCCGGGCAGATTCCATCACTGTAGTTTACTCAGCTAATCAAAAGGGCGCCTATTACATCGCCTCGGTTAAGGATATGGGTAAGATGGCCGATCGATCATCAAATGATAGCCTGAAACGCTTTTATAATGATTTGATTAAAAGCACTATAAAAAAGCTGAACGGCAAATTATCTTACCAAAAAGATATCACCATTAACGGTGCCAAAGGAGTTGATTTTGGTTATACCATTGATAGTAAAACCGGTTTCGCGGATACGCGGTTTCAGCAGAGTGTTTACTTGAATAAAACATTACTGAGCTTTTCTTTCTGGACGTTTAAAGATAAACTGGAAGCCAATACTGCTGATAAAGAGGTGTTTTTTAATACCATAGCTACCTCAACAGAAGAAGCCCCCCCCGCACCATATACTGCCGCTGTTAAAGCGGATACCAATATTATTGATAAAACACCTGCACAGCAAACAGCGTCCAAAGCTACCGCCAGTCGTGTAGGGTATTCTGTTGGGATGCTACTTGGAGCCCTGATATTAGGAGCTTTTATTGTGGGAATAATCGTACTGATCAGAAAAACATCATCAAATAACAAAAAGAAAAAATGAGCTATACCAAAATAGGGATCATCATGGGCAGCAAATCGGATTTACCGGTTATGCAGGATGCCGCCAACGTTTTAAAAGAGTTAGGTGTTGATTTCGAGATCACCGTGGTATCGGCCCACCGCACGCCCGATAGGATGTTTAGCTACGCCCGTGGCGCGGCAGAACGTGGTTTAAAGGTAATTATAGCCGGTGCCGGTGGCGCGGCCCACTTACCGGGTATGGTAGCTTCGTTAACGCATTTACCGGTTATTGGGGTGCCTATAAAATCCAGCAATTCTATTGATGGCTGGGATTCTGTTTTGTCTATCCTGCAAATGCCTAACGGTATTCCGGTTGCTACTGTGGCTTTAAACGCGGCTAAAAACGCGGGTCTACTTGCTGCGCAAATACTATCAACCGCCGATGATGCCCTGGTACAAAGACTAATTGATTATAAAAACGCTTTAAAGGATGCAGTTGAAAAATCGGCTGAGGAAATGAAGCGTGATGGCTTGTTCACCGGGTTTTAAAATCCTGCTTTCGCCCAACCTGTCATCAAAGGTTAATTACCCATCACCGGATTCCCTGCCTGCGGGATAACAAAACCCGGGGGATAAGTTGGGAACATTTTTTTCATGTTCTGATTTTTCATGGGCGCTGTATCCACAAAGTACCAGCGCTTGCCGTTATCGTGCGAGTAAGCCAGCAAATATGAACTTCTTGTTATCACAGTCCCGTTCATAGATAGTTGCAGAATATCCTGAACGATACTATACAGATCACCTTTTGACTGGGTGACCTCTTTTATTTCCCCAATAGTTACCGATTTAAAAGTGACGCCGTTAGCCTGCATCTGGCCCATTGTTTTGGTGATCTGCTTTTCCATTTGCTCTGCACCACCCATCATTTTAACAATTGGCGGATAAGTATAGTAGGCCATTTGCTTGTAATTCTGTTTCATCATGGCATCAGCACAGGCTTCGGCTTGCACTTTTAGCGCGGTGGTTTGGGCTGGCGTTGCCTTAAAAGTTTTGCTTTGCGCGATGCTTAATGTGGTGATGAATGCGAAAAGGAGGGTGAGGAGGGTTTTCATTTTATAAATTAAAAACTGTGTCATTGCGAGGTACGAAGCAATCGCACGGAAGCATCTTCGCCCTGTATAGCCGCTCGACTTCCGTGCGGTTGCCGCGCTAGCGCTCGCAATGACACAGTTTGAGATATGATGTGGATTATACCGGCAACTTATAAGCCTGCCTGCCCAGCAACTTCCACTCACCATGATGTTTTACAAATACCAGCATAATGCCCAGGCTAACGGTGCCGGGTTTGCCGCCATCGGCAGTGGTTGCGGCTAATTTGTGGCGCACTATAGCTGTATTGCCTGTTACTTTAATGGTTTGATCTGTTAGCGTTATGGTCACAAATACCGAAGCTTTGGTGATGAACGAATCCATAAACTCGGCTTTGGTTTGCAGTTTTCCGCTGGAGTGTCCATAAGTCAGGTCATCACAGGCAACAGCATCCAGATCGGCTTTTTGGCCGCTTATCATCGCGAGGCGCATTTTTTCTACCGCCGCGGCTACGTTGGTTTCATCCTTGGTTTGGGCATTGGCCCCCATAGCCACGCCGGTAATCATAGTTAGTATTAGCAATATCTTCTTCATAATATCAAACTTAGGTAAAAAAGTTGAATGGTTGAATAGTGAGTAGTTTATGGTGAAAGTAAATCTAACGGTTCAGGTTTACACGCATCTCAACCTTATCATATTCTTCTACCGAAGCCAGCAGCTTCCCTACTCTCGTTATCCATTCACGCTGGCTGCTTTGATTAAGCCCGTGGTTGGTTTCCTCATCATAAGCATCTTCCATGCGGGCGCATTCCAGTTGTATATCAACGTAAGTTTTAAGGGTTATCAACGGTAAAGTTGTGGGTGTGTATCGCTCGTGCGATATGCGTTTGTTGTAAACACGCCTAAAATATTCAGCAATATCAAAATGAGCCTGTTCGTGCTCCAGTAATTCGGCCGATTGGTTATTTTTCGTCCACGATTGGCAGGGATTAAAAATACAGATCACCTGCGCTATCAGCACATTATCATCAACATGCCAGCTATGTACAAAACTAAAATGGGTTAACGATGCTATGCGGCTGGCCGCCACCGGCCGGGCTTTATAATCGGCCCAGGTTAGTTTGTGGAAACTGCTCCAAACTATGCTATCGCAGTTGCTACGCTGGGCGAAGGCGGTTGATGTAATGAATAAAAGTATGACTATTACGAAATATCTCATCTTGCATAATTAGCATATCGCTCTGTACAGTTCGGGATTGCTTCGTTCCCTGTCTGCCGACAGGCAGGCTCGCAATGACGCGTGGAGAAGTTGAATTATATTCTATCGCGCTTTACAAAAACCGTTTAATTATCCTCAGCTTATGCGTATACTTTTTCTGATCGGCGGCAAATATACCCTGATCGTCAATCCTGTCAATTTTAACTCTTCCCGATGCGTGGATGATGCTTTGATTATCCAGCATGATACCCACGTGGGTTATGCGGCCTTCGGGGTTATCAAAAAATGCCAGATCGCCTAATTGAGCGCTTTGTAAAAAATCAACCACACTACCTTGGCTGGCTTGCAAATGAGCATCACGCTTCAGTGTAATGCCTTGAGTACGCAAAACAGCCTGGGCATAGCCTGAACAATCAACACCAAAATGAGTGCGACCACCCCATAAGTAAGGGGTATTTAAAAAAGAATAAGCTGTTTCGGTAAAATCGTTCAGATCGCCAACTGAGGGGATCTTGTAGTTCACATCGCCAATTTTACAGTCGGCACCATTATAAAACGGCAGCGTTGCGCCAAATGGCAAAAGTAGGGTGGAGTTATCGTTCTCTTTAAGCGCATTGGTAACAACAGCGCGGGTTGTGGTAGCTTTCGCGGATATGAGTTGCAAACCATCTTCGGTTGATAGGTTTACATATTGTATTTTGCTTATCCAGCCTTCATAACCATCAAAGGTGGTCATAATGCGCACCCAATCTTCGCTATATTCCAGTATTTCGAAGGTTTCGCCAAATAAAACCTGCGAAATCATCTCGCTCCTATGGGCCCAATCTGCACGCAGGGGTGCTATAGCCACATTACAAATACCGTATTCCATTTGTCAAAAATAAAAAAAGGAACACAAAATGCGCTCCTTTAATATATTAGGTTAAAAAATATTATCCTTCCATGTGCAGCCATTCTTTTTTGGCCAGCAGTTCTTCTTTACTTTCGCGGATATCCTCGTCATCCACACAGCAGTCAACCGGGCAAACGGCGGCACACTGTGGCTCATCGTGGAAACCCACACATTCGGTACATTTATCAGGTACTATATAATAAACCTCATCGTTTAATGCGGCTTGTGTTTCGCCGGCATCAAGTGTATTTCCGTCGCCAAAGTCTATAACGCCTTTTAAACCAGTACCATCCGAAAATCGCCATGCGGCACCCGCATCATAAATAGCATTGTTAGGGCATTCCGGCTCACAAGCTCCGCAATTGATGCATTCGTCAGTGATTTTAATTGCCATTGTTTTATAAAAAAATATATATTCTAAAAAATTACCTTTGCCCTGCGGCTTAATTACTGCAAATATAACAAAAATTCCGTTTTGGAGTTTTACTCAATGCCATTAATATGTCACAAGCAACAACAAAATTTTTGATAGATACCTTTTCGCAATTAGGCCAACGTTTGGCCACTCCTAACCAACAATTACAACAACTAATTGCAGATGAGCACCATTACAACGCCTGGTTCACCCCACACAGCGTTGAAAACGCGGTGAAAGCCATTGGTGGCATGCTGAATAAAGAAGGCCTGGAAAAATGGTTTTCTATGGAAAATGGATCAGGTAAGATGGAAGATGTAAGTGAACATAAAAACACATCTTCCATCTTACCTCTCACCTCTTCCATCAAAAAAATCGGTTTAATACTGGCCGGAAATATCCCTTTGGTTGGTTTCCACGATACACTTTGCGTGCTGGCATCGGGCAATTACGCCATGATCAAGGCATCATCAAACGATGCCCGCCTGCTCAAATATGTGTTGAGCCAGTTGGTTGAGATAGCACCCGACTTTGCCGGTAAATTTGAATTTGTAGAACGCCTTGCGGGCTTTGATGCCGTTATTGCTACGGGTAGCAACAATACATCGCGCTATTTTGATTATTATTTTGGCAAGGTGCCCAACATCATCCGTAAAAACCGGAACAGCGTTGCCCTTTTAACAGGAGACGAAAACACCGAACAACTGTATTTGCTGGGGCATGATATTTTTGATTTTTTCGGTTTAGGCTGCCGCAATGTATCTAAACTGTTGGTACCTAAACACTATAACTTCACACCATTTTTTGAAGCTATTGAGCCGCATCAGCCTATCATCAATCATCATAAATACAATAACAATTACGATTATAACAAGTCGATTTACTTAGTTAATGGCGATAAGCACCTGGATAACGGCTTTTTATTGGTGAAGGAAGATACACGTTTGGCCTCCCCCCTGGCGGTATTGTATTTTGAGTATTACGATGATATAGCCGCGGCAGAAATCCGGTTAACGGAATTATCCGATGCTATCCAATGCATTGTAACTGCCGAGCCTCTAAAAGTAACTAACCAGGTGGTTGGTTTCGGCCAAAGCCAGCAGCCTGCTTTATGGGATTATGCCGATGGTGTGGATACGATGAGATTTTTGACCACTGATTTGATTGATTAGTATGATTTCGCTGATTTAGTAGGTGGACTTTTGCGTTAAGGATTGGAGCGGATACCGGCCCGTGGCTAATGCCTGTGCAATATGAGCGTAAAGCATAGGCCGAAGGCAACGCCTAAACTTTAATTAGTATAGTTTCACAACCTCACTAAATAAAATTCCGCATACAAAATTGCCTATCTATTATTACCTTTGAAAACAACATAGCTTTAAGCTTTATGCTTCTAGCTTCCAGCTAAAAAAAAATGTACGTTATCAAAGTTAAAGGCGTTGCCAAAATACCCGATTATGTGCAGCTGCGCGATGAAAAATTTACCCTGTTGGCTTACTTCAGGGTGGATAGGCCGGACAAATCGCTGGATAAGATAGGTTTAGCCGATAAGGCCGAATACATAATGAATATTGTAAAAGATTTGCCTTTTGGGCAGATATTAAAATTGGAGATATAACTCATGATAGGTAACTCAATTATAAAACTCAGCGGTGTTGATATTTTTCAACAAAAGCACCTGGTATTGTCGGATGTTGATTTGCATATCGACAAGGGTGATTTTGTTTGGCTGATAGGCCAAACAGGCTCGGGTAAAAGTAGTTTATTGAAAGTTATTTATGGCGACTTGCTGATCAAAACCGGCGACGCGCATGCCTGCGGGTATGACCTAACCAAACTTCCTGACAAAGAAATTCCGTTTTTACGCCGTAAACTGGGCATTGTTTTTCAGGATTTTCAGTTGTTAACCGATCGTACCGTTGCCCAAAACCTGCAATTTGTAATGAAAGCTACCGGCTGGAAAGACAAAAAATTAATTGAGGAACGCACCCGCGATGTGTTAGAAAAAGTTGGCCTGCGCTCCAAAGTAAATAAAATGCCGCACGAACTATCTGGCGGTGAGCAGCAACGTGTAGTGGTTGCCCGTGCTCTGATCAATGATCCGGAAATTATTTTGGCCGACGAACCAACAGGTAATCTGGACCCCGATACCTCTGAGGACCTCATTATGCTATTAAAAGATATAGCCAATAACGGCACCGCAGTTTTGGTTGCCACACACGATTATCACATCATCCGCCAGTTCCCCTCGCGCATTATTAAGTGCGAGAATGGTAAGGTGTTGGAGGATGCGCAGATAGCGTAACGGGATGGCATGCAAGAGATCAAACTGTACAAATCTCCTTTAAAAGCATTAAAGATTTTGTTACTTGGTTCTCCATTTATTATTATTGGCTGTTACGATTTGGCAACACACAGTAATATGATGCCTATAGCTTTAAGTTGGATTTCTGTGCTATTTTTTGGACTTACAATACCTGTTTCACTGTTCCATTTATTTGACCGCCGACCACAAATTATCATTAATGAAGTCGGAATTTTTGACAGGATGGGTTACACCGACTATATCAATTGGAATATTATTCAGGATGCTTACATCAAGGATGTTCATAAGCAAAAATTCATCTGTTTAGTTATTGACAAAAAGCATCGCATTGAAATAATAAAGAAAAAAAGGGCAGCAAAGGTTTCTGAAGCATTGGGATTTCAGGTTTTGAACATCTCATTAGGTCAAATAAAAATTGATGAAAATAAGTTAATGCAATTTATCCTGATGATGTCAATGGCAGATGCAAACGTTAGGAAAGAGTCGCTTAGATTGCAAATGTCAACATCATTTAGGTAATCTCAAGTTAGATGTACTGACATCAAAAAACTGCCATACCAACAACAAAAAAGTCATTTCAGCATAAAAGCTGCTAACACGCTGACACCTTGTCGCAAATAATACAATGGCAGGATACTTGATTTGCCCGATATAATTATGAAGTTTAACGACATATTAAAGAAAAAAAAGATGGAAGACCAGGAAACTTCTGTAGATCAGAACGAAATTTTGGATGATGCCCAAACTACGGGTAATACAATTGCCGACGAAAAAGATCAACAGATAGCTGATGAAATTTCGGCCGAAGACAGGCTGAAAGAAGATCTGGCACAAGCCAATGATAAATACCTGCGCCTGTTTGCAGAGTTTGATAATTTTAGACGCCGCACCAGCAAAGAGCGTGTAGAACTATTGCAAACTGCCGGTAAAGAAGTTATAGCTTCGTTATTACCCGTTTTGGATGATTTTGACCGTGCTTTAAAAGCTATGGAAACCGCTACAGACGTGATCCCCGTTAAGGAAGGTATTGCATTGGTACAAAATAAACTGAACCACATATTAAGCAGCAAAGGCTTAAAGCCAATGGAAGCCAAAGGCCAGCCATTTGACGGCGACCTGCACGAAGGTATCACCAGCATTCCCGCCGGAGATGACCTGAAAGGCAAAGTGGTTGACGAATTAGAAAAAGGTTACTATTTGAACGACAAGGTTATACGCTTTGCAAAAGTTGTTGTTGGAGCGTAAAGAATAATGATTGAATGATTGAAGGATTGAATGATTGATTAGTAAAGCTGTCAAAACATTCAATCCTTCAATCACTCAATCCTTCAATCATTAAAAATAAATGGCAAAAAGAGATTATTACGACGTACTGGGTGTAGCTAAGGGAGCAAGCGCGGACGAGATTAAGAAGGGCTACCGTAAAATGGCTATCAAATACCACCCGGATAAAAACCCGGGCGATAAGGAATCTGAAGAGAGCTTTAAAGAAGCCGCGGAAGCCTACGAGGTATTGAGCAGCCCAGAGAAACGCCAGCGTTATGATCAGTATGGCCATGCTGCCAATGCAAGCTCGGCCAATGGCGGCGGCTATGGCGGCGGTAACATGAATATGGACGACATATTCAGTCAGTTTGGCGATATTTTTGGCGGCGGCAGTCCGTTCGAGGGCTTTTTTGGTGGCGGTGGTCAGCGCGGTGGCGGTGGCAGACGCGTTACCAAAGGCAGTAACCTGCGTATCAAAGTACGTTTAACACTCGAAGAAATTGCCAACGGTGCCGAGAAGAAGATAAAAGTTAATAAGCAAGTATTATGTAATACCTGCGATGGTACAGGCGCCAAGGATAAATCATCTTTCCAAACCTGTAAAACCTGTGGTGGCCAGGGCGCGGTTAGGCGGGTAACCAACACCATTTTGGGTCAGATGCAAACTACCAGCACCTGCCCTACCTGTAATGGCGAAGGCAGTGTAATTACCTCAAAATGTACTGTTTGCCATGGCGATGGTGTTGTACGTGGCGAAGAAACCATTACCATCAACATCCCTGCCGGTGTAAGCGAAGGCATGCAATTAAGCATGAGCGGTAAAGGCAACGCTGCCCCACGCGGCGGTGTACCCGGAGATTTGATCATTTTGGTTGAAGAGATAGAGCACGAATCGTTAAAACGCGATGGAAACAACATAATTTACGATCTGCACATCAGCTTTATCGATGCCGCTTTAGGTACCAGTATAGAGGTGCCAACCATCGACGGTAAGGCTAAGATCAAAATAGAACCAGGCACACAAGGCGGCCGCATACTACGCCTCAAAAACAAAGGTGTACCCGAAGTAAACTCATACCAACGTGGCGATCAGTTGGTACACATTAACGTGTGGACACCAAAAGCATTAAGCCGCGAAGAGCGCGAGCTGTTAGAACAGCTACAAAATTCACCCAACTTTAAACCCAACCCGGGCAAGCACGAAAAGAATTTCTTTGAACGGATGAAGGAGTACTTTGAGTAAGAAGCAGAGATAAAGAGTCGGGACCAACGATAGCGATCTCATTCACACGAGAGAACAATTAAATGTGAATTAATCAAGAATTTTAAAGCCCGGAACCTTATGGTTTTGGGCTTTTGTAGTTAATTAAATTTATTCCCAAAAAACAAAAGAAAGCTATATTCGTTTACCAAAAGCTAACACATGGCTGTGCTATTAAAACAATCACCCACTATATTATTTATTAATTTATAAGCAAGTAATGGATAATTGCATTGCCGTAATGGACCTTGGCACTAACACGTTTCATTTAATGATAGCCAGCGTTGCCAATGGCACTTTTACCGAAATAGCCCGCGACCATGAAGCTGTTAAATTGGGCGAAGGCGGCATCAACAAAGGCTTTATCCAGCAAAGCGCTTTTGATCGTGGTGTTAAAACTATGGAACGTTTTAGCGATCAGATCAAACAACATCACATTCAAAAAGTGCAAGCCATTGCTACCTCGGCCCTGCGCAGCGCATCAAACGGACAGCAATTTATTGATACCGTAAAAGAGCGTACAGGCATCAGCATTGATATTATTGATGGCATAAAAGAAGCCACCTACATTTACCAGGGCGTAAAAGCATCGGGAGCATTACCGGCCAATAACTCGCTCATTATGGATATTGGCGGTGGCAGTGTGGAGTTTATTATTTGCACCCAAAACAACATGCTTTGGAAACATAGTTTTGAAATTGGCGCCGCCCGATTGATAGAACGTTTCCATCAGGTTGACCCGATATCAAAGGAATACATTAGCGAATTACACACTTACCTTGATGAAACCCTTAAACCATTATTCAACGCGGCGCAACAACATCGCATTGATAAACTAATAGGCTCAGCCGGAGCATTTGAAACCTTTGCCGAAGTTATTGAGTTAGAAAAACAGGACAACTTTGATGTGAAGCAGGTTAAAGTTTATGATTTTAATTTGAATGATCTGGTACGAATAACCGACGTGCTCATCGCATCATCAAACCAACAACGCAAAGCCATTAAAGGCATCATTTCTTTAAGAGTTGATATGATCGTTGTAGCCTCCGTTTTAACCCGTTATGTGATGGATAAACTCCATATCAATCAGGTGGGAATGAGCACTTATTCATTAAAAGAAGGTGTGATGGCCGGATTGGCAGAATAATTTTAATTGGCACCGCTATATATGAACATTAGCACCCATTACACAGGTTGAAAAGCCGATAATAATAACCATTAGACCACTTAAAAACCACGTCCAACTTTTATTGACAATAGCCAGCATGATACAAAGTACAACATGGAAACCAATGATCATCATATCATAAATAGGCCCATCTTTGCTCAAATTAGTTAAACAGGTAGAAACCAAAAGCAGCAGCATATTAACACTTACAATTTTCAGATTAGCACTTTTATCTTCCTGGTTCATATTTTAATGGTAAATGCTGCCATACAAGTTGAGAAACCTATTAATAAAACCGCCAAAGCACTTAGTAACCAGATGCCTGCTAAGTGCCTGTATTGAGCAATAAAAGCACTTACAACACAAGCAATAAAACAGCATATAATATGGCCAACTATTAAACAAGCAACAATAATAAAGCCATCCGTTTTATAGCCAACACGGCATAGTATTGTATAAACCACCATCACAAGCAAGTTAATACCTACTATTTTCATTTGTGATTTTGGCTTTTCCATTTCACTCATATCACCATCTCGTTACGTAACTGATGCAGGTAATCAATTTTATCATCCCGATAAAACAGGTTCATGGTTTCAAACGGAATTATCTTCATGTCTTTATTTACGATATGCACACATGATTTTTTGATTGCGCGTACGTCAAAATTATGCGCATCAATAAATTGCATAATAATAATGCGGAACAAATTATCATAGCTTAACTGTGGCGCATCAATTTCGGGTAAACAACACATAATTGATTTTAAATCTTCGCGCACGCTATCAACAGAATTACCTGTGCTAAACATATTGAGCAGGTGCATTTTAATTTGCTCGTCCTGCTCATAAACAATTGTATTTTTTGAATTATCGAGCAAATCATCGGGGTTGATCATCCGCGTTAGCGGGAAAACCTCTTCGCCCAGTTTCAAAGCATAGGCCATTACCAAAGCATCGGGGTTACAGGGCACCGGTAACAGATCGTTTTTGTTGAATATATCAGTTTGCTCCAATATGGCGGTGCGCACTTCGGTAAGTGTATACCTGTCGGTTTCCGAATTATAATTCTCCAATCTCCCCGCCTCTTGCGTTGGTTGGAAGGTTACGCCGCGTACGCATTTTTGCTTTAAGGCATAGCGTATAATATCGCCTATTTCGTCTGTATTTAAGCCTTTTTTTAAGGTAACTACCAGTGTTGTACTCAAGTTATACTTGTTCAGATTCTCGAGAGCCTTTCGCCTCACCTCGCGCAAATCCTCACCTCGCAATTGTTCCAGCGCTTCCTTTTTGAACGAGTCAAACTGCAGGTACACTTCAAAATCGGGAGCGTAGGTAGCCAGGCGTTCAACAAAGGCTTCATCTTTAGCTATGCGTATGCCGTTGGTGTTCAGCATCAGGTGCTTAATGGGTTTGCTTTTCGCGATATCCATTATTTCAAAAAACTGCGGGTGTACCGTAGGCTCGCCGCCACTTATTTGTACCACATCGGGTTTACCTTCGTTAGCTACAATGGTATCCAGCATCTGCTCTATTTCGGTCAGTGTGCGGTGCCTGCCATAGCTTGGCGACGACATGGCATAACATGTGGGGCAACTGAGGTTACATCTATCCGTTACCTCAATTACCGTTAGGCACGAGTGCTGTTCATGATCCTGACAAAGGCCACAATCATAAGGGCAACCATAATGAGTCGGGGTGTTAAATTTAAGCGGCATTTCGCTGCGTTTGGCGTAATTGCGGCAGTTTTTATAGTATTCTATATCTGTTGCTATCAAAACCTTTTCGCGCCCATGCTGTGGGCAGTTCTTCAACATAAATACCTTTTCGTCTTCAAAAATAATTTTTGCATCAACCCGCTTTAGGCAGGTAGCACAAATACTGATCGTAAAATCATAATAAATATATGGGCGCTCAGGCATATGATTCGATTAGGTTTTTAGGGTGTAGAAATACTTTATAATAATACACAATCCCACCCAAACAAACCAATTGAATTACGCCCAAACCAAAATTGAAAAAGTAATCGGGCTTAATAAATTCAATAATAAACCTAAAAAGCAGGTAGCAAACCATTAATATTTTAAAACGCGCGCCGTTTGCCAACACAAATTTATTTTCGATAAAATAAAGTAAGAGCCATAAACAAAGCCAGAACGCGATCTCGTAGAGGTTTGTAGGATGCCGGCGGATACCATCGCCAAAGTTAATGGCCCAGGGCAGCTTTGATGGTATGCCGAAAGTCCCGTCTTCAAGGCCGGTTAAAAAGCAACCTACCCTACCGATGATCATGGCTAATATTAAAGGATAAACCATCATATCACCAGATGATGCAGTAACCCCTATTTGTTTTTTGGTAAACTCTACCCCTATTAAGCCGCCAATAAAACCACCAACTATAGTTTTATTACCCATAAAATAGATTAGGTTAAAATGCGACAACAAAGGTGGATTTTCTAAAATACCAACAATGTGCGAACCTAAAAAAGCACCGGCAGCGGCACCGATAAATATAACTAACCTATGGTGCGAACTGATCAGATCTGTGGTGTGCCTGCGCAGGTAAGCATAATATCGATACCCTAAAAAGTAAGCCAGCGTTTCGCAAACAAAGTGTATTGGAATAGTTGACGACCCTATGGGTATGTTTACAGGGAAGTGCAAGGTTATAGGTTAAAAAATATTTGAATAGACTATGTTTAAAGATACCACAATCTATTCAAATTTCAATAACTGGTTACAACTACCTCTCCCAGCATCGTGTTAGCACTTTCTAACCGAATATTAAAATCAAGCTTTTTATTAGGGTCAAATTTAATTTCCTGGGTTTTAAAACCGATATACGATATCACCAATATTAGTTTTTTATTGGCCGGAATTTTCATTGAAAAAGCACCATCGGTTTGGGTGCTGCAGTTTAACGATGTGCCTTTAATTTTAATATACGCTCCAATCAAAGGCATGTTATCGTCTTTAGCGGTTAAACAGCCTGTAATTGTTTTATAGGCTACCGAGGTATCTGTAGCTAAAACTGCCTTATCCTGTTTAACCGGATTTTGTTCAACCGCCGGCCTAACTTTGGCCTGCACATTTACAAAGGGGAGCGCCGCTATAAAAGCCGCCGCTAAACTCAACTTTTGCCACGAAAATAAAGATGAACATTGCTGCGGAACAATTTGCTGGTTCAATACCATTAACTGTACGTGAGTAAACCTACCGCATACTTTTTGTGATGACGATGAGAGAATATCCAATATTTTATGATTAGATAATTCAGTAAAGTCGATAACTGTTTTTTGGCAATTGTTACAAAACTTACCGCCATTATTAGGCAGCATATTATCCCAATTTTGAGTACAGGGATTGGCAACGGATATGTGGTTGATGTGTTTCAAGCCTCAAGGATGTAAACCTGGTACAAATTCCATAAACCAAATTACAATTATTTCACTTTGATTAAACTGGTACATTTTTTTATCAATAAACCAAACAGAGTCTACTACTTAAAAATACTTTTGAATGGGTGTTTGATACGATACCATGTAGTCCACAAAAAGCTTCTTTTAACAGATATCCCACCAACCAAAGTTATTAATGCCTCTACCGGTGCCAGTGTTAACTCTTGTGCTGCAAGGCGAACACTATAATTAGCCTGATTTTTATTTAATTTTATGTTATATACCTGATAACCAATAGTGCTGATAATTAAAACAGTATCAATTTCTGGTGATATTTCTATCCTGAAATTGCCTAAACTATCAGTCAAAACATGACTTTGCGAACCATTAACATTTATACCTACCAAAGCAATTGCTTGGTTTGATGCGCTATCAACAACATTACCAGTAATGGTACTTAATGCTATCTTAGCAACAATAGTACCCACAAGAGGCTTGGTCGCTTTATGGTGCCCAATTGGCTGTTTAACCTGAGCCTTAGCGGCAATAAATGGCAGCAATGATATTAATGAAGCAACGAGACCAACTTTTTGCCAAGCCGGCAATCTGTATGTTGGTGCAAGTTCACTATTTAGATTATTCAATTGCGATGGACCAAACCTGCCACAAAGATTTGATGAAGCAGATAGGAGGCCGAGTATTTCAGTATTAGATAATGCGGTAAAATCTGTTACTGTTTTCTGGCAACTATCGCAAAATTTTCCTTGTGTATTACGCAGCATATTATCCCAATTTTGAGTACAGGGATCTGGTATAGATACATGGCTTATGTGTTTCATGCCTCAGGGATGCAAACCTGGCACAAATTCCATAAACCTAAATACAAATTATTTTAGCTTGATCAATGCCTGGTATAATTTCTCGGTAGGTAAACCAACTACGTTGGTATACGAACCATCAATTTTAACAATACCGGTTAAGCCTATCCACTCCTGGATCCCGTATGATCCTGCTTTATCTAAAGGTGAATATTTATCAACGTAGAACGTGATCTCTTCATCGCTCAGCACACGGAACAGCACATCCGATACATCATAAAACAAATTATACTGCTGCTTGTACAAAATACAAACTCCGGTAATAACCTGGTGCTTACGGCCCGATAGCGTTTGCAGCATAGCTACCGCATGCTCGGGGCTTTCGGGTTTGCCTAATATCTGATTATCAATACTTACAATGGTATCGGCAGTAATAACTATCTCGTCCTCAATCAGTTCATCAAAGGCCCGGCACTTTTTTTCGGCAATGTGTAAAGCTATTTCCTGTGGCGATAAACCTTCGGGGTACGATTCATCAACATCTTTAAGTACTACCCTAAAGTTGATGTTCATCAAACTTAAAAGCTCTTGCCTGCGGGGTGATTTAGATGCCAGTATTACCGGAGGAATTTGATTGTTCATTGGATTAGTTTGTTTTTTTGATTGGTATTGCTAATCGATAAAAATATGGTGAATAATTATTGGAGTAAAGTACTAATTCAACCATTCAACTAAAGCGATGTCGCGTTCTCGCTCATCCACTTGCCTTGTATTTTCATTACTTTTTCTATCACATCGCGGGCGCAGCCTCTGCCGCCTAATGCTGGTGATATGTATTGCGATATGGCTTTCACCTCTTCGGCAGCATCTGTTGGGCAGGTTGGCAGGCCAACAACTTTCATAATATCAATATCCGGAATATCATCACCCATGTACAAAACACTTTGGCGGTCAATATAGTGCTCGGCTATGTAATTCTCAAAAATATCAAGCTTAACATGCGCGCCTAAATAAACATCGGTAATACCCAGGCTGTTTAAACGAAGCCTTACTCCTTCTGATCGTCCTCCCGTTATTACAACTACGTTGTACATGCATTTAACGGCCAGTTGCAGCGCATAACCATCCCGGGTATTAAAAGTGCGGCATTGATCGCCTGCTTCGGTAACAAATACAGAGCCGTCGGTTAATACACCGTCTACATCAAAAACAAAGGTGGTAATATCTTTTAATTTGGATAGCATAGAGTTGGGCTGAAGGAACAAAGAACAAGGAGCAAAGATTTTTTGAACTGCATCTTTACTCCTTGTTCCTTAAATCTTTTACTGGTTATCTCTCCACTCGTACACCCAGGCCGATTGTATTTGCTCCAAATGGCCTTCGGTGCTTTGCTCGCGGGTGCCGGCGAAGTTAGGGAGGGTTAATATCCAGTTTAACAGATCGGTAAAGCGGATGCGGTATATTTTGGATTCATCAAAATCATCGCCAAACTTTTCGTAAAGTCCCATGGCAATATCTTCATGATCGTTCCAGTGTATTGGTAGTTCAAATTTATCGTTCATTTGTTCAGGTAGGTTTAAATTAGTGGCCCATAAATTGCGACTGGTCTGGAATGGTTACCGTAATGTCACCATCAATCATGATGCATTGGCAGCCCAAGCGAGATGAGATGCGCGGATTAACAGCTCGGTCGATAAAGTCTTCTTCCTTGTCTGATATTTCCTGGATGTTATCCATGCCGCTATTCACATAAATATGGCAAGTACTGCAACCGCAAACACCGCCGCAGTTATGCTGAAGATCTATCCCGTTTTCAAGACACACATCCAATACCGATTCCCCCTCGGCTATTGGCAGTTCAAGTGTTTCGTGATCTTTTTCTTCGAATTGTATTTTAATATTAAAAACGTTCATTGCGATGCAAAAGTAACAAAATTACTTATCGGCTTTAGCCTCAATTCCCATTTTGATAATACTTTGACTTAACAGCTCATAAACTTGTTGCAATTGCGGGTTATCGCCTAATAAATTAAGGTGGGCGGCCATGGTTTGCCCGTCGTTGCGGATAGCCGGGCCGGTTTGAACATCTAATGGAAATCGTTCCTGTACTTTTTGCGCTGTTTCCAGGATAAGCGGCCGTAACAAATTAAAGTCGAGTTGATGCCGGGCCAATAATTGCTGGGCTATGGCATACAGATTATTCGGAAAGTTGCAGGCGAAAACAGCCGCCAGATGCAATATTTTGCGTTGGTCGGAATTTATTTGCTGCACATTATTACTGATAGTTTGCGCCAATTGTTCCAATTGCTTGGTTACAGCAGCATCGGCACCTTCAATACATAAAGGAACCTGCCAAAAATCAACCTCCTTTATTTTACTAAAAGTTTGTAGTGGATAAAATACGCCGGATAGTGAATTGTACTTTAAAATGCTTTGCAGATCGGTAGCGCCCGAAGTATGCACTGTAAGTTTTTGATAAAACGCCAGCTGTTGCGCAATCCCTTCAATAGCATCGTCTTTTACAGCTATTACAAACACATCTGTTTGGCGATCAATTTCGGATAGCTTATTTATAGCGTTTGCGCCAACATGATAAGCCAGTAGAGCCGCGTTTTGATAGTTAGGGCTATAAATATCAATAATTTTATGCCCTGCATTTTTAAATGCAGCAGCCAAATGTGTAGCCACATTACCCGAACCTATAATACTGATACGCATACCTTATAATTACGATTTAACGAAGGTAGCGATTTAAATAGGTTGATTTAACGTATTATGGATAGGTTTTTCCAATTCTTAAACTGGTATCAATAGGTGCCTCAATTGTAAAATAGGTATTTTCGGCATCTATTAATGTAAGAATTAACGAATTAGAGTTATAGTGTCCTATCGCGAATATTTTGAGTGGGGCTTTGTGTTCAGCAAGCACCAAACGGTTATCCGGAAGATTTTTGGTTGTAGCGCACGCCGACAACAAGAGCGCTAAAAAAAGTATATTTTTTTTCACAACAGTATTAGCTTAAGGGATTGAATGTTAAATATACTAATTTTTATAACGTTTATTGTAAAAAGAACAATTATTCCCCAGAATTATTGCCAGGCAATACGTTATAACTACAATTTATTAACTATCTTGTTTTAAAAAACATGAGAATATTGATACCTACTCACATTAACATGTTGCAGCCGGGGCAGTTATAAATCAGGACAATAGAGTATTACATACAATAATATCTTAATATAATAATTCTTTCAAATAAGGTTAATACCTTAATCTTATTTGCTCTGTTTCAAGAGCAAAAAACGCATTTATCGGTTCCTACACTAATAATGATTTCAAGGAAGAATTCGCCAGACACCTTGCCACGGTTATTTGCCTTAACAATATACCTCTTTTAACAAATCCTCTTACCTATCCTTATTAGCGGGTTTCCTATCTTAAAAATTGGCCCTGTTTTTATCCGAATGCTTATATAATTTATGTAAATGATAGTAATTTCAAGCAAAATCAATAAAATTCATACTTTTATTTATATATTTAAAAGCATTTTATAATTATAGTTCAAAAGTAATTATGCTTATGCGTGTTTTTAATTACATCCTAAATACACTATTACTTAAACCTGTAAAGTAGTTGGAACTATGCAGCTTTAGTTGAAGAATTGACCCAATAAAATGAAAAAAGCAATTGTACTAATTGTACTCCTGTTAATTACTGGCAGCTTTACTTTATTAGCACAAATTAATAAAAGCGATACCTCGACTTCCAAAACAGGTGTTGCAAAACCTGTTGTTTCCAATCTCCCCACAGATACAGGTTCAAACTCCAAAACAAAAACTACCGATAATCAAGATAAAAAAGCGGTTGACCAAACTTTAAAACAAACCGCACAAAAAAGCAAAGCCGATAGTGTTGCAACTACTACAGTATCAAAAGCTACTCCCGGCATAGCTAACCCAAGCAAAGCCGATACCGTAATTACGGCAAAAGATACGTTGCATACAGTTAACGATAAAAGTAAAATCGATACAACGGCAACGGCTAAAAAAAACCTCAGCGAAAAAGATCTTAAAAAGCTCAATTCTAAAAAAAACGGAACTGATACCTTATCAGCAAAATCTAAAGAAAAACCACCTAAGGGCAAGTCTGCAAAAGAATTAAAAAGAGAAGCAAAAAAGAACGATGTCAATAAGTTATCAGAAAAAGCTTTGAGCCAAATGGCTTTTAAACAGATTGGATCTGATTCGTCTATCAGAAATGCGGCCACAAAACGGGCCGATATATCGTTTACCAATGCCCGTCCACTCCCATTAGATGAATTCACACCAAACAACATCAGATTTTACCATCGCTATTGGCGCGATATTGATTTGCAAGACACTAAAAACAAGCGTTTTGCCACCTATCATTCAGATTTAATTTATGCCTTGCTTAAGGCCATAAAAGCTAAAGAAATTAAAGCTTATAATCCTGCTGCGAGTGCTCCCAATAACCCTAATGGGGATGCTTTTACTATCCCGATACCGTATGAAGAATTAATGTCGGGCTTATCGGATACATCGGTGGTAAATGTTTTGGATAAAGACGGTAACATTACCGGCACCAAAACCGTACCTAACCCATTTACGCCCGAAAAAATTTCGGGGTATCGAATTAAAGAGGATGTTTTTTACGATAAAACGCGCTCAAGGTACATAACCCGCATTATTGGTATTGCTCCCTTAATAAAGCTAACCTTAACCAATGGAGATTTAATTGGCATACAGCCCTTATGCTGGCTCAGGTTTAAAGATTGCCGTAAAATATTAGTCACCATTGATATAGACCCGACTAAAAAAATTGGCGAAAGTATGGATGATGTTTTTTTACAGCGCCGCTTTTATGGTAAGATAGTTCAGGAATCAAACCCTGACGGTAAACGCATAAAAGATTACAAACCAGAACCGCCCGACCAGGAAATTGAGGCAAAACGTATAGAGCAAAAGGTTATAACCTATAAAAAAGGTACATGGAACTATACCATGCTAATCAAAAGCTCCCAACCAGAACCCATTGCAAACAAGCCGGTGGAAAAAAACAAGGCGACTGCAAAAACAAAAAAAGAGAAAAACGCCCCTGTTAAACCTTAATAAAAAGGATTTAAATAGCAGAACTACAATTTTTTTATCATATTGAAAATAATTTAGTGTATTATAACCATTAATGAAGAGGCCTCTTTTTATTTTATTGCTCTTAATAAGTGCGTATATATTTTATACCCCTGGACGGGGCATAAATTACGGGCACAGTAAAGTTCTGGGCAGATATTTTAATATACGTGGTTTTAAAATGTATTTTGAAGTATATGGTACCGGTAAACCCATACTTATGATACATGGCAACGGTGGATCAATAAGTTCATTTGCCGGCAATGCTCCTTATTTTTCGGAAAAGTACCAGGTGATAATTGCCGATAGCCGGGCTCAAGGCAATTCGCACGATGATAAAGATTCGCTCTCTTTTGAGATGATGGCTGATGATGAAGTAGCATTGATGGATTCTCTTCGTATCAAGTCGGCCTATGTACTGGGTTGGAGCGATGGTGGTGTAGTGGCTTTATTGATGGCCATCAGGCACCCCGAAAGGGTTACTAAACTAGCGGTAAGCGGGGCTAATTTACGCCCGGATTCGAACGCCTTAGATCCCGATCTGTGGAAAAAGCAGCAATTGATATATAATGCATCTAAAAATAAAACATTGAAAAGTGATAAGGATAAAAATGACTGGAAATTATTTTTATTAGATTGGCTGCAGCCTAATATATCACTAAACGTTATCAAAACCATAAAATGCCCGGCGCTAATTATTGGTGGCGATCATGATCTGATCCCTGTAAAGCATACCGTACAGATATCACAAAATATCCCCAATTCAAAGCTCTGGATAGTGCCACACTCGGGCCATGCCACACTCATTGAACATAAAGACGATTTTGATGAATGTGTTGATGAATTTTTTGAGCCCACGCATCATAAATAATTTATATATTAGGGCTAACATTATACCTATAATATATTCATGAAATTAGCCCACCTGATATTGGCTCACACCATGCATAACCAGCTTGCACGCCTTATCAAACGTTTACATCATCCGGATGCTGATATTTATATCCATGTAGACAAAAAAACCGATATTGCTCAATTTAACGACCTGCAATTAACCGTTCCCGTATTTTTTATTACAACCCGGGTTTCTGTTGACTGGGGTAATTACAACATGATTGAAGCTACACTAAATAGCTTTGAAGAAATTACATCCAAAAATACAAGCTACACCCATATTAACCTGTTAAGCAGCCAGGATTACCCTCTAAAAAACGCATCGCAAATACAAAATTTTTTGTTTGATAACTTAGGCAAAACCTTTATGCGATCGTACGCTATTCCCGAAGAATGGGACGAACCGCTTGGCAGACTAACCAGATATAACTTTGGCGATTACAAATTCCCCGGTAAGCACCTGCTACAAAACCTGGCTAACCGTATTTTGCCTGATAGAAAAACACCAGCAGGTTTAAAAATGTATGGCCGCTCGCAATGGTTTACCATTACGCCGCAATGCGCATTATATGTTATAAACTATTTAAAAAACAACCCATCTGTACGTTTATTTTTTAAACATACATGGGCTTGTGACGAGTTAGTGTTTCAAACCATATTATTGAACTCGCCTTTAAAAGACAGCATTGTAAACGACCACTTAAGGTATATTAAATTTAAACGCGGGGATTCACGTCCAAAAACATTAACCATGACGGATGCGTCAGATCTGACCGCATCCGGTAAATTGTATGCCCGAAAATTCGACAGCACTATTGACTATGAAATATTAGATTACCTGGATAGTTTAGCCATTTAAGTATTTACTTAAACAAAAAAAATCTTATAAATGAGTAACTATAGTATTACTTTTTAATTAATTACCTAAAGAAATTGCTATATTTACCTATATTAAAACTAACCAATAAATAACATACCCATATTTATTTTAATAGAAATTTAATGCCCGTTGAACCAACTATTGATCAATTAATCACTGAACAAGCGCTAAAATTTCCGGATAATGTTGCCATACAATTTGGTAACGATTCAATTTCATACAAAAACTTACACCAAAAGATAAATCAACTGGCTAACTTTTTATTAGCCAACAATATAACCATTGGCGATAAAGTTGCCATAGGCACCGCACGTTCGTTACAAATGGTGGTTGCCGTGTTGGCCGTTACCAGAGTTGGCGGTGTTTATTTACCACTCGACCCTAACTTCCCTAACGATAGGCTGGTTTTTATGCTTGACGATGCACAGGCTAAATTAGTGATCACATCTAAAATCTACGAAGGGCATTTTCATACTCCGGCCGCTAAGTTATCCATCGAAGATATATGGCAGAAACTTGACAATTATCCTGCTACAGAACCTAACATCAGTATTAATGGTGATGATCTGGCTTATTTGCTTTATACCTCTGGTTCAACAGGTAAACCCAAAGGAGTTCAGATCAACCATCGTAGCTTATTAAATTTGCTACTCAGTATCCAGAAATGGCCAGGCATAACACCGCAAGATACATGGCTGGCTACGGCTACCATATCTTTCGATATATCGGTACTCGAATTGTTTTTGCCTATGGTTACCGGTGCGCGATTAATTGTAGCCGATAGCGAAATGGTTAAAGATGGCCGATTGCTTTTGGATATCGTGCGCACCCAAAAGGTAACTGTAATGCAGGCCACTCCATACACCTGGCGCATGATGCTTGCCAGTGGCTGGGACGATAAAATACCCCTCAAAATAATTAGCGGGGGCGAAGCTTTGCCTAAAGATCTGGCTAATAAGTTACTTGAACGGTGCGATAGCCTACATAATTACTATGGCCCTACCGAAACCACCATATACTCAACCGGGAAGCAAATACTGGCCGATGATCAATTAATTACCATAGGTAAACCTATTGATAACACCCAGGTGTATATTTTAGATGAGGAATTAAAACAAGTGGCCGATGGCCACGAAGGCGAAATATGCATTGGTGGCTATGGCGTAGGCAATGGCTACTTAAACCGGCCCGAATTGAGCGACGAGAAGTTTATTGATGATACCTTTTCGGGAGAAGCCAATAAAAAGATATACCGTACGGGTGATTTAGGTAAAATACTGCCCAATGGCGAAATTGAATACCTTGGCCGGATAGATCTGCAGGTAAAACTACGTGGCTTCCGAATAGAAACGCAAGAGGTTGAATACAACTTGATATTACAACACGGAATCCAAAACGCTGTAGTTGTTGTACACAACGATGAATGGGATAACCAAAGGCTGCTTGCTTATGTGGTTAGCGATGATCCCCTGATAGCATCACACAAAGTAAATTACTCCACCACCTGGATAGCGGGTTTAAAGGACAAACTGCCAGAGTATATGGTACCAACGGATTACATCGTAATTCCGGAAATACCGTTAACGCCTAATGGTAAAATAGATCGCAAAAAATTACCGAAACCCCAATTTCAAAATAGCCAGAAAGAGTATGAGGCTCCGGGTTCTGATACCGAAAATATGCTTGCAGAAATATGGTCGAAATATCTCCATATTGATCAAATAGGTATTAACGATAACTTTTTTGAGCTTGGCGGCCATTCGCTTATTGCCGTACAGATCATGACGGGTATTGGTAAGATAACCGGAAAACTGATACCCATAGCTACACTGTTTAAATATCCTACAATCAGCAAATTGGCCCAATTGCTTCAATCCGGTGATGAAGAAAGCACCTGGAAATCACTGGTCCCTATTAAGCCTACCGGTAATAAAATGCCGGTTTATATTATTCATGGCGAAGGTTTAAATGTGTTGATCTTCAATAACATTGCCATGAGTGTTGATGCCGAGCAACCTGTTTATGGGTTACAATCAAGAGGATTGAACGGTATTGACGAAGTTCCGGATAGTATTGAAGCGATAGCATCCTTATACATCGAGGAGATCTTAGAGCAAAATCCAACTGGCCCTTACGCCATAGCCGGCTACTCTTTTGGCGGTTATGTAGCTATCGAAATTGCCAACCAACTGCAAGCAATGGGTAAAGAAGTTAAGATATTGGCTATGTTTGATGTAAATAACAAAGAGTCGGAATCACAATTATCATTACCTAAACGCACACTCAAAAAGATTTTAAGGCAGTTTTACAAGGCAGGTTTCATATTAACATCATTAATAAAACAACCCGGGGCTACTGTTGAATATCAGCTATTCATGATCAAACAGCGTTTAGGAATGAATGATGAAGCCAATGCTGAAAACATACCCGATTATATGCAACGTATTGTTGATAAACTGCGCTACGCTGTAAGCCGGTATAAAATGAAACCATATAACGGCACCATCCACGTATTCCGCTCAAAGGTGAGGGTTTATTTTGTGGACGACCCTAAACATTTAGGCTGGGATGATTATGCTTTGAAAGGTGTTAAAGTACACAAGGTTTCTGGCGATCACCGTGATATGCTGCTCCCTCCAAACGACGTGGAGTTTGCCCGGATATTACAGAACTGCCTGGATAACTGCGAGAGTTGATCTACAGAAGGAATTAACTGTTATTAAACAGTCTTCAACTCCTTATTCCTTCTGAATATTGACAGCAGGAAACCTATAACCATAATAATGGTACCACTCCAAAAGAAATTGATATAAGGAAACTCCATCGCCTTCATTACGATGTATGCCTTTTTACCTTGTGGCTGTTGGTATACCGTAATTTCAACCTTGCTTTTCTCGGGTAATATTTTGCTGAAACGTAGTTTCAAACCGGCATCTTCAACCTTACGGGCAAAATCAAAACTACTACCGGCTTTTATCATGTAAACAGGTTCGCTTACGTAAGTTTTACCATGGGTAATGATCTCAAGCTCCGCTCCTACCGAGATATCTTTTTCGCCTAAGGGAATATTTTGAACTTTAGCGCCCGGATTCAGCTTCTTCAATATCACCACACCATCGCGATAATGAATGGTATCGCCAACCATAACCTCGTTAACTATAGGTGGGTCGTAACTCTTATCATCATTGGCTTCAATATGGCCCGCGCCTGCATTTTGCTCAATCTCATCTTTAATTGGCGCGGCGGTTACGTGGGTATACAGATCATGAAACAAGTAATGCTTGGTATCTGGCGTGGCAACCAAACCCATCTTGGCATTGGCCTGGGCATTGGGTTTCAAAATAAAATCTTCAACTACTTTGCCGCTGGCATCCTTACGTTTGTAATTAACTTTAAAATAGTGGTTAGGCGCGGCTATAGAATCGCCAACGTAGGTTACCTGGTATTTACCCATGGTAACAGGCTCGTTTTTATATAGCATAATATTCTCGCGAACATCGGCAACCTTATCAAAACCGGCAACCTCAACCATTCCGCTTTTGTTTACCGATACTATGCTGCTGGTACCTGCCGCTATAACAGCGCCTATCAGTAACAAACCAAAACCAATATGCGCTACTGCCGAACCGGCTAAACGTATTTTACCCTTAAATACATCGGCCAGTATTTTAGCGTTTGCCAGTACCGAGTATATGGCCCCCAGCATTACCAACATAAATATCCAATTATTATGGTAAATACCGGTAACGTAAACCACAAGCGCGGTTATCAAAACAGCGAATACAAAGTAGAGTATGCTGGTGATAAAAAACCGTGTAGTATCGGTTTTTTTATATTTTAAGAATTGGGTAAAGCCTGCAAGCAAAGCTATCACAAATGCAAAGCCCGATTGGAATACGTTGTAAAACTTAATAGGCTCGGTAGGCGGAGCAAGTTTGGTACCAAACATGGCGTTCCATACCGGGATAGAAGTTACCACCACTAAGTGGAAACATGATAAGCCTAAAAATACAGCGCCAACAAACATCCAAAACTCACGTGAGTACGTTTCTTCGTCTTTTTTACTGATGGGTAGTTCTTTCCATCGTACTATAACCAAACCAATAGCTATTCCCAGGAAGATCAATACATCAATAACCAAATGCCAAAACATACCCAGATCGGTAAAGGCGTGTACTGATGTTTCTCCCAGGATACCGCTACGTGTTAAAAACGAAGCGTAGAGCACCAGCACAAAGCTGATCAACACCAAAAACATGGCCGTAAAATATGCCTGACCAGTGTTTTTATAAACGATCAAAACATGAACCGCTCCTATCAAAGTTAACCACGGAATAACGGATGCGTTCTCCACCGGGTCCCATGCCCAAAAGCCATTAAAATTAAGCGACTCGTAAGCCCAGAAAGAGCCCATGATGATACCCGTACCCAATATCATTACCGAGAAAAGCGAGTACGAGATAGCGGGTTGTACCCACTCTTTGTAACGCTTTGTCCAAAGTCCGGCTATAGCGTAAGCAAATGGGATAATCATGGATGCGAAGCCCAAAAATAGAGTTGGCGGGTGTATCACCATCCAATAGTTTTGTAGTAGCGGGTTTAGTCCGTTACCATCTTTAATATATTTCAGGTATTCTGGTCTGCTGAATATGGGCGCCTCCAGGGCCTCACGTAATAAGATGAATGGCGAGCTGCCAATATGTGAGCTAAATATGCTTACACCAAGTAACATAGAAGCCAGCAGAGTTTGAGCCAAACTCACAATGGTCATCACCGGGCCCTCCCACGATTTTGCTTTCCATAACAACACGTTACCTAAAACCGCTTGCCAGAATGCCCATAACCAAAAACTGCCTTCCTGCCCTTCCCAATAGCTTGATATGATGTAGTAAACAGGCAACGTTTTTGACGAGTGCGCCCAGGCGTAGTGATACTCAAACAGGTGGTTATAAATGATGTAAAAAAGGCAGCAACCAATACCAATTACCGAAACCGTGTTTAACAAAAAGCCAATACGGCCCATGTTTTTCCACGATTGATCAAACTGGTTTTTATTTTGAGTAGCGAAAAAATAGCATATTGTTGCAAAAAGTGCCGAGCCAAACGCCAGGATAATAAAGGCCTGACCTAAATGGCCGGGGATAAGGTGTTCACCTATAAAAGCTTTGTCCATTAATATTAAATAGTGGCTTGTTTAGCCTTGTATTCGGTAACCTCAACCTTATCTTGTGTGTATTTGGATGGGCACTTCATTAAAATTTTTGATGCGTGAAACTCGTTGCCATTCATTTGGCCGGTTAATACGATTTGTTCCGAACGTTCAAAATCCTGTGGTTTGGTACCGGTGAAAACCACTTTTGATTCCTGGCCTTTATTATCCGTCATGTAAAACGAAAAGTAGTTGGCATCCTTAACGGGATCATAAGTAAGTGCTTTGGTTTTATCCAGATGGCCAACAACATGTAACTCACTTTTAGTTTCTGCGGCCTCTTTAAAAGAGCCGTAAGTACTTGAATTTGAATATGTACTAATAATTACCGCTATAGCGATAGCGATAATAACAATTCCAAATATCGAACCTTTCTTCATGGTTTATTTTCCTCCTTGAACTTCGGACTGCAAAAATACAAAACGCACAGCTAATAATCTTTATTACAAGCCATATATCTTATTTAGAATTATTCTTAATGATATTAAGGCATTAATTCAATCCATCCGTTATTAGTACACTATATGAATTGCACAAAGCAAACATTTTTTATTAGTACACTGTTGCCATAACATGTCGGCAATAATTCTATATCCTAACTTTCACAAAAAAATGATCCGTGCAATTATTGGGTTTTTAGCAGTGGTTGCCGGAACGAGTATATACATAGTTACGCATATCTCTTTCTTCCTGTTCTTTAGCATTGCAGCTACGGCTTTACTTGTTTACCTGATCATCAGAGCATTCAAAAATCAACCTGTATTAATTTTATCAACCGAAGGGTTAGAGTCATTTATGAGCATCACTGCGAAAGAAAAGATAGGGCTTATACCTTGGCGGGAAATCATAAATGTACGGTCAATTAAAAGCTTTGGCTTTATAAAAGCCATCAATATTTATTGCACCCCAGAGTTTATTGCGACTAAGGATATACATCATCAATCAAAAAATTCTAAATTTCGTGATCGTTTTGTTATTCAGCTTAGTAATGACGAACTCAAAATGACACACGAAGAATTGTATTCACTTTTGATAAAGGAGTGGAATAAATACAAATAATGAGATTTACAAATCTGAATTATTTCCGTGTACTCATCAAAGCCCAGGTTATAAGCACCGGCTGAAAGAATAACCTTGCAAATCGCTTTTTATCCGTATCCAATCCGAAAGCCGATCTCTTCTCTAAATATTGCGATACATTGCCGGGGAATACAGCCGTAAAAAAGGCCGCGGCGGTATTGCCAAAGGTTTCTTTATATTTTTCAGGAGCCAGAATCAAGGCGCTGCCCAAAGCAATTTCGGCTATGCCGGAGTATATAACGGTATCATCCTTTTTTAGTGGGATCCAATCTGGCACCTGCGCCTTAAAATCTTTACGGGCAAAGGTTAGGTGACTAATGCCTACGAAAACCAAAGCTGTGCCCAATAATATGCGCCCTACTGTTTTAAATTGATCGTTTTTCATAGTTGAAGTGGTAATGCAAATACCATTCCACAGACCATTATCCCATAAAAACAAAGGCTCAAGATGTAAAACCTATTCCAATTTGTCAATCACCAACTGCTGATCTATAACGATATAATAGCCGAGATTACCTTTTTGCATAGTCAACTTAATACAATGCGCTTTAGAAACAATATCCTTTAAATCATAGCTTAGTTTAATATCTTTCCGCATTCCTACACAGTTTACAGTAACATATGGGGAGCGTTTGGAATAACCCGGTATTCCTGCATGAATTATATCCATCTTCATAACTTCTACAGGTGCATTTGTAATATTATTAGCTAATATAAAAGTCCCTGTAAACAAGCCTCCAAAACATAAAGTAGCCCAAAACCATTCTTTATAGTTTTTCTCAAGGATAAGAGCGAGAACAAAACCAGGAATGATATTACCTGCTATCAGCAACTTCCAGTCTATGAATGTAACGTTGTATTCCCTGAGTGTATATCCCGCACCAATAAATCCTAATATATATGCTGTCCGCCGGATAATTGAGATCAATCTCTTTTTAGCCTGTGCTTTTGCCACCGATGCATTCCGAACCCTTTTATTCATCAAATAAATATAAACAAAAAGCGCCGTTACAATCTGCAACGGCGCTTTAAATATCATAAATCCGAAATCAGATCACGGCCAAACACCTAAGTTTTGGTACGATACCGCTATTTTATTAATGGCGCCAACAAAGGCGGCGGTACGCTGCGTATCTATTTTAGAGTTACTCTTATACGTTTCACGAATCTCGTGGTATGAACGGATCATCGTATCCTCTAAACCAGAGTTTACCAACTCCAATTCCGAAGCACCTTTGATAATGCTTGAGCGTTGTATCGGCGATAAGCTGATGCCCGTAATGCTCTCAACCGTGTTCACCAAGTTCAGGTTGGAGTTTTCTTCAAACCTGCGGTTCATACGGCCAAAGGCTACGTGCGAAAGGTTTTTTAACCACTCAAAGTACGATACCGTAACACCGCCCGCATTAGCATACATATCCGGAATGATGATACCACCTTTTGAATAGAAAGCAGCCTCGGCACCCGGAGTAGTTGGACCGTTTGCGCCCTCGGCAATAATTTTTGCTTTAATGTTTTTGATGTTGGCTTCGGTGATCTGATTCTCCAAAGCGGCAGGTACCAAAATATCACAGGGCTGCTCCAAACCTTCCATCGAGTTTTTGAACTCTTTTTTAGCTCCTGAAAAACCTAAAATAGATCCGGTTGCTTTGCGGTGTTGGAAAACCTCTTCAACATCCAAACCATCTTCGTTGTAAATAGCACCTTCAAACTCGCAAAGGCCAACTATAATACCACCAAATTCGGTTAAAAATTTAGCCGAGTGGTAACCCACATTACCCAAACCTTGTACGATGATCTTTTTACCAGTAATACCCGTAGTTAAGCCCAGTTTGGCCATATCCTCGGCAACGCTAACACACTCGCGCACGGCAATAGCCACACCACGGCCGGTAGCCTCACGGCGGCCCGCTATACCGTGTAATGCCAAAGGTTTACCGGTAACAGCGCCCAATGCATCTAACTGACCAGGATTCATGGTAGCATAAGTATCGGCAATCCAGCCCATTTCGCGTTCTCCGCTTCCGTAATCCGGAGCAGGTACGTCAACGCTGGGGCCAATAAAATTCTTTTTGATTAACTCAACCGTATAACGGCGGGTTATATTTTCAAGCTCTTGCAGGGTGTAGTTTTTCGGGTTGATCTTGATGCCACCTTTTGCACCACCAAAGGGTACGTTTACAATGGCACATTTGTAGGTCATTAACGCGGCAAGGGCCATTACTTCGTCTTCGTTAACCATTTCGCTGTAGCGGATACCGCCCTTGGTTGGCGATTGGTGGTGCGAGTGCTCAATGCGCCAGGCATCAATAACCTCGAAACCATTACCCCTGCGGATTGGGAAACGGAAACGGTAAACACTGTTACATGATTTGATCTGATCTAACAAACCGGCATCGTGATTAGTAAACTGTGCCGCATGATCAAAGTTATTACATACATCACCGAAAAAATGTTCGGCCTGATTAGCAATTATACTGTTAGACATAAATTAGGAATTGAATTTAAATTGGTTCTTTTAAAAAGTTGACAAAGGTGCAGTAATTTATATCACTTGTGCAAATACAAACTTTGTTAGTGTAACCTATACACCTTAAACGTAAGGCCTAAAACAATGTTTAGTGAATTTAAAGTTATTTTTTGAACCAATCCCCAAAATCGTATTATTTTAAATAATGACAAAAAACAAATGAAAAAACATCTATAAATTACACTTTTCGCAAAAATACTACTTTTCCAATTTCTTCAAACGCCTGTCTATAGTGAACAGGTAAATGGCTAAGCCCACAAAAATGATAGCGATGGTAGCTATCACCACATATATTTTACCCGAGCTGCGCATGGTATCGGCCATTTCAACACCTGTAGTAGTTTGCGCAAAAAGGCTTGAGCAATAAAATATTGATAATAGTAAAAAGAGGATCTTCTTCATTAGTTTGCGTTCTTTTTATTTTCAATTAAACGGATGCGGTAACGGATGGATGCTATCCAAACTCCCAGTATACTCCAACCTAAAAAAGCCGGGTACAATACTACCCGCATGCGGTTATCCAGGTCCATTTTACCAAAGGCAGGGTTACCACCGTTACCGGGATGTAAAGAATCGGTCATCCGTGGTAAAACCATAATCAAAACAACCATAATAGGGAAGGCGAATATGTTATAGATAGATGATATTTTGGCACGTTTTTGTTCCTCGTCGATAGAGTTACGCAATACCAGGTAAGCGCAATATAACAGGAAGGCGATAGCCGCGCTGTTTTGTTTAGGATCGTTACTCCAGTATTCGCCCCAGGTGTATTTGGCCCATATCATCCCGGTAACTAAACCGAGCACAAAAAACATGATGCCGGTATTGGCACATTCAACAGATATCAGGTCGTACTCCTCTTTACCGGTGCGCAAATACAAAACGCTGTAGATCACCGAAATAGTAAAAACCGAAAACATGGCCATCCACATAGGTACGTGGAAATACAGGTTACGGATAGTTTCGTGCAGGATAGGCAGTGTAGGTACATGGAATAAAAAGCCGGCTATTATGGTATAAAACACCATCACAACAGCCAAAACCTTCCACCATGTTTGATAAATAATATTCATCGTTTTTGAGTAATGCGCAAAGGTAGTATTTTTATGGAAGATGTATCAGGTAAGATGGAAGATGTAACAACTATGGAAAAGGTTTCAGGTAAGATGGAAGATGTGACTTATATAAAATAAAAATACCTCCCTCAATAAACCACATCTTCCATCTTACCTGAAACATCTTACCTCAATAAACTACATCTTTTTCTTATCATCCGGAGCATAATCAACCGGCAGCATTTCGGGTATCTTGTTGCGTGCCCAGGCGCCTTCGTATAAAGTGGCTTTGTTTGATATCACTACGCCATTTAAATCAAAAAAGGCGTATTTAGTGTATAGCGTAATAATGGTCACCATAAAATTCTTCATACTAAGGGGGCGGTAAACCTGCTCATCGGGCAACTCGTCAAGCTTTTTGGTATAAACCACGTACAAACATCCGGGGAAAGCAATACCAAACACATCAGGCCGGTCGGTTTTAGCCATAATATCTTCGGATAAAAGTGGCAACGTGCCCAGCGTTTCAATATACTTACGCAGATTATAAAGATTGTGCCAATGGATGAGCGAATCGCGGTTACCCTCAGCCTCAAACTTATCCATCTTTTTAACAATAAGGTATTGCGGGGGGCGCTCGGCATTTGGTGTTCGCACCAAATGGTACAGTACAAAACCTTGCGCTGCCAGTTCGTTATGAATTAAGCTGCGGTAAAAATGCGTACTTGAGCCATAGTAAGCATCTTCGCGGGCTTTGTGCCAGCGTTCCCGCTGACTTTTGCTGCCCTTCAAATCTTCGTACAAAGGCTGTCCGCCGTATGATATGATCTCGTTAATACCATCGTATTTGAACGAATTGAGCAGGTATTTTAACCGGTAACCTAAAGCTCTGTTCTCTATTAGAATAAAATCATCAGAATGACCCTCTAAAGCTTTATCATTACTATTGTAATACAGATCAACCACCTTTGGGTTAACTATTTTACACTGTTTGGCATTGAGCGATGTACCTAAAAAGTATTTCAGAAACATGGCAAAGTTCTCTTTAGAGAATTTGTGAGATACTACCGAAACCTCCCCTAAGCCATAACTTTTAAGGTGCATATCAATTTTAAGGTTGATCACATCCTGGGCAACCATTATGGTTTGATGGTAGCTCTCGTAGCCAACATAGCTTACAACCAATTCGTATTGGCCAGGTTTAAGGTTGGCTAATGTAAACGTACCATCGTTAGCGGTAGCTGTGCCGTAGGTAGAATTGGTTAAAAACACGCTCGCCTCGTTCAGTGGCACTTGCAGGTCGGTGCTCATTACCTTGCCTTTGATCATCCCACTTTGGGCCATAAGCAAGGCAGGCAACAGCAAAACCAAAAGCATCAAAAACCTACAACGCATAGCTAAATTTAACAGTAAAACGGGTTGTTGATATCATTTGCTTCTGTAACAATTTAAAATGAGTTTTAGTATACGCGATGATCAATCCCGCCACAAAAAAGGGAACAGTAGCAATGATGTTGCAATAACAATCACGTTAATGGCCAGCAGCACACCCATATCCTGGTAGCTCAAACTCCTGTCGAGCCCATCCATAGCGCGCTTGCTCATCCGCACCAGCAACAAAATAACAGGTATAATAACCGGGAAACTTAATATAGCCATGAGTGTACCATTGTTACCCGCTTTTGATGCGATGGCCGATATCATGGTAAATACGGTAGAAAAACTAATGCTCCCCAATAACACCGTTAAAAAATAATAAAGGGTATCAACTGTTGGGTTTTTAAAAAACACACTGTACACTATTAAAGCCAGTATACTCAGTAAAGCCATCAATAATATATTATAAATTATTTTTGACAAGATAATTGCCTGAGGGCCGGCAATAGAATAGTAATATAATAAGCGCCCCCTACTCTCTTGTAAAAAGCTTTTCGCGATAGCGTTTACCGCCGCAAAGAGGATGATGATCCAGAATAAAACATTCCAAACCAACGGGTAACCAGTGCTACCGCTAAAACCCGGATTAAGGTTAAAAGCCATGTAGCAAACAAATACAGTACTTATTACATACAAAAGCACACCGTTAAAGGCGTATTTTGATCGCCATTCTAATAAAATCTCCTTTTTTAAAAGCTGCTTTGTTTGGGTATACAAATCCATTACCTGCAAATATACAATTATACCATACCAGCCGCATGTGCATTTTATTTTATAATACTTTTTTAATGTGAGATGCTATGGTACAGTTGTTGCTTTTAATTAATACATCCAATATAAAATTTATGAAAGCTAATGACCATATAGCAAGTTATTGCTTTAACAGAAGCTGTTCTAATTCTATTTATAGATATCAAACAACTGCGATAACTTATTTAACGCTCGAAAAAACGCTTACCAGCGAGATAAGATGTTCTAAGTGTGGCTCGCTATTAAAATCTAAAATAGATTTAGAAATTGAAGAACAATTGCGCGAGCTTTTGCCAAGTGCTTCATAACCTACGTAACCACCACCCTAATACATGTTGGCTATTCTTTTTAAATTACGCTATCAATGTGTAATTTAGTGTATGTCCAGTATTCTTCATCAAACACCTTTAGGCACGGCCCGCATTACCGAAACCGGTGGCTTTATCAGCGCGATATCTATTTTAGATAACAACCCTGATGAAGAGCAAACCACATCGCCGGTATTAAAGCAGGCAACCAAACAGTTAGATGAGTACTTTGCAGGGACAAGAAAGGAATTCGATTTCCCAATCAAACAACAGGGAACAGATTTTCAGCAAATGGTGTGGAACGAATTAATGAACATTGGCTATGCCAAAACCATTAGCTACACCCAACAATCCGAAAGGATGAAAAACCCTTTGGCTATAAGGGCCATAGCAGCGGCCAATGGTAAAAATAACTTATGGGTTGTTGTACCCTGCCATAGGGTAATTGGCGCCAGCGGCGACTTAACAGGATATGCCGGTGGGCTTTGGCGCAAAAAATGGCTATTGGAACACGAAGCAAAGGTTGCTGGCGTAGGCCAAACCAAACTGGCGTTTTAAACCTTCTCTTTAATTTTTAACAGTTTCTGTATTTTTTGGTAAAGATCTTTTGACTGGAACGGCTTTGCCAAAACATCGTTCATACCGGATAAAATAGCTTCTTGCTTTTCATGCTCAAATGATGCTGCCGATAATGAAATGATAGGGGTGCTCCGCTTAGGTTCATCAAAATTCATCCGGATAGCTTTAGCCGTTTCATAGCCATTCATTTCGGGCATATGAGTATCCATCAGTATGATATCAAAATCCTTCTCTTTTAACATATCGATAGCCTTTTTCCCATTATCAACTACATCAATATTCACATCCCAATCTTTCAATATCTTTGATAGCAGGTATTGGTTTACCACATTATCCTCAACAATCAGTATACGCAAACCCGTTAATGGTGGCAATGTTTTGGGGTTTATTTTTTCTACCGGCTTAACCTCTGGTTTTTCGGCGGCTAAAGTAAACCAGTTTGTAAAATTAAAAATGCTGCCCTTACCAATCTGGCTGCTTACGGTTAATTCACCGCCCTTTAACTCAACCAGTTTTTTTACAATAGTCAGGCCCAAACCCGTACCACCGTATTTACTACTGGTATCATCTTCGGCCTGCTCAAACGAATCAAATATGCGGTTCAACTTATTACTTGATATGCCTATGCCGGTATCTTCAACACTAAATTTTAGTTTTACTCTATCTAGGTGCTTTTGCAGTATCGTTATGGTAAGTTTAATATGCCCCCTATCGGTAAACTTGATAGCGTTGCTTAACAAGTTCATCATAATCTGATTGATTCTTAACGAGTCGACCAGAATGCTCTTCGGTACATCTGGGGCTATCTCTAACACCAATTGTATATCTTTTTCATCAGTTTTAAACTTCAGCAGATCATAAACCGACTTAATGATACTATGAATATTATCAGGCTTACGCACAATACTGAATTTACCTGCTTCTATCTTAGATATATCCAACACATCATTAACCACACCCAAAAGCGATTGCGACGATGTACCCAGCAACTCGATCATGTTTTTCTGCTGACTATCTAAGGGGGTATTTTTTAGCAGGGCTGTTATCCCCAGTATTCCATTAATAGGTGTACGTAGCTCGTGGCTCATGTTGGCCAAAAACGTCTCTTTCACTTTTTTGCCATACTCGGCCAGTTCTTTTGATTTGATCAACTGTTCGGTATAGCTTTTTTGTGGCGATATATCGCTGATGTTTAAAAAAATGATCTTATTACGATAGGATGCCCGGCATTCAACCCAGGTTTGGCGTTTATCAAAGGTTTCAAACCGGCATTCAAAAGATGCCAGGCTTTTATTTTCGATTAATAAATCATTCAGATTGTTTTTAAAAGCTAACTGATCTTCCAGAACCGAAAGGCTCATGATGCTTTTACCCTTTACCTCATCGGGATGGTATTGCAGTATTTTTTCAACTGCGGGGTTAATGCTCAGTATCCTTAAATTTTGCGCATCAACGGTACAAATAATATCAGCCGAATTTTTTACAACAAGGGCGTAGTTCTCAAGCTCTTCGTTCTTGTTTTTGATCTCCATTTGCCCCCTCGAAAGCTGGATGAAAGAATCAACTTTAGCCGCGGTTATATACGGGTCGAGTGGTTTGTACAGATAATCAACCGCGCCTGCCGTAAAGCCCTTAACGGCATATTTAGATTCTGTGGATATCGCGGTAACAAAAATAATCAGGATATCTTTGGTACGCGGGTTTGCCTTTAGCATACTGGCAAACTCAAAGCCATCCATCTCGGGCATCTGCACATCAACCAGGGCAATAGCTATCTGGTTTTCCCAGGCAATTTTTAACCCCTCGTTAGGCGATGTTGTTGACATCAAACGTACATCGTTACGTTCTATCAGTGCCTCAAGCGCGATAATGTTCTCTTCCCTATCGTCAACAATAAGTATATTGATTGGCGTCATAAATTATGGTTGAGTTGTTATAACGAAGCTTTCGCACATAAATTTTAATATCTGTTCACTCGTTAGTATAAATTCTCCGGCATTTATATCAACCGCTGCCTGCGGCATTACATGCATTTCTGCATCTTTTGGATCTTGTATTATAGTTAGCCCGCCTTTATCGCGTAATTTTAAAAGCCCCCTCGCACCATCCTGGTTAGCCCCCGAAAATAGTATCGCTGCACACTTATCTCCATAAGCATCGGCGGCACTTTCAAAAGTAACATCAATTGAGGGTTTTGAATACCATACATGTTCTGATACGTCAAGCGCGAATGTTTTGCCCTTTTCAAACAACGTATGATAGTTTGCCGGAGCTATATATACATGGCCACCAGCTATTTTATCCTTATCCGAAATTTCTTTTACCAAGATACGACAATTATCGCCAAACAGGTTTTCAATATCGCTAAAATTATTCTTCCCTCTGTGAATTACTACAACTATAGGTTGAGAGTGATTTTGAGGTATTGATCTAACCAAATTAAAAATGGGCATAAACGAACCCGCAGAGCCTCCCAATAATAATATTTCGGCGCTCTGTAACCGTTTTATGAGTTGGTTGGTGGTATTGTTAGCCAATTTTTTGATAAATATTTTCTCGCGAATTTACAACCTTTAAACGCTTTTTGTAGTATTCTGAACGAATTGTTTCTTTTGAACCCAGGCACAAAAAACCAAAGCTACACAAGCTGTTATAAAAAACCTCCAATATTTTATCCTGCAATTCCGAATCGAAATAGATAAAAACATTGCGGCATGTTATCATCTGGAATTCGTTAAAAACATTATCCGATATGAGGTTATGTACCGAAAACAAGGTATTCTTCTTCAGTTCGTTATGTACCGAAGCGGCATCGTACATAATGGTAAAGTGATCTGTAAGGGTGCCGGGCAAACCTGCCTGTTTGTAGTTTTCGGCATAGCTTTTAATGTTGCGTAAACTGTATATGCCTTTTTTGGCCTGGCCCAGCATTTCGGCATTAATATCTGTACCGTAAATAAAGCTCTTGCTTTTAAGGCCGGCCTCCTGCATTAATATAGATAGTGAATACGGCTCCTCGCCGGATGAGCAACCCGCGCTCCATATTTTAATATGTTGAAACGTAGCCAGGTATGGCAACACCTGCGTATTTAGCGCTTTGTAAAAGGAAGGATCCCTAAACATCTCGGTAACGTTTACCGTAATCTCATCCAAAAACTGCTGAAAAAAAAGCTGATCATTGGTGAGCACATTTTTTAGCTCCCAAAAGGCCAGCTTTTTTAGCTGCATAATGCGCAATACCCTGCGTTTTAGCGATGCCTTGGTATAGTTAGAAAAATCAAAACCGTGAATTTGCCTGACCAATATTATCAGTTCGTTCAACTCCGGTAACGAAATATCGTCGGTAGTACTCATTATTGCTCCAGCCACAATTGCATTAAAGCCAACAATCTGTCAATATCAACCGGTTTGGTAATATAATCGTTAGCACCGGCTTCAATACATTTATCCCTATCTTCTTTCATTGCCTTAGCCGTTAAAGCAATTACGGGTAATTTAGCCCATTTTTGTTGTTTACGTATGTGGCGCATGGCTTCGTAACCATCCATTTTGGGCATCATAATATCCATTAGCACCATATCAATACCCGGTATCTCTTCAAGTTTGGTTAATGATTCCTCGCCATCGTTAGCAATTTCTACAATCATATCATAGGTTTGCAAGGCGCTGCTTAACGCGAAGATGTTACGCATATCATCGTCAACAATTAATATTTTTTTATTCTTCAGCATATTTTTATCACCCGAATACGATTTAACTTTTGCACTATCTGTCAACGGATAAGCATTACCCGCCGTACTGTTAATTTTATTAAGGAACAGGTTTACCTCGTCTATTAACCGCTCAGATGATTTATTGTTCTTCACCACCATGGCGTTGGCATATTGCATTAACCGGCTAACCGATGTTTTATCCAGTTCCATAGCTGTATTCACAATTACCGGTAAGGAAATAAAGCGTTCAACCTCCTTAATTTTATCCAACAGATCAAGGCCCGAAATATCGGGCAGGTTAATATCCAGTATTACACACTGGTATTCCTTTTCCATCAGCATGTTAAACGCGCTTTTGCCATCAAAAGCCTGATCTACGGTTATGCCTTGTTTCTCCATTAGCTCTTTTAGAGCCTGACTTTGCATTTTATGATCTTCTATCAGTAATATCTGTTTAAAGGCGGCACCGCTTTTGGCGGCCATATCTTTAAACAACTTATCCAACACTTCGGTATTGATCGGTTTTTTGAGGAAGCTAATTGCACCTTCTTTCTTAACCTTATTAACCGCCGCATCACCTGCCGACATTAAGTGTACCGGGATGGTTGATACTGTAGGATCTTTTTTCAGCTCCTTCAATATCTGCCAGCCATCTTTGCCGGGAAGCATAATATCCAGAATAACGGCGTCGGGCTGGTTGGTGGTAATTACATCAACCGCGGTATCGCCATCGTGTACCAGTATTGATTTATAGCCATGTTGCTTGGCGTAATCCTGCAATATGGATGCAAAGTTTTTATCATCCTCAACAATAACAACCAATGGCTCGGTGCGGCCACTTTTTAGCGGACCGGTAGCCAATGGCTTATCTAAACTAAATGGAGCGGTATCATTCTCTTCCTCATCTTCTATCCACGATTTTACCGTTGGTACATCGTCGGCATCGTTGGTTGAAGCCAATACACCTTCTAAAGGTAACACCAGCGTAAACTCGCTACCTTCTCCCGGTGTGCTCTTTAGCTTGATCATACCACCTAACAGGTGTGCCAGTTCGCGACTGATGGATAGGCCCAGGCCTGTACCACCATATTTACGACTGGTTGAACCATCTGCTTGCTGGAAAGCTTCGAATATCAGTTTCTGTTTATCGTAAGGGATACCGATACCTGTATCTTTAATGGTAATAGCCAGTTTTTTGCCGGTATCGTCCCTATGGGCGATGATACTTACCGAGCCATTTTCGGATGTAAATTTAAACGCATTTGATAACAGATTTTTAATCACCTGCTGTGTGCGCATCATATCTGTAAGGATATGCTCAGGCGCACCTTCGTTTATTTGGGTGGTAAATTTGATGTTTTTGTTCTTAGCAATTTCGGCAAACAATGCTTCTGTGCCCGATACAATATCGGCCACCTTAACCTGCTCATTTACCAGTTCCAGCTTGCCCGATTCTATTTTAGACAGATCCAAAATATCGTTGATCAAAGTCAACAGATCGTTACCGGCATTAAATATTACCGATGCATATTTGATCTGATCTTCGGTTAGGGTTTGCGCCTTGTTATCTTTCAATATCCGCGCAAGCACCAAAATACTATTTAAAGGCGTGCGTAACTCATGGCTCATGTTAGCCAAAAACTCCGACTTATATTTACCCGTAGTTTCCAACTCGCGCATTTTTTGACCAATGGCGCGGCGGGCCTCTTCAATAGCCTGGTTCTTTTCTTCAAGCAAGCTGGCTTTTTCTTCCAATTCGGCATTGGTAGTGCGCAGTTCTTCTTGTTGTACACGCAGCTCTTCTTCTGATGACTGCAACAGTTCTGTTTTTTTGATCAGTTCTTCGTTGGTGGTACGCAGTTCTTCTTGTTGTGCTTCCAGCTCTTCGGCTTGTTGTTGCACTTCCTCAAACAGATCGTGCATAATGGTACGCGCCTGTGCCGTGTTGATAGAGATGCCAACTATGTTGGATATCGTTTTTAAATACAGTTCGTTATTGCTGCTTATGCCATTTGCAAAAGCGATCTCCATAACTCCCTTCAGCTTCTTATCAAAAAAGAACGGAACGATGAACGTTTCGGCAATTTCTTGCTGTAATAGTGATGATTCTAAACCTAATTTAGTATTCACCTTACCTTTTATCAGTTGCGTTTTGCCATCCTGAGCGGCCTGCCCTACCCAGCCCTCGGTAATTTTTATCTGTTTTTTGATCGCATCCAGGTCATGGAAAGCAAAGCTCCCAATAAAATTGAGCCAGTTATCCTTTTCACTATACAGATAAAATGTTCCGGCCTGGGCACCCGTATATTCGCAAGCCTCGGTAATTATCTTTACGGCCAATTGCTTTTCACTCTGCTCACCCTGAACCATATCGCTCAGTTTACCAGTACCGGTTAGCAACCAGTTTTTAGCCTCATTTTCTACTAACACTTTCTCTAACTGATCGTTAGAATTTAAAATTTCGCCCTCTATTCTTTTTTGCTCCGCAAATGTTTTTTGGATGTAGAAGAACAGCATTAAAACAATACCTACAAATACCAACGAACCAATGATGATGATCCATCTGGCCCTTGTAGATGCCTGGTTAGAGCTTTCCTTACGTATTACAAGTAACTTATTCTCTTCGTTATTGATCTGGTCTTTAATATAACGGATGCTATCCATGTTGCGCTTACCATTCAAAAACATATGGTTTTGAATCATGTAATCAAGGCCTTTGGTTTCGCGGGTAACAATATCGTCCTTAATAATATCGAGTTGCTTATGCACTAACGTTTTTAAGGAGTCTATCCGGCGTTGCTGGCTTGCATTATCAACAGTAAGGTTTTTTAACGAATCTATCCGCTCAACTATACTAGGCAGCGCAGCGTTATAGGGTTCTAAAAAATCTTTGTTATTTGTGGCACCATAACCGCGCATGCCGGTTTCGGCATCAACCATGAGTTGCAATAAGCCTGTTGAGTTTTTAATCACCTTTTGGGTATGATCAACCATATTGGTATCTTCTTCTAACTGCTTTATGCTGATAGTAGCCCAGATACCGATATTAATTACAAGCACAATGGCCACAACAAACCCAGTGAGCACCTGCTGGCGGAAAGACATTTTTAACATAGAAAAGTGTTTATGCTGATAAAAGTAGCTCTAAAATAACAATTAACGAAAAAGCTACGAAAAAAACGACTCTACGGATGTAAAGTCGTTAATTATAAAGCAAATGATTTGAATAAATTTTAAAGCGGCACTAAACCGGGGCAACCTCTGCCGGATTGGTGATTCGTGGTGGCCTGTTGGCGATGCTGGCCGCTACCGATATTACACCACCTACAAACAGTACATACCAGCCCCATTTAAATTTAATTAAATGCGACAAACCGCTTGATAAACCCTTGAGCGGGATAAAACTAAAAGCTGTGCTCACTTTGGTAACTGCCGCGCCATACAACGCCACTACCAATACTAACGACAGAATAGCCATAACCCGGGTTAAGCCACGTTGTTGTAACAAGGCACATAACAAGCCAACTACAGCTATAGCCAGCATGGCAATGCCGTATGGCTTATTTAGTGAGTAAACATTCATCCGCACTACAAAGCTCAACAGCGGGCTAAATGTGCCTGCAATTAAAAGTATGAATCCTACTATTGAGAATAAGGAACTGATGCGCATAGTTTTATTGTTTGATCTCCATTTTATCGGCAAAGTGCGCGCAGTAATCGCGCAAATCTTCTACAATATTGGTTTCGCCGGTGGCTCGTAAAAAGCTATCGCCCATGGTTTGCAGGGTTTCGTAAAAAAAACGTTTCATCTCGTCAACAGGCATATCTTTCGTCCACAGGCCAATAGTTAGCGTATTTTTGTAGTTATGATCCCACAACGACAGGTTGAAAGATTTTACAGGCAATGCCTCTTTGTTTGCAGAATCGGTTGATTCCCACAGGATATTTTCCGGAAGGTTATTTTCATCAAGTTCAACGGTGATCTTAATTTCGGCTTTTTTCATTAGTAATATAATCGTAGTAATTTATTTAACAAGAATATAGATCACGGCAGTTAAAACAATAAAACTTAACTCTATGATCCATAATTTTTTAGTTTCGGGGAAAAAGTTGCGCAGCATCATATCAATCACAAACACCACCAGCGCGAACAGTAAGAACACGGCACAAATGGTACCGCCAAAACTCAGCGTTTTGCTATTACCTATTTTTATCCCATAAATGCCAATGTATGCCGCCGCGACTATAAAAAATGCCGTAGCTATATTGAGGGGCGTAATTTTAAGCTTCATTTATACTGCTAATACTTTTTACGTTGCCTGTTTGAGCGTGCCGCCGCGGCTTTTTTACCGGGCTGGTTGTTGTGCTTTGTTTTACCTTTTGCAGCATCAAATTTTTTGCGCTGGTTTAGGGTTTTCTTTTCGTGGAAAGCGCCTTTAAAGTCGGGGTCTTCTTTGCGTTTCTGCAAATCTATTTCCCTGTCCTGGTCTTGCTTTTCCTCGTAAGGTGTTACTTCCACAAAAACATCTGCCGGCAAAAATACAACAGGAATTTGTTGGCGTATCAATTTTTCAATCTTTCTAATGTAATATTCTTCGGCAGGGTTGCAAAAAGTGATGGCTTCGCCACTTTGGAACGCTCGGCCTGTACGGCCTATCCTATGTACATAGTCTTCGTAAACTACAGGCACATCAAAATTGATCACGTGGCTCACATCGCTCACATCAATACCGCGCGATGCTACATCGGTAGCAACAAGTATTTTAACCTCATCGTTTTTAAAGGCGTTAATGGCGTTGATACGGGTGTTTTGCCCTTTATTGGCATGCAGTACCCGTACCTCTTTATCACCAAACTTGCGGAGGATAAATTTATATACATCTTCGGCAGCCACACGGGTTTTACAGAAGATGATGAGCTTGGTAATATCATCGGGAGCATCCAAAAGCTTACGCAACAGGTTGATCTTGGTTTTCATGTTGGGTACATGATACAGGCTTTGGTTAACCGTTTGCGCCGGCGTAGCCTGCGGGGTAACCTCAATAACCGTAGGGAACTCCAAAAAATTAGCCGACAGGTTCTGTATCTTATCGCTCATGGTAGCCGAGAACAGCAGGTTTTGGCGCTTGCGCGGAACTACCTCCAATATCCTGTTTATCTGGGGCATAAAGCCCATATCCATCATTTTATCGGCTTCGTCCAGCACTAAAACTTCCAGCTTTTTGGTAACCATGTGTCCCGTAAGGTAAACATCCATAAAGCGGCCGGGGGTAGCTACTATGATATCTACGCCTTTATCCATTAACTCCTTTTGAGTTTTGGGTCCTAAACCACCGTAAAGGGATACGATACGTAAGTCGGTATATTTGGCAAATTCGCGGGCGTTTTCTTCAATTTGCAAGGCAAGCTCGCGAGTTGGCGCAATCACCATAGCGCGGGCGTCCATTCCTTGCGCGTATTTTAAACGCATAATAATGGGCAGCATATAGGCGGCAGTTTTACCCGTACCGGTTTGCGCTATCCCCATCACATCCTGACCGTTCAAAATAGGCGGCATGGCTTTTTCCTGAACAGGCGTAGCTTCGGTATAACCGGCATCGGCAATGGCATTCAAAATTTGCCGGTTAAAATTAAATTCTTCGAAAGTTACGGACATAGCCGCAAAGGTAAGCTTTTAAGTCGGGAGATAAGAAGTTGCAGCTAAAGATATGGCTTTACACAACACAATTAACTTTACATAAAAATTGAGGATCACTAAAAAGGCAAATTATCACCGCGAGTAATATATATAAAACAACGTGGGCCAGCACCATCCCTGTCACTAACCAGCCATTCATTATTTTTCTTTCAAAGTACCGTTCATTAACAAATTCAAGCTCTTTTATGAGCCCTCCAAGTTTTTTAGATTCACGCCACATAAACTGGCTCACGCAAATTTCAACGAGTATAAAGGTAGCAATCACTAAATAAAATACGTAAGTGCTGCCCTTGTTGCTTACACCCACAATAAATTTTGAAGCTTTGTCTGAAGATGTAATAAACCAGCCAATAATTAAAATTTGGGTAGCCGTTGTAGTCAATACATATTTTATGTAAGTTTCGTAGGCTTCCTTTAAATCAGTAAATAAATATTCAAAAAGGTCTTCTTTGGCTATATTATCAACTGGCTTGGTATTTTCAGGATGTGTGCTTTTAGCCATCGGTTTAGGTTTAATAAACTAAAATACAAAAAGTTAAGTATACTATACATTCCATCACATTAAAAAAACAATTGGTGCATGGTAATTAAAACTTCTGTTTAGTTTTGTCTCAATACTTATATCTCAATACTAACATCCCTTATGCCCACCATCCTCATTAAACAAGCCACAATAGTTAACGAAGGCCGCCAATATGTTGCCGATATTTTAATTAAAGATGGCCTTATCGACCAGATCGCTCTATCAATAAACGCCCATGCCGATACCGAGATCAATGCCGAAGGCTTACACCTTTTGCCGGGTTGTATTGACGATCAGGTGCATTTCCGTGAGCCGGGATTAACGCATAAGGGCGATATTTATACCGAATCGCGGGCCGCGGTTGCGGGAGGTATTACATCTTTTATGGAGATGCCGAATACTGTACCCAATACTTTAACGCAGGATTTACTGGCTGATAAATATAATATAGGGGCACAAACATCGCTGGCTAACTACTCTTTTTTTATGGGAGCCAGTAATGATAATTTAGACGAGGTTTTGCGTACCGACGCGGCCAATGTTTGCGGTATTAAGGTTTTTATGGGATCGTCAACCGGGAACATGCTGGTTGATAATCCGAATACGTTGGATAATTTGTTTGCACAATGTCCAATGCTTATCGCGACCCATTGCGAAGATGAGGCTACCATTAAAAGCAACCTCAACCACTTTAAACAATTGCTTGGCGATAACATCCCGGTGAAGCTGCACCCTAAAATTCGCAGTGCCGAGGCTTGCTACCTATCATCAAGTATGGCTGTGGAACTGGCTAAAAAACATAACACCCGTCTGCATATTCTGCATATATCCACCGAAAGGGAAACACACTTATTTGATAACACCATCCCGCTTAAGGATAAAAAAATAACCGCCGAGGCCTGCGTGCACCACCTATGGTTTAGCGATGCAGATTACGAAACCAAGGGCAACCTGATTAAATGGAACCCCGCCGTTAAAACCGCCGCCGACCGTGATGGCATTTTAGCAGCTGTACTGGATGGCCGTATTGACATCATAGCTACCGACCACGCCCCGCATACCATCGAAGAGAAATCAAAATCCTACTTAGAGGCCCCCTCCGGCGGACCATTGGTACAACATGCCCTGCCCGCAGTTTTAGAAATGCACCACCAGGGTAAACTTTCTTTAGAGCAAGTGGTAGAAAAAATGGCGCACAACCCTGCAATCTTATTTAATATAGAAAAACGTGGCTTCATCCGCGAAGGTTACTGGGCCGATCTCGTGCTGGTAAACCTCAACTCGGCGTGGACGGTTGACAAGCAAAACATCCTATACAAATGTGGTTGGAGCCCGTTCGAAGGGCAGCAATTTCAATCTGCCATTACGCATACCCTGGTATCGGGTAATTTGGTTTATGAAAAAGGAAAGTTGATTGATGACGTTATGGGTAAACGCTTAACGTTCAATGTATAATTATCTATTTTCATATTAAGAAAATTGTATCTTAGTCAAAGACCAAGCCTCTTAATATAAATGGAAGATAAAGAACTCAAGCACGAATTTGAATTAGAGCGTGTTATATTATTCAGCGACGCGGTTTTCGCCATCATCATAACTATTATGATATTGGATGTAAAATTACCCGAAGGATTAAAACACGCATCGGCAGATGAAATAAAACATGCCTTTAAAGAGCTGATGCCAAAGCTTTTTGCCTACATGGCCAGCTTTGGTTTAATAGGTGTATTTTGGACAAGGCACCTCAAAATATTCAAAAACCTGAGAGACTATGATATGAAACTGGTTGCAGGCAATTTGTTTTTCCTGTTCGTAATATCCCTGTTTCCTTTCGCAATATCAACTATCACCAGCGGTTTAACTCTAAATAATTATTGGACGGTAGATATTTATTTAGGCATCATCCTCACCGGTATTTTCGCGCAAACCATTATTATTGGTCATATCGTAAAACACAAAGAAAAATTGAGCTTTAATCCCGAAGCGATAGAAGACATTTTGAAATGGAAAGCCATGAAGTATAACTACTTTATTTATCCCCTGGCTATGATTACGCTAATTGTTTTAACCATTATACAGGTTGAACCAACCTTCATTATGTACACACTTGTAGTTTACGCTTTGGCCATCAGGGTGATCAGCAACAAGTACTATCCTGTTAAAAAGAAGTTAAAGTTGAAAGAGGAAGAAATTGAATCACAAATTGCTATTGACAATTAATTTTTATTTAGATTTGATTATCAATACATTAAAACCACATAAACCATGAAAAAGTATCTTTTGCTATTCGCGATGGCTTTATCACTAAGCACATCATTCGCATTTAAAAGAGTTGAACCGTTAACCGGTTACATTGGCGATGCCATGTGCGCCGCTAAAGGCAAGGGCAACTCGGCAGAACATGCGGCCTGCGCTGCCAAATGCATTAAAGGCGGCGAAGCTGCTGTTTTAGTTGTTGGCGATAAGGTTTATAAAATTGCCAATCAAAAAGAAGTGGTAAAATACGCTGGTAAAAAAGTAATAGTTGAAGGTAAAATAACCGACGACAGCATAGAAGTTACCAAAATAACCGAAGTAAAAGCATAATTCTCTAATGAGTTGATGTGCATATATGTGCAGATGAAGCCCATTAAAGTAAAAAAAGAAAGGCCTTTCTGATCAAATGAAAGGCCTTTTATCATTTTAACATACGCACATTTTCACATACTCACATTTGCACATCACCTAAGCTCCTTATTCCATTTAATGCTGCAGCCAATGGCTTTGGTGCTGCTGGTGGTAATGGCTTTACCATCTAATAGGGCGTTAACCGCGCTTTCTACATATTTAACTTTGTTGGGGTTGGTACCTTCGGTATCATTATCAATAGCGCCAATGTATTGTACTACATTGCCTTTAGCGGTTTTTTGCAGCACATAAACATGCGGCGTGGCTTTAGCACCGTAAGTACGGGTAACATTCTGTGTTTCGTCAATAGTGTAAGGGAAAGTATACCCTTTTTGGGCGGCCAGTTTTTTCATATTATCAAACGAATCGGCAGGCTCACTAACCGGGTCGTTAGGGCTAATGGCTATTACAGGGTAACCTTTTGAGGCATACATTTTATCCAGATCCATAATGCGGCTTTCGTAAGCCTGGGCATAAGGGCAATGGTTACAGGTAAATACTACAATGTATCCTTTGGCCTGTTTATAATTGGCAAGTGATACCATTTTACCGTCTACATTTTTCAGCTTAAAATCAGCAGCAACATCGCCAACTTTATAACCTGTGTTGTCAGCTTTAAAAGCCACCATCCCGGCAACGGCCAGAATCATTATTGCAAGATACTTTTTCATATTGTGATTGTTTTAAATTAAATAATATCAGATTGTTCCAATGCATCTATCGGTGGTTGTTTTGATGGGATGAAAAGTACAACAACGGCAATAACCTGGATCAATATCTGTAGGCTTGAAATATAATCATACAAAATATGAAAGTTTAACCCATCGGGAATAATGATGAAAATAATGACTAATAGGTTTAACATAGTGATAACCGAAAATACCCATTTTGACCATACAAAACCTTTTCTGACCAATAGCCCTATGGCAAACAATAATGTTATGGCAAACAAGGCAACTACTGATCCAAGAGAGACAAATTCCCCTATCAAAAAAAAATCAACTATTCTTAGCGCCGCCGAAACTAAGATGAGGTTTGATGCCCTTATATAATTGATATTGATGTACCTTTTCATTAAGCTTATTGGTTACTCAAATATAATTGATTCAACCCGGCATAAGTAAACTCCTGCTCATAAAACTTACGGATATGTTTTTTAGTATTCACTATCAAAGTCCCCGGTAAGGCACCGCTCCATTTTTCATCAATGGCATCTATAAATTCCTGCTCGCTGGGTTTATCGGCCAAATAAACCTCGCTTACCAGTTTGCGCGATGTGGCGAAGGCTTTAACCTCGTTCAGCTTCGATTTAAAATCCATACTGATCAATAAAACTTTAACAGGCTTATTTTTATAAGTTTTTTGCAATAACTCAAAATTAGGCAGTTCCTTTACACAGGGGCCGCACCAGGTTGCCCAAAAGTTTACAATGTAAACGGTATCGGTATTGCTTACCCGTTTTTCTAACTGTTGCAGGTTTAATAAACGCACCACTTTGGCTTGCGCCGATACTTTTATGCTTAACGTACAAAATATGAGGGCGGCTATGGCAGCTTTCAAATTCATTTGCTAAATAAACGCAACAAAGTGCTATTTATGTTTGATTAAAGTGATTAATTTAAAATTTGCCGAAAAAGTTAGAGATATCGAAATAGATATCCAAAGCTACACCTTCGGCATTCGCAATATGTAAAATATCATAAGGCTTTTTGTTATGATAATTTAGGGACTGGCTTTTGACTTTAGCGCCCGGGTAATTTTTATGTAGCCACACATATTCCGCCGGAGTGCCTGTCCTTTCGGATGTTTCCATGATCACGATAGCCCTATCGAACGATGAGCCATCGGCAAGCTTACTTTTTACAGCAATTGTATCTTTTTTAACTGCCGACGAATCTTTACTCTGGGCAAAACTGATGGTAGATGCAAAGATGGCTACCAATAAGCAGAATGCAAGTTTTTTCATAATTGATAGATTAGGTTTCAGTAACCAATATCGCAATTATCCAACTCAAAACCAACCGGTTTGCACAACTACGGGGCCTCCGGAAAAAACAATGCTTTCAATTCTGTGGCGTCATCAGGTTTCATCCTCCCTGCTAAAACCAAACGAAGCTGGCGGCGGCGTAAAGCGCCTGCATAAAAAAGGTGGTCTTCATCTGTCAGGGGTATTAATTCGGGCACGGGCACAACATGGCTATCGGCATCAAGCGCCACAAAGGTGTAATAAGCTTCGTTACTTTTAACTTTGGTGCCCGATGGTATGTTCTGCGCCCAAACATCCAGCCTTACCTCTACCGAAGTATTAAAGGCCCTGGTTACTTTTGATTCTATGCTGATCACATCGCCCAGTTTAACCGGGTGTTTAAACGACACACTATCAACCGAAGCCGTAACCACAATGCGGTTGCAATGTTTTTGCGCGGCAATAGCGGCGGCAATATCCATCCAGTGCAGTAAGCGCCCTCCCATTAAATTATTTAGTGTGTTGGTATCGTTTGGCAATACCAGTTCGTTCATTATGGTGTGAGAATCTTGCGGATGCTTTGGGGTCATATGCTCAAAAGTAACTGTTTTGGTATACAGTTAATAACGAGGTACAAAATAACCCGGCGACAGAATACGTTTTTGGTTTTGGGTAACTACCTTTTACTGGCATTCAACTGCGTATATCGCACCAACTCCTCATACCTCGCACCCGGCCTTCGGAAGTAAACCAGTATTTGGTAATCATTTTCAGTTTCGTAATAGCTGCCTTCAAAGGTGATATCATCGGGTATTTTATCGTGCTTATCAACCCAAATATATTCGTAATCGTAAACGCCTTGTTTCAAAAACAGATCGGTATAAAAGCGCCCCCTGCCGCTATCATACTGCATTTTACTTTGATCGTTCAACTGGTAATCGTTAAACTTCCCTACAATATAGGCCGAGCCTTCCGTGTCTGATTTATTGCCTGCCAAACTAAAATAGATGTGGGCGTAATCGGCATCAATCTTAGGGTTGCTGCCATCCTGGTTCAGGATATAAAAGTTACCGTTAATATCATACTGAAAAGAATATGTAGCTTGGTTTCTGCTGGGATCGCCTAACAAGATCACCGTATTAGCCGTATCCCTGAAAATGCGCCCTACCCTATCCGAATTCAACTTAAGCGACCGCAGATCAAAATGCCTGAACTCGTTACCGCCTGCAAAATCGTTAGTACTTACATCATTGTAGATCAACACATTGCCACGTAAGTTGGCGGGTACGGTATTCATCTGTGCTTTATCGCTGCGGCCGTTTTGCATTACCAGCGCCCGGATATCGGTGTTAGGGTTTTGCACCAGCAAGCTGCCATAATTAATCTGAAAATTGATCTTCTGGTTACTTTGGCGCAAGGTGTTGTTTGTGGATGATTGAACACTACCATTAACCCCCGCTTTGGAATCCAACACGTAAAAACGACGGGTTAAAACCATTTTGTTCACGTCGCCGTCAAGGTAAACCTTCAGAATATAATTGCCCGATAGCTTGGGGATGATGTTTTGATTAGGAAAGGCGATCTCGTAATGGGTATATTTTTGGATTGTACCAGTTGAGTAACGGTAATCGGTTATTCTATCGTCAGTAAAGCTTTGGAGGTATTCCGTTGGGGAGAGTTGCGAGGTATTCCAATCGGCATCGCAATGCTGAATGGTGTAGTTTAGGTATTTTGTTCCTCCCTTCAGATCGTCAAAGGCCAACAGCAACTGATCGCTTGTTTTTAAGTTGATGATAGGAAATGATTGCGCCTTGGCCGTATTATAAAACTCAACAGATTTGATGGAGGACAGGTAAACCCGGTTATCGTTGGTTACGTCCTGAGCAAAGGTATTTGCGAAGATGAATAGAATTACAGCTATTAGTCGAATTTGCAGCATGTCGAATTTCAAACGTTGTCATTGCGAGGTACGAAGTAATCGCGAACTATGCAAGACCGCTCTGCTTGCGTGCGATTGCTTCGTACCTCGCAATGACAAGATAGACATTATGCTTCCAACTCCAAAATCTGATCGGCTAATGCTTCCCACTCGTCCTGAAGCTTTTTCAGTTCTACCTTTTTTTGTTGGTACGATGCATTTACCTCTTTTGATTTTGCCGGGTCATTATATACACCGTCTTCGGCCAATTTATTTTCCAGTTGTTTTACCGATGTTTCTAAACCGGCAATGGTTTCTTCCATTTTAGATAGATCCTGGTTCAGTTTTTTTAACTGTTTTGATTTATCTTCTGTTGGTTGTTGTTTAACCGGCTCTGGTTTTTTCTCTTCCTTTTTAGGTTGAGCGGCAGGTATAGCGGCTTTAGGCTCAAGTTTGCGTTTGGCTTGCCAAACATCGTATTCGGCATAAGTACCCGGGTAGATCTTGATCTTCTGATCTTCGATAAACCAGATCTTGTTAGCCACATTATCCAAAAAGTACCTATCGTGACTAACCACTATAAATGTACCTTCAAATTGCAGTAAAGCCTGTATCAATATATTAACCGACGCGATATCCAAGTGGTTGGTGGGCTCATCCAGAATCAAAAAGTTAGCATCCGCGGTAAGCGCCTTGGCCAAAGCCACACGCGATTTTTCACCACCCGATAATACCTTGATCTTTTTGAAAACATCATCGCCGGTAAACAAAAACGAACCTAATATGGAGCGTAGCTCGGTATCGGTATTTTTGGGTGCGAAGGCTTGCAGCTCCTGCAATATTTCGTTCTCCAGGTGTAACGATTCTAACTGGTGCTGCGCGAAAAAGGTTTCGGTAACGTTATGACCGGTTACCATTTTACCTTCAAAATCATGATCAGCATCGGCTACAATACGCAACAAGGTTGATTTACCCTTACCGTTGGCACCGATCAAAGCAATTTTATCGCCTTTTTCAATCACGGCTTCGGCAGCATCTAAAATATCGATGTTAGGATATTTTTTGGTGATATTCTCCAAAGTAATTACGTGCCTGCCCGATTGTTTGGAAAAACGGAAACTGAAGTTAACCTCGGGGTTATCATCATCAACATCTTCAATACGCTCCAGTTTGTCTAATTGCTTAATGCGCGATTGCGCCATTTTAGCCTTAGATGCCTTGGCACGGAAGCGCTCTATCAGCTTTTCTTCCTGCTTAATTTTAGCTTGCTGGTTTTTAAACTCACCTTTTTGGATCTCGCCACGCAAAGCCTTCTCTTCCAGGTAGAAAGAATAGTTACCCGCATAAACGGTTAATTTACCTTTGCGGGATTCAACGGTACGGTTAATTACCTTATCTAAAAACCACCTATCGTGAGATACGATAACTACCGCGCCTTCAAACGAGCGCAAATAATCTTCGAGCCATTGGATAGACGGTAAGTCGAGGTGATTGGTAGGCTCATCCAGCAATAAAATATCCGGTGCCTGTAAAAGTATTTTGGCCAGCATTACACGCATGCGCCAACCTCCCGAAAAGGTGGCCAGCTTGCGGTGTGTATCAGCTTCGGTGAAACCTAAACCGGCTAAAATTTCGTGGGCTTTGTATTCAATATTGTAACCATCTAAGGCTTCAAACTCAGTTTGTTTGTCGCTTAGTTTGTGCAAAATATCTTCCGAGTAATCGGTTTCCAATTTAGCAAGCAAGGCCTCAATTTCGGTATGCAGTTGGTTTTGGCGTTCAAAAGCCTCCATAGCCACATGCAGAATGCTTTTATCCGAAGCGTACGAAAGCAGATCCTGGTTGAGGTAGCCCATAGCCAGATCTTTAGCTTTTGATATGGTGCCCGATGTAGGTTTATAGTCGCCTACAATAATTTTCAATAAAGTGGTTTTACCGGTTCCGTTGGCACCAATCAGGCCAATTTTTTCTCCGGGTTTAATATGCCAGTTGGCTTCATCGTAAAGGGCCCTTGCACCAATCTCGAACGTAAGGTTATTAATCGCAATCATTTGCCGCAAAGATAGCAAATTTTAGAGCCACCTAAGCCCCTAAAGGGGGAATATTGTAAAAAGAGTGTAGTAAAACAGGCTCTTGCAAATCAAAAGCTCCCCCTTTAGGGGGCTGGGGGGCTAACTTCCCAATTCCAAAATCCTATCAAACTCTTCGGTCTTTACGCCCATTACCGATAGTCGGCCTTGTCGCACTAAACCAATATTGGCCAGTTGCGGGTCGGCTTTTATTTTCTCTAAGGTTACGGGGTGCTTTAAACTTTCAACCGGGGATAGGTCAACCACTACCCAGTTGGTATCATCGGTGGTTGGGTCCTGGTAGGCTTCTTTTACCACTTTGGCTATGCCTACAACTTCTTTACCATCATTACTGTGATAAAAAAGCACCAGGTCACCCTCTTTCATTTCGCGCAGGTTATTGCGCGCCTGGTAATTGCGCACGCCATCCCAAAAGGTACGGCCATCTTTATTAAATTTTTCCCAGCTATATTTTACGGGTTCGGACTTGACTAACCAATGGTTCATGTTGTGATATTGTGCAGCAAATTAAGTGAATTGTGGGAAGAATTAAAAGATTGTTTTAATGGTGCTTTTAAGTAATTTAGCTACACTGAAACTCTTAACATGATCGCAAATTATTGAAAACTATATTTACAGCACTCGCCATAATGCTATTTGCTTACTTAACAAGTAATGCACAAATAAGCCCAGAACTCGCCAAAAAACTTACTGTAAACGGCATTTGTTTGTGTAAAACAACATTGCCAGATTTACAACAATCGTATCCTGATTTGAAAGAAACTGCCGTTGAAGAAATGGATCTTGCGAAAAACTGTTACGGACAGGATTCAAGATTTATCGCCGGAAAGGGATTTACATCTGAAAAGCAATTGGGTATAATTTTTCAACTTGATCAAAACTCCAATGAAATAAGCAAAATCAGGCTAACAAAACAATTTAAAGGAAAGTTACCCGATGGTAATTTCATTGATCTAAGCATTCTTAATTTAAAGGATTTATTCAAGTTATATCCATTATTAAAAAAAGATTGGCGCTCAAGAGGTTGTTCTAACTATTGGAATTTCTCGAATGATACTATTGCATTTTACGTAAAAATAGATTCAACTAAAAAACCACAGTTTCCGATTGATGAAGCATACTACCTAGATAGACCAATTGAAGCCGTTGATATGCTAATGTCTTGTTTTTCCGCTCACAAAAAGATTGAGACTGTTGCTAAGGAGATAGCAAGGAAGGAGCCCGTATATTTTATTGATAGTGTTAGGGTTAGTAAAGCCGATCTGTTAGGATATGAGCCCAATGATATTGCATCGGTAACGGTTTATAAAGAAGCCAGCGCGATAAAAATATTAGGCCCCGAAGGTAAATCTGGGCTTGTTTACATTGAAACAAAACAATTTTGCAAACACCGCTACTGGACTTATTTTAGATCAAAATCAGCATCTTATGCTAAGTTGGTGCCATCGGTGGAGAGTGATGCAAATGTAGCGTACATTCTTAATACCAAAGTTTTGGCCAAAAACTACGAAAGTAACCTGTCAGCAATAAATGACAGAACATTTAAGGATCTTCAGGTTATCAACAAAGACAAACTCATGAAAGAATACGGTGTTACAGATAAGGATTATGGAGTAGTTATATCGTCAGATCCAAAAGCTGATATAAAAAACTAACACAAGCAAAGTACCCCCACAAAAAGGGATACCTCACGGCATCCCTTTCCCTATCAATAGTCAACTTCTTTTATTATGTGGTAGTTTTTTTAGCTACCTTTTTTACGTGCTTAATTTTAGTGCCACTGTAGTGTTTGTGTTTACTAAAAGTATTATGAATTTTTTGTGGGATGGTTGAGGTTTTTTTAACCTTAACTTCATCCTTAACTACTTTCTCTTGTGCCATAGCTACAGAACCCATGGTAACTGCAAACACTAATAAAAACAATATCTTTTTCATAGTTTAATTAATTTATACATTGTTTTATTCAATTGCTGTGCCATAATATAATAGTAGTTAAAATTGTTAAATGCGTACTTTTTTCAGCAAAAAAGATTAAATAATAGTACTTATCTGTATACAGTTATTCGTTAAAAAATCGTTTATCCCAATTATTTTCGTATATTGATAACAATGAAACGAACCATCAAACTGATTAAAGGGCAAAACTTGCGCTACATTGGCCGCCCTTTCCCAGGATACATAGCCGAAACTAATTACATGACCTTTTTAAACGACCACAGCGTTTTTGAGATCAACGTATTATACAACAATAAAGAAATGATCATTAACCGCTTTGATACAAAGGCGGTTGTGTAACAGTTAGTGTAGTATTTTAAACATTAACTCTTTCATCAACTCACCTGGCCCGGATACTGAATCTACACCTTTGCTCTTCAAATCGTACTCGCGTAGCAGGCTAATTACCTGCATGGTTTTGCCATAGTTATAACTGCGCCCAGCCTGCTCATAATCTTTAACAAAATATGGGCTCACTCCCAATACCCTTGCCAAACCTTGCGGCGATTTATCATCGGCATAATGGTATTTTAAAACTTTGGTAAAGTAATTATTGAGCGTACCCAAAACAACAACCATAGGGTTAGCCTTGGGGTTAGCCTCAAAGTAATTGATGATCTTGTTCACGTTCACCACATCTTTGCGGCCCAATGCGGTTTGTAGCTCAAATACATTGTACTCTTTACTAATACCGATATTATCCTGAATTTCTTTAGGCGTGATCTCTTGCCCCGCGTTCACGTTCAGCATCAGCTTTTCTAACTCGTTGGCAACTTTGGATAGATCGTTACCCAGATACTCGGCCAATAAAGCCGAAGCCTGCGGACTGATCCGGTAACCCTTCTCGCTAACAAAACCTTCTATCCAACCGGGTATCTTATTATCATACAACTCAGCAGATTCAAAAACTATCCCGTTCTTATCAATGGCTTTGTACGATTTTTTTCGCTTATCAAACTTGCCGTATTTATAACAAAATACCAGGATAGTACTCGGCAATGGTTTTTCGAGGTAACTCAACAGCGGGTCGATGCTTTTTTTATCATCGTCTTCCTTGCCCCATTTCATATCCTGCGCTTCTTTCACCATTACCACCTGGTAATCACTCATCATGGGGTAGCGTTTGGCGGCGTTAAGTACGGTCATCATATCGGTATCTTTACCGTATACTACCGTTTGGTTAAAGCCCCGTTCGGCATCGCTTAACAGGTTATGCTCAATGTAGTTCCCTATCATATCAATAAAATAGGGTTCATCACCATGTAACAGGTACAAGGGTTTGTATTTACGATTCTTAAGATCTTTTAAAATTTCGGGTGCCGTCATGTAATATTCAAAAGTAAAAATTCAAAATTCAAAAGCACGCTTTATATTTCTATTTTTGAATTTTACTTTGAATTTCGATTGAATGCTACAGCCGCTTAATCTTCCGCCTTATCCTTTTAAAATATCAGACCAAAACGGTACGCTGTTTTTGTTTGACGAGATCAGGAAAAAGGAGGTGGTTTTAACGCCCGAAGAATGGGTAAGGCAGCATTTTGTTCAATACCTGATCAAAGAAAAAGGCTATCCCCGTTCGCTTATTAAACTGGAAGGTGGCCTTAAACTGAATGGCAACGCCAAACGATCAGACATAGTAGTGTTTAACAACAAGGGCGAAAAAATTTTGATGGTTGAATGCAAGGCGCCATCGGTAAAAATAACCCAGCAGGTTTTTGACCAGGTTGCCCGCTACAATATTGTACACAAAGTGCCCGTATTAGCCGTAAGCAATGGTTTGCAGCACTATTACTGCAACATTAATTTTGATAAACAGAGTTATGATTTTATCCCCGAGCTTGCAACTTACCAGGCCTCAAACGTATTGTAAATTGACATGAAACAAAAACTCGATATAGAAAACTGGGCACGTAAAGAGCATTTCAACTTTTTTAAACAATTTGAAGAGCCACATTACGGCGTTACTGTAAGTATTGACTGTACCGAAGCCTATCGCTTTACTAAACAGAATAAAATATCTTTCTATTTATACTCCTTATATAATGCGATGAAAGCAACCTACAAGGTTGAATCTTTCAGATACCGTATTGAGGGCGATGATGTTTTTATTTACGATCAGATGATTGCCGGAGCAACGGTTAGCCGCGCCAATGGCACTTTTGGTTATGGATATATGCCTTATTATGAGCAATTAGAACATTTTATTGCCGAGGCCAACAAGGTAGTTGAAGATGTACAAAGCAAAACCGACCTCGGCCGCTCTACCATGGAAAACATCATCCGTTTTTCAACACTGCCGTGGATAGATTTTACTTCGCTTTCGCATGCGCGGATGTTTTCGGTGAAACACAGTTGCCCAAGTATAACCTTTGGTAAAATGACGGAGCAAAATGGTAAACGCTCAATGCCGGTATCCATTCACGTTCACCATGCTTTAGTTGATGGTTTACATTTAGGGGAATATATTGACAGCTTGCAGGCTTTAATGAACCAGGGCGCTTAATCTACTCCAACAAGGCCCAATATCTTCTCGAGCAATTCGTTTGGTTTAAACGGTTTGGATACATAATCGTTCATGCCGGAGTTATAAACCTTATCCTTAATATCAAACAAAGCCGATGCCGTTAGCGCTATGATTGGGATGTTGGCCTTTTTAGGGTCAACCATTTTACGGATAATTTTTGTAGCCTCCAAACCGTCCAGAACAGGCATTTGCAGGTCCATCAGGATCACATCAAAATTACCGTATTGTAATAACTCAACCGCGCGCTCACCGTTTTCAGCTATAACAGGTGTAATATCCCATTTGCTGAACAGCTTTTTCATCAGCATTACATTAACCGCGTTATCCTCGGCAATTAAAACCTGTAGCTTGCTGATCTGGAAAGTACCATTGGCACGGCCGGCATCCGGAACGGCAAGCTTCTTGATCTTCTCTTCCGGCGTAATCATATCTGTTGATACCGGGAACTCCATCGTTACCGAAAACTCCGATCCTATACCTATTTCGCTGGTTACCTGTATAGTGCCTCCCTGCAAATCAAGCAAGCGTTTTACAATTGATAAACCCAAACCTGTACCGCCAAACTGGCGTGTAGTGGTGATAGATTCTTGCGTAAAGGGTTCAAATATAGCGGCTATCTTATCCTCGGCAATACCGATACCCGAATCGCGGATGGAAAATTTGATGGTTGCTTCGTTATGCCTGTCTTCAATACAGCTTACGCTTACTTTTACCGTACCACGGGTAGTAAATTTAATGGCATTACTAACCAGGTTAAATATAATTTGCGATAAGCGGGTTGGGTCGCCAATTAAATAGCGGGTTTTTAAATAACTATCTACATGTAGTTGGAAGGTTAGCCCTTTTTCTTCGGCTTTCATCATCTGGCCGCCGCAAATGTTCTGCATCAGCTCGTCAAGGTTAAATTTGATGTTTTCGAAAGTGATCTTGCCCGATTCTATCTTGTTAAAATCAAGCACATCATTAACCAGTGTTAACAGGTTTCCTGCCGAAAAACGAAGTATCTCTAAGTTCTCTTTCTGATCCGGCCTCGGGCTTTCCATCAGCAACAGGTTGCTCATACCGATGACCGCGTTTAACGGGGTACGGATCTCGTGCGACATGGTTGAAAGGAACTCCGACTGAACCTGCGACGATTTCTCGGACCGGTGCATGGCATGGCCCAGCTTCTCGCTCAATTGCTTTTCCGAATCGGCAAAATCTTTCAGTTGTTTGATGTTTCTCAAAAAGGCCCCATAAAAGTGCCCCTGAATAAACATAATGAGGATAAAGTTAAAAAACACCACAACCGTAATGGTGTAGCTGTCCAGCTTTTCGGGCCGTATCTGGCTCATCAGGTGGTTAGAATTTACCCCAACCATATAAAAAAGCATCACCGAAAGGTTAATGAGCGAGTAGATGGTTCCCCATCGTGTCCCCAACATATAATACCCAAACAAAATGATCAGAATTACCAATTGGATAACAATGATATTAACATCCTGAAACACCACAAAAATAACTGTGGTAACTAACAGCGTCCCGATAATAAGCAGAACGTGTGATACCGCTATAAAATCGGGGTTCCAGGTAAAATATTTGAATAATATAAGTAAGGTGAAAAGCAAAAGGATACCAATGTTGGTTTGCATATTGGCATGCAAACTATATACGTTGGGTATTACAGCCACCAACCCTAAAAAAGCAAGCAGCAAACCGTAATAAATTAAACGGATACGTGCCTGATCAAGAATTGAATCGCTCTCGGACAGTATTCTTTTTACCGATAAGTTAAATAAACTTATGTTTTTGCTCATTTACGCGCGTAGTATTAAATAATTGGGGTCAGCAAATATATTACATTAAAGCACAATATATTAGCAAACACTTACATTGCAAAAAAAATCAACAAAATTTTTGATTTTCCTGGTAAAGTATTACAATTAACCTGCCAATTACGCACTAAGCGCGCTCAAACTTTCTTTTATAATGGTGATCTTGGTTTCCGCGTCGGCTTTTTTCTTTAGCTCGTTATTTACAATTTCGGGCTTGGCATTCTGCATAAAGCGTTCGTTACCCAGTTTAGATTCTATAGATTTTAAGAAGCCTTGCAGATAAACCAGTTCTTCGCTTAAGCGGATCTTTTCCGCATCAACATCAATGTTTTGCTCCAGGGCGATATAAAATTCATCGGTACCAACCAAAAACGAAGCCGCTCCGGCAATTTTATCGTTGGTAAAGGTTACCTCTTCCAAATTACCAAGCTTAGTTAAAATGGCAAAGTAATGCTTATGATCAATGCCCGAATTAGCCTTAATAGCCAATGGCAATTTATCTTTTGGCGATAACTGTTTAGCGTTCCGTACATTTCTTACCTCAGAAACAACGGTCTTAACTACTTCAATCTCAGCAATCAAACGTGCATCAATTTCCCCAATGGCGGGTAATAGCGCAACAATGCAGCAGTCCTTCGCGGTTCTTTCACCAAACAGTTCATCGTGCCATAATTCTTCGGTAATAAATGGCGTAAAGGGGTGTAATACCTTCAGAATGTTTTGGAAGAAAGCTATCGTAGCCTCGTAGGTTTCTTTGTCTATCTGTTGCTTCTCAACACCGGCCTGGTAGGTTGGTTTTACCATTTCGAGGTACCAGGCGCAAAAATCGTCCCATACTAATTTATAGGTACTCATTAAGGCTTCGGATAAGCGGTATTGCTTAAACTGCTCCTCAATATCAACCAAAGCCTGGTTAAACCTGCTGTTAAACCATTGGATGGTAACCGCGTTAGGGTTAGTTAAACGCTCGTCAACTTCCCAACCTTTGATCAGGTTAAAAGCATTCCATATTTTATTGGCAAAGGCGCTGCCCTGCTTACAATGCCCTTCGTCAAACATTAAGTCGTTCCCTGCCGGGGATGATAAGAGCATCCCTACCCTCACGCCATCGGCGCCGTATTTTTCGATCAGATCCAAAGGATCGGGCGAGTTACCTAATGATTTAGACATTTTTCTGCCCAGCTTATCGCGAACGATACCAGTTAGGTAAACATTTTTAAACGGTATCTCTCCCCTAAACTCGTGCCCGGCCATGATCATCCTCGCTACCCAGAAAAACAGAATTTCGGGTGCGGTAACCAGGTCATTTGTAGGATAGTAATAACTGATCTCTTCGTTATTCGGGTCTTTAAAACCATCAAAAACAGATATTGGCCATAACCATGATGAAAACCAGGTATCTACCACGTCTTCGTCCTGGCGTAAGTCTGATGCTTGCAGCTTGGAGCCTGTAGCTTGCAGCTTATTAGCTTCTTCTAACGCTTCCTCAACCGTTTTGGCTACAACGTGTTGACCGTTTGGTAAATACCAGGCCGGTATTTGCTGTCCCCACCATAACTGGCGACTGATGCACCAATCCTTCACATTCTCCATCCAGTGGCGGTAGGTGTTGGTGAACTTTTCGGGGATCAGTTTAATATCGCCCTTCAACACATAATCCAAAGCAGGCCCGGCCATTTCGTCCATCTTGCAAAACCATTGCATAGATAGCTTGGGCTCAATAACGGCGTTGGTACGCTCAGAATATCCTACTTGTGATTTGTATTCTTCAACCTTTTCTAACGAACCGGCTTCTTCTAAAAGTACAGCTATCTTTTTACGGGCGGCAAACCTGTCTTCACCAACCAATATGGTAGCCTTTTCGTTCAGGGTACCATCATCGTTTAAAATATCAATAACGGGCAGGTTATGTTTAATACCCAGTTCATAATCATTCAGATCGTGCGCTGGTGTTACCTTTAAACAGCCTGTACCAAAATCCATAGTAACATACTCATCCAATATCACCGGTATCTCGCGGCCAATTAATGGGATAAGCACTTTCTTCCCATGCAAATGGGTGTAGCGCTCATCATTAGGGTTGATACAGATAGCCGCATCAGCCATAATGGTTTCGGGGCGGGTGGTAGCAATAGTTAAGTAGTTAGTATCAAGTATCAAGTCGTTAGATTGATTTGCATCACCAGCATTCAAATCTTGATACTTGATACTTGATACCTGATACTTAATATAATATAGCTTTTGATTAACCTCTTTACGGATAACTTCTTCATCGCTAACGGCGGTCTTTCCTTGTGGGTCCCAGTTCACCATGCGTATGCCACGGTATATCCATCCTTTTTTATACAGGTGGATAAAGGTATCTATCACGGCTTCGCTCAAATCGGGGTCCATCGTAAAACGGGTGCGCTCCCAATCGCATGATGCGCCCAGTTTTTTCAGCTGATCTAATATGATACCGCCGTATTTATTTTTCCACTCAAAAGCATATTCCAGAAACTCTTCGCGGCTCAGGTCTTTTTTATTGATGCCTTTTTCTTTCAGCATGGCAACAACCTTGGCTTCGGTAGCTATGCTGGCATGGTCTGTTCCGGGTACCCAGCAGGCATTTTTGCCTTTCATACGGGCACGGCGGATCAATACATCCTGTATGGTATTGTTTAGCATATGGCCCATGTGCAGCACTCCGGTAACGTTTGGCGGGGGTATTACAATGGTATAAGGTTCGCGCTCATCAGGCACCGACCTAAAAAAACCATTCTCCATCCAGTAACTGTACCATTTATCTTCTGCTTGCTTAGGCTGATATGTTTTAGAAATACTCATAGCCCGCAAAAATAAGATTTTGCATTGATGGTTCATAGCTAATAAATCAGTTTAGATTTGAGCCTGCCTGTCGGCAGACAGGTATTGAGATATGAGATTTGAGATAAGAAACTCAATAATTTTCTCTTAAATCTTTCTGATAAATCCAACATTGAACATCCGGATTCTCAAATCCAACAATATTTTTACAATCCCATAACCAAGTATTTCAAAATAACATTTGGACTAAATAAATCACAACCCTATATTTAGACCCTGAAACTTTTACAGAGTTTTTAACTGATCTTATTTATCACCCAATCAAATGGCTCAAAGGGCAATCGCCTTTGCTGTTCTGTATTATACCATAATGAGTAATTAATATCCTAAATACATAAAATGAAATTAAAAATTTCCAGCTTAATGCTTACGGGCGCCGTTTGCCTATCGGCCAGTGTTTTCGCTGTTGAAGGCGGCAAGCACCAACCAAAAAAGGCCGACCCACCTAAAAAGTTTATCGACCCGGCTAATATGGATACATCTGTAAAACCCGGCGACGATTTTTTTGACTATGCCAATGGCGCATGGATAAAAGCCAATGCTATTCCGGCTGATAAAACCAGTTGGGGAAGCTTTATTGCGCTGCGCGATCAAAACACTAAAAGCTTGCTAACCCTGTTAAATGATGTTAGCGCAACACCGGGCCAGCCTAAAGGCAGTTTAAAACAACGCGTTGGCGATTTGTTTGCCAGTGCGATGGATACCGTTGCCATTGAAAAACGTGGTTACGATCCGATCAAACCAGATCTGGCCCGTATTGATAAAATTAGCACCCTGCCACAGGTTGTTAACGAAATAGTTTTTGAACGTTCAACCGGTAGCGGTAGCCCGCTGTTCAGGGCCGGAGTTGGCCAGGATTCAAAACACCCTAAGGTAAACATAGTTTCGTTTTACCAGGGCGGTACTTCCCTGCCCGATCGTGATTATTATTTAAACAGCGATCCTCGTACCTTAAAAATACAAGCGGCTTACAAAAAATACATCGTAACGCTGTTTACCTTAACGGGATCAACCCCGGAAGAGGCTGAAAAAAACTCAGCAACTGTTTTCGGTATCGAGAAAGCATTGGCAACGGCACAAAGAAGCCGTATCGCTTTGCGCGACCCTAATGCCAACTACAATAAAATTGCCGTAACCGATTTTAGCAAAACCACCTCTAATTTAAACTGGGTAGTATTACTTCCAAAATTAAAAATGGGCGGCCAGGATACTGTTCTGGTTGGTCAGCCGGAATTTTACAAAAGCGTTGATGCCTTACTTACCTCAACACCTGTTGCCGATTGGAAAGTGTATTTAAAATGGCAAAACTTAAAAGGCTCTGCAAGCGCGTTAAGTTCTCCGTTTGTGAAAGCTAGCTTTGCATTTAACAGTGTTTTATCTGGTCAAAAGGTACAAACCGCTCGGGTAGAACGCATGTCGGCCCTGGTTGATGGCAGTCTTGGCGAATTATTGGGTCAGCTTTACGTTGAAAAATACTTTACCCCCGCCGCTAAAAAATACATGGAAGGCCTGGTTGCCAATTTGCGCGAAACCCTAGGTGAGCGTATTAAGCGTTTAGACTGGATGAGCCAGGAAACTAAAGACCGCGCATTAAAAAAATTAGCCGCCTTTACTGTAAAAATTGGTTATCCCGATCAGTGGCAAACTTATGCCGGTTTAGTGATCGATCGTAACGATTACGCGGGTAACTTAGAGCGTATTGGCCAATGGAGCTACAACTACAACGTGAGCCAGTTAGGCAAACCAGTTGATAAAAAACGCTGGGGCATGACGCCGCCAACCGTTAACGCTTACTACAGCCCTGTTGCTAACGAGATCGTTTTCCCGGCAGGTATATTACAATTCCCTTTCTTTGATTTTGGTGCCGATGATGCCGTTAATTACGGTGGTATTGGCGTGGTTATTGGCCACGAAATGACCCACGGTTTTGACGACCAAGGCAGCAAATATGATGGCGACGGTACCCTGCGTAACTGGTGGACCAAAGATGATAACGGTAAATTTAAAGTACGCACCCAAAAAGTGGTTGATGAGTTTGATGGCTTTATTGCTGTTGATACCCTGCACATTAAAGGCGCTTTAACTTTAGGCGAAAACCTTGCCGATTTAGGTGGTATTAACGTAGCTTATGATGCTTACAAAAAAACCAAGCAAGGCCAATCAAACACAAAGATAGATGGCTTTACACCAGATCAGCGTTTCTTCCTATCGTTCGCGCAAGTTTGGAGAGGCTCTATGCGCCCAGAGGCCCTAGCCCAGCAAATTAACACCGACCCACACTCACCCGGTAAATTCCGTACAGATGGTACCGTAGTTAATATTGATGCCTGGTACAAAGCATTTGATATTAAACCCGGCGATAAAATGTACAAAGCACCAGAGGATAGAATCAAGATCTGGTAGTGTTTAGTCTGGAGTTCTTAGTCCAGAGTTTTTAAACAAACAAAGCCCGCTTTTGGTGGGCTTTGTTTGTTTAAATCTTTTACAAATTCAAACCATTGTAATCATTTGCATATCTACCCTTACGCATATTTGAGCGTTAAGTAATAACATTATCTTTGCACCCAAATGATCATTCATCAGTTTTACGATACAGGTTTGGCGCATGCCTCGTATGCCATTATTAGCCAGGGCAAAATGGCGATTATTGATCCCGCCCGCAACCCACAACCCTATTACGATTTTTGTGCCGAACATGGCGCCGAGTTAATAGCCGTTATAGAAACCCATCCCCATGCCGATTTTGTGAGTTCGCACCTCGAGATCCATCAGCAAACCGGGGCAACCATCTACGTAAGTAAACTGGTTGGGGCAGCTTATCCGCATCAAACTTTCGACGATGGTGATTGCATTGATCTGGGTGATATCTCACTAAAAGCCGTCAATACCCCCGGCCACTCGCCCGATTCTATCTGCATTATCGCCGAAGATGAGATGAGCGCCCATAAAGTAATTTTTACCGGCGACACGCTTTTTGTTGGCGATGTTGGCCGCCCCGATCTCCGCGAAAGCGCGGGTAATATTACCGCCAAAAAGGAAGAGCTCGCCAGGCAGATGTACCATTCTACAAGGGAGAAACTGATGACATTGCCTGAGGATATGATCGTTTATCCCGCTCACGGCCCTGGCTCGCTTTGTGGTAAAAATATGAGCCCGGATTTGCATAGTACCATTGGCCGCGAATTGCGCGAAAACTATGCACTGCAATTGATGGATGAGTTAACTTTTGTTAACCTGTTAACCAACGACCAACCCTTTGTGCCCCGCTATTTTGGTTTTGATGTTGATTTGAATAAACAAGGTGCGGCAGCTTTTGGGGATGCTGTTAAAGCCATCCCTCATGTTAAACCAAACGAGCTGATAGATGGTATTTTGATCATTGATATCCGTTTTGAAAAACAGTTTAAGCATGGCCATATCCGTGGTTCAATCAACCTGCAAAACGGCGATAAATTTGAAACCTGGTTAGGATCGATAGTAAACCCGGAGGAATCTTTTTATCTGGTAGCCCATAACGAAGCGGAGCTGAATATCGTGATGGAAAAGACCGCCAAAATTGGCTACGAGCAAAATATTAAAGGTGTGATGCTGATACCCGAGAATGGCTTGCAACGCTCATCAGACCTGGATCTGGATTATTTTAGAAGAAACCCCGGTGACTATACAATAGTAGATATCCGCAATGATAACGAGGTAAAAGACACGCCCATATTCGCGAACGCCATCCATATCCCTTTACCCGAATTGCGCGACCGTATAGCCGAAATACCAACCGATAAACCCATTATTGTGCATTGCGCTGCCGGCTACCGCTCGGCGGCAGGCAGCAGCATTATAGCCGCCGAAACCGATTTGAACGCGGTTTATGATCTGGGAGAAGCAATTGTTTCATTTGTTGATTAGTTGGTTTGTTGATTGGTACTTATCCAACTGAACTTTAATTTGAATTACCAGCATGACTAATCAACCAACAAACCAATCAACCAATCAACTAAACTTCGTTGAAACCGCCGACGGTTCAAAAACCATTTACAACCCGCAGGTTGGTGAAAATTATCATTCGCGACATGGGGCCTTGCAAGAGAGCGAGCATGTGTTCTTAAACTCGGGTTTAAGGCATTATCTGGCGGATAAAACGGTTAGCGAAGTTTCGATTTTGGAAGTTGGTTTTGGTACCGGTTTAAACTTTTTGCTTAGCGCCGATTTTTGTATCAAACAGCAAATCAATCTTAACTATGTTGGCATCGAGGCCCATCCGCTTTCGCGGGAGATGATCAGTCAAACTGGTTACAACGAATATACTTCCGCCGGTTTATGGCAGCAGTTTACAGATCAATATGTGGCTTCACTTTCCAGTCCGGTTCAATTAAACCCGTACATCCAATTACAAACGGCTCATAATACACTGATGGATTTCAGGGCGGATGTTCAGTTTGATGTGATCTACTTTGATGCCTTCGCATCCTTACATCAACCCGAAATGTGGAATGAGGAAGCTATAAATCATACCATTCAGTATTTAAAACCAAACGGTATATTTGTTACCTATGCTATTACCGGTAATTTAAAGCGACAACTCAAAACGCTTGGCTTAAAAATAGAAAAGGCTCCCGGCGCGGCCGGTAAGCGGGAGATGTTGAGGGGGACAAAAATAGCCTGATGCATTAGTGCAATCCAATTTAATTGGTGAAATTCGTGGCTCATAATCATATACCGCATGCCACTAACTCCTGCCGCACACGGCCCTACACCTGCAACATCGTTTGAACGCCTGCTTTCCATCATGAACGATCTGCGGGCAAATTGCCCATGGGATATGAAACAAACCATGGAAAGCCTGCGCCACCTCACTATTGAGGAAACGTATGAGCTATCGGATTCTATTTTGGATGGTGATATACAGGAAGTTAAAAAAGAGCTGGGCGATATTATGCTGCACCTGGTTTTTTACGCCAAAATTGGCGAAGAAAGCGGAGCCTTCAATATTACTGATGTGTTAAACGGCATCTGCGAAAAGCTGATACACCGCCACCCCCATATTTACAGCGATGTGGAGGTACAGAATGAAGAAGATGTTAAACGCAACTGGGAGCAGTTGAAATTAAAAGAGGGTAATAAATCGGTATTGGCGGGTGTGCCATCATCGTTACCGGCGCTGGTTAAGGCATCGCGCATACAGGAGAAAGCCCGGGGCGTAGGTTTTGATTGGGAAGAAAAAAGCCAGGTTTGGGATAAGGTAGAAGAAGAAATGCGCGAGTTTCGGGATGAATTTAACGCTGTTGATGATCAGATCATCGATCACGAAAAAGCCGAAGGTGAGTTTGGCGATCTGTTGTTCTCGCTCATCAACTATGCCCGTTTCATCAACATCAACCCCGAAAACGCTTTAGAAAAAACCAATAAAAAATTCATCAAACGTTTCCAATACCTCGAAAGCAAAGCGCAGGAAAATGGTAAACAACTAAAAGACATGACCCTGGCCGAAATGGACCAATTTTGGAATGAGGCCAAAAAATTATAATTTTTATAGCGCTCTGTAGCACATTGCTATAACTTTACGTATAGGCTTATAAATTGAACCAAATGGAACGCTTTATAACTCAGCATTTAAGTAAATTAGTATTGGGCTTTTGCATGCTTATTGCAGTAAACGCCTGTAAAAAGAATGATGCCACGCCAACATTCGCGGGCAAGTACACTGGTAAATTAATTTATGGCGAGGGCGGTGTAGTTTACAACCATGGCGTGGCCCTTGCCGATATCACCTTAACTCAGGATGCTTATACGGCAACTAATGTATCTATCTCGCCAACGGGTTACTCTGCTCCGGTAACAACCACCGGCACCTATCAGTTCAGGGCGGATAGCATCACGTTCGCAGCAGCGGTTACGCCTCCGGGCAACGGTCAAAACTCAATATTATCATTAACGGGTAACTATCAACAACATTTTGAAGGCGATAGCTTGATCTTAACTAAGCAGTACAGGCTTGGTGAGTTAAGCGTATTTAGCCAGTATAGATTAAAACGGAACTAAAAACAATTAATGCAGCTACCCCCCGGCATTACGGAAGATGATCTGATCCGGCAATGCAAAAACGGCGATCTAAAACATCTGGAAATGTTGTATAAACATTTCTACGGCTATGCTATGGGTATTGGTTTGCGTTATTGCGTTAGCCGTGATGATGCTTTGGAAGTGGTGAACGATAGCTTTATCAAGCTGTTTAACTCGATAGGGCAATATAGTTTTGATAAGCCTTTTAAAGCCTGGCTTCGCCGCATTATTGTGAATACGGCTATTGATAAATATCGCAAAGATAAAAAGCACCTCTGGAACGAGGACCTGGAAATGGCCGAGCATATTGGCCACAACGCCACAGTAATTGAGCAGTTAAATGCCCGCGACATATTGAACATGCTGGATAAACTGCCCGAACTGCACCGCATGGTATTTAACTTATACGAGATAGATGGTTACAGTCATGATGAGATAGCGAATATACTGCTGATACCGGCAAGCTCATCGCGGGTGTATTTAACCCGGGGTAAAGAAAAATTAAGAGAATTGATTAACAAAGCAGAATACAATGAACGAAGAATTTGACGACCGGTTAAAAAACCGCATAGCAGATGTCTTCGATAATTACGAAGATGAATCGGCCACTGAAGGCTGGGCGCTTCTGCGTGAAAAATATCCTGAGAAAGAAAAACGCCGTGTGCTTTGGTTATGGTGGGCATCGGCAGCGGCCCTGCTATTGGTTGTTTTGAGTGTGGGGATAGCATTATTTAACCGTGCGCGGGTGAATGATATCGTTCGCGCCAGGCATCCGGTTAGTCAACCTGTTAAATCCATCACCACAGATACTAACGCGCCAAAACAAACAACATGTAAGGATAATTTGGTTGCTGATAATACATCTAAAACCAATAATCAGGTTAAACCATCCAAAGATGATAATCATGCTAAGGCCCCAAAAACTATTGACCCTGCTATCATTGCAAATCAACATACTCATTTAAAACGCATTGATACGATAAGTAATAAATACATCGCCAAAGCAGCAATAAATAAACACGTTACAAAAATTAAGGGCGCGGATATTACGGCGCATCAAAACGATAGTGATCCGGTAAACGGAAAAAGTGTTCAAACTATTACCGTTGTTCCAAACAAAGAGCAAGCAAAACAAACCGGGCCAAAAGGCATTGATAGTGCTGTTTTAGCTAATAACACAACAAATACTAAAACCACACAGCCCGAATTTGTAAAGCCTCCTGTTCAGGATATTAAAAAGCCGATATTCGCGCTGCTGAAACCTAACGATACCAAACCCTACAAACCTGTTGATAAAAAAGTAAAGTTTGGTATTTACGCGGCTACTTACTTTAATTACGCAAAGGGTAGCGATAACCAGTTTAACGTGGGCGCCGGTTTTGCTTCCGAAATTAAATTGGTTGGTAATCTTAAGCTTTTAACGGGCGCGGTTATTGGTCAAAATTCGTTGAAATATACTTCAGAAGTTCCGCAAAAAGCTACGAGTTACCTTGCGGCGAGTATTGTGAATAGCAGTAGTTCCGCAAACAGCTATGCAGCTACCGCACCATCGGGCACTATCGTATCGTCTACCAACACGAGTTCAGACCCGATATTGCGTAACTACCAGGCCAGTTTGATAGGTTTAGATATTCCCATTAACCTTAAATATCAGCTATCCAAAAGTGATACTTACATTGCAGCGGGGTTTAGTTCGGGCACTTATATTGTAGAAACTTACCAGTTTGCGTATAACTATCCGGCCTCCACAGGCCTTTCGGCAAACAACACCGAGCGCAATACCCAAACCCGCACGTTTTTAAACACGTTCGATTTTGCGCGCACCTTAAACTTCGCTTTTGGTATGGGCTACCCTATTGGTAAAACTAACCGCTTAATTATAGAGCCCTTTGTGAAATATCCATTAAATGGTTTAGGCTCGCAGGATTTGAAATTTGGCGCGGGTGGTATTAATCTAAAATTCAATTTCACACCGGCTAAAAAGTAAGGTTACTGTCATCGAACGAGGTACGAGAGAGAAATCTTTTGCTACAGACACTGCGCAAGAGAATAGTTTCTCCTATCGTCGAAATGACATAGGGGAGTCGAAATGACATAGGTTAGCTCTACTTAAACCGGATAGCCTTAACCGGCGATATACTACTCACCAGCATAGATGGGATGATCAACACCACCAGGCAAATTACCAATGTGCCTACGTTAAGCAATACAATATCGGCCCAATCAATTTGGATGGGTACAAAGCGCATGTAGTAGGATGATTGATCGAGCGTGAATATGTGGGTTTTGAATTGAAAATAACCCAGGCCCACACCAAACAGGTTGCCCAGTATCAGGCCGAGGCCTATCAAATAAAAAGCGTTGGTTAAAAATATTTGTTGGATATTCCAGTTGGTGGCGCCCATGGCTTTAAACATGCCTATCATGCTGGTGCGCTCCAGTATCATGATGAGCAGGGCCGATATCATGTTGATAACCGCTACCAGTAACATCAGGATCAAAATAATGCGGGTGTTTACATCCAGCAGTTGCAGCCAATCGAACACGGTTTGATAGCTCTCTGTAACCGTTACCGATTTTAGGGCCGTTGGTATAATATCGCCAATGTTAGAGTTGATGGCCGTTAGGTTGTCAAAGTCGGTCACCCGTATTTCGTAGCCGCCTATTTGGTTATCATTCCAGTTGTTTAGGCGTTTAATGAGCGACAGATCGCCGATGACAAAGGTTTTGTCAACCTCTTCCACACCAACATCAAAAATACCTACAATTTTAAATTTACGTTTGCGCAGCGGTTCCTGAACAAAGTACATTAAAAAATCTTCGCCAAGTTTTAGTTTAAGCCGGTTAGCTGTGTACTGTGATATCATGATCTCGCCCTTCGCTTTAACCGAATCACTAAAATCAATTACCCGGCCCGCTTCCATCACGGTTTTAATAAAGCTCCAGTTATAGGTTGCATCAACGCCCTTCATCACTACGCCCTCTATTTCATTATGGGCTTTGATAATACCGCTTTTGGTGGCATAAGGCGCAATGGTAGCTATGCGTTTATTGGCCTTGCATTTATTGATAAAGGTATCGCCAACGGCAAAGGGTGAGTTCTCGTAAGATGCATTCAGATCCAGTTTTGAAACCTGGATATCACCGGCAAAACCGCGGATCTTCTCGCGGATCTCGTTCTTAAACCCTTTGACTATCACAACCGAAAGTATCATCACACCCAAACCCAGCATAATGCCTGCAATGGCTATGCGTACTATCATTTTAGAGAAGGTGCGCTTTGAGCGGAACGAGATGCGGGAGGCTATAAATGAAGCAAAATTCAAAACAGAAATCGATTTTTTGTACCTTAGCAAATATGCGGAAATTTTGATTGGTTAATAGGTAACCAATCAACACAATATCAATATCTATGAAAAAATACCTTTTTTTGATCGTTATGCTGTTGGGTACAGCTCCTCAGCTTAAAGCGCAGAAAACTAAAGCCATTGTAACCGGAGCCGATCAAACGGCCGCCTACCTGCCCTATTTAAAAGGTAAAAATGTGGGTATGGTGATCAACCAATCATCGGTAATTAGCAGTAAGCTGGTTTCGGATATAGATACTTTGCCCAAATTGGGTATCAAGATCAAAAAGATCTTCGGCCCCGAGCATGGTTTCCGCGGTAACGCAAGTGATGGCGCTAAAATTGACGACGCGGTTGATGCTAAAACCGGCATCCCCGCCATATCGCTATACGGCAAACACAATAAACCAACTCCCGAAGAGCTTAAAGGTTTAGACGTAGTAATTTTTGATATTCAGGATGTGGGCGCGCGTTTTTACACCTATTTCGCCACCCTGCACCACGTAATGGAGGCTTGCGCCGAAAACAACATCGAAGTAATGATACTGGACCGCCCAAACCCGAACGGCTATTTTGTTGACGGCCCCGTACTGGATACCGCCTTTCGCTCCGGCATAGGAATGCACCCCATACCCGTAACCCACGGTATGACGCCCGCCGAATACGCCCAAATGATAAACGGCGAAGGCTGGTTAAAAAACAAAGTAAAATGCCGTTTAAAAATTATCCCGCTGCTTAATTACACGCACCAAACGCCTTATACGTTGCCTATTCATCCCTCGCCTAATTTAAGTACGCAACAATCGGTATTATTATACCCCAGTATTTGTTTTTTTGAGGGTACAAGTTTGAGCCTTGGCCGTGGTACAACTTTCCCTTTCCAGGTTATTGGCGGACCGTTGCTTAAAGATCAGTACAGCTTTTCGTTCACGCCGGTGAGCATTCCCGGGGTGAGTGATAACCCGCCATTAAAAGGCCAGCTATGCTATGGTATCGATCTGCAAAAGTACGATGTACATAACCCAAAAACAGGCGGTAAACTAAACCTGAGCTGGATATTGAACTTATACAAAAACTATCCCGATAAGGCTCACTTCTTTATCCCCTACTTTACCAAACTCGCCGGAACAAAAGAATTACAGAAACAAATAGAATCCGGCAAAACCGAACAAGAGATCCGCGCAAGCTGGGAACCCGGTTTGAGTAAGTACAAAAAAATGAGGGTACAGTATTTGCTTTATAAATAAGGTGGTGAGTGGTGAATAGAGAGTGGTGAATGGTTAAACTAAACCTGCTACTTATTACTCACCATTCGGTACTAACAATTAACTATCCACAACAATGAAAATTATATTCATGGGCACCCCCGAATTTGCGGTGGCATCGTTAGATGCTTTAGTTAAATCGGGCTTTGATATAGTAGGTGTAATAACCGCTCCGGATAAACCGGCTGGCCGTGGGCAAAAGCTGAATGAGTCTGCCGTGAAGCAGTACGCGGTTGCCAATGGCCTTAAAGTTTTACAGCCCGAAAAATTAAAGAACCCTGAGTTTTTAACCGAGCTTAAAGCCCTGCAAGCCGATCTGCAGGTTGTGGTAGCCTTCCGGATGCTGCCCGAAGTGGTTTGGAGCATGCCGCCAAAAGGGACCATTAATTTACACGGATCGTTATTGCCGCATTACCGTGGCGCCGCGCCTATTAATTGGGCCGTTATTAATGGTGAACTATTCAGCGGGGTAAGCACCTTCTTTTTAAAGCAGGAAATTGATACCGGCGATATTTTGTTTACCGAAACCGTACCCATAGCCGAAAACGATACCGCCGGCGACCTGCATGATACCCTGATGGAAGTTGGCGCCAAACTATTGGTTAAAACCGTTAAAGCCATTGAAACCGGCAACTATACCGAACAACCCCAAGAACACCTTACCGAAGGCGTTGAACTAAAACACGCCCCCAAACTATTTAAAGAAACCTGCCAGATAGATTGGGTACAACCTATTGATAAGGTATTTAACCTCATCCGTGGCTTAAGTCCCTATCCTACCGCTTACACGCAGCTCAACGGCAAAGTATTCAAAATATTTAAAGCCGAGAAAAATGACAGCGAACCGGGCATATCTGCCGGGGGTTTTTTAACTGATAATAAAACCTTTTTGAAATTTGCCTGCACCGATGGTTTTATTTGCCCCACCGATGTGCAGTTGGAAGGCAAAAAGCGGATGGGCATTGAGGAGTTTTTAAGGGGTGTGAGGTTGTAGGTTCAATCTCCCGTTGATGCAAGTTTTTTTGTGCGGCTTATTAGCTTTTGTTTTTCCTGTAATAAAATCTCAAGCTTTTTATTGGCAGGCAACTGAGTTTGCTGATATTGTTCTATAATTGGTAGTGTGATTATAAGTTTTAATACGGCACGGTTATCCTTTAAAGTCTGTTCCGCCTTTTCAATATTCCCGAGCAAAGTAGTTTGGGTTGAAATTTTATGCTCGTAGTTAGTTTTGTTTTGAGTAACGAACTTTTCAAACTCTTTCCGCAAAACAGAATCTTTAATATCCTTAATATTTTCTAATGCCGAAGCATAGTACTGGTTTGATTTAGTTCGGTAAATATCAAATTGCTTCAAACTATCAGTTTGCATTTGATCATTCGCAATCATATCATCCTCCAACCTTTTAAGTTCTGGCCGCTTTACAAGCAATTTACCATAGATAGTATTAACCATATTACCGGGGCCTCCCCTTTTAAACGACATTACATCGCTATCATCTTCCGATGTTAATGTTACTGGTTCAGATGGGTGTCCTTTTTCTTTGTCAGATCCGCATGATAGACATCCCAAACAAATCAATACAGCCAAAATTAATTTTCTTGATGATCTCATGTAGTTTAAGGTTTATATTTATTTAGATGGTGTTACTCTAACAATGTTACTCATAAAAGATGGAATGTTTAAAGCATACGCTATTCATCACTTTAAAGTAAAAAGGAAACATAGATTAAAACCAGCCGGGCTGTTATTCCGATACTTGCGCCAAAGTTAAAACACCATGTATGCAAACGCCCGCATAAGCAAACTGAACCAGGAGATAGAACCTTTACGCGCTCAGTTAATTAATCACCCGCTTTATAAAAATATTACCAGTATTGATGCCTTGCAGGTTTTTATGGAGCACCATGTGTTTGCCGTTTGGGATTTTATGTCGTTGCTAAAATCGTTACAACAAAAACTAACCTGCGTTACTTTGCCCTGGGTGCCGGTTGGCAGCGCCAATACCCGTTACCTGATTAACGAGATCGTTGCCGGCGAAGAAAGTGATATTGACGAAGCGGGAAACCGCACCAGTCATTTTGAGCTTTATTTAAAAGCTATGGCACAAGCCGGATGCAGTAATGTAGCCATCAACACCTTATTAGACCAAATTAAAGATGGCTTAACCGTTAGCGAAGCACTGAAAGCCGAAGAAGTTACCACAGCTGCATCAAACTTTGTACAGCATACTTTTGATGTGATTAACCGCACGCCTGATTATATACAGGCGGCCGTTTTTACTTTTGGCAGAGAAGATTTGATCCCATCCATGTTTATCAGCATGGTGAAAGAGATCAACGCGCAATTTCCCGGCAAGGTTGATACCTTATTATATTACCTGGAAAGGCACATCGAAGTTGATGGCGACCACCACTCCCAATTAGCCTATCAAATGACAGCCGAACTTTGCGGCGAAAACGACCAACACTGGCAACAGGCAACCCAGGCCGTAAAACAAGCCCTGCAAGCCCGTATTGATTTTTGGGACGGGATTTTGGAAACTATAAATGCAAAAGAGGTAGTTGGCTAATAATAATACACCGTGTCATAGAACGACCCTGCCTGCCGGCAGGCAGGGTACGAGAGAGAAATCTTCTGCTCAATAACAATCGGTAACCTTTAAACCGCAGAAGATCTCTCACTATCGTTTCGAGATGACAATAAGAATATAGTTTAATTCTACAACCTATTCAGCGCTTCCATCAACAGCTTACTTGTTTCGTTAAAGTAGCGTTTGCGGCCGAAGCCCATTACCCATTGTATGCCGCGGGTGGCGTTGGTGATGAATACCTCGTCGGCCTGGTTGAGTATTTCGGGATCGAGCTGGGCCTCGGTCATGGGTACGTTGTTGGCTATGGCTAAATCTATTACTACCTGGCGCATTACACCGCCTATGCAGCCTTCGCTTAAAGCGGGAGTGTATAAATGGTTTTGGTATAATACAAATACGTTAGCGCTAATGGTTTCGCACAAAAATCCGTTTTGGTTTAAAATAAAGGCTTCGTCCAGCCTGTTTTGCGCCTTAAATAAACCGGCCATTACGTAGAGCTGCGAGTTACAGGTTTTATAGTTGGATAGCATGTTGATAGCCTTGGGCATATCGGTATACATATCCATAATGAGGCCTTTGGTGTTTAAAAAATAGCGGGGCTCATCAACATGTTGCAGCTCAAGGCAGTAACCGTTTTTATTTTGAGTGGGTGTATATAAACCTTCGGCATCGCGGTAAACGGTGAGGCGCAGGCGGGCGTGCTTGGCTTTATTACGACTGGCTAACTCTTCGGCTTTCTCTTTCAAAAAATAAGCGTCCATTTGCGAGTAGCCATCAATATGTAGCGCACGCATACCTTTTTGCAACCGCTCGGCATGCAAGTCAACAAACTTGAGTTTGCCTTTCATCATGCGCATGCTCTCGAACAAACCATCCCCATACCTAAAACCCCGGTTAGATATACCGAGTAGTTTGGTATCGGCAGGCAGTATTTCGCCGTTATAATTGATCAGATTCGGTGTCATCTTTTAAAATAGAATCAAGAGTCAAGAAGCAAGAGTCAAGACTTTTGGCTCTGCAATAATTTTTGTTGCTGATTGATCGATCACTTTTTTCATCATTTCGCTTTTTCTTGGTTCTTGGCTCTTGATTCTTGCTTCTAATTAAATATCAGCCTGCATATATTTTTGCCATTTATCTAAAACGGCAACAAAATCTGCCGGTAAGGGCGCTTCAAAATGCATGTATTTACGTGTTGTTGGGTGTATAAATCCTAAAGTTTGGGCATGCAATGCCTGCCTGGGCATTAATGCAAAGCAATTTTCAACAAATTGTTTGTATTTATTAAAAATAGTTCCTTTTAAAATATGATCGCCGCCGTAGGTAGCATCGCTAAACAGCGGGTGGCCAATGTGTTTCATGTGCGCGCGGATCTGGTGGGTACGGCCCGTTTCCAGCTGGCACTCAATAAGGGTAACATAATTCATGCGCTCTAAAACCCGGTAATGGGTAACGCTCCATTTTCCCTTTTCGGGATCATCATAAATGCTCTGCACGCGTCTGTCTTTAATACTGCGGTTAATGTATCCGGTAACGGTGCCATCGGTTTCAATATCTCCCCAGGCCAGTGCGGTATATTTGCGGGTAATGGTGTGCTCATAAAACTGACGGGCAAGCCAGGTCATGGCGCGCTCGTTTTTGCTGATGAGCAACAAGCCCGATGTATCCTTATCAATCCGGTGAACCAAACCGGGGCGGCCATCGTTACCCGGCATGGTAGGTAACTGGTCAAAGTGATAAACAAGGGCATTAACCAACGTGCCCGTATAATTATTGTAGCCGGGGTGCACCACCATTCCGGCGGCTTTGTTTACCACCAGTACATCATCATCTTCGTAAACAATATTTATCGGGATGTTCTCGGGGTAAACCTCGGTATCACGCGGCGGATGCGGCAATACTACCTGTATCACATCCAGTGGTTTTACCTTATAGTTTGATTTTGTGGCTTTATCATTAACCAGTACATTACCCAGCTCAATTGCGTTTTGTATGCGGTTGCGCGATGCATTCTCAACCTTGTGCATCAAAAACTTATCAATGCGCAATAAATGCTGGCCTTTATCAACAACTACACGCAGGTGTTCAAATAAATCCTGGTCTTCCTGTTCGTCTAATTCGGCTTCGTTGTTCATTGGCGGCAAAAATACCCATTTTAGGGTATATTATTTTATTAAAAAATAATTGTAGTTTTGTTTACAAAATAGTTACAAACCATAAACCTTAATTACTTAAACATGAAAAAAATCTTTACTTTAATTGTATTGGGTGCCTTGTGCATCAGCAAAACAAACGCGCAGGATATATCTGGAATTTTTAAGGGTGGCCCTTCGGATGTTAACGCATTACTTAATGCTTATACCAATCCATTGTTCAAAGGCTTTGGTAATGGATTGAATGGTGGGTGGACAAATACTGCCAAAACACAAAAGTTTTTACGCTTCGCTATCAGAGTAAGTGCAACGGGCAGTATTGTTCCGGATGCAGACAGGGCTTTTGATATTAACTCTTTAAATTTAACAAACATTAGGCCTACCAATTCAGGGCAATCACTGTCGCCAACCTTTGGCGGCCGTAATGGTGCTGTTGGCCAAAATATTACCTATTACAACGATCCTAAAAACCCAGCGTTAGGAAAATATGACACTAAACTGCCTGATGCCGTTAGCACAATTATCCCTGCACCACAAGTTCAATTAACTGTAGGTTTAATTAAAAGCACCGATATTACCTTGCGTGTAATCCCAACTTTTCAAGTTAATAGCGATGTTGGTTCATTAGGTATGTTTGGTGTAGGTTTGAAACACAACTTCTCGGGCGATTTTGGTACTGCAAGTCATGTAATACCTTTCGATCTTGCTTTAGCAGTTGGCTATACTCACCTAAGCTATACCAAAACATTAGATGTTAAGCCAGATGCCAATAACGCAGGTACAAGTGGCAGCCAGGATTACAGCAATCAAAAACTACAAGGTGACTTTAGCGGCTGGAACGCTCAGATCATTTTATCTAAAAAATTATTATTTTTTACACCGTTTGTTTCAGTTGGCTATTTAACCAGCAAAACCGATGTAGGATTAAAAGGTAACTTCCCGTTTGTAACAGGTGCCGATCCTATTACAGGTAAACCTAAGTATACAACCACTCCCGATCCTATTACAATTAACAGTTCTGCTGCAGCAACCAGCGGTGCCCGTGCCGATGTTGGTTTCCAAATGAGCTTGTTTTTCCTTAAAATTTATGGTTCATATAGCTTTGCCGAATACCAATCATTTAATGGTGGTATCGGTCTTGGTTTCTAATTTGATCCATACTTGATAGATCTTCAAATTTATAGCCCCGTTCAAAAAATCGATAACCCGGTTTTTACAGAACGGGGCTTAAATGTTTTTATAAAGCGCGACGACCTGATCCACCCCCTCATATCGGGCAATAAATGGCGCAAACTCAAATACATTCTTAAAAAAGCACAAAGCCAGGGTAAAAACCATTTGGTAACTTTTGGTGGTGCTTACTCAAACCACTTGCTGGCTACCGCGGCAGCGGCAGCATTATTTGGTTTCCAAAGCACGGGCATTGTCCGCGGCGAAGAGGTGAGCAACACCCACCTGTTTTTATGCCGTTTGCACGGGATGAAACTGTTATTTGTTGATAGGGAGGCTTATCGCGATAAGCAACAACTATTCGGCAAGTATTTTGGTGATGATGATAACGCCTTTTTTATTGACGAAGGCGGCGCGTCTGCCGAAGCCGCGCAAGGTTGCAGCGAATTGATAAACGAATTAGAGCAACCCTTCGATCATATCTTCTGCGCCTGCGGAACGGGGACTACCGCGGCAGGTATTATTAACGGCATCAGCAACAATAAACTCAACACCCAATTTCATGCCGTGCCTGTTTTTAAAAATGGTGGCTTTATGGCTGCCGAAATTGACCGGTATTTAACAAACCCTACCCCCTACCAATTACATCTTGATTATCACTTTGGCGGTTACGCTAAAACTACGCCCCAACTAATCCGGTTTATTGAGCAGTTTGTACAAGATACAGGCATTGTTATAGAGCCTGTGTATACCGGCAAAATGTTCTATAGTATTTTTGATCTGGCCCGAGCCGGATACTTTAAGCCCGGTTCTTCCATATTAGCCATACATACCGGCGGTGTTTTGGGGTTGTTTGGGATGATGGATAAGTTTATAGCTTAATGTTTTAACCACAGAGTACACAACATCTCCACTATGTTATTGCGAGGTACGAAGCAATCTCTTTAAGTCAATCACCATGTTGGTATACATTGCATATGGTAAACTTGTAGAGTCCGCTTGTCCTAAAGAGATTGCTTCGTACCTCGAAATGACGTGATGGTGAAAATTGAAAGGCCACCAATCCAAAATGATAGCTATTTAAGCAGACCTATAAAATTTCCATCCAAAAATTCAGAGCAACTATTTTCACGTTCAGTTCAAAAACCAACTTTAAACAATTTAAAGTTGTATTTTGAACCCACGGGTTCAAAAACAGCCTAATTTGCATAAATTAAGGCATTTTAGTAAATTTGGATAAATCCATCTTACATATGTACAACCTTTCTGTTGCTCCAGCCGATGTTCAGTCCGTTTTAAAAAAACATATTTTGGCCGACGGTTTCGACCTTACCTTTGATATGGAAAAAAGCCAGGGCGTTTACATTCACGATTCAAAACACGATCGTAAACTACTCGATTTTTTTACCTGTTTCGCATCGGTACCACTGGGCTATAATCATCCTAAAATGGTAAACGACGAAGCCTTTAAAAAGAGCCTGATGCTGGCCGCGCTTACCAACCCTTCAAACTCTGATATTTATACCGAGCAGTACGCCCAGTTCATCAAAACGTTTGATAAAGTTGGCATACCCGATTACCTTCCGCATGCCTTCTTTATTTCGGGCGGTGGCGTGGCTATCGAGAATGCTTTGAAGGTAGCGATGGATTGGAAGGTGCAAAAAAACTTTGCCAAAGGTTACAATAGCGAAAAAGGCTTTAAGGTGATCCACTTTGAGCACGCTTTTCATGGCCGCACAGGTTATACCATGAGCCTCACCAATACATCGCCAGAGAAAACCAAATGGTATGCCCAGTTTGATTGGCCCCGGATTAGTATACCTGTTATGAGTTTCCCCGACACGGCCGACAAGCAGGATGATCTGTTGCGCAGAGAAGCTGTTTCGATAGCGCAGATCAAGCAGGCTTTCGCGGATAATAAAGATGAGGTTTGTGCAATAATAATTGAGCCCATACAATCTGAAGGTGGTGATAATCACGTACGTAAAGAGTTTTTGGAACAGTTGCGTGTACTGGCCGACGATAACGAGGCCATGCTGATATACGATGAGATACAAACGGGTGTTGGCCTTACCGGGAAGTTTTGGTGCCACGAGCATTTTGGCGAACACGCCCGGCCCGATATTTTAGTTTTTGGTAAAAAGATGCAGGTATGTGGCATTTTAGCCGGTAAAAAGGTTGATGAGATTGAGGGGAATGTGTTTAACGTACCATCGCGCATTAATTCAACCTGGGGCGGTAGTTTGGTAGATATGGTTAGATCAACAAAAATATTGGAGATAATAGCCGAAGATAAGCTTTGTGATAACGCGGCAGATTGCGGAAACTATTTACAGCAACAACTGAATAAGCTATCCGAAAAATACGAGATAATAAGCAATGTGCGCGGCCGTGGCTTACTCACCGCGTTTGATTTTCCGGACAAGGAAACCCGCGATAACTTTATACATAAAGGATTAGATCACAATGTGATGTTTTTAGGTTGCGGTACACATACCATCCGCTTTAGGCCAGCACTAACCATGACCAAACAGGATATAGATGAGGGACTAATAATAATGAATAAAATATTGTTATAATTAAATTTTTATAGTGTAAAGAATGTAACAGGAATGTTCAAAATTATTTTTATTATAATACACACTTTTAATCATTTTGAGCGTTGTTTAGATGTATAATTACTTTAAATACATAATTATACTCGATTTTTATATATAATTTTGCACAACGAACAGATAATGAGCACTCCCCAACGCGCCCATAACGATTTAAGCATATAATGAATTAAAAACTCCAACATGAGCAAACACACCGAAAAATTAAGAAAACAGTTATTAGAGATCTCCGAAGTTGTAAACGCCTTTAAATCAGAGGCTGTCCAGGTCAAAATAATAGACCGCTTATTGGATAGTATTATGGAAAGCGACAGGCACGAAGACGGCGATTTCAAACTGCAAGAACGCCGTACCCGCAATTTCCAATCATCAGAAGATGGTGCAGATGGCAGAGTAAGAGGTCGTAAAAAACCAGGCGCTACCAAAATTTTAAACCAAATTATCCATACCGACTTTTTTGACGTTCCCCGTTCAATTGCCGGTATAGCTAATTACTGTAAGGATCAATATGATTCTGACTTTAAAACATCAGAATTATCAGGCATCCTGCTAAAACTCGCGAACGAAAAGAAACTAAAACGCGAGCGCAATAACGATAACAATCGCTTCGATTACGTTAAATACTAAAACAAAAGAGCCGGTATAACCCCATATACCGGCTCTTTTGTTTTATGAGTTGGGAATAAGAGTTTGTCATTTCGACGAACAGCGATGGAAAAAGCACTGGGGGAGGAGAAATCTTCTGCTTCATGCACTTCATCTTGTTAATCGCAGAAGATTTCTCTTTCGCGCAACCGCACTCCCCAGCCCTGTCTCTATCGAAATGACATTTTTGATTGATATTCTTAACCTAACTACCTAAACAAAAGCGCTAAAGCCAGTTATGGCACGGCCAACTATCAGCGAATTAATTTCTTTAGTACCCTCGTACGAATAGATGGCTTCGGCATCGGCAACAAAGCGGGCCACATCATACTCCAGTAAAATACCATTACCACCCATTACTTCGCGCGCTCGGCTCACCACATCGCGGGTGCGTAAAGAGCAAAATACTTTAGCCAGAGATGCATGTTCATCCTTCAGCTTACCTTCGTCCTGCAATTGTGATAAGCGGAAACACAAGGTTTGCATCGCCGTAAGGTTTGACAACATCTCGACCAAATGATTCTGTATCAACTGGAACGACGCGATGGGCTTGCCAAACTGTTTACGCTTGCGGGTATAATCTAAAGCGGCTTCGTAAGCGCCACGGGCGCAGCCTACGGCCTGCCAGGCTACTCCGGCGCGGGTCATTTGTAATACTTTGGCGGTATCTTTAAACGAATTGGCGTTTTGCAGCCTGTCAACTTCCTGCACCTCGCAATTGGTTAAGGTGATCAACCCGTTTTGCACAATGCGGAGGGCCATTTTATCCTTTATTTTTTCGACAGTAAAGCCGGGTGTATCTTTTCGCAATAAAAACCCTTTTACCTGGTTATCATCCAGATCACGCGCCCATATCACAATAACATCGGCAAAGGTGGCGTTGCCTATCCATTTTTTTTGACCGTTTAGCACCCAGGTATCGCCGTTGCGTTTAGCCGTTGTGGTTAACCCTCCGGCCGCTGCCGATCCAACTTCGGGCTCGGTTAAACCGAAGGCTCCTATCGCTTTAAACTGCTGTAATTGGGGCAACCATTCCTGCTTTTGCTCGTCCGATCCGCAGAGGTAAATAGAACCCATGCACAGGCCGCTTTGCACGCCAAAAAAGGTGGAGATGGAAGTATCAATACGAGCCATTTCCATAGCCAGTATACCTTCCATTAAAAATGATTTATTGGGGCAGCCATAACCCTCGTAGGTTAAACCGCAAATGTTTAGTTCGGCCAGTTTGGGTATGATCTCGAACGGGAACTCGGCCTTGAGCCAGTATTCGTTGACAATGGGTTTAATTTCCTTCTCCATAAAGGCTCGTACTTTGAGTTGCAGTTCGCGCTCCTCGTCGGTTAAGGCTTGTCCTAAATGGTAAAAATCACCTTCAATGGGTGGGAGTTCTTTGTGGTGGTGGTCGCCTTTCAGCATTTTAACTACGGCGCCAAGCTGGTTGTCATCTAATTTGCCAACGGCTGCCATCACTTCGCCCAGATCTATTTTGGACGCGAGTTTGCTCATTTGATCAATATCAATAGATTGAAAAAGGTGGAACAGCCCGCGGGCTTTTGAAAATATATTAGCCATAATTTAGGTTTGGTTATCCTGATTAACGGCAAATTATGCAACGTGTTTTATATTATGGTAAAAGATATGTCATATCGAATTAACCAACGAGGCAACTGTAATGTATAATACGGCGTAATGTATTTGATTTAGCATTTAACTGTGCTTTTAAATATCAACTACTATGAAAGCAAAAAACCTACTATTATTTCTTTTGGTTATTACCATTACCGCGTGCCGAAAACAAGCAGAACAACCTGTTTTGAAATCTATTATATCTTCGGATAAACCCGTACTCAAATTAAAGGATATGATAGTAAACAGGCTTCCTTCGCCTTATTATCACTTTGATTATAATGACTCAGGGTATATCACCAAAGCTGCTTTCGCCTCTGGCTTAAGCTTTTACCACCTTACTTATACCGATAAAAAAGTAAGTGAAATGGCTATGAACAAAGATGTTCCTTTTGATACCAAAAAGGATAAAATGGAATACGATTATGATCATGATAATTTAACCGGTATCAGGGTAATTGATAAAAATGGCGTTTTATATAGGAAGTGCCTTTTAACCTATTTCCCATCCAAACAGCTGCAAAAACTGGAGTGGGATGTAAAAGTAAGTAATACCGCTTTTGCGACAGAAATGATATTGGAGTTTAGCTATTATGCAGATGGTAATTTAGAGAGAATTAAATACACAAGCTCACCCACCAACTCACAAACCCTATCCCATTATGAGGATAAATATGAAAATTACGATGACAAATTAAATGCGGATGGCTTTTCGCTGCTGCATATCAACCCATATTTCCTCAACCTTATACTTTTACCATCGGTACACTTGCAAATGAACAATCCGCGGCATATGACTCACACCGGGGATGGCGATAACTATACAATAGATTATTCTTACACTTACGATGCCCAAGCAAGGCCATTGACAAAAAGCGGTGACTTTGCTTACACCAACGGCACCAATGCTGGTCTACATGTTGATTTGCTAACTACTTTCTCTTATTATGATTGAGTGCAGTTTTTTAACCACAGAGTTCACAGAGAAGCGAAAAAAACAGAGGGACACAGAGATTAATTTCTCTGTGCCCCTCTGTGTAAAAACGCTGTGAACTCTGTGGTTAAAAAACTACCTGAGGCTCATCAAATTATCAACGCCTAAAATTCGTTTTGATAAAAAACCTTCGCCGTAGCGGGCGCCTATTACTTTACCCATTTCGCGGGCGCGGCCCTCAACAATGGGGTAAAAATCGGATGAGGAAATGTACGTTTGGTGCTCTTCTTTCCACTCCGGGTTGTAAAATTGCGAGCCGTAGGCCTGTATGCTTTCTATCTTTTTATCCCAGTATTCGGTAATATCAACCACAATATCGGGCTGAATGTATTGATCCTGAATAAAGTGAAGTAAAAGATTTGGTCGCCATTCCTTTTGTAATTTGCCATCAACACGGGTTTCTATCTTGCGTAAGCCGGATAAAAAACACGAGTCTACAACCAGTTCGCTGGCACGGCCATGATCGGGGTGCCTGTCGTAATAGGCATTGGTAATTACAATATCGGGCTGGTATTTACGGATGGCGGCGATAACTTTTAATTGGTGCTCCTGGTCGTTCTTAAAAAAGCCATCGGCTAATTCTAAGTTTTCGCGGATGGTTAGTCCTAAAACTTTGGCGGCGGCATCGGCTTCCTGCATGCGGATCTCGGCGGAGCCGCGGGTGCCTAATTCGCCTTGCGTTAAATCAACAATACCAACTTTGTGGCCCAGGGCAACATGTTTTAATATAGTGCCCGAGCAGCCTAATTCGGCATCATCAGGGTGAACGGCTATAACAAGAATATCTAATTTTTGCATTTTTATTGATCAGCAGAAAGTAAGCGCACAATACGCTTTTTTACTTTGGATGAGGTTGGGTTGGTGAACGGGAAAAAGAAATCAACCACTTCGCCCTTTTTGTTAATTAAGTATTTGTGAAAGTTCCAGCGCGGTTTTGTACCTACGTGGCCGTTTGCTTTTTTGTCGGCTAAAAATTTGAACAGCGGATGCGCGTATTCGCCCCTAACCCTCAGTTTATTAAAAATTGAATAGTGCGCATGGTGATTTACCTCGCAAAAAGCGGCTATTGATTTACCTTCCAGGGGCTCTTGCCCGCCAAAATCGTTTGATGGGAAAGCGAGGATCTCAAAATCCTGACCCTCCATCTCTTTGCGCAACGTTTCCAGATCGGTGAGTTGCGGTGTGAAGCTACACTCTGATGCCGTATTCACAATTAAAAGAACTTTATCTTTGTAGTTAGCTAAACTAACTTCTTCCCCGCTTAACTTTTCAACGTTAAACCGGTAAACGTTTTTCTCGTCCATTTTAGTTTCGGTGGTATAAATAACCCGACGCGTTCAGTATCGATTCAATATCGTGTTCTTCCTGCGGATCATAGGTTTGTTTCAAATTATGGCCGAATAATCGTGCCAGTGATTGAAACATAAACGCATTAATACCACCTTTTAGTTCTTTCACCAATTGAAAACTTGTATCGCCGGTTTCGCGGTTCACCAGTTTGATCAGTATTTCGCCCTGGGTGATACTCATATTCTCTATTTCGTGCTTAAACAGGTCTTTAATTTCCTTTTCGCAGGTCTTCACCATTTCTTTCTGGCGCTTTTTATCGGCGGTGGTAGCCAGGTCGCGCTCTAACTGGCGGTAACGGTTGCCGGCATATATGGCATAAGGCTCAACCTTAAGCACATTATAACGCAGGCGGAAGTAATTCATCCGGTCTTCGGGAGTTTTAAAAACACGGCCATCACGTATGTAGGTTTCTTTGGCCATTATCCATGGTACTATCTGGCCATCCAATATGGCAGTAGCTACCTTAATGGTATCGTTTTTGCCTAATTTGGGCCAAACGGGTTTAACATCCTGAGCATGAGCACATGTGAGGAAGCAGCTAAACGCTAATAAATACCCGATTAATTTCATATTTTTACTTACAACAAAATTAATGCTATTTTTTTGAGTTTATTATATTAAAGATACAAATTATAGTTTGTTGCAATTATATTGCAATGATTTTATTTATACCGGAGCCACCGAATGAAAGAGTTAGTGATTGACCTGGAAGCTGAGAAGAACGAGATACTAAAAAGATACCGCGCTTTGCTACGCGCCTGTAAGCCCACCATGCAAAAGGGCGATAAAACCATGATACGCAAGGCTTTTGACCTTGCGCTGGAGAGCCACCAAAGCATGCGCCGCAAAAGTGGCGAGCCTTATATATACCACCCCATAGCCGTTGCACAAATTGCCGCCGAAGAAATTGGATTGGGTACAACATCTATAGTTTGTGCTTTGCTGCACGATGTTGTTGAGGATACCGATGTTACCTTAGATGATATTGAACATGATTTTGGTAAAAAAGTAGCCAAAATTATTGACGGGCTTACCAAAATATCGGGCGTATTTGATACCAACAGCTCGTTACAGGCCGAGAACTTCCGTAAGATGCTGCTTACGCTGGCTGATGATGTGCGGGTGATACTGATCAAACTGGCCGATAGGTTGCATAACATGCGTACCATGGAGTTTATGCCCCGTGATAAGCAGTTAAAACTATCATCAGAAACGGTTTATTTGTATGCCCCGCTGGCACACCGTTTGGGATTGTATGCCATAAAGTCAGAATTGGAAGACCTCTCGATGAAATACACCGAGCGCGAAACTTACCAGTTCATCAAATTAAAACTGAACGAGAAAAAAACCGAGCGGGAAAAATTTATCCATGATTTTATTCAGCCGGTAGAAAAAATACTGGTAGCCCAGGATGTGCATGCCGATTTGTTCGGCAGGCCAAAATCCATCCATTCCATCTGGAATAAGATGAAGAAAAAGTCGATCCCGTTTGAAGAGGTTTATGATCTGTTCGCCATCCGGATCATCCTGGATAGCCCGCCTGAGCAAGAAAAATCAGACTGCTGGAAAGCTTATTCTATTATAACCGACTTATACCGCCCCAACCCCGATCGTTTGCGCGATTGGATCTCATCGCCCAAAGCAAACGGTTACGAATCGCTGCACACTACGGTAATGGGACCGCGCGGCCAGTGGGTTGAGGTACAGATCCGCACCAAGCGGATGAACGAAATTGCCGAAAAAGGTTTCGCAGCGCATTGGAAATACAAAGAAGCATCAACAGATAGCGGTTTGGACCAATGGGTGCAAAAGGTACGCGATATGCTCAAAAATCCGGACTCGAACGCGCTCGACTTTCTGGATGATTTTAAGATGAACTTGTTTAGCGACGAGATCTTCATCTTCACACCAAAAGGCGCTTTGATCCAATTACCATCAAACGCTACCGCTTTGGATTTTGCCTTCGAGATACACTCGGATGTGGGCGCGAGCTGTATTGGCGCCAAGGTAAACCACAAGCTGGTACCGCTGGGCCACAAGCTGCAAAACGGCGATCAGGTTGAGGTAATTACATCGAGCAAGCAGATACCTAAAGAAGACTGGCTGAACATTGTGGTTACGGCTAAGGCCAAAGCCAAAATTAAATCGGCACTAAAGGAAGAGAAACGTAAGATTGCCGAGGATGGTAAAGAGATTTTGGAGCGTAAACTTAAATCGCTCAAAATCACTTACAACTCTGATAATATTTATAAGCTGAGTTACTTTTTCAAGCTGCAATCAACCCAGGATCTGTTCTACAATGTAGCCAAAGGGCTTATTGATATGAAGGATTTGAAGGAGTTTGTGGCTTCGGAGAAGATAATCGAGATCAAATCGCCGGAGAAGATCGAAACCGAGCAGGTTCAAAGTATGCTGCGCAGCATTAAAGCTAAGGATAGCGATATTTTGCTTATTGGCGAGGATATGCAGAAGATTGATTACAAGCTATCTGCCTGCTGCAACCCTATCCCCGGCGATGACGTTTTTGGTTTTATTACCGTGAGCGAGGGCATCAAAATACACCGCACCAATTGCCCCAATGCCACCAAATTGATGAGTAACTACGGTTACCGCATTGTAAAGGCCCGCTGGACAAACCAACAGGAACTGGCCTTTTTAACCGGCTTACGTATTACCGGTATTGACGATGTTGGCTTAATTAATAAGCTAACCACCATTATATCAAACGATTTTAAGGTGAACATACGCTCTATTACTGTTGATAGCGATAACGGCATTTTTGAAGGCTCCATTATGGTGTATGTAAATGATACCAACCATCTGGAAAATCTGATCAAAAAACTGAATGATGTGAAAGGCATAACCGCTGTAACCCGTTTTGATTCGGCGGTGGAGAAAGCTTCATAGTTCATGGTTCATAGCTCATGGTTCATGGTTCATAGCTCATGGTTCATAGTTCACGGTAAAAAAGAATATTATGATGCATGAACTTTCCTACTATGAACTATGAACCATTAACTATGAACCAAAAAATACTTAACTTTGAATTGTAATTACTAATCAATGGCTGTACAAGAAACCATAGTGATGGTTAAAAAGATTTTCGAAGCTTATCTCGAAAATAAAAATCTAAGAAAAACTCCCGAGCGTTTTGCCATACTCGAAGAGATATACTCACGCACCGATCATTTTGATGTGGAATCGTTATATATCCACATGAAAAACAAAAAATACCGCGTTAGCCGTGCCACGGTGTACAATACGCTGGAGCTTTTGGTATCGTGCGATTTGGTAACCAAGCATCAGTTTGGTAAAAACATGGCCCAGTTCGAAAAATCATACGGTTACAAACAGCATGATCATATTATATGTATCGACTGTGGTAAGGTGGTTGAGTTTTGCGATCCGCGGATCCAGCAGATCCAATCCATGATGGGTGAGATATTGAAATTCGAGATCAAGCACCACTCGTTAAACCTGTATGGTAACTGCGCTAAACTAAAAGAAGGCGTTTGCGATAGAAGGAATTAATGAATGTTAAGTTGCGAATACTTATTAACATCCTGTTTTTTACAGTGTTGATATAAACTTTTAATTTTTATAAGGTAGATACCCATATCATTATACCTTTGCTGTGCTCATTCAAAATAACTGATAGAAACATGAGCTAACTTTTTTGCTAATACTTTTTTTGACTTAAATAAACCAATAAAATAAATAATGGCTGTTGACGTATTATTAGGCCTTCAATGGGGCGACGAAGGTAAGGGTAAAATTGTGGACGTTTTAAGTGCCGGCTATGATCTGATAGCGCGGTTTCAGGGCGGGCCGAATGCCGGGCATACTTTAGAGTTTGACGGTAAAAAGTTTGTATTGAATACCATTCCTTCCGGGATATTTTTTAACAATACCCAAAACCTGATTGGCAATGGTGTTGTGATTGACCCTATCACCTTAAAACGTGAAATTGATAAGCTGAAAGATGCCGGTCATGATTTGCTGGCAAAAAACAATTTGATGATAGCCAAAAAGGCTCACCTGATTTTGCCTACCCACCAATTGCTTGATGCCGCGTCTGAAAAGAAAATGGGCGACGGGAAAATTGGATCAACCTTAAAAGGTATTGGCCCAACTTATATGGATAAAACCGGACGTAACGGTTTACGTATTGGTGATATTTTATTGCCCGATTTTAAAGAGCGTTACCAAAAGCTAACCGGCAAACATACCTCAATGCTGCAAGCCTTATATGGCGAAGTTGCTGATTTTAGCGAGCGCGAAGCCGCGTTTTTTGAAGCTATTGAGCTGATCAAACAATTCCCGCTGGTTGACTCTGAGCACTTAGTGAACCAATATTTAAAAGACGGTAAAAAGGTATTGGCCGAAGGCGCGCAAGGTGCCATGTTGGATGTTGATTTCGGATCGTACCCTTTTGTAACATCATCAAACACCACTACCGCAGGTGCTTGTACCGGTTTGGGTATTGCTCCGCAAAAAATTGGCGATGTGATTGGTATTTTCAAGGCTTATTGCACCCGTGTTGGTGGCGGCCCCTTCCCTACTGAGTTGGATAACGAGGTTGGCGAAGAACTGCGCAAAATAGGTCATGAGTTTGGCGCTACTACCGGCAGGCCACGCCGTACCGGCTGGATCGATCTTCCGGCCTTGAAATATGCTATTATGCTGAATGGCGTTACCCAAATGGTAATGACCAAGGCTGATGTATTGAGTGGTTTTGATAAGATATACGCTTGTACGCATTACAACTACGCTGGCGAAACCATCGATTACATGCCTTACGATATCTGTACTATTAGCCCTGAGCCTGTATATAAAGAAATTGATGGCTGGCACGAAGACATTACCGGCATTACCGAACTGGACCAGATCCCGGTAAAACTGAAAAACTATATCGACTTTTTAGAGAAGGAACTTGAAGTGCCTATCCAATATTTATCGGTTGGCCCGGATAGGGTTCAAACTTTGGTATTGCACTAAGAAATAAAAGCTATCCATATCTGTCATTTCGATGAGCGGTGGAGAGAATGAGAGATGGAGCGAAGAGAAATCTTCTGCTGTGTAAAAGCAACCCTGCCAAGCACGAGCAGAAGATTTCTCAGTCGTACCTCCTTCGAAATGACAAAATAATATAATATAAAAGGCCGATGCGATCGGCCTTTTATATTGGAAGTCACTAATGAAAATATCACATACCGACATCCTCACCTTTAAGCAAAAGGCATTGCAATGGGCCAATGGTTTTGATGTGGCGGTGTGCCTCAACTCAAACCACTTTACCGATCAATATTCCTGCTTTGAAACGCTGATAGCCGTTGGTGTTAAACAGGAATTGAAATGCAATTCGGGCAAGGCGTTTGAGGCTTTGGATAAATTCAGGCGGGATAACGCGGGTTGGGTATTGGGTTTGCTGAACTATGATCTGAAGAACGAGATAGAAGATGTGGCATCCCATAATCCGGATCAGCTTCAATTCCCCGAGCTTTATTTTTTTGTGCCTGAGCATTTGATCATCATCCGCGAAAGCGAAATAGAAATTATTGGGGATGTGGATATTATGGACCAGATCAATAGTCAAATTATCAGTGACAACTCACCTGATATCAACATCAATATCCAATCGCGGTTTAGCCGGGATGAATATATTGAAACTGTCGAAATCATACAGCAGCACATTATTCGTGGTGATATTTACGAGACCAATTTTTGCCAGGAGTTTTATGCTGAGGATGTTGTAATTGAACCTTTGGCGGTTTATAATCAGCTTACTAAAATATCGCCCTCTCCTTTTGGGACTTATTTTAAGTTGTATGACTGGTACATTATCTCGGCTTCGCCAGAAAGGTTTTTGGCCAAACGGGGCGGGCAACTCATATCGCAACCCATTAAAGGCACCGCCAAGCGCAGCGCCGACAAGGCCGAAGACGAGGTCCTGAAACAAAGCCTGAAAGAGCACCCCAAAGAGCAGCAGGAAAACGTAATGATAGTTGACCTGGTACGCAACGATTTAACCCGCTCTGCAAAGCCTGGCACCGTTAAAGTGGAAGAACTATTCGGTATTTACAGCTTTGAGCAGGTACACCAAATGATATCAACCATAGTGTGCGAAAAGGACGAAAGCCTGAGCGATGTTGCCGTGATCAAAAACACCTTCCCGATGGGCAGCATGACGGGCGCGCCCAAAGTGAGCGCCATGCGGCTGATGGAGCAATACGAACGCAGCAAACGTGGCGTGTACTCGGGCGCGGTAGGTTATTTCAACCCGGATGGGGATTTTGATTTTAATGTGGTGATACGGACCATATTGTATAACGCCGGGAACCAATACCTATCCTTCCAGGTTGGCGGCGCCATAACGTACAACGCCATCGCCGAAAAGGAATATGAAGAATGTTTGTTGAAAGCGAAAGCTATATTGCAGGTGTTGGGGCAAAATTAATTTTGTGCAATTGTAATATCCGGAATATTAAATTGCCCTACGGTATTGACCAAATCATTCAGGTTCGTTTTTAATTTCTTAAAAAAATCCGGAATATCATCGCCGTAGCTTCTGTTACTAATACCAAAAAGCAAAACACCCTTTTTACCATTTTTATCAGTGAATAGCTTATATCGATAAACGTTACGTTCAACAATATTTGTTTTACCACCCGAGTTATCACTAACTATAAAATCCAATATATATTCATTGGTAGCTTTATTCTCTATAATATGATAGTTAACAACCGGATTACTTTCCTTCATTTTTTTTAGCTCATTAACTTTCAAACTCAACACATCTTCTACTTTAAAATCACCAACTACAAAATCCATCAATATCATTGATTTAAATTTGTCTGAAGATTCACCATTAGGCAAAAACTCCTGTTTATAATAGATATCTACAGGATGAGAACTCCATGAAAAAATATAATCCACTTTGTTGAAAGTAATAGGTCCAGTTATTCCAAAATAATCTTTTATTCCCTCTTTATAACGTGCTTTGCCATAAGAAAAAATAGACGACATGATAGATGCTAAAAGTAATACGGCAAGTTTTTTCATTTGATGTGGTAAGGATTTGCTATGAAGATACAATTTTAATCAAATATTAGCATTCCTAAACCTTCCCCGCAACCCTAACCACAATATCCGAGCCAGCGGCAAAGAAAGCTGAGTATGGTTTAACGCTTAAATAGGGTACAAAAGCTTCGCCATACAACTCATTAATATCGGCATCAAAAACAGCGCTTTTTACTTCGTGTATTTGCCATGAGATGTGCTCAACGGCATATTCTAAAGTAGTGCCATCGCGTAGTTTGTTGTATCCCCAGTAATGCTCAAAAATAAATTCTTCGGCGCTGCCGGGTTTAATAGGGGTTGTTTGGTTATTAATTACCGCACCTAATTTGTTCCATTTGCTTTTGAGTTTCCATTCGTAATTATATTCGGTATGGTTGGCATCAACGGGCGTGATGCTGTGGCGCATGGGCATGGCACGGTAAGGTTCGTTGTAAATGGTTTTGGCTGTGATGGCAATGATGTGCTTAGGCACTAATTCGCTAATGAATACGGCGCCGCGTTTCCAGTCCCTCCCATCAAAATATTTAACGTAAAAGCGCAGGTTAACTTCTTCAAAATTGATATGGAAAGGCCATTTTACGCCGAATACCCGGGTATCTTTAAATAAAAAACCTACCATGCTCACCAGTGCTTTCCCTCCCCAAAGGTCGAGCACGGTTGCAGATGGTAGGTAAGGTTTTAGTATCTCCGGGTCAACTTCGTAGTTGAGCATCAACAAATTGCGCCACTGCGCTGATAGAAATTTGGGCTTAGCCATACGGCAAATGTAAACTATACAGCCCAGGAATATTTAACCCTCGTTATATTTCACGGGCGGCGGGCATCCGGATCCTAACATTACAGATGCACGCCGCTACCAATTAATACGCTCTGCCAATAGTATCGCAGGCTGCTTTTAACAGGCAAGTGCCATCGTTGGTATCCTGACCCATTTCCCAAAACATTATACCATTGGCCATACTTTTTGCCAGCATGGTTTTCTTTTTAATGGTAGGCATGCCGTTGTAATAAATTTTATAATTGGTAAAGCCACCGGCGGTTACCACCGCGCTATCAGACAAAGCGCTCCCGCCCTGACCTAAAATTCCGCTATAACTTAATATGGTTCCGCTTTGGGTAATGCCGCTTGGCCGGCCATAGGCGGGCATGCCTAACACGGCTTTAGATGCGGGCAAACCGCGTGTAGTAACCCAATAGTTAAGGCAGGTTTGCGCCAGGGCATAATTGCTGTGCTGCCTGTAGGGTACACTGGTGTTAAAATCATCGTAAGCCATGATGTTGAAAAAGTCGACATATACTCCTTTCAGTATTTCATCTTTAATGGCATTGGTATAACTACCCACGTATTTGCCCGATGTAAGGGTTGCCGTGAGGTAATATTTGGCGTTAACGTGGCAGCTATCGCTTAGTTCTTTCATTAAGGCGGTGTAGGTTATATCGGTACCATCGGCTGTGGAGGGGAACTCCCAGTCTACATCTACGCCTTGCAAATCGTAGGTACGAACGGTGTTCATTACCTTTTTAATATAATTTGTACGGCCCGTGGCGGTGGCGGCCATGGTTTTCCAGTCGGCGGCATCGCCATTCAGGCTGATCATCACTTTAGTACCCGTCCGTTTGGCTTTTACCACCACCGCGCTTAATACCGATGGACTGGCAACTGTTAACGCGCCGGTAGAGCTTAGCGTAGCAAATGCGTAACAAACTACATTACACATTTTAAAACGGCTATCGCTCACCAAATTAATATCCCGGTAGGATGGAAAATAACTTACTACATAAAAACCAAAAGCTGGTGGCGGGGTAATGGTAACCGGTGTGGTGGGTGGCGGCGTTACCGGAGTTGTTACACCCTGCGGTTCTTCGCCGGATTTTTTGCACGAATACAGCACAAAAGCGCATAAAAACGCTAATAAGAGTAGGTTTTTGTTCATATAGGTAAGATTTAGTCCACAATATATGCACAAAAACGCAAACATGCAAATAGTTACGCAGTAGGATGTTATGAAAAAATTTAAAGAATGGGATAAAACAGGTATAATAAACCAATCAGGGTACTAATTGATTATCAGCAGATTACCTATTGGGCGATAAAACCAATTTCGGCAGCAAAATGCAGTAATATAATTTGAGGTCAGAATATGTCATTTCGACGAACAGTGATGGACAAAAGAATTGGGGTGAGGAGAAATCTTCTGCGTTATAACTATGCGCTTTATCTGATTAATCCAGAAGATTTTTCGCTATCGCTCAAGAGAGTAGTTTCTCTTTCACGCAACCGCTCATCCCTGCCCTGCTCTATCGAAATGACATTTTGATATTATAAGAACTCAATTAAGATAAACGTAAGGGAAGAATCTTTAGCGTTTGTAATATTTCATCGCCTCGGGCAAACGGTTTTTAATATCCTGAACGCGGCGGGCATCTGATGGGTGATCGCTCAGAAACTCGGGGGTAGCTCCACTGCTGCGGGCAGCCATTCGCTGCCAAAAGGCAAGGGCCTCGTTAGGGTCGTACCCGGCCATAGCCATAAAGGTTAATCCCAAACGGTCGGCTTCTGATTCCTGATTGCGCGAGTAGCTCAACAAAACCAATGGACCGCCAACACCATATAACTGATTGATAACCGATACGGTAGAGTTTTCGCTACTTGATGCCGAACCCAATAAACCGCCTATACCCTGGGCCAGCATTTGCTGCGAAATGCGCTCGGCAGAGTGGTGCGCTATGGCGTGGCCAATTTCGTGAGCCAATACGGTAGCCAGGCCAGCATCTGTAACAGTAATGGGCAATATGCCGCTGTACACGGCCACTTTACCGCCCGGCATGCACCAGGCGTTAACTTCTTTACTTTGTATCAGGTTAAACTCCCAATGGTAATTATATTGATCGCCGTAGGCATTGGCGTGCAGGTATTGTTCAATGGCGTTAGATAGGCGCATGCCTATATTTTTAATACGCTGCGCTTCGGGCGTGCCTTTAACCACCGTAGTTTTAGGATCGGATAAAAGCTGCGTGTAACTTTGAGCGGCCGAGCGGTTAACATCAACATCGCTAACGGTATTGAACTGTTTACGGCCGGTTAGCGGTACCGTAGTACACGAGAAAACTGCAGATGAAATAATAACAACTGCGGTAAGTAGTGCTCTTGTTTTCATGTCAGGTAGTTTTACGCTTAAACAGATTTACTTTAGACTCGCTCCCTTTTAACAAACGTTCAATATTTTTTTGATGTGTAACCATAATGAGCACACAAATACACATGCCGTATATAATAACCGAACTTTTATACATGGGGAATATAAATGTAACCCCCATTAAATAAGTAAAGCTGGCTACTATAGAACTTAACGATACATATTTAGTGATCAACAGTACAGCAATAAATACACAAACACAAAGCAGCGATGCCTGTAAGTGTACAGCCAAAATCATACCGAATAATGTTGCAACGCCTTTGCCGCCCCTAAAACCAGCAAATATAGGAAACAGGTGCCCCATTACCGCGGTAATACCCAGAGCCAGCTGATAGTTAACAAAAACGTTAGAATGCGCGCCGCCCGTAGTTGATATCCCTATAAAGAAAGCCAGGTTTGTAGCCGCCCAACCCTTAAAAATATCAATAAGCATTACCGGCACACCGGCTTTTTTGCCCAAAACCCTAAATGTATTGGTTGCACCAGCATTACCGCTTCCGTACTCGCGCACGTCAACTTTATAAAAGGCTTGCCCAATCCATACAGCCGTGGGTATTGATCCAAATAAGTAGGCCAGTATGAGCGCTGAAATCGAATATATTGAAATCATCTCACTACAATAATACTAATTGCGGTTGTACTATCCATATAAATTATGCATTAACAGCTTTCAGGCTCAGGTCGAGGCTTTTAACGGAATGTGTTAAGGCCCCTATCGAAATATAGTTTACACCGCACTCGGCATAAGCACGTACATTATCAATAGTTATCCCGCCCGAAGCTTCGGTTATAAATTGGTCGTTTATTATATCAACAGCCTTTTTAAGATCAGCAGTGCTAAAATTATCCAGCATAATGCGTTGTACCCCGCCGGCTTTCATGGCCTGGTCTAACTCATTAAAATTACGCACTTCTATCTCAATATCCAGTTGTTTATTATTGCTTAACAAATATTGCTTCGCATTGTTGATGGCATTGCTAATTCCTCCCGAATAATCTACATGATTATCTTTGATCAGGATCATATCATACAAACCAAAACGGTGATTAACGCCCCCTCCTATCTTTACGGCAAGCTTTTCGAAGTACCTAAAGCCCGGTGTTGTTTTACGGGTATCTAAAATTTTTGTGTGGGTGCCTTTTAAAAGTTCAACAATTTGATGGGTTTGCGTGGCTATAGCACTCATGCGTTGCATCACATTCAACATCAATCGCTCGGCTTTTAAAATGCTGTGGGTACTGCCCGATACAGTTAAAGCGATATCGCCAACCTTTATGGGCGAGCCGTCCTGAATAAAAACCTCGGCTTTTAGGTCGGCGTCAATAACATCAAATATTTCGAGCGCTATGGCTACCCCGGCTAAAATGCCATCTTCTTTAACTAACAGTTTGGCTTTGCCTTGTGTACCTGCCGGAATGGTTGATAACGAGGTATGATCGCCATCGCCAACATCTTCTTGCAGATAGTCGGCAATATATTTACGGATTGCGTTTTTGTCCAATTTATATGATTATAACGCCCAAAAGTAAAAAAATACTTTTAGCTATTTGGCTTTTTCGGCTTCAATGTGTAACTCATTGACCTGGAAGGCGCCATTGTTATTGCGCAGCGAAATTGAGGTACGATAGGTGCCGCTTTTGCTGCTTAAAGCTACCACCATGTATTTCAAATCGGCGTTAGACTTAACCTGGTGTATCAACTTTACCGTGAAAGGCTGGTTTTTAGTGAAAAAATTATTCAGGATAACTTCGGCCTGATCTTTGGTATAAACATCACCTTCGCCTAAAATATTAAGGTCAACGTTTTTCGCGAAGGTTTTATATAAGTCGGCCCAGCTGCTTTGTTTTAACAAAGAAACTGTTTGCTCAACCGGATCGGCAGCCTTAAGCTGGATCATTGAAAATGAAAATATAAACAGAAGGCAAATAGTTTTCATTTTAATATAATTACTTATTAAACAGCACCATTATTGTGCCAAAAGGTGTTGATAAACATTTAACGTTTGTTAAATCATTTAAATATACAAAAATTAACAAATGATTTATATTTGCAGCGTGCAAAAAACAAATAAAAAAGTCGCCTTAATAATCCTGGATGGATGGGGTTATGGCCGTAACGATAAATCGAATGCTATTTTAGCTGCAAAAACTCCTTTTTTTGATTCGCTTTTAGAGCAATACCCACACTCCAAGCTGCAAGCTTCGGGCACATCGGTAGGTTTGCCTGCCGGGCAAATGGGCAACAGCGAAGTTGGCCACATGAATTTGGGCGCGGGCCGCGTGGTTTACCAGGAACTGGGCCGCATAAATAAAGCTGTTGAAGAAAAAGAGTTTGACGAAAACCCGGTTGTAAAACAGGCTTTTACTTATGCTAAAGAAAATAACAGGGATGTACACTTTATAGGATTGGTATCCGATGGTGGCGTACACTCGCATACCAAACACTTATTGGGCCTGTGCGATGTTGCCGAGCGCTACAAATTACCGCACGTTTACATTCACGCGTTTTTAGATGGCCGCGATACCGACCCTAATAGCGGCGCTAAATACATTACCGAAGTTGAAAATCATATTAAAGATACCAACGTTCAGATAGCATCGGCCATTGGCAGGTATTATGCCATGGATAGGGATAACCGCTGGGAACGTGTGAGAAAGGCCTATGATGTAATGGTTAACGGCGAAGGAACAGGCACGCATGATCTGGTTGGTTCTATCAGGCAATCGTACGCCGATGGTGTTACCGATGAGTTTATTTTACCGATTATTAAAACTGATGATAACGGCCAGCCGATAGCTGTTATTAAAGACGGCGATGTAGTGATCTGCTTTAATTTCCGTACCGATCGTGGCCGCGAAATTACGCAGGCGCTTACGCAGAAGGCTTTCCCGGAGCAGGCTATGCACCCGCTCGACTTGCACTACATCACCATGACCACTTATGACGAAACCTTTAAAAAGGTGCAGGTAATATTTACGAAAGATGATTTAGTGAACACTTTGGGCGAAACTTTAGAGGCGGCAGGTAAAACGCAGATCCGGATTGCGGAAACTGAAAAATACCCGCATGTTACGTTCTTCTTCTCTGGCGGTCGCGAAAAGGAATTTGAGGGTGAGAAACGCTTGCTGATACCCTCGCCAAAGGTAGCTACTTATGATATGCAGCCCGAAATGAGCGCATTAGGTATCCGCGATGCGATATTACCGGAATTGAAAGCTGGCTGGGCGGATTTTATTTGCCTCAACTTTGCCAATACAGATATGGTTGGCCACACCGGCGTATTCGAAGCTGTAGTTAAAGCCGCCGAAACCGTTGATGCCTGTACCAAAGAAGTGGTTGAAACCGGTATCGCTAACGGCTACTCGTTCATCATTATTGCCGACCACGGCAATGCCGAGTTTATGATAAATGATGATGGCACGCCAAACACCGCGCACACCACCAACCTGGTACCCTGCATTTTGATTGATGCAGATTATAAAGAAGTTAAAGATGGTAAACTGGGCGATATTGCCCCTACCGTGTTAAAAATATTAGGCGTACCCATCCCTAACATTATGAGCGAGAATGTATTGGTGTAAACGCAATATTGTTTTAGCCCTTAGTGTTGTTTTTGTAGCCGCCTGTAAACCCGAAATTAAGGACAATGGCGCCGCAAAGTATTTTGACCTGAAAAAGTATTTTACCGATGAAGCTGATAGAATGGAGAAACTCCATTCTACAGTTTTAAAAACGGTGAACTATAATAACAGCCCGGAGCAAAAAACGGTTACGGTAAAAAACTGGAAGCGCGAGCTGGGTTTGTTTATCGAATCGGACATTAACAAGCCCGCCTGGAAGGACAGTTACCGGGTTACAACCCAAAACGATTCTACAATTTACACGGCTATTGATACCAATTTGCGTACGCGCAGTGTTCTCATCGTATCAAAAGCAAACCACATTAAGCTTATCGCGATAAGCAATTTCACCAAGAACATGCTTTATCAAACTAAGGATGTGCTGGCTTACTACCCCGATTCGCTTTACCAGATAGAAAAGCACCAATCGGTTAGAATACTGGGGAGCAATAATTATTTGATAACGGGGAAGTTGAAGTAAGGGATTTAAAGTAAGTTGATTTACCATTAATAAAAAAGCAGTGGCCTTGTGCGATTCCCCTCTTGAGAGGGGGCGCGTTGGGAAGTGTAGTGGCAGGGGTGTGTTTGTACGCGCGACGAAGATGTATGGCGCAGAGTAACACACCCCTCCACCCCTCTCAAGAGGGGAATCGCACAAAGGCCACTGCTTTTTCTTTCACCCGCTTTCTTTCACCCGCTTTCTTTCACTTATAATTGCCCTTTACGGGCCTCGGTTTATTATTCGAAATGATATTTTGCTATGATATTTCTTATCCCGGAAACGGGTAAGATTGATTAGCTATGCGCCGGTGTCACCGCAGTAGCCAGCGTAAGTTGTTGTTTCGACAGATCGAGCTGGGTGCTGATATCTTTACGGGTAGGATTATCGCTCAAAACCTTTTCCAGATCGGCAACGGAGGCTTTTAGGGAGTTTACGCCGCGTACCTTATCATAAAACTTATTGGCTTTTTGCAGTTTGAACACGCCATAATCGCGGTAAAATATGCCCCTGTTTTGGTAAAACTTAATATCGTTAGGGTTAATGTTAATGGCCTTGCTCAGATCGAGTATGGCGCCTAACAAATTCTTTTCTTTATCGGCGGCGGTGGCCTGGGCATCGCGGGCGCAATAACTTTTGGCCATGGCGCGGTAGTAGTAGGCCGAGCAATCGGTAGGTTTTATTTCGACAACTTTATTGTAGGTGGCAATGGCTTTGCGGTAGTTTTCGCTGTGGTAGTATGAGTAGCCCAGCATCCAAAGCGCGTTGGCATTGGTTGAATCTGTTACACATGCCTTTTCCAGATGGGCCACGGCTTGCCTGAAATCGCCATCCATTAAGGCTTGTTGTCCCAATTTTACATAAGCGTTTTGCGCCTGTGTAACCTCGAACGAAGTAATGATTAATAGGGACAGTATGACGGAAAGTTTCATCAGAAACAAAAATTCATTAATTGGGAATCAGTATAGTAAACTGCAATTGTAACATTTTATTATACATAATGTGTTAAATAAATTATTAACATAAAATTGTGGCACACTTAAAACCTTTGGTATAGCTTTTGAAACACTATACTATTAAGCGTTGGTTTGTTAAAAACTACTTATATTACCCTACTTTTATACAGCGGGCTGACAACTTGACGTTAATTATAAAATATAAAGACTGCTCCATGAGTTTTGATCCATTCGATTTTAAAAATACTTTGCCGATAATAAACGAAGATTCCGAGTTTTTCCCCCTCATGTCGTCAGAAGACGAGGAGGAAATGAATAACGAGCAACTGCCTGATGTACTGCCAATATTGCCACTCCGTAATACTGTCCTGTTTCCGGGTGTGGTGATACCTATTACCGTTGGCCGGGATAAATCAATCAAGTTAATACGCGATGCCAACAAAGGCGACCGCATGATAGGGGTAGTTGCGCAACAGGATGTGGGTATTGAAGACCCCAATTTTAACCAGCTTAACCAGGTTGGTACCATAGCCCTCATTATTAAAATGCTGCAAATGCCCGATGGTAATACCACCGTTATTTTGCAAGGCAAAAAACGTTTTGTATTGGGCGAAGAGGTGCAAAGCGAACCTTATATTAAGGCCACGATACAACCCTTTAACGAGATCAAATCGAAAGAAGATAAGGAGTTTAAGGCTACCATATCATCAATAAAAGACATGGCGATGAGCATTATACAGCTTTCGCCAAACATACCGAGCGAGGCAGGCATCGCCATACGCAACATTGAAAGCACTACGTTTTTGGTGAATTTCATCTCATCGAACATGAATGCCGATATGGCCGCCAAACAAAAACTGCTGGAGCTAAATAACGTGCGCGACCGCGCCCACCTTATTTTAGAACATTTGACGGTTGAGATACAAATGCTTGAGCTGAAGAACCAGATACAAAGCAAGGTTCGTATTGATTTAGACAAGCAACAACGCGATTACTTTTTAAATCAGCAACTGAAAACCATACAGGAAGAGCTGGGCGGTAACTCTCCCGATCTGGAGATTGAGGATCTGCGTAAGCGCTCCCTTAAAAAGAAATGGGGCAAAGATGTTGGCGATCACTTTAAAAAAGAGTTGGAAAAACTGGTTCGCACCAATCCCGCCGCCGCAGATTATTCGGTGCAGATCAATTACTTAGAGCTACTGTTAGACCTGCCCTGGAACGAGTTCACAAAAGATAACTTTGACCTTAAACGTGCCCAAAAGGTTTTGGATAAAGACCACTTTGGTTTAGATAAGGTTAAACAACGTATTATTGAGTACCTGGCCGTATTGAAGCTAAAGCACGATATGAAAGCGCCTATACTTTGTTTGGTTGGCCCTCCGGGCGTTGGTAAAACTTCGTTAGGTAAATCAATAGCCAAGGCTTTGGGCCGCAAGTATGTGCGTATGGCTTTGGGTGGGATACGTGATGAGGCCGAAATTCGCGGTCACCGTAAAACTTATATTGGCGCTATGCCGGGGCGTATCATATCGTCCATCAAAAAAGCGGGCGCGGCTAACCCCGTGTTTATTTTAGATGAGATTGATAAGGTCGGTAACGATTTCCGTGGCGATCCGTCGTCGGCCTTGTTAGAGGTTTTGGATCCTGAGCAGAACAGTACTTTTTATGATCATTATGTGGAGATGGATTTCGACCTGTCTAATGTGATGTTCATCGCTACAGCAAACTCATTGAGCTCAATCCAGCCAGCTTTGTTAGACAGAATGGAGATCATTGAGGTGAACGGTTATACCATTGAAGAAAAGATAGAGATTGCCAAACAACACCTCGTACCCAAACAACGCGAAGCTCACGGCTTAAAGCTGAAGGATGTAACGCTGAAAAATAACGTTTTAGAAAAGGTGGTTGAAGAGTACACCCGCGAATCGGGCGTGCGGGCTTTGGAGAAAAAGATAGGTTCTCTGGTACGTGGCATTGCCAAAAACATTGCTATGGAAGAGGCCTACAACCCTGCCGTAAGCAAAGATGATGTGGAACGCATATTAGGCGCCCCCATTTTTGATAAGGACCAATACGAAAACAACGAGGTTGCCGGCGTGGTTACAGGTTTAGCCTGGACACAGGTTGGCGGCGATATATTATTCATCGAATCGAGCTTGAGTCCCGGTAAGGGTAAATTGACCTTAACCGGTAGTTTGGGCGATGTGATGAAGGAATCGGCGGTGATAGCCTTGGCTTACCTGCGCGCCCATGCATCGTACTTTAATATTGACCCACGGTTGTTTGACCAATGGGATGTGCATGTGCACGTACCGGCTGGCGCTACGCCTAAGGATGGACCATCGGCTGGGATAACCATGCTCACGGCTTTAACATCGGCATTTACGCAGCGCAAGGTTAAAACGCATCTGGCTATGACGGGCGAAATCACCCTTCGCGGGAAAGTATTGCCTGTAGGTGGGATCAAAGAAAAAATACTGGCGGCTAAACGTGCCAATATTAAAGAGATCATCTTATGTAAATCAAACGAAAAAGACATCCTGGAGATCAAGGAAGATTATATTAAGGACCTGCAATTCCATTACGTGCGCGAAATGCGCGAGGTGATTGACCTGGCCCTATTGAAACAACAGGTTAAAGAACCTTTGGATCTGACCATAAAAGAAGACCCTAAACCGGTTTTGAATTAACCTTTAATTAAAATATGAATATGAAAGCCGGATAAATCTCCGGCTTTTTCTAATTTTGCCCACCATATTTTTATAATGAAGTCTAAATTTCTATTCCCGTTCTTATTCATATTTTCTTATTCTATCTCCTTCGCTCAAGTTAAAACTTATCAAAACGAGGCTGGTATACAATCAGACAATGATGGTTTTTTGGCCCAGAAGAGCGACAGGTATTACACCGCCGGTAACTTTGGTTATTACCGCCACGCCTTAAAAATTGCGGATACCGCCAAATCAAAACTGGCTAACAAGATACTGGGCTTTGAGTTGGGGCAAAAGATATTTAACCCGCAAACCGGGGGCATTCCCGATCGTATTTATATTGACCGCCCTTTTGCAGGATACTTGTATTTAGGAACCAACCTAAACCTGCTTTATAAAAACGAAAGCAACCTGAAACTACAGGCCCGCGTAGGCATGGTTGGCCAACATGCTTTTGGCGAAGAGATACAGGATGTGATACATGATGTGATTGGTTTTTACCACCCCACAGGCTGGCAATACCAGGTGCAGGATGCCTTCCAGCTCAATTTATCGGCCGAGTATAACAGGCTTTTAACACGGGATAACCATATCGACCTATCGCTAACCAGCCATGCCGATTTGGGTACGGGTATAACCGGCGCAGGCGCGGGTTTTTTGGTACGATGGGGTAAGTTTAACCAGTTGTTTAATTCGGCGGCTACCAATAGCACGGTTTCGGCAAATGGTAATTTAAAGCCGCTTCACGATAGTGAGTTCTTTTTTTATTACAAACCCATATTGAATGTGGTGGTTTATGATGCTACCATACAAGGCGGCCTGTTTGAAAAACAAGCCGGCCCGGATGAGGTGTTAAGCTGGCCCAACTTATTTTTATTTACCCAACAGGTTGGCGGCTCTTACGTAAAAAACCGCTGGGTATTTGATGCATCCATCGTATTTGAAACCCGCGAAACGGAGCTCATGTCGCATACCGGGCATTGGGGGCACCAGTGGGGTGCTTTGAGTGCGATGTATCGATTTTGACCGTTGATTTTTTTATGATTAGTGTGATTTCGTTGATTACCCCGAGCATGTTGGTTTGATTAAAAATCAAACCAATCATAAAAATCAAATCTAATCAGCGGTATAATCACGTTTACTCCGGTTTATCTTCTTTAAGGCTGCTCTGCGTTTATCATCCAACCTTGCCGCTTTTGAGGCTTTGGATATTTTGCTGACCTTGCGTTTTTTGGGTTGGTGCAGGGCTTTGGTCAATATGTCGGCTAATTTTTCTAAAGCTATTTGTTTGTTGAAGAGCTGGCTGCGATCCTCCTCGCAAATTACCTGGACTAAGCCATCCTTGTTTAAACGTGGTTGCAGTTTGGTGTTGAGTATCAGCTTTTCTTCGTCGGTAAACAAGGTCGAATCGTTTATCGAGAACAATAGCTCCACCTTGCTCGATACCTTGTTCACGTTTTGGCCGCCCTTGCCCCCGCTGCGCGAAGTTTTATAATGTACGTTTGTTTGCAGGTCGGTTTTAGTAAAAGTCATTTCAAAAATTGTAAATTTGTCCCTTGTATGAGTAAAAACATTGTAGTTGCCATTGATGGGTATTCGAGTTGCGGGAAAAGTACTTTAGCCAAAGCTCTGGCTAAAAAACTTCACTATATATATATCGACAGCGGCGCGATGTACCGGGCAGTTACCTTGTATTTTTTGCGCAATGATATTGATTTAAAAGATGAAAGCCAAATAGCACAGGCTTTACAGGATATTCACCTCAACTTTCACTCGCGCGATTACGAAACCCATATTATGCTGAACGACGAGGAGGTATCCGAAGAGATCCGCCAGATGCACGTGGCCAACAGCGTAAGTCCGGTAGCCGCTATACATGCCGTTCGGGTTGAAATGGTGAAACAGCAGCAACGCATGGCTAAATCAAAAAACATTGTGATGGATGGCCGTGATATTGGTACCGTGGTTTTCCCGGATGCGCAGCTCAAGTTATTTATGACCGCCGACCCGCTCATACGCGCCGAAAGACGCTTTAAAGAGCTAACCGCCAAAAACCCGGACCTGACTTTGGAAGATGTTTTTGACAACCTCGCCCACCGCGATTATCAAGACACAACTCGCGCCGAAAGCCCCCTGACCAGAGCCCACGACGCCATTATATTAGACAATACCGATTTAACGCCCGATGAGCAACTGGCTTTCGCGGTAGAGAAATTGCAGCCGTTTTTGTAGGGTGATATTTACTTTTTGTCATTGCGAGGCACGAAGCAATCGCGAACTGTACAGGGCGGACATGCACAGCCGTCTTGCCTCCGTGCGATTGCTTCGTTCCTCGCAATGACATGATGGAGATAATTTTTACTGCGCGTCGTAAATAATAACCTTATCAAAACACACGCGGAACTCATCTAAAAATGCCTTGTGCAAAGGGTGTACCTGGTAAACATCGTGCGCGGCCAAATCGTCAAACAACAAAAACAAACTGAAGGTATAAGTAGTATCAACAACGGCGCGCTCAATTGGGGCAGGTGTGCCTATGTGCAGTGTTTTAACAACTTCAACACCTTTTAAGGTTTCTAAGCTTTTGCGGAAGGCTGCTTTCTGATCGTCGGTGGTATCGGCTTTAAGCCAGAATAAAACGTGGTGTGCTATCATGCGCCAAAGGTAATAATTGGTAGCATTTAAAGAAGCATCGGCCTTGCGCGATTCCCCTCTTGAGAGGGGTGGAGGGGTGTGTTACTCTGCGTCAGGCAATGTTCGTCGCGCGTAGAAACACACCCCTGCAACCGCAATCCCAACGCGCCGCCTCTCAAGGGTAATTATAAAAGTTTTCAATATTTAGAAAAGCGGTGGCCTTGCGCGATTCCCCTCTTGAGAGGGGTGGAGGGGTGTGTTAC
>NZ_JBDSCA010000041.1:0-66023 GCF_039921305.1 Mucilaginibacter sp.
GCTTTGTAAAAAGGAAACTAAGGGCAGGTCTCTCTTGCGGTCAACATCCAATATTGGTGCTTAAATCGCCTCCTTTCAACTTGCTGCCCTTAGTCCTGTTTTATTATCTACAAAGATATGAGGCTCCATAGCTACGCTGGTTAATATTGATCCTGCAAAAGTTACCTTTTCGGTGCCTGAACGCTATTTATCTTTAATACATGTAGGCAGCAAAATCAGTTTTACCATTGAAAGCTCACGCGATAAATTTGCGGGTACAGTATACGCCATAGAACCTAATGTTGATGTGAACTCGCGCTCGGTAGTTTTAAGGGCTAAGGCCGAAAACCCCAAAGGTACATTAAAGGCTGGAAGCTTTGCCAAGATCCACTTTAACTTAGACCAAATACCTAAAACCATTATGGTACCAACCGAAGCTGTAATACCTGATATTAAAGGCAGCAATGTGTTTTTGGTTAAAAAAGGTGTGGCCATGCAACGTGCCATTAAAACCGATACCCGTACTGATAAAAGCATACAGGTTATTGATGGGTTGAAAGCCGGTGACAGTTTGATAGTTACCGGTATTATACAAATGCGCCCTAAGGTTGCAATTAAGGTTGTAAAAGTTATTAAGTAAAAACCATGAGTTTATCCTCTGTCAGTATAAAAAGGCCGGTTTTAGCCACCGTATTATCCATTGTTATTGTTGTATTCGGGGTAATTGGTTATAATTTTTTAGGTGTAAGGGATTTCCCATCGGTTGATCCGCCTATCATTTCGGTAAGTACCAGTTACTCGGGCGCTAACTCGGATGTAATAGAATCTCAAATAACCGAGCCGCTGGAAAAAGCCATTAATGGTATCCCGGGTATCCGTAATATCTCGTCAACCAGTAATGTGGGTTCGAGTAATATTACTGTTGAGTTTAACCTGGATGCGGATCTGGAAACTGCTGCTAATGATGTACGCGATAAAGTTGGACAGGCCCAGCGCCAGTTACCACAGGATATTGATGCCCCGCCGGTAGTTACCAAAGCGGATGCGAATGCGGATCAGATCATCACCATTACGGTAAGCAGTAATACCCGTAACATTTTGCAGATTGATGATTACGCCGAAAACGTTTTACAACAATCGCTACAAACCATACCGGGGGTAAGCTCGGTGAACGTGCAGGGGCAGCGCCAATATGCCATGCGTTTGTGGATAGACCCTACCAAATTAACAGCATTAGGCCTGGCAGCAAGTGATATTACCGATGCCCTGAGCCGCGAAAATGTAGAGTTACCCGCAGGTAAAATTGAAGGTAATAATACCGAGCTAAGTATACGTGCCCTGGGCAAGCTAACTACCGAAAAAGATTTTAATAATCTGATCATCAGGGCAGATAGCGCGCATGTGGTGCATTTAAGTGATGTGGGTTACGCCATATTGGGTGCATCAAACGAAGAAACATCGTTAAAGGAATCGGGCGTACCCGAAGTTGGTTTGGCTATTGTGCCGCAACCGGGCGCAAACTATGTACAAATTGCCAAGGACTTTTATAAACACCTTGAGCAAGTAAAGAAAGACCTGCCACCAGATATTAAGGTTGAGGTAGCTTTGGATAACACCCGCTTTATTAACCAATCCATAACCGAGGTAAAAGAGACTTTGCTGATCTCGTTCATACTGGTGGTAATTATTATTTATCTCTTCTTCCGCGATTGGCTGATCGCTTTCAGGCCGCTGATAGATATACCGGTATCATTGATAGGGACATTCTTTATCATGTACATTTTTGGTTTCTCTATCAATATATTAACCCTTTTGGGGATAGTACTGGCAACCGGACTGGTGGTAGATGATGGTATTGTGGTTACCGAGAATATTTATAAAAAGGTTGAAGCGGGTATGCCGATACGAAAGGCCGCCTTTGAGGGATCGGCCGAGATATTCTTCGCGGTTATATCAACTTCGGTAACGCTGGCGGCTGTGTTTTTACCTATTGTGTTTTTACAAGGGTTTACAGGGCGGCTCTTTAGGGAGTTCGCGGTTGTTGTAGCCGGTTCGGTATTGATATCGGCTTTCGTATCCCTATCGTTAACACCAATGCTTAATGTTAAACTGATCCGTAAAAATCAAAAGCACTCTGCATTCTACGAAAAAACAGAACCTTTCTTTGAATGGATGACCACATCGTATACCGATTCGCTGGTTAAATTCATGAAACGCAAATGGGTTTCTATCGTTATTTTAGTAGGCTCGTTCGCTATTATATTTTTCACCTATAGAGTTATACCATCAGAATTAGCTCCTTTGGATGACCGCAGCTTGCTCCGTATGTCGATGACTGGGCCCGAAGGTGCATCGTACGAATTTATGTCGCGGTACGTGAATAAGGTATCGCAATTGGTAGAAGATTCTATTCCCGAAAAAAAGGTCAACATCACAGTTACCGCTGGTGGTGGGGGTGGCAATGGTGCAGTTAATACAGGCTTTGGGCGTATAGGATTGGTACCGCCGGATGAGCGTACGCGTACTCAACAGCAAATTGCCGATTACATGACTAAAAAGCTATCGCGTATGCCCGATGCCCGCGCGTTTGTGGTACAGGAGCAAACGATAAGCGGGGGTGGTAGCGGTGCGCGAACGTCACTACCGGTACAGTTTGTTATACAAAACCAGGATTTTGAAAAGTTGCGCAAAGTGCTGCCTCAATTTTTGGCCGAAGCTAATAAGAGTACCATTTTTCAGGGTGTGGATGTGAACCTTAAGTTTACCAAACCACAACTATCTGTAACTACCGATAGGGACCGGGCACGTGATCTGGGTATCGCTGTAAAGGATATTGCTCAAACTTTGCAGCTATATTATAGCGCGGGCCGTATAGATTACTTTTTGATAAACGGTAAACAATATCAGGTTGTTGCGCAGGTAGACCGCCAAAATCGCGATAAGCCATTAGATCTGGCATCGGTTTATGTACGTAATACCGCAGGTAAATTGATCCAGTTGGATAACGTAGTGAGTATGAAAGAAAACTCAACACCGCCGGCAGTATATCACTTTAACCGGTTCAAATCGGCAACGGTATCTGCCGGTTTAGCACCTGGCGTAACTATTGGCGATGGTATTAACGAGATGCAGCGTATAGCGAAGGATGTGTTGAAAGACCCATCATTCAGTTCAGATCTGGCCGGACCGTCACGTGATTATGCCGAGAGCTCATCCAATATTATATACGCGTTCGCTTTTGCGTTGCTATTGATTTATCTGGTATTAGCGGCACAATTTGAAAGCTTTGTTGATCCGTTTGTGGTGATGCTTACCGTTCCGTTGGCTATTGCAGGCGCGTTTTTATCACTTTGGTTATTTAGCCAAACCCTCAATATTTTTAGTGAGATAGGTATGATAACGCTGGTGGGTTTGGTAACTAAAAACGGTATTTTGATAGTAGAGTTTGCCAACCAGCGAATGGAGCATGGCCTGCAAAAATTTGAGGCTGTGGTTGAAGCGGCAACATCGCGCTTACGCCCAATTTTGATGACGAGTTTGGCTGTGGTATTGGGTTCGGTGCCAATTGCCTTCGCGTTGGGCGCGGGCGCCAAAAGCCGGGTATCTCTGGGTATTGTAATTATGGGCGGTATGTTGTTTTCGTTGGTGCTTACTTTGTATGTTATCCCTATGATGTATGTGTTTTTAGCGCCAAAGGTAAAACGCAACCCAGATGAGGAACCGGCAGAGGAAGAAGCAGAAGCCGATTTAAAAGCAGATGATAAACACGTATTACCGGCACATAATTCATAAATGAATACGACGATGAAATTTTTGAAAATATATTTAGTGTTGATATTTTGCTTTGCTACGGTGATCAAAACCGTGGCTCAGACTACTAAGCCACCCTTACTCACGCTGAAAGAGGCGGTTGAAATTGCGCTGAAAAACAATTACAACATTAAGCTATCGGCAAACAACAATACCATAGCTAAAAATAACGTAACCTTGGGTAACGCGGGTATTTTGCCGCAAGTGAGTTTAGATGCAACTTTAGCCAACAGCATCCAAAACACCAAACAAACCCGTACAGATGGTACCGTTAACGAGATCAATGGCGCGCATAACAGCAACCTGAGTTATGGGCCCAGCCTGAACTGGACAATATTTGATGGTTTTGCCATGTTTGCCAACCTTGACCAATTGAAAGGGTTGAGCCGGTTAAGTGAGCTATCTCAACGAGACACCATTGAATCGACCATATCTGATGTGATATCAACTTATTATAACCTGGTAAACCAGGATCAGCAGATCAAGGCTTTACAGGGCGCGATAGAGATATCAAGAACGCAGTTGCGGTACGCTAATGATAAGTTGCAGGTTGGCCGTGGCTCGGGTTTGGATGTGCTTAACGCGAAGGTGAATGTAAATACAGATACTGCGGCACTGATCACTCAGATACAGCAATACAGATCAACCAAAGTTAGCATGAACCAGCTGTTGGTGCGCGACTTGCAGACCGATTTTAGCGTAACTGATACCATTGTTATTGATGAAAAGCTGTTGCTGGGTAATATATTGAGCCAGGCGCAGACTCAAAATCCATCTATCCTTATCTCACAAATTAACCGTGAACTGGCCGATATCAATTTGAGGCAGGTGAGAGCTTTACGTTATCCAACTGTTGGCTTAACAGGCGGCTACACTATCAGCAATAACAAAACGCCTGCCAATTTGGTAACACGCCAGCAGGATATTAAGGGATTTAATTATGGGTTAACGGCATCGTTCAATATTTTTAATGGGTTTAACCAAAGCCGTATTGAACGTAACGCGCAAATTGAGATCGAAAACTCGGCACTTAATTTAAGCAAAACAAGGCAAAACATCGAAGCGCGGATAAATACCTTATATATCTCGTACTTATCTGGATTGGAGCAAGTTAAGCTTAATCAATCTAATGTTGACATTGCGAAACGCAATCTGGATATATCTTTAGAAAAATATAAGCTTGGAAATATTACGCCGTTAGAAATAAGAGAAGCCCAAAGAAACTATCTGGATGCACAATCAAGGTACTTTCAGTCGCAATATCAAACTAAATCTGCCGAGGTAACCTTAAAAGAAATCACAAATAGTATTAACATTCAATAGTTTTTTCTCTTTTTTAATATAAAGCACTATTTTTGGAAGACTGATGGAGCCTTACCGCTATAAACTATGTCTTCTTATCGACGATAATTTTATCGATAACTTTGTTACGCGTAAAATTTTGGAGACCAGCAACTTTGCTGAACAAATCGTAGTTATTCAATCTGCTACTGAGGCTTTGGCCGAGTTACAGGCTAAGGCTATTGAGCCTGACGTGATATTTTTAGATATCAGGATGCCACTGATGGATGGTTTTGAGTTTTTAAAGCAGTATGATCTGTTGGATTTAAGCGGGAGTAAACATCCTAAAATATTCATGCTTTCGTCTTCATTAGACCCGGTAGATTTCCGCCTGTCTAACCAAAACAAATACATTACCCAATTTATCCATAAACCTATCACCAAGAAAGTTTTGGAAGCCCTATAATATGATAATTGTTGCTGACAGCGGTTCTTCAAAAACAGATTGGTTAATTGAGTCGCCGGGCTCGGAGCCGGAAGAGTTTAGAACAGCAGGTCTCAATCCTTATTTTTTATCAGAAAAAGAGATCGTTAAGATCATTCAATCGCAAGCCAGCGCCATTGTTAAAAAATCGGCACAGGTAAGCGAGATCTATTTTTTTGGAGCCGGTTGTTCAAGTCCGGATAGGCGCGAGATAGTTTCGAACGCGTTGAGTCATATATTCCCAAAAGCTTTTGTTAGTGTAGATAGTGATCTGTTAGGTTCGGCCTATGCAACCTGTGGCCATGCCAAAGGCTTTTGCTGTGTGCTGGGTACAGGGTCAAATATTTCGTTTTTTGATGGCGAGAATATTTACGAGGGTAAACATGGTTTGGGCTTTGTATTGGGTGACGAAGGATCGGGAAGTTGGTTTGGTAAGGTTTTGATAACCGATTTTTTATATGGTAATATGCCGGGGGAAATTGCCGAGTTATTTTATAAAACCTATAAAATTGATAAAGACATCGTGATCAATCATGTGTATCAAAAGGCGGCGCCTAATTCTTATCTGGCATCATTCACTAAGTTTTTGAGTGAGATCAAAACATCACAATACAGTCAGCAGGTTATTAAGAACGGGCTGCTTGAATTTATTGAGAATTGCATTAAAACCTACCCCGACTATCACGATTATAATTGCCACTTTGTTGGTTCAATAGCCTATTATTTTAGCACAGAATTACATGCACTTTGCGAAGAGCACGGTGTACACGTAGGCAAAATTATTAAACAACCCATTCACGAATTGCTTGCTTTTGTGAAAGCGAGAAATGCTGATTAATCTTTATTCTGCTTTAGCTACCTTTTTCCTGCTTACCCTTTTAAGGGTAATGAAACCTATGCATAATATGGTTATACCGCTTGCTGCTAAAGGTATATAATCGCCAAAGCGCACATAGAATGTTATATCAGAATTTAGGTTAATATCCTGCTTCAGCGCTGTTTTAACCCACCATTTGCTTTGCTGTACAATATCGCCACGTTGGTTAATGAATGCCGAAATACCGGTATTGGCCGACCGGCAAACCCAGCGGCGGGTTTCGATGGCACGCAGTTTGGCATAATCCAGGTGCTGATCTTTTCCGGATGTGTTTTCCCACCAGCCATCATTGGTGATGATGGCGATAAATTGTGCTCCTTTTTTAACATAGGTGGCTACATAGCCTCCCCAAATGGATTCGTAACAGATAACCGGGGCCGCGCCAATACCGCTTTGCGAGTAGAATACGGTTGGTTCTTTTTGGCTTCCGTAGCTACCAGTTGCTCCACCCAAATGTTCAAATACTGGTTTTAAAAAACTGGTAACAGCGCTAAAAGGCATATCCTCGGCACCGGGAACGAGCTTTGATTTGTGATAAAACTGTACTGTAGAAGAGTTTTCGACATTCATAGCGGCGTTAAATACGTCGTAATATTGATCGCTGCCCGGCATGCGGCTGGCCGATGGGGTAAGATCAGTGTTATAGATCTTGGTAGATTCGATTCCGGTTAATACGTTGCCATTTTTATACTTGTTTAAAAAGCCCTGCACCTGTACAAAGTAACGGTACTGGCGAATCTTATCCTCGTTAACCGGGGTATCATAAATGGCGGTTTCGGGCCAGATGAAGTACTCGGTATTGGGTTGCCCTATAGAATCGGACAATTGGATAAGGCTGTTTACCTGTTGCTGTGTATTGTCATTCGCTATCTTATCGTAGGGGTCAATATTAGGTTGTACTACCACGATGTTGGATGGATCGGCACTTTCCACGTAAGTGTAATAGCGGTATAAGGAGAAAGCTAAAGGCAGAATGATTATGGCAACCCAAATAGAGATTTGCTTTAACCTTAATGCTGCCGGCTTTGTTTCGCGTAAGCCGATGTAGATTAAAAAGACGAAGATATTTGATGCCCAGATCCATAAAGTACCCCCATAAACCCCGGTGTACTCGTACCATTGCACCCAGGAGTGGCTTACGGCGAAGCCGTTACCCAGTGTCATCCAAGGGAATTTGAGATCCCAGGTTTGGTGCAGAAATTCGTAGCCTATCCATAGGCAGGGTAATAAAAACAGGCCAATGTTGCGGCTGGTATACTGGCGCATACGATAATAGAGCCAGAATGCAGTTGCCATTAGCAATGGGCCCAATGAATAGGGTATCATGGAAATGGGTAGTGCTACTACTTCTCCTACTATTTTGAGCGAGTTATAAACCCAGTAAATGCAGAGTACGTTCCAGATAAAAAAGCCTATGAAGGCGGTGCGGAATATTTTGTTGCCTTTACGGGTTACATCAGACTGGATGATGTTTTCTATCGCGACAAGCATGGGTACCAGTCCGAAAAACAAAAGGAAAGTAGTGTAATGAACGGGTGGCCATGCTAACCAGAGTAACAGTCCGGAGAAGATGGCTAAGAGGGTATTTCTTTTCATTATTGGATATATCGCAATGACGTTGTTTTTTATTCTTTATATTTTTCTTGTTTCTTATTTTCCGTTTCTGGCTTCCCTGCAACACAAATTACAAATTCACCTTTTACGGTGTGGGTTTCAAAATAGGTTTTTACTTCGGTAGCGGTTCCGCGCACGGTTTCTTCGAACATTTTGGTGAGCTCACGTGATACGGATACCTGGCGTTCGGCACCAAAATAGATGCTCATTTCTTCGAGGGTTTTGAGTATGCGATGTGGCGATTCGTAGAAGATGATGGTGCGCTCCTCTTCGGCTAAGAATTTGTATCGGGTTTGGCGGCCTTTTTTTACAGGCAAAAATCCTTCGAAAACAAATCGATCTGTAGGGAAGCCGGAGTTCACTAAGGCAGGAACAAAAGCTGTTGCACCGGGTAAGCATTCAACGGCTAGCTCTTGCTTTACAACTTCTCGCACCAAAAAGAAACCCGGATCGCTGATGGCTGGGGTCCCGGCATCGGAAATAAGGGCGATATTTTTGCCTTCTTTTAAAAACTTGATGATCTCGGCTGTAGCCTGGCGTTCGTTGTGCTGATGGTGCGCGTAAACCTTTTGGCTGATCTCGAAATGCTTGAGCATTGGGGCTGATGTACGGGTATCTTCGGCCAGTATCAGATCAACTTCCTTTAAAACGCGCAGCGCCCTCAACGTAATATCTTCGAGGTTACCTATTGGTGTGGGTACTAAGTATAGTTTGCCGGTCATGTTGTGAATGGAGAGTTGTGAGTGGAGTGTTGTTTGTTTAAGTCGGAAAAAAACTCAAAACTGACAACCGAAAACCCGCAACTCATTCTATCTTTGTCAAAAAATAAAACAATGCTGCAAGTTAGTTATATCCGCGAAAATAGGGACTATGTATTGGAACGTTTAGCGGTAAAAAATTTCAAACAACCTGAATTGGTTGATGAGGTGATCAGGTTAGATGAACAACGCCGTCAGACTCAAAACGCGCTGGACAATATTTCGGCGCAAGCCAACGCCGCCGCCAAGCAAATTGGCGAGTTGATGCGTACCGGTAAAAAGGAAGAAGCCGACACAATCAAAGCAAACTCGAACACCTGGAAAGAAGAAACCAAAAAGCTAAGCGAGCAATTATCGGGCATTGAGGCTGAACTTCAGCAAAAGATCGTTGTGTTGCCTAATTTGCCACATATATCTGTACCCAAAGGTTTAACACCTGAAGAAAATGAGGTGGTATTGGAGCATGGCGCTAAGCCAGAACTTGGAGCCAACGCTTTACCGCACTGGGAACTTGCCGCTAAATATAATTTGATAGATTTTGAACTGGGTGTTAAAATAACCGGTGCCGGTTTCCCTGTTTATAAGGGTAAAGGTGCCAAATTACAACGCGCTTTGATCGCTTTCTTTTTGGATGAAGCAGAAAAGGAAGGTTATGATGAACGCATGTTGCCTTTGTTAGTTAACGAAGCATCTGGTTTTGGCACAGGCCAACTTCCCGACAAGGAAGGCCAGATGTATTATGTTGGTGTTGATAATTTATATCTGATACCAACTGCCGAGGTGCCTATCACCAACCTTTACAGGGATGTGATTTTGAAAGCAGATGAATTGCCGGTTAAGAATTGCGGTTATACGCCATGTTTCCGCAGGGAAGCGGGATCATATGGCGCGCACGTGCGTGGTTTGAACCGTTTGCACCAGTTTGATAAGGTTGAAATTGTACAGGTTGTTAACCCCGAAACATCATACGATGTGTTGGAGCAAATGAGTTTGCATGTACAAAGTTTGCTGCAAAAACTGGATTTACCTTACCGTGTGCTAAGATTATGTGGTGGTGATATGGGTTTTACATCAGCACTAACTTATGATATGGAAACTTACAGCGCGGCGCAAGGCCGGTGGCTAGAGGTATCGTCAGTATCAAACTTTGAAACTTACCAGAGTAACCGTTTGAAACTGCGTTTCCGTAATGCAGAGGGTAAAACACAATTGGCTCATACTTTAAATGGTAGCGCCCTGGCTTTGCCACGTATTGTGGCTACTTTGTTAGAGAATAACCAAACTGAGAAGGGTATTAAAATACCTGAAGTATTGGTGCCTTATACCAAGTTTGAGTGGATAGATTAAGTTGATTCTACTACTTCAAGCTATGTCATTTCGACGATAGGAGAAATCTTCTGCTTAAGATATGTCTACAGTTCACCTATAGCGCGCAGAAGATTTCTCTCTCGTTCCTCTATCTATGACATTTTTGTTCTTAAATTATTACTTATCATCGCATTAAAGCTCAATTCATGGCTCCTGCAATTGCCGCTGTGGAGGCGTTTGGAATCTTCTGGGGCTTAGGACTTTTCCAGTATTGAATGTTCGTTGATGATTTTACCAACCAGTCATCACTCAATATTAACGAAAGTATACTTGAAAACAATTCTTAATCCCAGCGGTTTATACTCTATCTAATCAATTAAACATATTTATCATGAGCACACAACAAAATAATCCAGAAGAAGAAAAGGGATTTTTCGATAAAGTTATTGATAGCATCACCGGACTTTGGGACGATACAAAAGATAAAGCCGAAGATATCAAAGACGCAACCGCCGATAAATTGGACGATATCAAAGAAAAGGTAACCGCTAAAAAAGTAACTGATGCAAAAAAAACAGCAAGTACAAAAGCTACCATAGTTAAAGCCGGCGTTAAAGAAAAAACCACCGACGCAAAGTCTAAAGTAACCCCAGCGGTAAAAAAAGTAGCTGATAAAGCTAAAACAGCCACAGCCGATGTAAAAGCGAAAGCCACCGGAGCCAAAACAAAGGAGACAGCAGCGGTAAACAAAACAGCTACCAAAGCAGCGAAGGTAACAACTCCTAAACCGGTTGTAAAAGCAAAGGTAGCAGTGAAACCAAAGGCAACCGTTAAAAAAACGACAACTAAAGTTTAAATCAAAAAAATTCAACAAAAAGGGCGATGAATTTTAAACTCATCGCCCTTTTTGTATTAACGTAATTTCCCTTTTAAAGTGCCGATCGTACCAAAACGATTTTAATATCTACTGTTCCAGGTGAGGGTATTGTATTTGCTCCGGTTGATGATTGGGCATCAATTTCAACCTGGCCAATTTTGTGTGTAAAGCTATAGGCAATGCCATTGTAAACCTCTGGCACCTGCTCATAATTTTTACCAGCATCAAACGACGCGTAAACCAGTACAGCATCATATGCATTGGTATAACTATCAATTTCGGGCGTGCTGATAAAAGCAGCATAAGTTTTACCCCCATCTACTGTTGACCATTTACTACTGCTAATTGTAGTCAAAATAGTTTGGTTAGGATTTACTGTTGATTTGGTACAAGCCGTAACTAAAAATAATATCGGGATAAATAAAAGTGATAATCGGGTTTTCATGTAAGTTGTGTATTAATGTTAGTATAATTATTAAAAACGTTTAATGTTTTGACGAGGCGAAAATATAAAAGCTTAATGCCATAAAAAATAAAGAACAAGTATTATAATTAGTTAGAATCTGTTGTTATATATCAGACGGTATCAAAAACAAAAAGGTGTCGCGTTTATTCAAAAAAAATGCCCCCGTTTTCGCGGGGGCATTTAAATATTTCAAATTAGTCCTTCTGCTCTTCCTCTTCCTGCTTTCTTTCGCCGCCTGAGTGTTTGCCAATTACTTTGATCTCTCCGGATTCTTTGTCATGGTCAACTTCCATTACATCACCTTCAACCAGTTCACCTTTCAGTATCTCTTCGGCAATTGGATCTTCCAGATATTTCTGAATAGCACGTTTTAACGGACGGGCGCCAAATTGAGAATCATAACCCTTTTCGGCGATGAATTCTTTAGCGTTCAAGGTTAGTTCGATACCGTAACCTAAAGCATGTACCCTGCTAAATAAAGCGGCCAGTTCAATATCAATTATCTTGAATATCTCATCCTTACCTAACGAATTAAACACAATCACATCGTCAATCCTGTTCAAAAACTCGGGAGCAAAGGCACGTTTCAAGGCGGTTTCAATCACACCACGTGAATGTGAATCAGCCTGATTAACTTTAGCGTTAGTGCTAAAACCAACACCTTGTCCAAAATCCTTCAACTGGCGTGCGCCGATGTTCGACGTCATGATGATGATCGTATTCCTGAAATCAACCTTGCGGCCTAACGAATCAGTTAATTGTCCTTCATCTAACACTTGTAATAAGATGTTAAATACATCCGGGTGAGCTTTCTCAATCTCATCCAGTAATACAACACTGTATGGTTTACGTCTAACCTTTTCAGTCAGCTGTCCACCTTCTTCGTAACCAACATAACCCGGAGGCGCGCCCACTAAACGTGATACCGCGAATTTCTCCATGTACTCGCTCATGTCAATTTGGATCAGCGAATCATCGGTGTCAAACATAAAACGGGCAAGCTCTTTAGCCAACTCAGTTTTACCAACACCTGTTGGGCCTAAAAATATAAACGATCCGATCGGCTTTTTCGGATCTTTCAATCCCGCACGGGTACGTTGTATAGCCTTGGTTAATTTCTTAATAGCATCGTCCTGACCGATAATTTTATCAGCCACTTTCTCTGCCATGTTCAATAATTTCTGGCTATCGGCCTGTCCAACACGTTGCACAGGTATGCCGGTCATCATTGATACAACTTCGGCAACATTGTCTTCGGTAACAGTATAACGTTTGGTTTTGGTTTCGGCTTCCCAAATTGCTTTGGCTTGCTCCAACTCTTCTAACAAGTGTTTTTCTGTATCGCGAAGCTTGGCTGCTTCCTCATATTTTTGGCTGCGAACAACCTTATTCTTCTCTATCTTGATCGCTTCAATCTTAGCTTCAACATCCAAAATGTTTTGAGGCACATGGATATTGGTTAAGTGAACGCGTGAACCCGATTCATCCAAAGCATCAATAGCCTTGTCTGGTAAAAATCTGTCGGTAATATAACGTGCAGTTAAATTAACGCAAGCCAAAATAGCTTCCGGAGTATAAGTTACACCATGGTGCTCTTCGTATTTATCTTTAATGCGGCTTAATATTTCCACAGTTTCATCCGGTGTAGCCGGCTCAACCATTACCTTTTGGAAACGACGGTCTAAAGCACCATCTTTTTCAATATACTGGCGGTACTCGTCTAAAGTTGTCGCACCAATACATTGTATCTCGCCACGGGCCAAGGCCGGTTTAAACATGTTAGATGCATCCAAGGAACCCGATGCGCCACCTGCCCCAACTATGGTATGGATTTCATCAATAAACAAAATAACATCCGGCGATTTTTCCAACTCGTTCATTACCGCCTTCATGCGCTCCTCAAACTGGCCACGGTATTTTGTACCTGCCACCAAAGATGCTAAGTCGAGCGTAACAACGCGTTTGTTAAACAATACCCTCGATACCTTACGTTGTACAATGCGTAAAGCCAAACCTTCGGCAATGGCGCTTTTACCAACACCCGGCTCACCTATTAATATAGGGTTATTCTTTTTCCTGCGGGATAAGATCTGCGATACACGCTCAATCTCTTTCTCCCTGCCAACTATCGGGTCCAGTTTACCATCCTCGGCAGCACGGGTTAAATCGCGGCCAAAGTTATCCAATACCGGTGTTTTTGATTTGATATCAGATACCTTCTTCGGCTGGCTGAATGATTCTTCCTCACGGAAATCATCATCCCCTCCGGTTGAAGAGCCTGGCATCTCATCAGTAACATCATTTTTATGCGAGTCAACCTCACCTTTAAATATCTCGTAGTTCACGTTAAACTGCATTAATATTTGTGATGCGATATTATCTTCATCACGCAGGATAGAGAGTAACAAATGCTCTGTACCTATCACATCGCTTTTAAATATCTTAGCTTCAAGGTAAGTAATTTTTAAAACCTTTTCGGCTTGTTTGGTTAACGGGATGCTACCAATGTTAACATTAGTGCCTGATGTGCCTTTAACGGCATCCTCAATGGCACGGCGCAAACGGGCGGTATCCACAGCTAAATTTTTCAAAAGCTTTATCGCAACGCCGTCACCATCGCGAATGAGCCCTAATAAAAGATGCTCCGTACCAATATAATCGTGCCCAAGGCGAAGGGCCTCCTCTCTGCTGTAAGATATCACGTCTTTAACGCGGGGCGAAAATTTAGCTTCCATATAATATACCTTTCAAATGTTTGAACGTCCTAATCTATAAAATAGTTTCTATTGTTAGTACGTAATTTACTTAACTTATCAACAACATTGCCAAGCTTATCGGCTGTTACCAAAACAGACATTAGTATGATATAACGTACATTAACCGCTTAAATGGTGTATCGGTTAAATTAATGCTACGCTACTTTGTAAATATAAACAGCCATTTTGGTATAAGCAAGAACGGGCAATAACATTAATTATGCAAGTTTTTAACATTATTTTAATTCCCTTACGGCGATAATAGGAAAATTAGTCACAGGTATGACAAATAGACAGAGGTGATTGACCATTCGTAAATAAATATCACTCCCTCTTTAGCGGGTCAAAGCCCTTTTCTATATTTGCCATTCACACAATTACTATGGCAGACGAAAAGATCATTTTTTCAATGGCTGGGATAAATAAAGTTTATCCCCCACAAAAACAGGTTTTAAAAAATATATACCTCTCCTTTTTTTACGGAGCTAAAATTGGCGTTATCGGTTTAAACGGTTCGGGTAAATCATCCGTATTGAAAATTATTGCCGGTTTGGATAAATCATACCAGGGTGAGGTAGTTTTCTCTCCCGGATATACGGTTGGTTATTTAGCCCAGGAACCAGAACTGGATCCTGAAAAAACCGTACGCGAAGTTGTGGAAGAAGGCGCATCAGAAACCACTGCCGTTTTAAAGGAATATGAAGAGATCAACGAAAAATTCGGCTTACCCGAGTATTACGAGGATGCCGATGCTATGGATAAACTCCTAAACCGCCAGGGCGAACTGCAAGATATCATAGATGCCACCAACGCCTGGGAACTGGATACCAAATTAGAACGTGCTATGGATGCGCTGCGTTGCCCAGATCCGGATACTAAAATCGCTGTCCTTTCGGGAGGTGAACGCCGCCGGGTAGCTTTGTGCCGTTTATTGCTGAAAGAACCGGATGTTTTATTACTGGATGAACCTACCAATCACCTGGATGCCGAATCTATTGATTGGCTGGAGCAACATTTAAAACAATATAAAGGAACCGTTATCGCGGTAACGCACGATAGGTATTTCTTAGATAACGTTGCCGGATGGATCTTAGAACTGGATCGTGGCGAAGGTATCCCGTGGAAAGGTAATTACTCATCGTGGTTAGATCAAAAATCAAAACGTTTAGCCCAGGAAGATAAAACCGAAAGCAAACGCCAAAAAACTTTAGAGCGCGAGTTAGAGTGGGTACGCATGGGACCAAAAGGCCGACACGCTAAAGGCAAGGCACGTTTATCAAACTATGAAAAATTAGCCGCTGAAGACGGAAAAGAACGCGAGGAAAAATTGGAGCTCTTTATCCCGCCGGGCCCACGCTTGGGTAATGTAGTGATAGAAGCAACTAACGTAACCAAAGCTTATGGCGATAAGATCTTGTTCGATAACCTGAGTTTCTCTTTACCACCTGCTGGTATAGTAGGCATCATCGGGCCAAATGGCGCGGGTAAAACTACTTTGTTCCGTTTAATTACCGGGCAGGAGCAGCCAGATTCAGGCACTTTCCGCGTAGGCGATACCGTTGCTTTGGGTTATGTAGATCAAATGCACGATGATCTTGACCCTAATAAATCTGTTTGGGAAAACATTACCGATGGCAACGAAACCATATTATTAGGTAACCGTCCGCTAAATTCGCGCGCCTACGTTTCCAAGTTCAACTTCAACGGCGGCGATCAACAGAAAAAGGTAAACGTGCTATCGGGTGGTGAACGTAACCGTGTTCACTTAGCCATCACATTAAAAAAAGGCTCCAACGTATTATTACTGGATGAGCCTACGAATGATATCGACGTAAATACCCTGCGTGCCCTGGAAGAAGCATTAGAAAACTTTGCAGGCTGCGCGGTTGTGATCAGTCACGATAGGTGGTTTTTAGATCGTATCTGTACCCACATTTTAGCCTTTGAAGGCGAATCGCAAGTTTACTTTTACGAAGGTAACTATAGTGATTACGAAGAGAACCGCAAAAAACGCCTCGGCGATATTGCTCCAAAACGCATAAGGTACAAAAAAATAGCCGGATAGTTTAAATAGGAAAGGCCCCGATATTCGGGGCCTTTCCTATTTAAACTATATTATTTACTTCACCCCAAACGGAGTAACCAACGGTAACACCTGAGCGTAAGTTAATGGTTCATCAAACGCTTCGGTAATTGCGTTTGTAGTAAATTTAGCCCCGGTAACCGGATTGATCAACGTAGTCAGATCAACACCACCCTGGTTGGTATTATCTTCACCTGCATAGTTAGCTGCAATACCAGCGAAGCCTGTATCATTGGCACCTGTTATCCATGCTTTTGGAGATGTACCAGATGCTCTGCGGATGCCGCGGATGTGTGCAGCGTGGCGGGCTTCAACAGAGTGGATGTTCAAAGCAGCCGTTAATACCACCTGGTTGCCAATAATGTTTGGAGCCTGGCCTTTATAAGCACGTACGCCTGTGTCTTCAAAAGCGTTTGCTACTATTAAAAAGGTAGCGTAATCTTTTGTTGCAAAGTAATTTGGCAAAGTGCCACCTGCGGTCCAATCATAAGTACCATTGGTACCTTGCGTGGTTTGAACTACCGCAGCCGAACCTAAAACAGATTTCAGGAAAGAAACGTGTGCGTTTTCGTGTGACGCTATCAATTGAAAAGCTGGCAAATCTGCAGCGGGTATTAACCCTGTTGTTGCAATGGCAGTGTTATAAAAAGCAGCCTCCAGGTACTCTAACTTCAAAGCGAAGTTCAAGGTACCGTTTACATCACCAACCGTTGTTTGGCCGTAAGCTTTGTTGAATAACGATCCTAAAGCGAATGGCAAAGCAGCCATGGCAATTTTTGAACCGTAACCGGTCAAGTTTTTTATCGCTTCGCGACGTGGGCTGAACCTTTCATTCAATTCAGGATCAACTTTCTCTAATTCTTCTATTATACTGAAAATATTCATGGCGATTTGTTTTTAAGGTAATTTTGATGCTGAAATTGATGTGGTTAGGTAAACTGCAACAATGGGCAGTACCTCTGATGGTTTGCGTGATTTATCAAGGGCGTTAGTTGTATCAACCACAGTTGAGTCTGCAAACGAGTTAGCCGTGATCATATCACGAATAAAAGCGGCATGCCGCGCTTCAACCGAAACTATTTTACCGGCAAGGGTTAAGTAAGTTGGGTTTGTCATCACATAAGCAACACCGTTATAAGCCGATACACCGGTATCTTCAAAACCCTTTGCTGCCGCTAATACGGCCGCCTTGCTGGTGAAATCAATAGAACTAAAGTTAACACCCAATGCAGGGATAGCGCTTGTACCCAAAGCAGCCTTTAAAAACTCCCTGTGTAATACTTCGTGATCGCGGATATCGGTGAATGCCGATAATTCGGCAGCCGTCATCCCACTATAAGGACTTGCTACCACTTTAATGTAAAAGGCAGCCTCTAATTGCTCTAATGCATAGGCATAATTTAAAACGCCTATATCACCGCTGCCAACATCAATTGTTGAGTTTGTTACAGTATCATCATGCTTTTTACATGCGGCAAGTACGCCTACAGCCGCTGCACCGGCTCCGGCAAAACGCAAAAACGATCTTCTTTGCATTTTAGCATTCAAGGCTCCCTGATCTTCAATGAGCTGCTCATCCTTTTTTTCTAAAGTTTCCATAAGTTAGTGGCTTTTAAAATATTGGTTAATTTTATTCCTGTTTAGTTATATTAAACTACGCAGGATAATCTCACACAGTTTTTTCAAAAGCCGTATAAATCAGACAATAAGCAAAACCACTGGTTGTGTTTATTATTAAAACTAAAGGGTATGTTCAAGCGTATATGCTTCGTGTGCAGCTAAAAGTTTATCACATTATTCCTTATAAAGAATACCAATTGTATAAACCTTATTTACTACTTTTGCAAAATATAAGCGCAACTATTACGTTATAAAATCAATGTATATACTCATATTTTTCCTCGCTCACTGGTTTCTGTCATTGTTTTTCCAGACTTTCTTTTTGCACAGGTATGCATCACACCGTATGTTTACCACAAGCAAGTGGTTTGAGCGTGTTATCTATTTTTTAGATTACATCTGTTTAGGATCTTCTTTCCTTAACCCACGCGCATACGCTTTAATGCACCGTGAGCACCATGCTTATAGCGACACCGAAAAAGATCCGCATTCACCACACTTTTTTGAGGATGTTTTCCGTATGATGTGGTCAACCGTATTAACCTATGGCGACCATTTAAAAAGATTAAAAGAACCAGAAGCACGCTTTGCAGGTAATATCCCTGAGTGGCCTTTGATAGATAGGATAGGATCAAGCATCGCATCGCGTATTGTATTCGGTGGTTTATACACCTGGTATTATATCGCTTTCGCGACGGAATGGTGGATGTACCTTTTGTTACCTATCCATTATTTAATGGGACCGATACACGGAGCCATTGTAAACTGGTGCGGCCACAAATACGGTTATTCAAATTTTGATAATAACGACAAATCAAAAAATAGCACCCCGTTTGATTTTTTAATGCTTGGCGAGTTGTTCCAAAACAATCACCATAAGCATCCAAATAGTGCCAACTTCGCTAAAAAATGGTTTGAGATCGATCCGGTTTACCCGATAATGAAGGTAATGCACTGGGTGCGGTTGATCAATATCCGCAAAGCGATATAAATATTTCAAACAAATAATAAGAAAGGGATAAGCCAAACGCTTATCCCTTTCTTATTACACGGTATTTATTAATACAGTGTTAACTATTCTTTATCAAATCAATTCCAATTGAATACTCATTGAATTTTATATTCCTTTGCGCCAAACGGTATAACTGGCAATGCAATCCCTACTGAAATTTTTATATTATATCTCAGTATCTATTATTGTGTTGCTGCCTATAGTTGGCAGTTTTGTATCGGCAAAGCATCGCCACTTACATCACCATTCGGCGTCACACAGCTTTTCACGTCAGGATGCCCATATTGACCATTACATTCCAGATCATCATTGGGATATTATTAAAAATAAGCGTCTTTCAAGGCCGCCGGTAACGTTTAAGCTGAGGATGATCCCTGTAATAGCGCTCGCATTTATATTCTCTTTTCTTGGCTTTAAGTTATGGGATGATGGGCGCGATCTCCACTATTATATCTTACGAAAACCTGGTTCACCCGTATTCCCCAGATACATTGCCTACCGAACATTTTTGATCTGATCCTTCTCCACGGTTTTTTAGCCACAGTTCAATTAATAGTTTATTTCGTGAATCGCTGACTGTCTCTTTTTTAGAAAACGGAGCTGGCTGGCATCTTATTTATTTTATGAATTTCGGAGAAGATTTAAGCCTGCAGGTAATGCTGGTTAATAAAGCATATCATCAATTTTTATTGAAATTTTTTAAAGACATCGATGTTTACCAACACCTGCAAATCATCGTATTGATCAATCGCCTGGGGGGTAAATGCACGCAGAAGGAGTTATGCGTACAACTATATATCGAAAAATCGTACATGGTGAAGATCATTGATACCCTGGAGCAAAAAGATTATATAATTAAGGTTGTGAACTATAAAGACAGGCGCAGCAACCTGATCAGCCTTACACCTAAAGCTCTTGAAATTATCGAGACGTTTAATAACCACATGGAAAATTTTACCGATACCATGGGTAAACACTTAACCTGGCAGGAACGCCACGATTGTGTGAGAACGTTGAAATTGGTTACCGAAAATTTTAAGGAGCTTAATGTTGAATAGTTGAAAATACGCGTCAGAGTATCATAAACAACATATTCTGGTATATAATACCCAATAATAGTTCACCCATTGAACTATTGGTAATAATGGTTTTAAAAACATATGATAGTTTAATAACCTCCAAAAATCTTTTAAAACTTTAGGCTGGGATAGCTTTGCACCAACAAAAGAAGCGTGAAAAAACTATCCTTAATTATTGTAGCATTATTGATTTTCGTGTTCATAGGTAACGCGGGCTACGCACAAAGCACAGGTAAAATTTCCGGTAAAATTACCGATCAAAAATCAGGCGAGGCCTTAATTGGGGCTACAGTTTTGATTCAATCAAACGGTAAAGGGGCATCCGCCAATGTAAACGGCGAATACACCCTAACCTTAGTACCGGGTACATACACCCTGCTCATTAAATATGTTGGGTATCAAAGTAAATCGATATCTGATGTATTAATTATGGCCGGTAAAACAACCGAATTGAACGTGATATTGAGTGAATCAAAATCGCAAACATTAAAGGAGGTAACCATTAAAGCTACTTTTAAACAAGAGTCGGTTAATTCTTTATATGCGGCTCAAAAAAATAATGCTGCCGTTACTGATGGTATAACTGCCGAAACCATTAAGCGTTCGCCGGATAAAAGCGCTTCTGAAATATTAAGACGAGTGAGCGGTGCAACTATTCAGGATAACAAATTTGTTGTAGTGCGTGGTCTGAGCGACCGGTATAACAACGCTATGCTTGATGGTTCATCACTGCCAAGTACCGAGCCTAACCGCAAAGCCTTTTCATTCGATATTGTACCTGCAAATTTGATCGATAATATCATTATCAACAAAACCGCTACACCTAACCTTGCCGGTGATTTTGCAGGTGGCACAATACAAATTGTAACTAAAGATATTCCGGATGAAAACTTTATCAGCGTCAATATCGGTTTAGGTTACAATACCAATACTACTTTCCAGGATTTTAAAAGCGGTTACAGAAACCTGTCGGATTATTTTGGCTTTGATGATGGATCGCGTGCGTTGCCATCTAATTTTCCTTCGCTAACTAAAATACAAAGTGGTACCCTAACCAGGGAACAGGGTACAGCAGCTTTAAGTACATTAAATCCTAACTTTAATGTATATAATTTTACTGCGATACCCAATCAAAATTATCAGGTATCATTAGGTCGTGTAAAAGAGATCGGTAAAAATGGCAATCGTTTAGGCGCAATATTCGCCATAACTTACCGCAATTCGCAACAAACTATTACTAATGGTATAGTTGATTTTAACGCTTATCAATATAACGATTCTAAATACAGGTTTTCGACCAGCATTGGAGGTTTGGCTAACTTTGCTTACAACTATGGCAAAAACCGCATCACATTTAAAAATATTTACAACCGTACTTTTGACGATCAGTATTTATACCGAACAGGTCTAAACGAAAGTACCGGAAACTTAAACCAGTTTACAGCTTTTGACCTCAGCGAAAAGGGACTTTACAAAGGGACCTTACAAGGCGATCATGGTTTGGGCGGCAATTCAAAACTAACCTGGGTTGGCAGTTATAGCAACATAACCAATACACAGCCCGATCAGCGCAAAACAAATTACGCGTTAAAAGATGCTACAGGCTACTCTGCCGATATATTTTCGTTGGGAAAACAAAACGCGAGGTTATTTGCTGAACTGAACGAAAATATATTTTCGGGACAGGTTGATTACAGCCTTCCGTTTGAGATGTTCAAACAAAAAACAACCTTCAAGGCAGGTGTATTGTCACAATATCGCGATCGTACCTATTCACCAAGATTCTTAGGACCGGTTTTAGCACTATCAACAGATCCCGCAGCTTTACAGATATCTTATCTGCCTCTAAACCGCATATTTAGTCGCAGCACAATCAACCAGGGTTTTTATAGTTTGGCAGATCAGACCTTACCTGCTGATCCTTACACGGCAAAGGTTTACACAAACTCAGGATATGCCATGTTGGATAACAAATTTGGCGAGAAGGCGAGATTGGTATGGGGTTTACGTGTAGAAAAATTCAATTTGCGCCTGGTAGATAAAGACTCATTCATTATTGATGCTGTGCTTGACGATATTAACTTTCTACCTTCTGCAAACTTTACTTACAGTATAACACCTAAAGCAAACTTCAGGTTATCGTATTCACGTACAGTTGCCAGACCAGAATTAAGGGAGCTATCAGAAGGGTCATATTATGATTATGAGCTTTTGGCAAATATCCGAGGTAACCACAACTTAAAAAGTACACAAATACATAATGTGGATATACGTTACGAGTTCTATCCGGGTGCCGGGCAGATCATGTCGGTATCAGGATTTTATAAAAACTTTAAAAATGCCATTGAGCGGACAAATGATGATAAATTATCAACCACAGACATCATTTATTTTAATACAGCCAATTCTGATAATTATGGTATTGAATTTGAGCTTCGCAAAACGCTTGACTTTATTTCGGGTAGCTTAAAAAATACCACAGCTTATACCAACCTTGCCTTTATAAGCTCTAAAGTGAGCGATCCTGACTTAAATAACTTGCCCGGTGGCTCAAGGCCCATGGTAGGGCAGGCGCCATATGTAATTAATGCCGGCTTGCTGCAAACTGCTTACAATAATAAACTAAGCATTAACGCGCTGTACAACCGGGTTGGCCCACGCATCTTCTCGGCACAGGGAACGCAATACCCATCTATTTACGAAGCTCCGAGGGATGTGTTAGATATCCAGCTTGGCTTACGTGTACAAAAAAACAAAGGTGAGTTCAAATTAAACGCCAGCGACCTGCTAAACCAGAATACTTTATTTTATTATAAAGATGACATCAGTACCTATCATTTAGCCACAGGTGGGGCCATTATCAATAAATATAAAACTGGTTCAACATTTAGCTTATCCTATTCCTATACTTTTTAACCATTCATATAATTAAAACAATCAATAAAAGTAGAAATCAACTTTTAAAAAAAATCAACATGAAAAAAAGTTCACTAATTGTAATGTTCATCGCGGCAGTTTTCTTGTCCGCGTGTACTAAAAACAATAACCTGGAAGAAACTCCGGTTGTTGTTACACCATCAAACACGGTAGAAGTTACCGGTGACATCTCGGCTAACACTAACTGGACCGCAGACAAAATTTACTTGTTAAAAGGATTTGTTTACGTAACTAACGGTGCAGTATTAACTATTGCCCCTGGTACTATTATTAAAGGTGATAAACCTACAAAAGGTACCTTAGTTGTAACCCGTGGCGCAAAAATTATGGCTGTTGGTACTTCAACTAATCCAATTGTGTTTACATCAAATGTTGCAGCAGGTGGTCGTTCAGCAGGCGATTGGGGTGGTATTATCATTTTGGGTAAAGCTCCGGTTAACCCTACAACTACTCCGAATATCGAAGGTGGCTTAGTACCAACAGCTGGTGGCGATGTTGCTAAGTATATCCAATACGGCGGTACCGATGCTGCTGATAACTCTGGTGCATTATCTTACGTACGTATAGAATACGCTGGTATTCCTTTTTCACCGGATAACGAGATCAACGGTTTAACTATGGGTGGCGTAGGCTCTGGTACAACTTTAGATTATATTGAAGTTTACCGCTCTGGCGATGATGCATATGAATGGTTTGGTGGTACTGTTAACGCTAAACACTTATTAGCTATAGGTACTACTGATGATGATTTTGATACCGATTTTGGTTACTCTGGTAAGGTGCAATTTGGTTTAGCACAACGCGCACAGGTTGTTGCCGATTTCTCTGGTTCAAATGGTTTTGAATCTGATAACGATGCAACAGGTTCAAACAATAGCCCGCAAACAAGAGCGGTTTTCTCTAACATGACAATTGTTGGCCCTATTTTGACTGTTACCGCATCAGGTGGTAGCTTGTCTAACTTGAATGCTAACTTCCAGCACGCTGCACAAATCCGTCGTAACTCATCTATCAGCATAGCTAACTCATTATTTACCAATTATTTTGAAGGTATTTATATTGACGAAAGCACTGTAGTTACACCAGGCGCTACTACTACCAACTACACCAGCGGCGGTATTGTATTTACCGATAACATTATTTATAACTGTAATGCAAAAGGTAACGAAGTTAAGGCCAGCAATGCAGCAAGCAAGTTGTTATTTGAAGCCGACATGCGTGCTAAAAATACTTTTGATGCAACTAAATCAGCTTTAGATTTATTTACTGATCCATTGAAATACGGTACAGATTTTAAAGCAAGTACTAACGCTTATTTTGGTGCTCCTAACTTTACTTTAAAAGCGGGTGTTGTAGCTTTAACAGGCGCAGTATTTACTAACGCTAAATTTGCTGACGCGTTTTTTGAAAAAGTTGCTTACCGTGGCGCTTTCGGAACAACCGATTGGTCTACAGGTTGGGCTAACTACGATCCACAAAATTTGCCTTACACTACTCCAGGCGCTGTTAAATAATATAGACGTTTAAAAAGAAAGCCAGCTTATCAAATAAGCTGGCTTTCTTTGTTTAGTTGAAGTGCTATTCTAGTTCTGCGTAAGTGTTAACCTAACCGTATCCGCCTGCATGGCTGTAAATATGCCATAGCCATTGGTTACATTAGTTGGCGGGTTAGTCAGTTTTTGCGATGTAGTATTGGCGTTGCTGCTCAACACGTCAATATACTCTTTATTCACACTGTATAATATAATACTGTAGGTACCCAGGTAATTAAATATGCGGTAATAAACATCATAAAAAGATGCTTGTTTAGCATTTAAGGTGAAATTGACAGCGCTGTTCATATAAGCGTGAATATTGAAGGGACTATCTTGGTCGTTCTTAAAAACCAATAAGTGGTATAGTGAATCCGGATTGTCCCATTTTAATGTGAGCGCGGGTACTTCTGTAACACCGGGAGTAGTAGTAATGGTGAAGGGCAGGTTTAATGATGTTGCCGATTCTGTATAATTACCTGGTTTGGCAGGCATTAATGTACTTGCCGATACCTGCATGTTGTTGTACGTGAATTTTACGCTATACGTTTTACCTGCTGCCAAAAAGCTTGAATTATTATAAGCGTAGTTACCCGGGGCGTTTTCCGTTAAGGTTACAGTTTGGGTGCCGTTTGATAAGGTGAGGGTTAAGCCGGTAATTGGGCTGCCGTAAGTAGCGGTATCGGTAATATCTTTTTGCTGATAAACCTTTACATTAATAGGTTGGCCCGGCATCAGGTAACTGATAACAACCGGCCAATCGGCAAGGCTGGTGGTTGTTTCTGTTTTATTGCAAGATGCGAAAAGTAAAGCGCATACAACTATTATTAAATACGATACCCGTTTATCTGTTATTTCCATTTTAAGCTTAATGTGATGTTGGGCGTAAACCCTAAATATTTTACTGTTGTGGTTACAACCTGGTTACTTTGAATATAGTATTCGTTATACCAGGTGTTTACGTGGTTATATACATTGAAAAGCGACAGGCCAATGCTGCCGGTTTTTATCCCGTCAAACTTCAATATATCATAAGTTGCTGATAGATCTAAGCGGTGATAGGCGGGCAAACGTTCCCCATTTTTTTCGCTGATGGATAAGTAGGTAGTTTTAGTGCCGTCCAGTCCCGTTAAGGTATAGCTACCCAATGGCGCGGTATAAGGGTGCCCTGTACTGGCTATGAATACCGCCGAAAAACTCCATCGCTGCAAATGATACATGTTGATGGATTTAAACTCGTTTGTAATATCTTGATTGGACGAAAAATAATCCGTACCGTAAGCATCAAACTTGCTCTTGGCTTCACCCAAAGTATAGCTTATCCAACCTGTGTACGATCCCGATTTTTTCTGTAATAAGAATTCGATACCTTTCGCGTAGCCGATGCCACTATAAAAATCCTGGGTTAATGTAGTAGCCGTAGTTGCACCGCCAAAAGCCCCCCGGCCACCACCACCGCCACCGGTTTGGCGGATAGAGTATTCTGTAAGGCCGTTCAGGTTTTTGTAGTAAGCTTCTACGTTAAATAAAAAGTTATCTGTTTCGTAATTGAAGCCTGCGATAAAATGATCGGCCCGGCTTACCGGGATATTGCTCTGGTTGGCCAGTACCCAAAAGTTTTTATCGCCGCCTACAATATCTTCGCGCACAACCTGGTTGGTGTATTGATAAAAACGGCCGATGGCGCCCTTAAAGTTAAACTCTTTGGTGAGTTGGTAAGTCCCGGAAAAGCGTGGTTCAAGGTACATCTTCCCCGTCGGACTAAAATAAGTGCCACGTAAACCCGGTTGCAGGTGCAGCTTGCTTGTTGGGTCAAGTTCAAGTTCAGTATATCCGCCGCTTATCACCCCACGGTTATCCTGACTGATCAATTTGCTCGTGTCGTTCTGTGTATAATTATATTGAATGTGCAGCAACGAGCCATAACCACCGTAAATCAATTTTACTTTTGATGTAGCCTGGTATTCCCAATCCGATTTCAAACTAAAATCCCGCAATAAATTATGTTCCGTTATCCCATTAAAAAACTTGGTGGTAAGGCCGCTATCGCTATACGAGCCTGATGTTCCGCGGGTACGATCGCTAAAAAACTCCGAATAGGTAAAAAGCGTATTGGCAAAAAGCTTGCGGCCTATAATGCTTGTCCACTTTAAACTCGCGCCCGTATTGCCCGATTTTGAATTATCATCAATGCTTAACGCGGTAGAAGTGCTGGTGGAGTTAAACGAGGGTAAAGTCATGTCGCGACTATTATTAAGATCGTCCGAACCGTTGTATACGCTTAACGCGAAGGTGTTTTGTTTAGATGGCGTAAACACATATTTAGCATTCAAATCGTAAAAGCTGGACGATGGCGTAACCTGGTTAAACCCACGGTTGCCACCTGGCCTTCTGCCTCCTCCGGGCCCAGTGCTTGGTGGGGCATTGTTTACGGTTGCTGTGTTAAATTGCCCGAAGATCTTATCATACAAAGGCCCTTGATATGATCGCCGTGCGGCAACCAATAACGATGAGTTAGTGCCTATCGGTGTTTCGGCATAGATATTGGTACTCAGCAAACTCAAATCGCCACCAATATTGGTTTCTTTTTTATTGCCATCCTTACCGGTGATCACAGTCACGCTGGATAAGCGCCCACCGTATTTGGATGAGAAACCACCTTTATACAGTTCTACATCGCGCACGGCATTGCTGTTAAAAGCGCTGAAAAAGCCATACAAGTGATCAACCTGGTAAACGGTGAACCCATCAAAAGTTACCAGATTCTGATCTGGAGTACCACCCCGAACATATGCGCCTGACGATGATTCATTAGTGGCGCTCACCCCCGGCATCAATTGGAAGGCCCGCATTACATCGCGTTCGCCAATATTGGGCAGCTTATCTAAGGCCGATGGCGCTAATTGCAGTACGCTCACTTTTTTGCTATCCGTATTTAATACGCCTGTTTTTTTACCATTAATGTTCACCTCGGTCAAAGCGTTCATGGATGGGAAGAGGGATAAGGTTAAAGTGCTGTCGATATTTTTAGGACTTAACCTGAAAGCATCTGGCTGATAGCCCACAAAAGAAACTTCCAGAGCCACTGTATCTGATGGTACATTCAGCAAAGTAAAATTACCACTGATGTTGGTTTGTGTGCTAACCTGTGTATTTCTTACTTTAACGGTAGCTCCGGGTAACGATTCACCGGTATTCTGATCGGTAACACGGCCAATAACCGCGAAATCAAAATGCCGGGGCGGGCCTTTTGGCGCTTCAAGCGGGGCTGCCTTGATCAATACGATGTCTTTACGGAAGTTTTTTAGATTTTTTAAATGCGGCAGGTCATCCGGTTTTTGCAGAATGTAGATGGTGCCATCGTTTTCTATCCAGTATTGCAGGCCGTTTTCCTGGCAAACAAACTTGAGTACATCCCTTAACGATTCATTAAAAAACCGGTTGTTCACATCCATGGATTGGATAGCATCCTTATCATAAAATATGGGCAGCCTATATTGCATGGATAGGGTATCCAGCATCTGATTAAGGGTACAGGTAAAAAAATGGCTGATCACCGTTTTTTTGAGTATCTGCTTGGTTTGCTGCGCTTGTGCGGAGTTGCCATAAATTACAATAAATATAACCAGGGCGGGGAGAATTCTTTTCATTAATAGCGATACGGTCAAATGTGATAGTTGCCGTAAAACTCTTTTCCCAAAATGAAATTTAGATGAATTTTATCTTGTAAGTATCTTCTTATAGGTGTTTTAATGTGTTTTTAACCTTTTTTAACATTAGTATATAATGCCTTTTCAAATGGCATTATATACGGCGTGCTCAAATGTAAAACGCAGGCTGGCTATACTTTATCCCGAAAAGCATAAACTTTCTATTAGCGAACGTAGCGGAATCTTCACGTCCGATCTTATCATATATTTAAGCTGATATAAAAGGGTGTTTATACCCTTGAGCAGGCTACGTTAAAGGATGATCTGATATTTAGATTTTTTACAGCTGTTACTAACGGCCATTCCACCCATCGACTATAATATCGATGCCGGTTACGAATGAACTTCCCTGTGAAGCAAGAAACAAGGTAGCATTTGCAACTTCTCTGGTTTACGTAAACGACCCACCAGGGTTTTCCCAAGCATATAATCTGCCCACGTCCCTCCATTGCAAGATGCTTGGTCATACCAACAATTCCCATTTTGGCTGTTGCATGGCCGCCCGCCCAAGGTTTTGAATACATTGTGACCCGAAAACTCAAAACAATTTTGTCAGCACAATAAAAGGCCCTAACAGGTATTTTGATCATAGCCCATCACTGTTCACCTGCCCCGGATCTGCCACGTCACTCGTAGCAGGAGGCGAGTTCAGGATAATGGGGGCAATGTAGCGTGTTGGTACCCAAACTTCAAGCTCAGCCAAGCCAACTTTATTTTGCGGCTTGAATTTAGATGAAGTCATATAGTCGAGAACAGATTTCCGCAGCGATTCGGCTGTCGGTTTTTGTTCCATTCCTTTATCAGAAAGGTCGAAAGACGTCACCATTAGTTTGCCGTTTCCTACCTGGCATTCAAACAACATCGAAAGCCGCAGGTTGCGGTTCCAATCGTCGATCGGCTGAACTACCGAAGTCAATACAGGTGGTAAGGCTTCCATGTTCATCGCTACGGTCTTTGGGAGCAAGTTTACCCACTGCCAATCGCAATGATCTTCGGTAGGGAATCCGGTAAGGGCACCGTGTTTGGATTCGTTTAGGAGCCCTAACATCCATGTACGGCTTGGGTTCATTAGCCGGTTCCAGAAGATGGGCGAAGTGGTTAAAGCCAAGTCGCTCGAAGGTTTATCTGGGGTGCCCGATAGGAATAAAACTTTACCGCCTTTTGTCAGGTGATCTTTTGTCTCCTCCCAGGAGTTTGAAACTAAAATCCCTGGGGGAACTTCGGTTTTGATCGCCGCAGGATAAAGCCAAAACGTCCAGTGATTGCTAAAACTGGTCCCGGCAAGTTCTAAAACGAGCGAATAGCATGCTGGTGCAGGCAAATTAGCGAGGGAAGCCGAAATGGTCCCCAGTATTTGCCCACTGCCACGCGCCACATTGCAAGTTGCAAGGTTGCCGGTCACCATCGTTTTTCCCTTGTTGTTCAATATTCGCCAGGTGGGTATCACTCCTGTTAGTTGTGCAGGTCCGTAATGTGCTACTTCAGCGCTTGATACCAAGCTTTGATCGGTTGTGAAAATGCGGTCTTTTAACCGGATAAGTGGAACTGTGGTGTTATTAAAGCGCTTAAACTCTTCAGCGGTAACATAGCCTTTTTCTTCCCAGAAAGCGTCGAGCATGCCAATGAGTGCACCGCCCTGACCGAGATAATCATGCAGATCCAGCAACTCATACCCCGAATAGGATTTGGTACGCAGCAGGGCTTCGATCTCTTCCTTATAGCAAGCTACCTGGAATTTGCCCGAAGCATGGGCAAGGCTTTTGTTTTGGATTAAGAGGCCATGCGCTCTGGCACTGTCTCGCATAATAATATAATTGCCGGGTTGCATATAAGGGACTTTTCCCCAACCTATACCATTAGGGAAAGCCGCATATTTAGCCTGTTTCCCGTTAAACTTTTCGATGATACTAAAATCAGGATAAGCGCAGTATTGGCCTATTTCATGTCCGATACACGGAACGGTAGTGCCCCGGCGTACGGTGTTCAAGCTCTCTTCATAATCGGACCCGAACCAGCCCTTCGGGCCACGCGCAGGGCTCCCGGTTACCAAATAGTCAGCGGCAAAGGGTGTACCTGCACCTGATGGCGGAGCGGCCCACCTACCTGGTCCATCCGTATAAAGACGGCGGGAATCAGCTTCCCTCCAGGCTATGTCCCATCCGGGCAGTTGTTTAGCGTAATTGCCAGCCGGTTCATTAGTGGCGCCAAGCATGATCAAAGATGGATGATTACCGTAAGCCTTGAGCAGGCGGGCTGTTTCTTCGTTCAGGAGGGCAAACATGGCACCCTCTTTATCGAATGCGTTCCACATGCCACATTCCGGCTGAAGGTAGAAGCCCAGCTCGTCGGCAGCAGTAAATGCCGCTTCGGGTGGGCACCAGGAATGGAAGCGCATGCCATTGAGGCCCCAATCTTTGCAAATGCCAATGATCTTTTTCCAGGTGGTTACATCAGTCGCGGGATAGCCGGTTAACGGGAACCCGCCGCCATCGTGTGTGGCACGTAATTGCAATCGCTCTCCGTTCAGTAAAATCAAGTTACCATCAGCCTTGATCTCGCGCATGCCGAAAGTAACGTGTTTTTGGTGGTCCGCCTGATCACCGCTAAGGGTTAATGTTAAATGCTGAAGTTCGGGCCTGAACTCAGACCAATGGCTTGCATTAGGCATTGGCACCACGATTACTGATTTACCGCCACTCTCACTCCATGATATCGGCGTGGATACGCCCCCTGCGGATAGCGTGCCCTTTCCAGCTTTGCCCGTCACGTTGCCGATAGTGACGCGAACCTGAGCCGACTTTGCGGAGAGGTTTGGGAACACCTGAGCATCAGCGATCCAGACGGGTGACGTGGCCGATAATTCAATGCGGCCTACGATGCCGTTCCAGGTTGATCCTTCGCCATCAGAAACTGCGTGACCATCCGGACGGTAATCCGGTTTCAGCATACTGTTATCAATGCGGATAGTCAGAAGGTGCTTTCCCGGTTTTATTATTCCTAAGTCAAATTCATGCGGTGCCACAAGCGAACGGTTGCTCCCGATCAGCTTATCGTCCAGATAAACGTCGGTTTGCCAGCGCGTCCGCTCAAGCAATAATTCAATGCGTTTTCCTTCCCACTCTGCCTTAATCTCTATATCCTGTTGATACCAGGCCACGCCCAAATAATGGCGTACAGGCTGCGAAAGATATGGCACCTGTACATTGCCAGGCACTGTGTAAGCTTTATATTGAGGCAACAAATACCAGCGCATATCACGCGGAAGCGCCGCAACAAACTTGGTATCGGCGGTTATTTCGTCGCCATAGCCTTGAGTTTGCAGGATACCGGGCAATAGGATGTTGGCCTCCGCAGCCAAGGGCTTAGTGAACCAACCAGCATTAGCACCGGCATTGGTACGGTCCAGCGCAAATCGCCAGGTACCGGCTAATGAGATAGCACCGTCCACAGGTGGCTGGGCCGCTACCGATCTAGCGAATAGCGCGGTTTTTGGATAGAGTGCCGCTGCCGTTGTTACGATGCCAGCCGTGGCAAGAAAAGACCGGCGCGTCATCGGGATTTTTTTATAGTTGGTCATCGTTTCAAATATAAGGAAGTGATCGATTCAGATTATATCATAGGCTTGGCACCAGGCAACGGGTTTTTTGAATTTCAAAGAAACAATCTTTTGTGCAACAGCATCACAATAGATTACACAAAATATAATCATTATGATGCTGCTACTCAAAATTTTATTGTCGCTTTATGTGTTTTTAATTACCATAAAACGGATTTTTAGTAACCGAAGTTTTGTGACCAGTTTGAACGGGTCTTTAATTCGTTTTGAGGAATCGGCATCAACAGGTCGCGTTTAGTTGGAGCCTGGCCGTTAAGTTTCGAATGGTAATGCGTGTTAAATGCTACCAGAGTATTTACGGCTTCGGTTTCACCATATCGAACCAGATCAAAATATCTCCGGCCTTCGCCAATAAACTCATATTTCCGTTCCAACTTAATGTCGTCGAGTGTTGGAGCGGCCGCTAATATCGGTAAGCCCGCTCGGGTGCGGATCTTATCCACATATTGTTTCGCATCAGAAGCTTTACCATTTCTTACCAGGGCTTCGGCCAACAACAAGATGGCATCTGCATCCCTCAAAATAGGGAAGTTACGTGGCTGATCGTTCCATGCTTTTATGCTGGTATTTGTGTTATCCTTTTCAAGGAATTTGGTAATGATGTTTTTCTTTACAAAGGTTCGGGTAGGTACACTTGGCAAGCCGTTCCAGTAGCCCGTGTCAATACTTACAGAGAAGCGAAGATCTTTATTGGTTCTCATCGTTTTAACAAGGTCGCTGTCTACACGCATATCTTGTCCCTGTAGTGTATAAGAGGTATACATCCATTCGGGAAATGGAGTTCCTGACGAGCCCGTACTGGTGGCGTAACCGGCTAAACTTGAACCCAAATTAAGTCCGCCCGATGCGAATTGAATGGAGAACAAGTCATATTTATTCTCATTAGCTAAAGTAAATAATCCAGCATATGTTGGTGAGAAACGTGCATTTACATCGGCAATGATGCTGGTTAGAACCGTTTCTGCCTTCGCATATGCAGTGGCATCGTTTAACGGATAACCACCCATGGTTATATAAACCTGGCCAAGCAAGGCATTCGCAGCTAAACTACCAACGCGCCCAGCATCTGCGCCTGTGTAAACTTTATCCAGGTTAGCGGCAGCATATTGAAGGTCTGTGATTATTTGAGCGTAAATATCGCTTAGAGGTGCGCGAGGTAAAGCTATTGCCTCAGCATTTTCAATTGGTTTCGTGATCAATGCGGTTGGACCAAAAGATCTGGCCAGTTCAGAGTAAGCGTAGGCTCTTAAAAAGCAAGCTTCAGCACGATACCTTTTATACTGCCCTTCGGTAGTGTAGAACAACAAACTATTAGCGTCTTTAATGATCTGGTATAGTCGTGCGTAATTTGTAGAAACGGTTCCCGAATTGGCAGTGATCAAAAATTTACGAAAATCGAGCTGATCATTCTGTGCCGAAGTTTCCGCTGCAATGTAAAGCAAGTCAGACCTGTTTTCTGATGCCAGCCAAAAATAATCTGTTGCAAAATCAGTATTGGTTCCATTGCGTGCAAGGTGTGCATAAACGCCGATGATCGCTTGTTTGATCTCTATCTCGTTAGAATAAAAGGTATTCGATGTGTTATTTTCTATAGGTGCAATATCAATGTCTTTTTTGCAGGAACTGAATACTGCCATCATCAGCACGATCACAGTGATCCATTTTATATTTAATTGTTTCATTGTATGTCTTATTTAAATTAAAAAGTTACGTTTAAACCAAGTGAAAAGGTTCTGGCCAAAGGATATGAACCCCAGTCTCCTGAAAGATTATCCTGGGTTGCGCCCTCCGGAGAATAGCCGGGATAGTAACTGTCAAAGAGCCATACATTATCGCAAGAGGCGTATAAGCGCATCGTTTTGAATACTTTAGTAATTTTTGGTAGGTTATAACCTAAATTGATGTTTTTGATCCGGAGATAAGCTGCACTATACATCCAGTTAGTATCATACTGGCTCGTCACAGCCGAAAAGAATGCGGGTACTTTACCGTTTCCCGGATCTGATTCCGACCAATAAGCATCTTTCAACCAGCTTGCCATGTAGTTGAAACGCGTATCATTAGTGGCCCTGTTCCATGAGCGTGAGCCGGTTGAGAGTAAATCTCCGCCTACGCGGCCTTGTAACAATACAGATAAATCCCAGTGCCTATAAGTGAATGTATTAGTTATGCCGAAATCAAATTTGGGCTGGAAGTTACCTGCCACCACGTAATCATTAGCGTCGATCTTACCATCATTGTTCGCATCAAGATACTTGGTATCGCCTGGCTTTTGTCCGGTAAAGATCGGTATGTTAGCAACTAAGGCGCCACCCGAATTTGTTGTAAAGTCGGACGCGCGTAAAACCCCTGTAGCTTGTAACAGGTAGTAGGAATTGATTGGATAACCTACCCTTTGAATAATAGTATTGCCTTGACCAAGCTTTATATCGGCGTTGCCATTAGTTAGCGAAGTTATTGTATTCCTGTTGAACGAGATGTTCATAGAGGTGTTCCATTTGAATTTATTATCCACTACGTTAACCGTATTCAACTGAATCTCTAATCCTTTATTAACAACGCTTCCTACATTATCGTATTGATTTGTAAACCCGGTGGTCAACGAAACGGGTGCATTAAGTAAGAGATCAGTAGTGTTCTTATAATAAACGTCGGCAGAAAGGCTGATCCGGTCTTTAAGTAGTCCAATGTCTAAGCCAAGATTGTAACTATCGGTCTTTTCCCAACGTAATTTCGAATAGCCGATATTACCAACGTAGAAACCACTGGTACTGGTCTGGCTCGTGCCAGTCGCGTAATTAAGTGCAGCCATACTGGAGAGGAATTGAGAGCTTACTATTCTGTCATTTCCGTTCTGACCCCAACTCAAACGTAATTTTGTAGTTCCAAGCCAGTTAACCTTTTTAAACATGGGTTCTTCGCTCAGGATCCAACCGGCTGATAACGACGGGAACAATCCCCAGCGGTTATTTGGCCCGAACTTCGAAGAACCGTCGCTTCTTAAGGATGCAGCAAATAAATACTTATTGTTATAACTGTACTGAACCCGGCCAAAATAAGAGATAATAGCATTTGAGGTACCGTATATTGTATTGGTATTAATTGTCGTGCCACGGGATAGATCAAATATATAAGTCTTATCATTAGGAAATCCTGTTTCACCCTGTGAAGTAGTTTCCTCAGAATAGGTTTCTTCAGACGCGCCGAACAACGCGTTTATTGCATGTTTCCCAATTTCCTTGCTATAAGTGGCCGTGCCTTGAACGAGTACGCTGTTTGATGCCAAGGTGGTTTTAGTGGCGCTGGACAGCTGCCCTGGAGTTGCGGCATCCCAAGTTGGCTGGGCCCAGGTCGGGCTATATGTTCTTTGTGAATTTCCCCTGTAATTCCATCCGACAAGACCATTAATATCTAATCCTTTGATAATATTAACATTGGTGTTAAATGCGGAGTTGATCCTCGTATCTTTATTGATGCGGTCGTTTGCTGTAGCGAGGATATAAGGGCTAACAACATTGGGTCCCGGTCCCCATCCATCATACCATTTGGTAGGTTGTGCACCGGCTTCTTTGCCCGTGCCTGCAAGTACCCAGCCTGGTAAACTTAGCATACGTGCAATACCATTATTATTACCTTCAACGCTTGTGCCGGTGATCGTTCCAATTGAAGGCGATAAGTTAAGGCCGATTTTTACACGCTGACTCAGTTTGGCCTCAATGTTAGCTCTGAACGAATATCGTTTGTAAGCTGAACCGACGATAATACCGTCCTGGTTGTAAACGCCGCCTGAGATCGAATAATTCACCATATCGTTAGCGCCGGAAGCATTGAGTTGAACATCGTTTACCGGAGCTTTTCTAAACATCACGTCCTGCCAGTCAATGGGTTCGATAGCACTTGTTCCCCAATAAGGGTCATAAATACCATATGCCGCACGTATACCCAATAAATCGGTCCGTGTTGTATAGGTCTTTCCGGTTTTTGAGGTGGCGTAAGCGATACGATCTGCCTGGCTTATGCTGCCGCTTTGTCCGGTATTTAACGTCCATGAATAATCCAGCCATTTCTTACTAAAGTCTATCCATTCATCAGGCGTCAGCACGTCAACTTTACGTTCCGCGCTGGCCAATGCGGTGTAAGCAGAAAGTGAGATAACTGTTGCCCCGGTTTTGCCGCGTTTGGTTGTTACAAGTACAACGCCGTTTGAACCGCGTGCTCCGTAGATCGCGGAAGAGGAAGCGTCTTTTAGCACATCGATCGACGCGATATCGGAAGGATTTAACCCAGACAAATTATCCAGAGGTACACCATCCACAACATACAATGGAGTAGTATTTCCGGAAACGGACGCCGCACCACGAACATTTACAGTAAGGTCAGCCCCTGGCGTTCCTGAATTGCTACGAACGGACACACCTGCGATCTGCCCCTGCAAGGCCTGTTCAACCCGGGTTATCGGACGCTCTTCGATTTCTTTCTCAGTGATACGGGAAACTGCTCCGGTTATATTGGTCCGCTTCTGTGTTCCATAACCTACAACGACGACCTCGTTAAGCTTGGTAGCCGCTTCCAACATGGTTACTTTGACAGTCGTCTTACCGCCAAGCGGAACCTCCTTTTCAAGGTAGCCCAGGAAACTGAACACCAAAGTACCATTAGCGTCACTTGCCTTGAGTACGAAATGACCATTTACATCAGTAGCGGTAGCGTTATTCGTGTTTTTTTCTTTGACCGTTACTCCGGGAATGGGCTGGTTATCGCTCCCCATCACATCTCCAGTGATCATAACGGTTTCTCTTATCCCGAGCCCGGCAGTATTAAGAGCCTTCATTTTTATAATTAAAATACTCTTATCGATTTGGCTGTAACTAAATTGGCTCTTGTCAAGTATCACACTGAGAATTTCGTCCACGCTACGTTTCTTTTGTGATAAGTTAAGTGATCTAACTTCATTGATCTCATCTTTCGTAAAGATGAAATGAAAGGGGCTATTGTTTTCGATCTTTTTCAGTGCGCTGTATAACGATTCATCTTTGAGGCCGAATACTACGCTGACTTCATTAAGCTTTTGGGCTTTTACGGTAGCTGCCAATATTAATTGAGCAGAGGTGCAAAAGATCAAGCCGGCTAACATGCTTATCCGCATAAATTTTATTAAATAAGTGCTGATCAAATTCAGTTTTAAATGGCGTGGATAGCCATCCACTTTTTCTGTTGGTTGTTCAGAAAAAATCATAATTTAGTTTTGTTTTAAATTGGTTGTCAAATAATTAATTAAAACATGCCGTTCACGGTTGGCGCCGTGTAAGCAAGCTGCCTCTCTGCTGAAACAGAGGGGCTTTTTTTGATTCATATTCGTCTCTTCATAGGCTTATATTGATTTAATTTTCCTTTCTTTTTATGATAATGGCGTTTTCCTTTTCTTCGTAATCTACCCTGTTGTAGGCACAGACAACTTTAAGGATATCTTTAAGATTTTCCCCATGAGTGAATGCGCCGCTGAAAACAGATCTTTTTGCTCCTTCGTTTGTGAAGACTATCTTTTTACCAAATCTGGTCTCTAAAATAGCTGCCGCTTCCTTTACCGTAACGTTATCAAAAAACAAGTCGCTAGATTGCCACTGTATAGCTTGCCTGGCATCCGTTTTTAATAGTTGCACCTCCTTGGTTTGATCATCATAGCTAATTTGCTGATTTGGTATGATAGCACCTAGAAGCTTTCTTTCATTACTTACAGATACTTTTCCTCTTGTAACCGTTACAGCCGTAATCCCGTTAGAACTTTTAATATTAAATGCGGTGCCCAGAACTGTTACAGTCAACTTACCCGTGTGTACAAGGAAAGGATGTTTTGTGTCGTGCTTTATATCGAAATAGCCTTCCCCAATCAGGCTAACTTCCCGTCGCATGCCTTTAAACGTTGCGGGGAATTTTACAGAACTGTTTTTATTCAAAACAACCGTACTTCCGTCGCTAAACTTGATCAACCGATGATCATCGGCCGGTTTGAAAGATATCTTCGTTTGTTTTGATTGTTCAATGATCCTGTTATTTTTTAGGATTAATCCGAACGCAGAAACAACGATAATGGCAGCCGCAGCCGCATAACCAAACCATTTCCATGGCTTTATTTTACTTACCGGTTGGCGGTCTGAATTTAGAATTTCTGCGAGTATACTGTCTGAATCAGGTTTTTGTAAACGATAATTAGCGTCTTCAAAATTAATACTGTCGAGTAAGATCTCGAGATCCTTGCCCTTACTTTTTTCTACAAGAGTCATGAACTCCCGATATTCATCAGGTGTCGACGTTTTATCGATGTACTTCTGAAACAAGTCAAAAAGTCGCTTATTTTCCATAAAATAAAAATTGTACAGCAGTAATTGGTTCAGAGCATCAACAATATTGCGCCCATTTATTACATGATGATCGGCGGGCAGAAAAGGAGTAGTCTCTTTTAAAAAAAATATTTAGCTCTTAAAGAAGCAGCAAATGCTGACTAAAATAATAGATGCAGATCCTACAACAACAGCATTGCGTATGCGCTGTACCGCCTGGCGAAGGTGCGCCTTAACGGTAAGCGGTGAGATTTGGAGTTGGTTCGCGACATCTTGTTGTTTCATGCCTTCCAAATGACACATTTTATAGATTAATTTTTGCTGCGGAGGCAATTTTAGCAGGGCATTGTGTAATACCTCGTACGTTTCTTTGAAATCTATTCTCTGCTCGGTTTCATTATGAACTTCTGACCATTCACGACCAACAGCAGACTGCACCCTGTTAGCAAGTGCCTTAGATCTCAATGATTGCAATGCCTCGTTACGGGCCGTGATCCTAATATATCCTCCAAAGTTGCTGATCCGCCGGATAGATGCACGACTGATCCAAACTTTCATGAAAACATCTTGAACGATTTCCTGAGCTAATGATTGGGATTGGCAAATTTTGATGGCGTAGCTATACACCCGATCCTGGTACTCCCGAAACAATATTTCGAAGGCATCAGGATCATCTTTGCTTAAACGTTCTAAAAGTAAAGATTCTCTTTCGATATCCATCATTCACATGATCCTGACCGGATTGCTTCAAAAAATTTCAATTTATAGACTGAGCAAACTCCTGTCGTGTTGATAATTGGCTTAATAGCGTAATTTATAGTGCTACTGTTATTGCTAAAACTAATATATATCATTTTTTCGACCGTCATGCACTATCCTGTATATTTTAACTCATATTCGTTTATCATGTCTTATTGGTTCAAAATCGAATTCAATTTTAAGAAAAACTATTTACAAGATAGCTATGATATTCAGACAATTCCGGGCCGGGACGATGTAAAAGCTACGAATTGATTTTACACTGTTTTTATGCAAATGAAATTAGAATGGTTTTTTTATTGATTTTAGGCTTCCCCAGAGTGGGTAGAATTCGAACCATTTAGTAGAACAATTAAAGCTTTTGAATGATTTACAGGTTGCCAAAAATGGGTTCGATTGCCCTACGGACTACAAATTAAATATTAATTAATGTTTGTTTGTCAAAAGCAACTTTAATTAATATTTTTGAAAAAGCCTTTAGATCGAATAATCGTCAAATGGTTTAATATTTATTTTTTTTACTGAATATCTATGATCGAACAGATTGTTAAGGGTGACATACTATTTGCTACGATAATTCGATCGGAATTTAAAACTGAAGGCATCAAGTTTTTCACCGGCCCAGACTCACCACAACAGATTGGCTATATGAATCGGGCGAAAGGCTATTGTATAACCGCTCACAAACACACAGAAATCGAAAAAATAATAACCCGGTCATTTGAAACCCTGATCATCAGATCTGGAACGGTCGCTGTTTATCTCTACGACGAAGATGATAATTTTCACGATAAGGTTATTGTTTCTAAAGGTGATGTGGTTATGGTCGGTAATTGTGGGCATGGTTTTGAAATGCTTGAAGACTCGGAAATGATAGAGATAAAACAAGGCCCTTTTTTAGGTGACCACGAAACTGTGCGGATAAATACAAATAACTTGGTTTGTTCAGCAGCCAAATAAACATAACGAGCCTTTGGTTTTTGAGGGATATAGTGATTTTTATGACCTGTTTTACGCAGGTAAAGATTATTTACGCGAGTCGGAACAGTTGATCAGTATATTAAGATCGATAAAGCCTGATGCTCAGCGTTTGATAGAACTTGGTTCTGGAACGGGCAACTATGGCCAGCTTTTATGCAAAGCAGGTTATAAAGTGACCGGCATCGAGAAGAGCCAACAAATGCTGAACAAATCACGGCAAAAGAAGATAGTGGGTTTTGAGGCTATTCTGGCAGATATGGTTTCATTTGATTTGCATGCAAAATATGACGCCATATATTCCCTTTTTGATGTAATGTGCTACCTGACCCAGAACAGCGACCTTGAATTGTGCTTTAAAAACGCAGCCAAACATTTAGATACTGGTGGCGTTTTCATCTTCGATAGTTGGTTTACGCCTGCTGTATATACATTGCCCCCGATTCCTAATGTAAAATATGCCGAAAATAGCTTGTGCCATATAACAAGATCATCGCAACCCATTATTAACTATCGGGAAAATACTGTTGCGGTCCATTACGATTTTACCATTGAAAATAAAACCAGTAAGCAACGTCGTTATCTAAAAGAGGTTCACAAACTACGGCATTTTAGCATTCCAGAATTAGAAATTTTCGCATCTATGGCCGGTTTTAAATTGCTCGCTTGCGAAGAATTACTGACAGGCAAACCTGCAAGTAAGGATACATGGAAGGTTTGCTGTCAATTAATTAAACAATGAGTTTACCAGTACCAGTTAATACACCATTGCTAAATGGCAAAGAAAAAAAATATCTCAATGAATGTGTGGATACAGGCTGGATATCCTCGGAAGGGACTTTTATTACCCGGTTCGAATCAGAGTTCAGCAACTATTGCGGGCGGGGGCATGGCATAGCAGTATCCAGTGGTTCTGCAGCGCTTGATATCGCAGTTAAAGCATTGGGTATTTCTATCGGTGACGAGGTAATTATGCCAACCTTTACCATTATTTCGCCAGCCCTGTCTGTAATAAAAGCAGGTGGCATACCCGTATATATAGATAACGAACCCGACTCCTGGAATATGGATACGGCACTTATCGAAGCCAAAATAACAACAAAGACCCGCGCCATTCTGGTAGTCCATATATATGGTTTACCAACCCGTATGGATATTGTTATAGCTCTTGCCCAAAAATACGATCTGTTGGTGATAGAAGATGCTGCCGAAATGCACGGCCAAACGTTTGATGGTAAAATGTGTGGCTCCTTTGGCGATGTGAGCATCTTTAGCTTTTACGCCAATAAGAACATAACAACTGGTGAGGGTGGTATGGTACTTTGCGACGATGCCGACATTGCCCGCCGATGTAAAAAATTCCGTAACCTAGCTTTTGAAGTTGATAAGCCTCGATTTGTACATTATGAATCGGGCTGGAATTACAGAATGACCAATTTGCAGGCAGCGATGGGTGTAGCGCAGTTAGAACAGATAGATCAGTTTATCGCCAGAAAGCGACTAATGGGTGCGTATTATCAACACGAACTAAGTTTTTTAACCAAATACGGATACCAGCTTCCGTTACAAAAAACAACATACGCCGATAATATTTACTGGGTGTTTGGCTTGATGGCTCCCAATGAAAGCGAAAAAGAAAAGTTAGTAGCTTATTTAAACAGTAATAAAATAGGAACCCGCCCATTTTTTTGGTGCATGCATGAGCAGCCGTTATTTGCCGAAACGAATTCAAGTACAAAAGATAGCTATCCGATAAGCGAGCGCCAGGCACGCTGCGGTTTTTATATTCCGAGTGGCCTTGGCTTAACTACCGGGCAAATGACTACAGTTGTAAAAGTGATACAAAAAATGTATGCGTAATAAGACCCGCATAGGGCTAATGGTCGATCTTCAGCTGGCGCAAACAGTTGGAGGGACTTATACTTATTACAATACCTTACTTAATGCAATAAATGAGTTTGATTTTAACGATGATATTGAGATAGTTAACATCGTATTATTCAAAAAAAGAATACCAGTGGCTAAATTTAAAAAGCCTGTTATTTTTATTCGCGGTCACTCACAAAACCCCGTTAAAAGTAAATTAGGCAAAGCAATAAATGGCCGGTTGAAAACACTGCTAAAATCAAACACTCTATTAATATCTGTTTATTCATTTCTGGAAAAAATAAATTCAGCCAATATTAAAAAGGCTCTAAATGAACACGATATCGATCTGATTTACTACCTAAAACCCGATTTTCAAGACCTTGATTTTCCCTTTATTGTCAATCATTGGGACATCGGGCACCGTTCGACTTATGCCTTTCCCGAAGTGACGTTAGATGGTAATTATGAATTGCGGGAGGACTACTATACCAAAACATTGAAAAAAGCTTTTTTTATTTTGTGTGAATCCGAAGCGGGGAAGGCTGAGTTTATGCGTTACTACCCCTTTTTTGATAAACGGCTAAAGGTGCTGCCTATATTTGGCAATAGTAAGTTGATAGAAGCACACGATAGCAACTCGAAAGTGGTCTTCGAAGCTTATAATTTATCAGAGGGCAATTTCTTTATCTATCCTGCTCAGTTTTGGGCACTTAAAAATCATTATAACCTCATCCTGGCTTTTCGCCAATTTATAAGTAAGCCCAAGAACGATCATTATAAACTTGTTTTGGCCGGTTCCGATCAGGGAAACCTGAATTACATTAAAGCTTTGTTATCCGAGTTATCTCTAACAGGATCCGTCATAATTACTGGATTTATAAGCGAGGAAACCTTAAAAATATTGATCACCAATGCTGTAGCGATGGTCATGCCAACGTTTTTAGGGCCTACCAATATGCCCTTGATAGAAGCAGCGGAATTAGGTTGCCCCGTACTCTGCTCCGATCTGGATGGCCATCGGGAAATAATGGGCGAGTCTGCTTTATATTTTGAGCCAACGGATACCGATGCTATATGCAATTGCATGGAACTGATAACCAGTGACCCTAAAAACAGGCAAACCCTCATCCAGTCTGCCTCCGCTCTTATTAGTGCCTCGAAATTTCAATTGAACAAAAGCTTATTAGTATTGAATAATATACTATCCGAGGCTGTGGTCATTCGTAGAACCTGGGGTAAAAATGAATAACACCCCGGTTGAAAATACCAATCCGAAATTGTTTAGTGCTACCGCAGTTGGCATTGTAAATAAAACTATAGGGGCGCTAGGTGGCTTTTTCATTTTGCCATTGATGTTAAAACAACTCGGCACAGGCACTTTCGGTGTGTGGATGGCTATCAGCTCATCAGTTGGTTTGATCGGCTTTTTAGACCTCGGAATTGGCAATGCTGTTGTCATGTATCTCGCTTTCAACTTTGATAACCAATACAATATAAGTAAATTTATCAAAATTGTTTATCGAGTACAAGGGGGCATTGTTGTTAGTTCTTTATTGGTTTTTGCGGTTATTTTTCGGTTGATTAACTGGGATAGAATTTTAAATATCGACCGACTTTCGTTTGATGTTCTAGCATGTATAGCGATTACCATTATTTGTTTTATTGTCACTCTGCTCGCCAGCACAGTTTACGCTATACAAAGAGGATTGCGGAATACTCTTACCGCCAACTGTTGGCAATTATTAAGCACTGTGGTTTACTTATTTTGTCTTTATGGCGTACTGGAAAATAAGCCGACACTATTACTTATCTCGCTTGTCACATTCGGAATCCCACTTCTGATGGCCGCAATAAACACTATCGTATTTTTTATTCGCACAGATGTGTTCCCGAAAAACTCTGCCATTAAAATCAAATACGAAGATATTTCAACCTTTTCTGTTACCAGCGGCCAAATTTTTTTCCTGCAGTTGGCGGCGCTGATCTGTTTCGAAACAGACTGCCTCATACTGGCTCATTACAGTAATTATAAGGCCGTTACCGAGTTTTCTATTGTGGCGAAAATATACGCCGTCCCCGTTGCTTTTTTTGGGGTTTATCTGCAAGCTCTGTCACCGACATATTCTGCCGCATTCTCAAAAAGCCAGTGGGTATGGATAAAAAAATACTTTTACCGCTCATTGGTTTTGGGCACAGCAGGTTCCCTGGTGTTTAGCATAGCAGTTTTGTTTTTAAACGATATCTTACTTAAATATTGGCTAAAAAACGAGGTGCATATACTGCCGCCGTTGATTATCACTTTTGGATGCTGGACAATCTTAAACTGCATTGATAATAATATTGCTACGATGCTTAATGGTTTAAACAAGCTGAAAGTACAAATGGTATTAGCTGTTTTAATGGTTATAACCAATGTTGGGCTTTCCATTGAGCTTGTTAAACATTTAGGTGTAACGGGCGTTATATGGGGTACCATAATTTCAACACTTCTTTTTTCCATCTTGCCGCTTTCGGTTTACATTTTAATGTTGTTCAGAAAAAATCGTTAAAATAGATGCCGGGGCAGCGGGATTGTAGGGGCCAACTTTGGGTCACCTATCAGAAAGTTTTAAAAAAGCCGGTTATACCCCCAGACAGGGTTGATGCAGTACTTATTACGCACATACAGATCACACCGGGGGATTGATGAATGGTAACAAAATAGTCTTTCCAAATGCAACGATTTTCATCAGTAAACCTGAGGCGACGTTTTGACTCAATGCCAAAGTTAGAAAGACCGCACCTGAGCGGCTTATTCCAAGCTTTAAAGAAGCTGAAAATAGTATCGGTCCTTACCTTAAAGCTGGTAAATTAAAAATTTTCGAGTATGGTAATATGCTCCTTCCTGGATTACGCCTATCGCTACCCCCGGACACGCTCCGGGGCATACATTGCACTCTTTAGAAATAAGGGCGAAAAAAAATATTTATGAGTGATCTGGTGCATTCAGGAGTTGTACAGTTCCAGGATCCTTCAATAAGGGCAACATTTGATATTGATCATGAGGCAGCTCAATTGCAGCGCAAAAATTTTTCTCTGCAGCTGCAAAGGAAAAATACTGGGTCGCATTTGACCATATCTCTTTTCCTGGCATAGGTCACCTTTTGACTGGTGATAAATCGGGTTACATCTGGGTTCCTATTTTGAAAAAGCGTTTAAATCTGGGTTTTGGTGCTGCCATCAAACCATACCAATTTGCGATTTTTCTGGATTAACAAATGTTGCCCTAAATATGAACATTCGTATACCTGCTATTGCACCATTAAGGGTATCTTTAGATTTAATATTGATGGCTTAAAAGCGCGTGATTTTTTAACGTATGCAATTTATACCTTTTATACAACGCATGTTTAATGCTTAAAACGGTTTTTATTTTTTTGTTATTGCTAGGCATAAACCTTAAGCTGTTTGCCCAGCAAACTATCACAAAATACCTGTCGGGTACGGATAAGGACCATACCGTTTTGTGGGATTTTTATTGTACCACTGGCCATAAAAGTAAGCAATGGGCAAAAATACCTGTACCATCAAACTGGGAGTTACAAGGTTTTGGCACTTATAACTATTTTACGGATGCTGAAAATCCGGACGAAACCGGGTTGTATAAATATAAATTCACTGTACCATCGTCATTCACCAATCAAACGGAGTTTATTGTGTTTGAAGGCTCCATGACGGATACCGAAGTAAAAATAAATGGCAAGCTGGCAGGCGATGTGCATCAAGGTGGGTACTACCGGTTTAAGTATGATATAACCAAACTAGTAAAGCTCCAGAGCGATAATTTATTAGAAGTAAAAGTTACCAAGAAATCGGCTAATGCATCCATAAACAAAGCAGAACGCCAAGCCGATTTTTGGCAGTTCGGCGGGATATTCAGACCGGTATATCTGGAAATTGTACCACCGGTTTATATTGACAGAGTAGCCATTGATGCTAAAGCGGATGGTAGTTTGAACCTTGATGTTTACTCAAATAACCTAAAGACGGGTAATTCTGTATCGGCGCAATTGGAGAGCCTTGAGGGTAAAAAGATAGGAATGCCGTTTGCTGTTGATATAACATCGGCTGGAGATCAAAAAATAAGCCTGCACCAGCAATTCAAAAACATTGAAACCTGGAATCCCGAGTTCCCCCACCTGTATAACCTGGTGATATCAATTACTAATGCGAAGGGTGTTGTTCATCGCGTAAAGCAACGCTTTGGTTTTAGAACGATGGAACTAAGGCTGCACGATGGTATTTATGTAAATAACAAACGTATTATTTTTAAAGGGGTTTGCAGGCACAGTGAATGGCCCGAAAGTGGCCGAACGTTGAGCAAAAACCTGAGCTTGCTTGATGTAAAGCTGATGAAAGAAATGAACATGAACGCGGTGCGCATGTCGCATTACCCACCCGATCAGCATTTTTTGGATGTTTGCGATTCGCTGGGTTTATTTGTTTTAGATGAGTTAACGGGCTGGCAGGCTAAATATGATACCGTGGTTGGGCGTAAACTGGTTAAAGAACTGGTAGTGCGTGACGTTAACCATCCATCCATTGTAATATGGGATAATGGTAACGAAGGTGGTTGGAATACAGCTTTAGATGGTGATTATGCTTTGTATGATCCACAAAACCGGCCGGTGATACATCCTTGGGAAAAGTTTGCCGGTACAGATACCAAGCATTATCCCGATTATAACTATGTGGCTAACTCGGTTATGTACGGCAAAGAGGTATTTTTCCCTACCGAGTTTATGCACGGCAATTATGATGGTGGCGGTGGTACTGCGTTGGATGATTTTTGGAGCCTGATGTTGGAGCACCCTTACTTTGCAGGCGGTTTTTTATGGTCATTTAGTGATGAGGGTGTTGATCGTACCGATAAAGGCGGACATATGGATACCGCTAACGATAGCGCGCCGGATGGATTGGTTGGCCCACACCGAGAAAAGGAAGGGAGCTTTTATACGGTTAAAGAAATATGGTCGCCGGTATTTATTGAGCAAAAAACTATACCGCCAAATTTTGATGGCAGGCTATTAATCGAAAACCGCTATTGCTTTACCGATCTGGATAAATGTACTTTCAGCTGGAAATTGGTGACATTCCCCGGTCCAGATGATTCAAAAACTCTATCTAAAACAAAAACTGGTATAGCTGATCGTATCAAACTATCTCCCGGCGAAAAGGGATTTTTAAACTTAAACCTTCCTACAAACCTGCAGCAAAGCGATGCCCTTTATTTAACAGCGACAGATCCGCATGGTAAAGAGATATTTACCTGGAGCTGGGCATTAACTACGCCTGATGTAATTGGAAAAAGAACTATCAATATTAGCGCCAATACAATGATGGCCGAAGCTACCGTTCAGGATCAAATGCTGATTGTTAAAGCGGACGGTATTCGTTATGAATTTGATAAAACAACAGGTTGTTTAGCCGGAGTTACCAATCATGGTAAAACAATCTCACTATCAAGTGGGCCGGTATTAGCAGATGTAAGTTTAAAACTTAAAAGCTTTGATCATCATGTTCAGGGCGATCAATTATTGGTTAAGGCATCTTACAATGGTGATAAGGGATGGCTTAACGTCACCTGGATATTTACTCCAGGTAAACCAGTTAACTTAAAATATCAATACAGCCAAAAAGGCGAGGCCAATTTTATGGGCATTACATTTAACTATCCCGAAGATAAAATAACCGGTATAAAATGGCTTGGCCGTGGCCCATACCATATTTGGAAAAACCGTTTAAAAGGGCAGCAGTTTGGTATTTGGCATAAAGATTATAACAATACCATCACCGGTGAAACCTGGCAGTATCCAGAATTTAAGGGTTATCATTCGCAATTATACTGGGTTGTGGTTGAGAATAAGGAATCCCCCTTTACAGTTTATACCGACGACGAAAATATGTACCTCCAAATGCTTAAACCGCAATATTCAAAATACGCGCGTGAATCATTAAAGGCGCCCTTCCCGGATGGCGATATTGGGTTCTTAAATGCAATATCACCAATGGGTACACGGTTTCAGCAAGCAGCATTGCTTGGCCCGCAAAGCCAAAAAAATATACAAATTAACTATACACCCATCAGCGGAAGCTTATGGTTTGATTTTAGATAAAACCAAGATATGAATATGATAAACAAATACAGTTTTGCCTTAGCCCTTTGCATGGGCATATTATTTTACACAAAGGCCCAAAGCCAGGTTAGTTTGGCAACCGAAGCCAAAATCAATAACATCATCAAAAAGATGACCCTTGCAGAAAAAATTGAGATGCTGCATGGCAACGCGCTGTTCTCATCCGGTGGGGTAAAACGTTTGGGAATACCCGAGTTAACCTGCGATGACGGCCCTTTAGGCGTGCGCGAAGAGGTGTTACGCTTTGATTGGAAATCGGCAAACTGGACAACCGATTCCGCTACCTTTTTGCCAAACGGCTCGGCTATCGCAGCTACCTGGAATCCCGCTATGGCGCATAAATATGGCGTTGTTTTGGGCGAAGAGGCCAACGCCCGTAAAAAGATTGTGATGCTTTCGCCAGCCTTTAATATTTGCAGGATGCCGCTTTGTGGCCGTACTTACGAGTATTATTCCGAAGATCCGTTCCTTAATGCTCAACTGGCTGTGCAGGCAGTAAAGGGTATTCAAAGTCAGCATGTTGCTGCTTGTATTAAACACTACGCCGTAAACAACCAGGAATTGAACCGTAACAGTGTTAACGCCATTGTGGATGAACGGGCTTTGCGCGAAATCTATTTACCTGCCTTTAAAGCCGCAGTTCAGCAGGGTAATGCTTATAGTATTATGTCGGCCTATAATAAAGTGAATGGTTACTGGTGTGCCGAGAATGACTTTTTATTGAATAAAATATTGAAAAAAGAATGGGGCTTTAAAGGCGTTGTCATATCCGATTGGGGAGGTGTGCACCATACCGTGGCCTCTGCTAAAAACGGGCTTGATATCGAAATGGGTTCAAGCGGACCGTATGATAGCTGGTACTTTGCAAAACCATTGCTTGATTCGGTTAAAGCCGGGTTGGTTTCCGAGAAATTGATCAATGATAAAGTACACCGCATTTTATGGCTAATGTATCAAACATCCATGAGCGCAAATCATCCTAAAGGTTCAATCGCTACGGCCGCGCATGGTAAGGCGGCCTACAGTATTGCTTCCGAGTCGATAGTGTTGCTAAAGAATGATAAAAATTTGCTCCCTTTAAAAATTAATAGCATTAAAAGTATAGCCGTAATTGGCGATAACGCCACGCGCACATTTGCATTGGGTGGTTTTGGCGCAGGTGTAAAAGCTAAGTACGAAGTTACCGCGCTGGCAGGTATTAGATCCAGGTTTGGTAAATCAGCAGATGTGAAATTTGCGCAAGGGTATAATGCTTCGTTTCCGGATCAAAAGAACTCTCAAATAACCAATACCAAACCCGATGCAGCTTTAATTGATGAAGCTGTTGCTTTGGCGAAAAAATGCGATGTGGCTGTTTTATGTATCGGCTCAAACCGGGAATATGAAACCGAGGGGGCCGATCGTTTAGACCTATCCCTGCCATTTGGTGAGCAGGCTTTGGTGAACGCTGTAACTGCGGCTAATCCCAATACCATTATTGTGTTAATGGCCGGTGCGCCGTATGATCTGAATGAGATAAAGAGAATAAACCATACCATTGTATGGTCGTGGTTTAATGGTACCGAAGCCGGTAACGCGCTTGCCGATGTTTTAACAGGAGCTATCAACCCATCGGGTAAATTACCTTTTACCTTCCCTGCATCTTTACATGATTCGCCCGCTTTTGCAACGAATACTTATCCTGAAGAAAACCTTATGGCCAATTACAAAGAGGGGATATTAGTAGGATATAGATGGTACGATACCAAAAAGATAGAACCACTTTATTGCTTTGGTTACGGCTTATCATACACCACGTTCACATATGAAAAACTGAATGTTCAAAAGACCGGCGATAAGCAAGCTACGGTAAAATTCACCTTGAAAAATACAGGTAATGCAGCCGGTGCAGAAGTTGTGCAGCTTTATGTAAAACAACAGAAGCCATTAGTTGAGCGCCCGGATAAGGAGCTGAAAGCATTCCAAAAAGTATATCTAAAAGCCGGAGAAAGTAAAGAGATCACACTAAAACTGAATAAAGAAGCATTTGCTTACTACAGCGAAAAACAAAACAGTTGGATAGCCGATGCCGGTAAATACGATGTGCTGATCGGTAGTTCATCCAGGGATATCCGCGCAAGCAGTAACATTTCATTATAGATAGGTAGCTTGTATTTAATAGACGTTTAGTTAATATTTAAACTCCTAATCATAAACATTCAGCTACCCGGATATTAAAGAGAGCTCTATAATTTTAGCGTTCTGTTATCGCTTATTGTAAACCATAACCATACAAGGATATTATACAACTATGAAAAGAGCTTACCTTCTTTTGGTATTGATGCTATGCTATGCCGCGCAGTTATTGGCCCAAACTACCGAATCTTATAACTGGGGCAATGTAGCCATGGGCGGTGGCGGTTTTGTTACTGGGATAATAACCAGCAAAAAGGCCGGCGGCCCAATTTATGCCCGTACCGATGTTGGCGGCGCTTACCGGTGGGATGCCGCAAATAACAAATGGATACCTTTAAATGATTTTGCATCTGATAGTCAGCAGGGTATTTTGGGTGTACTATCAATAGCAATTGATAGTAAAAACCCGGGTACGGTTTACATGGCTACGGGTATATCTTATTTTAATAATGGTAAAAGTTATATCCTGAAGTCTACCGATTATGGTGCCACATTTTCTATACTTGACGTTACCTCACTGTTTAAAATAAACGGTAACGCCAATGGCAGGCAAGACGGCGAACGACTACAGGTTGACCCGGTTAATAGCTCAATTTTGTACTGTGGAAGCCAAGCCAATGGTTTATTTAAAAGTGCCGATGCCGGCAGCACATGGAGTAGGTTAAGCGGCTTAAATATTGGGGCTACCCCAAATAACAACGGCGTTAATTTTGTAATGTTAGATACCAACAGCACAGCTACAGTAAGCGGTGTTAAAATGACACAGCGTATGTTTGTTGGCGTATCCCGCACAGGTAACAATAACTTTTACCGGAGCGATGATGGGGGTAATACCTTTACAGCCGTTACTAACCCTAACGTTACAGATACCACTCAAATGCCACATCGTGCGGTGTTATCCAATGGGTCGTTATATGTTACTTATTCAAACGGGGCTGGTCCTGGCGGTACTACTGCCGAGCCTTGTACCACCGGGAAAATATGGAAATATAATATAGCTACCAGCGCCTGGACAAACGTTACTCCTATAATTCAGGGTGGCGCGGTTAATAAACCTTATTGCGGTATTAGTGTTGATCCTAATAATGCAAATCGCTTACTGGCAACTACGGTTAATAATTACACCTACCAGTATGATTACCAGGGGAGTGGTGTGTATGGCGATAAGATATATTACTCAACGGATGCCGGTGCTACATGGATTGATATTGTAGCGCGTGGATTTAGCTTGAACGCGAATGGTGCCCCTTGGATAACCGGCCAATCCATCCATTGGGCGGGGAGTGTGGAGTTTGATCCATCAAATCTCAATAGTGTATTCCTAGTTTCGGGGAATGGGATTTTTGTCAATAATGATATTACGGCTGCTGCCGGGACCTGGAATTTTACAGTGAAGGGGGTAGAAGAAACTGTGCCACAAAATATGGTAAGTATTCCGGGCGGTAATTTGGTTTCGGTAATTGGCGATTATGATGGCTTTACACAAACCGATCCATTAGTTTATGCTGCTAACAGGCATATCCCATCAATGGGCTCAACCACTGGTTTGGATTATGCGGCAACCAGTAAAAAAGTGGTGCGTGTGGCCAGCTCTATGTATTACTCAACCGATCAGGGTATCACCTGGATCAATACAGCCGGAGCTATAAAAGGCACCAACGGACAGGTTGCCTTATCGGCAGATGGAAATGTGTTTTTGCATTGTCCGGCCAATTCCGCCACTACCTATCGCTCTATCGATAACGGAGCCACCTGGACCGCAGTGAATGGGCTTGATATAAGCAATGCCCGCCCCGTTGCCGATGGTTCAAACCCCGCAAAATTCTATGCCTATAATAATGGCCCCATGATGGTAAGTACCGATGGTGGTATAAATTTTAGCGCTGCCGGTAATGCGGGAAGCGGTGGTTCAAAAATTATACGAACCATACCCGGCAGGGAAGGGCACATATGGGTGGCATTAGGGAGTGGGGGTTTAACCCATTCCGAAGATTCTGGAACATCATTCAGCAAAGCTACAAATGTTACCTATTGTGGTTCCGTTGGTATAGGTAAGGCATTAACTTATAATGGTTACGAAACTATTTATATATATGGAACGGTTAGCGGCACATTAGGCATACATCGCTCATCTGATAAAGGTGCAACCTGGGTACGTGTTAACGATGATAACCACCAGTATGGCGGCCCCGGTAACGGGCACTTTGTACAGGGCGATATGAATGTTTATGGGCGGGTTTATATGAGCACAGCCGGGCGTGGTATTGTGTTGGGTACATCTAAATCAAAAACACCATCGGATATTAAATTAGGTTCTACAGATATTTACCGGAACAACGCCCTTGGTGCGGTGATAGGCAGTTTAGCTACTACATCGCCAGATCCGGATGCTACATTTACTTATGCGCTGGTGAGCGGCACCGGGGCCGGTGACAATGCTGCGTTTACCATTACGGGCGTACAATTAACGGCTGCTATGGTATTTAATTATGCTACCAAACAAACCTATAATATTCGCATCCGCAGCACTACCGGTGATGGGGCTACTTTTGAAAAGGCTTTCGTTATTAATATCAAAAACTTGTCCCAGCTTCCGATAAAAAATTTTAAGGTATCAGCAACAAACGAAACCTGTTCTGATAATAACGACGGCAAGATCAATATTACGGCTACTCAAAACTTGAATTATAAGGCTACTGTTAGCGTTAATAATACGAGTACCGATTACCCATTCACAACCGCGTTAGAAGTATCACCGCTTAACGCGGGAACTTATACCATTGCATCAACAGGGCAGTCCGATTATAAGCAATGCTATGATCTTACCATTACCGAGCCAAAACCGCTCTCGGTTTATTCTGCAGTTGATCTTCCGGGAAAGGATGTAGTACTTAGCCTGGACGGGGGAACTACTTACCAGGTAGAACTAAACGGGCAGGCGAAAAGTGTAACAGCAGACACCGTAAAACTAAGCCTAGTAAATGGCAGGAATGATATTGTAGTGATTACCGAGAAAGATTCCCCTACGGGCTACTAACGGGGAAAGGGTTATTAAAAGATCACTTTTCCCCTTTCTTTTTTGCTCGCAGATACCTGCTAATCTGTAGCACAGTGGTATGTTATCAATTAAACGCTTAAGCCATCGTTAATTCGCTTTTACCTCGGTTATATACCGGCTAATTTGAACATCTCGTGCCCTATTTATTCACTTTTATACCCGTTCATCCATTTTGTACATTTATATTTTTGGCCAATCAATAAATAAACCCGATACCGTTTGAAATCAACATAGTTGTTTTTTAGTTTCCCGATATGGAAACGAGAGCGCCTTTATTTAAACGAAAATCGTTAAAGCGTGTTCTTTACAAATTTTCAGCCCCATTAACCAATTAGTAATATTAATTTCATGATGAAAAAGTTATTAGCCATTTCAAGTTTGTGCCTGTTCGTGTTCGCAGCAACAAGTTTGGAAGCACAAAACCCTAAGCTTACGCTTGATTTAAATAAACCTGGCGCAAACGTAAGTCCGCAACTGTATGGGTTGATGACCGAAGAGATCAACCATTCGTACGATGGGGGTTTGTATGCCGAACTGATCAAAAACAGGATATTTAAGGACAATCCAAATACGCCGGAAGCATGGAGCGTAATCAAGGAAGGTGGTGCGAAGGCCACTATTCAATTAGTTGCCGCAAACCCCGATTATGTACCGGCAGATCAGCGGCGCCATGCAATTAATGGCGCGTTAACCACTTGTTTAAGATTATTGGTTGATACGGGCGGCGGTAGGGCCGGTATTGCGAATGAAGGTTATTGGGGCATACCTGTTTTACCTAATACAACTTATAACGCCTCTTTTTATATTAAAGGTATGGAAAGCAAGCCGTTGACCGAGCAATGGGCTCCCGCGCCTAAAACTGCAGTTCCGGTAATTGCTGATAACACTGCCGGGCCTATAACCGTAAGTATAGAAAGTAATGACGGTAAAACCGTATATGCTTCGGGTACCATTAATTTGATAAAAAGCGCCTTTTGGAAAAAATATGAACTTAAATTAACAACCCGCGCTGATGTTAAACCAACCTCTGCTGCCCGTTTTGTTATTTCAACAAACCGTACCGGGGTTTATTATTTTAACCTTGTCTCTTTATTTCCGCCAACCTAGCATAACCGTCCCAATGGGAACCGGATAGACATAATGAAATTATTGGCTGATATGAAACCCCGCTTTTTACGTTTTCCAGGCGGTAATTTCCTTGAAGGCCCGAAATTGACCGATGCATTTCCGTGGAAGACTACTTTGGGACCGCTTGAGGGGCGCCCCGGCCATACCGGCTCATGGGGCTATCGCCCTACCGACGGGATGGGCTTACTTGAATTTTTAGAATGGTGCGAAGACCTGAAGATGGAACCACTGCTTGCCGTTCATGCCGGCTATTCACTCGATGGCGACCATGTGGACGCAGGCCCGCTTTTAAAGCCATATGTAGATGATGCGCTTGATGAAATTGAATATGTTACGGGCGACGTACATACGTACTGGGGCGCTAAGCGCGCGGCAGATGGGCACCCGGCGCCCTTTAAACTCAGCTATGTGGAGATTGGTAACGAGGACGGGTTTGACGCGTCGGGCAGTTACGACGGACGTTTTGCCCAGTTTTATGATGGCATTAAAGCCAAATATCCTAACCTTCACTGTATTGCAACCATCGGCGGTAAGGACTGGCTTGGGACCAGGGGTAAATTAACAATTCGTAAGCCCGAAATTGTAGATGAACATTATTACCGCAATGCCTGGGAAATGGAAGAGGATGCGGCACATTATGATACCTACGACCGCAAAGGATATAAGGTGTTTGTAGGTGAGTGGGCAACGCGTGAAGGCGAACCAACCACCAATTTGAACGCCGCCCTGGGCGATGCTGCCTGGATGACGGGCATGGAACGAAATTCAGACCTGGTTATCTTGTCGTGCTACGCGCCATTATTTGTAAATGTAAATAAGGCCACAGCAACTGCGCCAAAGGCCTGGCAATGGGACTCGGACCTGATAGGTTACGATGCTTTAAAAAGCTTTGGTTCACCATCTTATTATGTACAGAAGATGTTTAACAGCTATATCGGCAATATAGTGGTGCCTATAGCGGGCGCCAATATCCCTACCCAAACCAGGCCTGCCACCAAGCAGGACAGCGCGGCGAACAAAATACCCGAACCTATACCAGCCATGTTTTATGTAGCTACCCAGGACACCAAAACGGGAAAACTGTTTCTTAAAGTAGTAAATGCAACAGGAAAGCCGCAGCAGGTTGATATTGATTTAAAGGGGGCTGGGAAGTTTTCTCCGGAGGGTATTACCGTGGTACTAAAAGGTGATAAACCCGAAGATACGAACACGATCAGCGATCCGGTAAAAATAGTTCCGGTTACCTCCAAAATAAAAGTGGTAGGCGCTCAATTCAGAAGGACTTTCGATGCATATTCAGTAAGCATACTTCAAATAACATTAACTAAATAATTAAAAATAGGTAAGAATACCAGGACAAAAAAACCAAATGTGCGTATGGCTTGGTGGGCCGTATTCCCTATTAGGTGCCTGTAAAGTGGGAGGATGGATGGCCCGTTTTGGGCACCCAAGGCAAAGTGCCCGATACACTCAACCGGCCAGTTGAGTGTATCGGGCATTGTTGCTTCAGACGAGTTTACCCGTAAAAAAGGCGAACGGGCATTACCACTGGTTTGGCAATGGAACCATAACCCGGATAATAGCTTGTGGCCTGTGACAGCGCGGAAAGGGTATTTACGACTCACCACCGGCAGGATCGACACCGATTTCGTGATGGCACGAAATTCATTAACGCAGCGGACTATTGGCCCGGTATGCTCCGGGACAGTTTCGCTCGATATTTCTAATATGAAAGATGGTGATTTCGCGGGTTTGGGCCTTTTGCAAAAAAATTACGGGTTGGCAGGTGTAAAAATAATCGGGGATAGCAAAGCTATCATAATGATCAACGCAAGCACCGGAAAACCTGTAGAAACACAAAAAATTCCTTTGAACCAAAAGGTGCTGTCTGTTAAGGAGAACGCCCAGATCAAATTTCGAATATCAAAAGCTCAATTTTATCGGTAAACCCGCCTCCGCAGCGGAATTAGAATTTTTATCGGATAAAAAAATCTTGTCGCGTATAGGAAATACCTGAAGAAGTACCAGCTATGTGATCTATCGCGCCGAAGAATAAACGTCCGGTAAGCAGCCATAGGTAAACCATTTAGCCTTAGTTACTTACTTTGTAGAAAGTATGCACGTCGTCTGCGATGTGTCCTTCTTGTCGATCGCGCGCTGCATGCAATAAAATTAACCTCACATAATTTCTCCTTTACTCTGGGTTCAAGTGGCCAGTTTGAACATTTCGTGCCCTATTTATTCACTTTTGTACCCGTTTATCCATTTTACACATCCATATTTTTGGCTCGCCGATATATAAACCTGAGACCGTTTCGAAATCAAGATGGCCGTTTTTTTAGTTTTCTGATATGGAAACGAGAGCGCCTTTATTGAAACGAAAATCGTTTTCTCAACTGTCATTCAACCAAGACTAAAACATACTTAATTACCAATAGATAAACCTATATTCATGTTAAACAAAAACAAAATTCTAAAGCGTGTTCTTTACAAATTTTTAGCCCCATTACTGTTGGTTGGCATAAGCACATCCGTAAATGCCTCTGTTATATCGTACAAAAAAGACTCAAACGGATTGATATTTAAACTGGATAAAGGTTTAATGTACATCAATGTTTGTAAGGCAGACATTATTGAAGTAAAATATACTATTTTTGATAGTTTCAGCACAAAGCCCTCGCTTATTGTAAATGCAAAATGGGGCGTTCCCTCTTTTAAAGTTTCAGAAGATAAGAACCAGGTTACTATCATAACCGCGAAATTGAAAGTAGTAATAAGCAAAGCCACTAATAATGTTAGTTACGAAGATCTTTACGGAAAAAAAATCACTTCAGAAGATACTAAGAGCATTACACCGGCAACCATTGCTGGTATAAATACTTATAATATAAGTACACAATTCACTTCACCGAAGGATGAAGCACTATTTGGCCTGGGGTGCCACCCTGTGGATAGTGGTTCTATCAACTATAAAGGCCGGAACCAGGATCTGGCCATAAAATACCTTACCGGTGCTATTCCTGTGCTACTATCCACCCGTGGCTATGGCCTGATGTGGGACAATTATTCGGCATCCAATTTTTACGGGGGCGAAGAAAACAATACCAAATTTAAATATGTTTCTGAAAGTGGCAAACAAGTTGACTATTACTTTTTTTATGGTCCCGGATTTGATCAGATCATTAACCAATACCGTACAGCCACTGGTAAAGCGCCAATGTTTGCTAAATGGACCTTCGGGTTGTTCCAGTCGCAAGACAGGTATATGAGCCAGAACGAAATACTTTCGGTAAAAGATAACTATCGCAATAACCATATTCCTGTGGATGCTATCGTACAGGATTGGTATTATTGGGATCCTTTCCCAATTGGTTCTCATGTAATGAACCCGGCGCGTTATCCCGATCCAAAGAAAATGGTAAATGAACTGCATAAGAGTAACATTCATGCTATGATATCCATCTGGCCCTTGTTTGGCAAGGGTACCAAAGACTTCGATACTATACAAAAAATGGGCGGGTTAACCAGTATTACCTGGGACAACGTTGTAACTCATACTTTTGATAGCTATTATGATGCTCATAACCCAAAAGCACGTGAATTGTATTGGGATATGGCCCGCGACAGTCTGATTAAAAGATATGGCTGGGATGCCTGGTGGGTTGACCAATGCGAGCCCGATAATGGATTACTCTTGGATGAGCGCCGCAAAAGTGATTTTTGGTTAGGAAAAGGCATTGATTATTTTAATACCTATTCTCTCCAGCATTCAACAGGTTTATATCAGGGCTGGCGCCGCGATATTCCACAAAAGAGGGCGTTTTTTTTACTAAGGCAGTCTTTTGCCGGTGAGCAGCGAAATGCAGGTGCGCTTTGGTCATCCGATATTTCCTGCACGTTTGAATCATTTAAAAATCAAGTGCCACAAGGTATTAATGCCTGCACCTCTGGTATCCCATACTGGACGTCCGATATCGGCGGATATCACTACAATTGGGTTGCGCCCGATTGGTCGAGACCGGAATTTAGGGAACTGTTTACACGGTGGTTCCAGTTTGGTACGTTTTGCCCAATTATGCGTATTCACGGTAAGGGTGAACGGGCCATATTCTCAAAAAACTGGGATGAAGATACAAAGGCTACACTTATAAAGTTCGACAAACTCCGGTATCGCTTGCTACCGTATATATATTCGCTTGCTGCAAAAACCACGCTTCATAATTATACTATAATGCGGTCGTTGGCATTTGATTTTCGGAATGATACAAATGTCTATAAAATACCTGATCAGTATATGTTTGGCCCTGCATTTTTGGTAAATCCGGTTACTGGCAAAAAGGAAACCGAAAGAAAAGTTTACTTGCCTGGATCTGATTATTGGTATGATTTCTGGACAGGCGAAAAAGTATCAGGTGGTAAATCCATTATTGCCGCTTCACCAATAAACCTTATGCCATTATATGTGCGTGCTGGTTCCATCATCCCTATGGGGCCTGAAGTTGAATATGCTACGCAAAAAAGCAATAAGGTTATTGAACTGCGCATTTACCCTGGTGCTGATGGCCGGTTTACCTTTTATGAAGACGAAAACGACAACTACAATTATGAGAAAGGCCAGTATTCAACTTTTACAATAGACTGGAATAACAAACAGAAAGAACTAAGTATTTCAAGTACCAGAGGTAGTTTCCCTGGTATGTTAAAGCAGCATACTTTCAATATTATTGTGGTTAACGGTAAACATGGTTCTGGACCCTTGGTTACGGACAGTGTTGATAAAACCGTTGACTATGTAGGCAAGGCAATTGCTGTGAAATTGAAGTAACAGGGTGTGTTTTTTAAAGATAAATTGGATGTTGCCCACATATAATTGATTAATAACGTAAATAATTAATGCGTCCGGAATAAAAAACGGGCGCATTTTTTTATATAATAACTTACCCTTTGGTGTTTTATAAAAAAATCAAAAGGTGCCTGATTATGTAACATTTGCACTAACTTAGTGTACTATCTAAAAAGTCAACTTATTGATTTTTGGGCTTTTTTAATAATACCCTGATGCGCGTGAAATTTTATTCTCTTCTTGCGATTACTTTATTCTTTGTTTGTAATAATATTTTCGGACAAAGCAACCAGTACCGGTTTTCACAACTTGATATAAGTAACGGGCTGTCGCATAATCAGGTCAATTGTATATTCAAAGATTCAGAAGGCTTTATGTGGTTTGGTACTGCATCGGGCCTCAACCGATTTGATGGTTATAATTTCAAAATATTTAGACACGACGGTGATAAGAATTCGGTAAAAGATGATTTTATAACAAAAATTTTTGAAGGCCCGGATAAAAAGTTGTGGATAGCAACCCGCTATGGGTATTGTTTTTACGATCCCGAAACAGAGCGTTTTAATAATGATATGTCGTTATTGCTGCGTTCTTTAAAACTCCCTCTTTATCAATCCATCACCAAGATAGTGCAAACCAGCGCTTCAGACTTTTGGTTTTTGTATCCTGATTCAGGTATTTATCGGTATAATGCATTGAGTAAGCAAACCAAACGCTATTATCATAGTATAAATTCAATGCCATCGTTATACTCAAATTCCATTGTAGATATAACAGTTGATGCTAAAAGCAATATATGGATAGTTTACAGTAATGGCACAGTTGAAATGCTTGATATTAAGCTCAACAAAACCACCTATCACACAGATGTTTTTAATAAGGCCATCAATAATAAACATGGTAATTACTCCTTAACAGTAGATAAGGATAATGATTTGTGGTTTTATGCCTCATATATGGATATAGGGGCGTTTTTTTACCAACCATCAACAGAAACTTTCCGTCATATTGGTAAGGAATCAGACGGGGTAAAGTTAAAAGCGAATGTCGTTAGCAATGTTATTCAGGCCGATGATGGACTTATCTGGATTTCTACCGATCATGGGGGCATTAGTGTGTTTGACAAAAAGAAATCCCAAATTACTTATCTACTAAACCGTGAAGACGATGCTAAATCGTTGAGACAAAACAGTGCAATGCTCTATAAGGATAATTTGGGTATAATATGGGCTGGTACTTTTAAAAAGGGAATAAGTTATTATCATAAAAATATTATCAGGTTTCCACTCTACAGACATTTAGCATCCGACCCTGGTAGCTTACCTTTTAACGATGTAGATAAGTTTGCCGAAGATAAGGTGGGGAATTTATGGATTGGTACCAACGGAGGCGGCCTAATCTATTTTAACCGCAAAACTGGTAAGTATACCCAATATAAACACGATTCGGCAAACCCGAATAGCTTGAGTAATGATATTATTGTTAGCTTATACATTGACTATGACCAAAAGTTATGGATTGGTACCTATTTTGGCGGACTAGAATGCTTTGATGGAAAAATATTTACCCATTACAGGCACGATGATAAATTAGCCACCAGTATTGCTGATGACAGGATATGGAGTATTCTGGAGGATTCCTCACACCGTTTATGGATAGGCACTTTTAACGGAGGGTTGGAAATTTTCGACCGAACAAAAAAAATATTTTATTATCCTTTTAAACAGACCGACATAATGTCCAGATTTATATCCTCGATCTTTGAGGATAAGCAAGGCAATATATGGGTAGGGGGGTATTCGGGGGTAGATGTTATATTAAAAAACGAAGGGCGGGTGATCCATTACGTTTCAAATGGAAATATTGCGAATGGTTTAGCCGACAATAGCATAAGCAGTATAAATCAGGATAATCGCGGTTTGATGTGGATCGCGACAGCAGGCGGATTGAGTATTCTGAATCCTAAAACAAACGCTTTCATCTCACTCACAAAAAACAACGGTTTGCCCGCTAATTCAATATTGAACACAGAAGAAGACAGCAAGGGGGCCATGTGGTTGAGTACGTCAAATGGGTTAAGCCGTGTTACTTTAACACCAACAGCTCACACTTTTAATTTTCATTTCGAGAATTTTGATGAAATGGATGGTTTACAAGGCCGGGAATTTAATCTGAATTCCGCTTTAGGGACACACAATGGTGAGCTGATATTTGGTGGTGGCGATGGCTTTAATTTTTTTGACCCCGCCAGTATAGAACCTGTTAAAAATAAACCCAAATTGATCTTTACCGATTTTCAGCTGTTCAACAAAAGTATATCGGCCAATGAAGCGATTAATGGACATGTTGTCCTCTCAAAATCCATATCTATAACTCAAGCTTTAACACTTAATCACAGCGAAAATGTTTTCTCTATAGAGTTTGCCGCCCTCGATTTTTTTAATCCTGGTAAAGTAAAGCATCAGTACAAGCTGGAAGGTTTTGATAAGAAATGGATAAATGCAGACAACAGAACGCGAAAAGCCAGCTATACTAACCTGGATCAAGGCGATTATGTATTTAAGGTACGGGCATCTACTACTGAGGGGGTATGGACTCCGGATATTTCGTTAAAAATTAAAGTACTACCCCCATTCTGGAAATCTAATGTTGCCTATGCCATTTATGTGATACTGTTTTTTAGTATTCTTTTGTTTATACGACACAGAGGAATACAAAAGATAAGAAGAGAATTCGTAGCTGAACAGGAAAAACAGGAAGCAAAATCAATGATCGAACAGGAGCGCCAGGAGATCAAACGTATGCAAGAGCTCGATCAGCTAAAAACTAAATTTTTGACGAATGTTAGTCACGAGTTCAGAACGCCGCTGTCATTGATTATAGCGCCAGTTAATAAAATGCTTACTCATGCTGATCAGGAACAGAAACAGCAACTGAATATGATAAGAAAAAATGCCAGACGGTTATTAAATCTGGTAAATCAGTTGCTTGATTTTCGTAAGATGGAAGTTCAGGAGTTGAAACTGCATAGCAAGCCGGGAGATATTGTAAAGTTCATCAGCGAGATAAGCTTATCATTTACAGATATTGCCGAAGAAAAAAAGATCGGTTTTATATTTGACACTACAGTTGAGTCAATGTTCACCAGTTTTGATCATGATAAGATAGAAAGAATATTGTTTAACCTGTTATCAAATGCCTTTAAATTTACCCCAGCCGGCGGCCAGGTAAGCGTTCTGCTTAATGTGGATAAGGATGCCGGAAATGATGCTTCTTCTTTGGAAATTAAAATAATTGATACAGGTATCGGCATTCCGCATGACAAACAGCGTAAAATTTTCGAACGCTTTTTTCAACACGATATTCCGGATTCGATGATCAACCAGGGCAGCGGCATTGGCCTTGCAATTACGCGTGAATTTGTGAAGATGCATAAAGGAAAAATAACGGTTGAAAGCGAGCCTGATCATGGCAGTTGCTTTATTATTAAACTGCCGTTTATTACTTATGTACCCTCAGAAACGGATATATCATTCGATGATGAAGCTGATAGTGAAGATGGGAACGATATTAGCCATAATGAAAGTAAAACTATGCCCAAGCAACAGCATACAGGTAAAAAGCCGTTGGTTCTTTTGGTTGAGGATAACGATGATTTTCGTTTTTATCTGAAGGACAATTTAAAAGATATCTTTTTTTTAATCGAAGCCTCAAACGGAAGAGAAGGCTGGCAAAAGGCACTTGGTATGCATCCCGATATCATTGTAAGTGATATCAGCATGCCCGAGATGACAGGAATTGAGCTTTGTAAAAAACTAAAGGGCGATAAACGTACATCGCATATTCCGGTTGTTTTGTTAACCGCTTTGACGGGAGAGAGCGAGCAATTAAAAGGTTTGGAAATCGGCGCTAATGATTACATGACAAAACCTTTTAATTTCGAAATACTACTTTCAAAGATCAAAAACATCCTGACCCTGCGGGATAACTATAAACAGACCTACAAAAAGCAAATGGATGTGCAATTGCAGGAAACGCCTTTACAAAATGAAGATGAGAAACTGTTAAGAAACATTGTTGAGTATATAGAACTCAATATTTTAAACGATAGCCTTTCGGTAGAAGAATTAAGCCGCCAGATGAACATGAGCCGCGGATCGCTTTATAATAAAGTGTTAATGCTTACCGGCAAATCTCCTGTTGAGTTTATTCGCTCCATAAGGCTAAAAAAAGCGGTATACCTGCTTGAAAATAGCCAAATGACGATAAGTCAGATATGCTATGAAGTCGGCTTTAATACCCCCAAATATTTTACGAAAATGTTTAAGGACGAATATAATGTTCTCCCGTCAGCATATGCTAATTCCATTCGCCACAAGAAACTATCCGAAACTGAAGAATGATAATTTCCACATCGTTGTTTTGGTATAAATGCTTTGTGTTTACTAATTTATATATTACCAATATCTCAAAATGTGGCACTAGTTTAATTGTGCTTCTAAATTAGTATTAGTTTCAATAGCCATACAAGCATTCTGGTCTCCTTGATTCGATGTAAATGCTTCATTTTTAATGGATTGCAATTTGTTGCACATTTGGTCTATATTTTTGTTCAACTCAGCCCCCTTGCCTTTTTTAAGTTATAATAGATTTACCCTTAGAATATAAGTTCAAAGCAATGTAATTAATGATTTGCTTTGAACTCTGTTCCACCAATTATCATAAGAACCAACAAGGTTATTTTATTTTTTTGACTTATAAGCTGCGTTTGGCTGTACTTGAAGTTTTTTACTGACTCTTCAGGCAGTCTGATGTGAATAAACCCACAATAAAGCAGTTTGAATTGTTGTTTCTGGGGTATTTGTGTAATACAAAATGGGAAAACAAAAAATAATTATGAATGAAGAGAAAGCAATTAACTACTAACCAAATTACAATGAACCAATTATCAAACCCTAAAAATCCTTTATAAGATGGATGAAAATTTACAAAGAAGAATGAAAAGAAGTATTTCATTATTTATCGCAAGTATGTTGCTATGTCTTTCGGGCTATGCACAAACCATCACGGTTACCGGAAAGATAACGAGCGCCGATGATTCTCAGCCAATGCCGGGAGTGAACATTAAATTTAAAGGCACGGCAACCGGAACTGTATCCTCCATTGATGGCACTTATACAATAACGGCAAAGCCAGGCAATGTATTGGTTTTTAGCTTTTTAGGATTTACATCTCAGGAAATAACGGTAAAACAAGCCGGTCCAATTAATGTTAAGCTAAATTCAACATCCAGCCACTTAAACGAAGTTGTGGTTGTCGGTTATGCCACGGCTAAAAGATCAGATGCTACCGGCTCAATAAGTTCGATAAAGGGGGATGACCTGCGCCAAACACAACCAACTACTTTTGATCAGGCCCTGCAGGGAAAAGTTGCAGGAGTTGTGGTTCAACAGGTGTCGGGCCAACCCGGTGGCGGCGTGTCTATTCAAATACATGGCGTGTCTTCTATAACCGGCTCAAATTCGCCATTATATGTAATTGATGGTATTGTTATTCCGCCGGTTGGCGACCCCGGTAATGGCTCCAATCCATTAAATACTATTAATCCTGCTGAAATAGAATCGATAGATGTATTGAAAGATGCGTCTGCAACTGCTATATACGGTTCGCAGGCAACCAACGGCGTTGTTGTTATTACTACAAAAAGAGGTAAAGCAGGGGTGCCACAGGTAGCTTATGATTTCTATGCCGGTTATCAGGAGTTGCCAAAAGCACTCCCTACAATGAACTTGCAGCAGTTTGCCACTTTCATTAATGCCCGGGCACAAGCGTGGGGATTCGATAGAAGGGACGAATTTGCCAATCCCCAATATTTAGGTACCGGCACCGACTGGCAAAAAGAATTATTCCGAAAAGCTCCGATGAACAGTAATTCAGTTAGAGTAAGCGGCGGCGATGATAGGACCCAATATTCACTTTCAGGCTCTTATTTTAACCAGCAAGGAATAGCTATTGGGTCTGAATTTAAAAGATCATCAGTACGGTTGAACCTTGACAATAAAACCACTAAATGGCTAAAGGTAGGAACCAGCCTTCAATTAGCTCACGTTTATGAAAATCAAAATTCTACTGCCTCTAGTGTAATTGGTAATGCGCTATACCTTACACCCGATGTTCCGGTAAAAAACGCCGATGGCTCTTGGGGTGGGGTTACCAACACGGCCGGTTATGTAACTCAAGTTCCCAACCCTGTGGCGTTAGCCCAACTTAACAAAAACGTTAGCAAGAGAAATCAAGTGTTTGGCAACGCGTATGCCGAAATACAGTTTACTAAAAATTTATCATTACGAAATGAAGTATCCGGTAATTTCGATTTTAGTACCCAGGATTACTTTCATCCAACTTTTGCTTTTGGTAAATATGTTAAAGGCACTAACGATGGTGGCTCAAACATGTACCAAAACTTTTATACGGTATTACGCAATTACCTAACTTATAGCCATTATTTCAGTAAATTTAATTTCAAAGTTTTAGCAGGGCACGAAGCGCAGTCAAGCTCTTTCGAAAATATTGGCGGCTCACGGAATAATTTCCCTTCAAATACTGTGCAGACCCTCAATGCCGGCGATGCTGTCTCGGCCAAAAACTCAGGCGATAATGGTCTTGGCAATTCATCGGAAGCCTATTTCGGTCGGGTTGATTTAAACTTTTATGATAAATATCTGATCACCGGTAATATACGAGGCGATGGCTCTTCAAATTTTCCAACCAACAATCAGTGGGCTACTACCTATTCAGGGGCATTTGCCTGGAAAATTAATCATGAGTCATTTTTGAAAAGTGTAAATGCTATAAATGAATTGACACTGAGACTTGGTTATGGCCTTACCAACAATCAAA
>NZ_JBDSCA010000042.1:0-36329 GCF_039921305.1 Mucilaginibacter sp.
CATCACCGTGTATGACAAGGGTGTTTTGATCTATGGTACGGAACCCGCAGCCCTATCCACAAACGCGATAGCCGCCAGCAGCAAAGATATTGCATTGATGCCACCTGCTGTTGATATCAACAAGCCCTTTTCCGATAGATTGATCATTTATCCTAATCCATTGGTCGATACCCGTTTCTCGGTCAAGCTAACCAGCGAACTGGTCAATCAATCCATAACCGTAAGGATAAGGGATGCTTACGGAAAGATCATGCAGACCAATACTTTTAAAGCTGATGGGGATGCATTACTCGTACCCTTATCGGGAACCTATCCTCCTGGTGTGTATTTCGTTCAACTTAACAACTTATCCTCCCTTAGGATCATGGTGAACCAGTAATAGATTTTCCCCTCTTTCCAGGTAATCATTTTATGATAAGATGATTACCTGGAATTTTTTTGCTTACTTGGTAAGCGAAAAAAATATCATAAACGGAGGTAAATATTACCTCCATGTTTGACCAGATCGACATCGGATCACTTAAAAAAAATGATAAGATCAAAACATTATCGAAATAACGAATATGAAAAAGTCATGTTACAGTAGCGCTATCATCAACAATGAACTAAAGGTGGCGATAAGAGGTAGAGGCCATTTTTACAGGCTCATGATTTTCCTTTTTGTTTTATTTTTCGTATCCGTAAAAGAAAGCAAAGGACAGGATTCAGTACTATGCAGTAGCAAATCGCCTGACGGGCATACACAGGTACAAATTAAACTGAATAATATTCGGCAACTCTCTTACCGCGTTGTTTTTAATAAAAAAACGATGATAGACTGGTCTGTATTAGGGCTTAAAACCGATAGGGGAAATTATGTTAGCGGCGTCAGCATAACGGAAAAAGAGGAGCATAACCACCAGGAATCTTTTGAATGGCCACTGGGAGAAGATGCCCGTATTGATAATAACTTTCGGGAAATTTTATTACACTGCCAGTCGGCAGATGCCAATTTCGAGCTATCCTGTCGCATCTACAATGGCAGTTTTTGTTTTAGATATATGATCAGGAATCTTACGGGGCAAAAACCGCTGCGTTTGGAGAAGGAACTGACTGAGTTTAACTTTACCCAACCTTATACGATTTACCAGTATCACGAAGAATCGATCTTCCGGCCTGTCCAGATTGATTCCCTTCCGGGTATAAGTGATCTTCCGTCTACCATGGTATCCCGCAATCATATATACTTAAGTGTTGGTGAAGCTGAAAACCGGAATTATTCAAAAAGCGTTTTGATAAAAGGCAGCAAACCGCAGAGTTTGGCGCTTAGTTTTTATATAGATACACTTTACCGAAACCACGCGGTAAGCGCCATTCAAAAAGATACACAAATAGTATTTAGGGACAGCCTTATTACACCATGGCGAACAATTAGTTTTGCCACAAGTGCCATCGGCTTGCATCAATTTAGCGCGCTTAATCTTAAACTGGTTACGCCGGTAAGCAATGTCATACCTAAGGGCATCAAGCCAGGCAAAGTTTTCAGAGTGCCTATCTCAACCAAAGGTGCAATTGATGGTGCAGATTTTGCGGCAAGACAAAATTTTCAATATATCATGCTTGATGCTGGCTGGTATGGAGCCGAGTTTCGCACAACTTCTGATCCCACAAAACCAATCCCGACTGTTGATATGGCCTCTATTATCGCGCATGCGCGCTCAAAAGGCATAGGGGTTATTCTTTATGTAAATTATGTAGGCCTCAAAGCTAAGATAGATACCATTCTTCCGCTCTTTAAAAAGTGGGGGGTCGCAGGTATCAAATTCGGTTTTGTGGACGGGGGGACGCAACAAGGATTGACCTGGCTGGACAGCGCGATGCAGAAAGTTAGCGACTGGGGTTTCATCCTGAACGTACATGACCATTATAAGCCTACTGGTTTGAGCAGAAGATATCCGAATAATTTAAGTCAGGAGGGTATTCGTGGGGATGAGAATAGCCCCGACGCTTTTCATACTACCGTACTGCCTTATACCCGTTATCTGGCCGGGCCCGCAGACTTTACCTTTTGTTACCCGAACAGCCGCGACAACTTTGCAAAAAATTTAAAAGTGAGTAAAGGGCAGCAAATGGCTTTAACGGTGGTGTATTTTGATCCTTTACAGGCCATATTTTGGTATGGCCGGTCTGAAGATTATAAAGATGAAAACGACATTGAGTTTTTCAGATATGTTCCTACCGTTTGGGACCAATCGATTTACCTTGCCGGGGAGATAGGAGAATCCATAAGTGTAGTACGCAAAAAAGATAACATTTGGTACATGGGGTCGGCAGCGGGCCTCAATAAATGGAATACATCCGTTAAATTGGATTTCCTGGACAAAGGCAAACCATACACCGCTACAATTTACGAAGATGATAACGCGGGCGGAGTTAGGAAAAGAGAAATCCGGGTTAAAAAAGGCGATGTTTTACCCATTGAATTAAATGCAAAAGGCGGCCAGGCAATTATTTACCGGCCCGACAGGAGTTAAGCTACTAAGTGGTTACAATAAATTAGATCGTCTTGGCTTTTGCATTACTGTGAAAATTTGTTATAATAAGGGATGGAATATATATTAGATAACCCTGCCTGGAACGCTTTAATTGGGGGTAACAGCCACCTGGCTTTCGGTACCGAAAGGGTTAAATATTTTGACAGGGAGGTTTCGCCTTTTGTGGCGTTTAAAGAGAATTCGACAGATAGTTTTAAGGAGCTTTATGAGTTGATCCCACACAACAATCCGCTATTGTTTGTTAGTACCAGCGAAATGGAGATACCGGAATTATGGAAGGTATTGAATGTGATTAAAGGACGGCAAATGGTTTATACAGATAAAGTGAAGCTTGATGATGTAAAACCCGGGCTTGTACCCTTAACCGTTGAAGATGTACCACAAATGGTGGAGCTTACCAAACTAACCAATCCCGGCCCTTTTGGTAAACGGACCATTGAGTTTGGGCATTACCACGGTGTTTTTGATGGTGATAAGTTGGTATCAATTGCGGGGCAGCGTTTGCACCCTTTAAACCACGCTGAGGTTAGCGCGGTTTGTACTCATCCGGATCATCTGGGGCATGGTTATGCAAGGCAGGCGTTGCCGTATCAGATCCATCGCATTAAAGCCACTGGTGAAACCCCCTTCTTACATGTGCGGTATGATAATGATCGGGCTATTCAGGTTTATGAAAGTTTGGGGTTTGCCACCAGAACAGAAGTGTATTTTTATGTGTTACAGAAGTAGTGATAAATGAGTTTTATACCCACAAAATGATTTGCACGTTTAAAGTTTAACTTTGTTTATCAGAGCAATATTTCAACCCAATACGCTGAATTATGAAAATAGCTACCTATAATGTAAATGGAGTGAATGGCCGGCTGCCTGTACTGTTGCGCTGGCTGGCAGAAACAACGCCGGATGTTGTTTGCCTGCAGGAGTTGAAGGCGCCACAAGAGAAGTTTCCGGAGGTGGCTATACGCGATGCAGGTTACAATGTGATATGGCATGGGCAAAAGAGTTGGAACGGGGTAGCGATACTGGCCCGGAATATGGAGATAAGCGAGGTAAGGCGTGCCCTGCCCGGCGACCCGGAGGATGAGCATAGCCGGTACATTGAAGCTGTGGTAAACGGGATCACTATCGGTTGTTTGTATCTGCCAAACGGCAACCCTGCACCGGGGCCAAAGTTTGATTATAAATTACGCTGGTTTGAACGATTGACCCTTCACGCGGCAGATCTGCTGGCATCGGGCAAACCGGTGGTAATAACCGGAGATTATAATGTGATGCCAACCGAATTGGATGTTTATAAACCAGAGCGTTGGGTGGAAGACGCCTTATTCCGACCAGAAACACGCGAGGCATTTAAAAATCTGGTTGCGCAAGGCTGGACGGACGCGATACGCAAGCTTTATCCCGATCAGAAGATCTATACGTTTTATGATTACTTCCGTAATGCTTATGGGCGTGATGCGGGGCTACGTATCGATCATTTTTTGCTGAGTCCGCAGTTGGATAGCCGCCTTGTGGCCGGAGCCGTTGACCGCAATGTGCGCGGCTGGGAGAAGACAAGTGACCATTGTCCGGTTTGGATAGAGTTAGCCGAATAACACTAATTATCTCTAATTAAAATCGAATTTCACGAATTATTGAACTCAAAACTCTGTATCTCTTTGTGAAAAATCTCCGTGATCTTTGTGGTTAACTTCTACAACAGAGAGGCACTGAGAAGACTTGGGGTTCACAGAGCTATAAAAAGCAAGGTTTGGAACATTAAAATTCCATTAATAAAACAGCTCACACACTGCTATATAGGCAGTATTTGAACCATCGACTAAACCCCTTTCCCCATTTTTGAAAAAACTCTTTCCACTTGTATTATTTTTCCTAAATTTGCGGGCTAATTATCGCTCATTGAAATCGCTCAAACCATATTCGATTCCCTATACAGGGCTCAAACTCGGGAAGCACTCTTTCGATTTTGAGATAACAAAGGCATTTTTCGATGAATTTGAATATTCATTAGTAAAAGACGGCAAATTGAATTGCCAGGTTGATCTTGATAAACAGGAAACAATGATCATCCTGGATTTTAAGATCAGCGGAACTATCGACCTGGGTTGCGACCGCTGCCTGGCCAATTACCCTCAGCAAATTGAAGCAGGGGAGCGGGCCATAGCCAAGTTTGGCGAGGTGGAGATAGGTGATGATGAGGTTGATATTATCACGCTCAGCAAAAATGATCATGAGATCAACGTAGCTGGTTTGATATATGAGTATATAAGTGTCGCGGTTCCGTTTGTTGCGGTTTGCGGCTATGAAGGTAAAACAGAATATTGTGATATAGAGATGCTTGACAAGTTGGATAAACTGGCAAGCGGTGAAGAACCACCAAGTGAAGATGCGGACCCACGGTGGGACGCGTTGAAAAAAATTAAATAATAATAGTAATACCAAAGTTATGGCACACCCGAAACGGAAAATATCGAAATCGAGAAGAGACAAGCGTAGAACACACTACAAAGCTGAGGCTCCTACTTTAACTACCTGCAAAACTACAGGTGCTGTGCATTTACCACACAGAGCATATACTGTTGATGGTAATGTTTACTTCAACGGAAAAATTCTGATCGAGAACACTGCAGCGGCTGTTTAAGTTAATTTTCTGAAATGAAGATTGGCTTAGATATAATGGGTGGCGATTACGCACCCCAGGCTACAGTTTTAGGTGCAATTGCGGCTCACGAGGCTTTATCGGCAGGGGAACATCTTGTTCTGATCGGCGATAAGGAGGTGGCTGTAAACATTCTTCAGGAAAATAATTTTAACCAGGATCACTTTGAATTTGTTCACACAACCGAAGTGATAGGCATGGGTGAGCATCCTACAAAAGCGGTTGTTCAAAAACCAAATTCGAGCATTAGTGTTGGCTTCCAGTTATTAAAGGAAGGTAATATCCAAACTTTTTCATCTGCAGGGAACACAGGCGCTATGCTTGTAGGTTCTATGTTTAGTGTTAAAGCCATACCAGGCGTTTTACGCCCGGCCATGACGGCTATTGCCCCTAAATTAAAAGGCGGCCTGTCAATTTTGTTAGATGTTGGCGCCAATGCGGATTGCAAAGCAGAGAACCTGCTTCAATTTGGCATTTTAGGTAGTTTGTTTGCCGAAAACATTTACAAAATAGCAAACCCACGGGTTGCCTTAATGAACATTGGTGAGGAAGAAGAAAAAGGCAATTTGCTTTTACAGGCTACTTACCCGTTGATGAAAGAGAGCACCAAGTTTAATTTTGTAGGAAATGTTGAGGGCCGCGACTTGTTTAGCGACCATAGCGACGTTATTGTTTGCGATGGTTTTACAGGTAACGTAGTGCTTAAAATGGCCGAATCTTTTTACGTGGTTGCCATGCGGAAGAAATTTCAGGATGAGTTTTTTGACCGCCTTAACTACGAGGAATACGGTGGCAGCCCAATTTTGGGTGTTAATGCCCCGGTTGTAGTTGGTCACGGTATCTCAACGCCGAAGGCCATTAAGAATATGGTACTTTTGTCGAGGGACATGGTCGAGAGCGGCCTTGTTGAAAAAATCAAACAGGCTTTTCAATAAAAAGGAAATAGATGAGTAAAATTCATGCTGCTATAACGGCTGTTGGTGGTTACGTTCCAGATTACGTTTTAACGAACGAAGAACTGGAAACCATGGTTGATACTAACGACGAATGGATAACTACCCGCACCGGAATTAAAGAACGCAGGATATTGAAAGGCGAAGGCCTGGCAACATCAGACATGGCTGTACCGGCTGTAGAAGAGTTGTTAAAGAAACGAGGAATTAGCGCGGAAGAGATCGAAGTGATCATCTTTTGTACCTCAACCCCTGATATGCCTTTCCCGGCAACGGCAAACATACTGGCCGACAGAATTGGCGCAAAAAATGCCTGGGGATATGATTTGAATGCTGCATGCTCGGGCTTTATATTTGGCCTGGCCACCGGCGCAGGTTTTATAGAAAGCGGAAAATACACTAAAGTATTGATAGTAGGCGGCGATAAAATGTCGTCGATCATCAATTATGAAGATAGGGCAACCTGTATCATATTTGGCGATGGCGCAGGCGCTGCCCTGCTTGAGCCTAATACAGAAGGTAACGGTATTATTGATTCTATCTGCAAAACAGATGGATCTGGCCGTGCGTACTTAAATCAAAAAGCAGGTGGTTCACTACACCCTGCATCTCACGAAACCGTTGACGCTAAAGAGCATTTCGCTTTCCAGGAAGGTAGAACCGTATTTAAATTCGCGGTAACCAACATGGCCGAAGTTGCCGCCGAGGTAATGGAGCGCAATGGCGTTACCGCTGATGATGTAACCTGGTTAGTACCGCACCAGGCTAACAAACGTATTATTGATGCTACCGCTGCCCGTACCGGTGTAACATCCGAAAGGGTAATGATCAACATTGAAAAATATGGTAATACTACCAACGGCACCATCCCGCTTTGTTTATGGGAATGGGAGAGCAAGCTCAAAAAAGGCGATACGCTTATTTTAGCAGCATTTGGCGGCGGCTTTACCTGGGGTTCCATTTATTTAAAATGGGCCTATTAATTAACAAAACTTTTTTTAGTTATTTTGTTATAACTTAGACATCTTAATCTATCCAAACCACCCACATACCTAACAATGGATATTAAACAAATTCAAGAACTTATCCGCTTCGTAGCCAAATCTGGTGTTAACGAGGTTGCTATTGAGCAAGAGGACTTTAAGATCACCATCAAAACCAACCAGGCACCCACTTATGTACAGGCAACTGTACCTTTGCATGCACCTGCGCCTGTTGCCGCTGCTCCTGTAGCTGCCGCTCCTGCTGCAGAGGCTGCACCTGCCGCACCTGATACTTCAAAATATATCACCGTAAGGTCGCCAATGATAGGTACATTCTACCGTTCTGCCGGCCCTGATAAACCATTATTTGTAAACGTTGGCGATGAGATCAATACAGGTGACGTGATCTGTATTATCGAAGCGATGAAATTGTTTAACGAGATCGAGTCGGAAGTATCTGGCCGTGTAGTTAAGATACTGGTTGATAACGCATCGCCGGTAGAGTATGATCAACCTCTATTTTTGGTTGAGCCTATATAGTGTTTAGTTATTGGGTTATTGGTTATTCAGTTATTTAAGGCAATAGTTTTAAATGCTCAATTACCAATAACTCGGTAACCCATTAACTAAATCCCCCCTAACATGACAACCAACACATTAGCTAATAATAAAATGTTTAAAAAAATATTGATAGCTAACCGCGGTGAAATTGCCCTGCGTATTATTCGCACCTGTAAAGAGATGGGTATTAAAACCGTAGCCGTATATTCAACTGCCGACAGAGATAGCTTACACGTTCGTTTTGCTGATGAAGCCGTTTGTATCGGTCCGCCGCCAAGCCGCGATTCTTATTTAAACATTCCTAATATTATTTCTGCCGCCGAGTTAACCAATGCCGACGCGATACACCCGGGTTACGGTTTCCTTTCGGAGAATGCTAAATTCTCGGCTATTTGTGCCGAATACAATATCAAGTTCATCGGCGCTACTGCCGATCAGATCAATGCCATGGGCGATAAGGCTTCGGCTAAAGCCACAATGGAAAAGGCCGGTGTGCCAACTATACCAGGCTCAAAAGGTTTGGTTACCGATATTAAAGAAGGTATTGCCATATCAAACAAAATAGGCTACCCTGTTATACTGAAAGCAACCGCCGGTGGTGGTGGCCGTGGTATGCGTGTGGTTTGGAAAGACAGCGAATTTGAACCAGCCTGGGATTCGGCGAAAGCGGAATCTGGCGCGGCCTTCGGTAACGATGGTTTGTATTTGGAGAAATACGTTGTTGACCCCCGCCACATCGAGATACAGATAGTAGGCGATCAATATGGTAAGGTTTGCCACTTATCAGAACGTGACTGCTCGATACAACGCCGTCACCAAAAGTTGGTTGAGGAGGCACCATCGCCTTTCATGACCGAAAAACTCCGTAAAAAAATGGGTGAGGCCGCTATTAAAGGCGCCAAAGCCGTTAAATACGAAGGAGCAGGTACAGTAGAGTTTTTGGTTGATAAAGACCGCAACTTCTACTTTATGGAAATGAATACCAGGATACAGGTAGAGCATCCGGTAACGGAAGAAGTAATCAACTTCGACTTAATTAAAGAACAAATTAAAGTAGCATCGGGCGTACCCATCTCCGGTAAAAATTACGAGCCAACTATGCATGCCATAGAGTGCCGTATCAATGCCGAGGATCCGTTCAATAACTTCCGCCCTTCACCGGGTAAGATCACCAACTTCCACTCGCCAGGTGGCCACGGAGTGCGTATTGATACCCATGTTTACACAGGATACGTTATTCCGCCTAACTACGATTCGATGATCGCTAAAGTGATCTGCGTGGCGCAAACCCGCGAAGAAGCTTTGAGTACCATGGAGCGTGCCTTGAGTGAGTTTGTAATAGAAGGTGTTAAGACTACCATACCTTTCCACCTGAAATTATTAAAAGACCCTAACTTTAGAGCAGGTAACTTTACTACCAAGTTTATGGAAACTTTTGAGTATTCGGAAGATTAATTAAACTGCTACAGCAAATAAACCGTAAGTACCATTCTACATTATCATAATATAATTTAGAATGGTATTTTTGTTTAAACATATATGAGTAACAAAATTGTTGATGCCATAAAAGGCAAAGCTAAAAGTATTGAAGGCGAAATGTCGTTTTTTGATCACCTTGAGGTTTTAAGGTGGCACTTAATTAGGGCGGCGGTAGCGGTTATCATTTTCGGCGGGCTGGCATTTTACTTTTTTGATGATATTTGGAATACCATAATTATGGGGCCTAAAACTCCAAGCTTTGCCACCTATCGTTTTATGTGTTGGTTAGGCCAACAATTGCATAGCGATAGTATGTGTATTACCAGTATCCCCGGTAAAATACAGAATACCGAAATGGCCGGTCAGTTTAGTTTGCAAATTAACGCGGCATTAATTATTGGTATTACCTGCGGTTTCCCTTATTTATTGTGGGAAATATGGAGCTTTGTTAAACCAGCCTTGTTAGAGAAAGAACGTAAAGCTGCAAGTGGATTTGTGTTTTTTGCATCAGCCTTGTTTTTTAGCGGTGTACTTTTTGGATACTTTGTAGTTGCTCCACTTTCTATCCATTTTTTAACCAATTACCAGATCAGTCCGGATATCGAGAATATCTTCACCATTGACTCTTACGTAACATCGGTAGCAACCTTGACCCTGGTTAGCGGGGTGGTTTTCCAACTCCCGATTGTGATATTTGTACTGGCAACCATTGGTTTGGTTACCGATAAGTTTATGCGCGAGAAGCGCCGCTATGCCATCATCATCATTCTGATCGTGGCTATGCTGGTAACACCTACGCCTGATGTAACTACCATGCTGGTGATCAGTATGCCATTGTTTGGTTTGTACGAGATCAGCATAGGTGTGGCTAAGAGGGTTGTGAAAAGGAAACAAAAGAAAGAATTAGAATTTTACGGTAAGGCATAATGCATAATTTGAAGATAGCCATAGGTAGCGACCACGCGGGTTTTGCTTACAAACAAGAGTTGTTAAATACTTTGCAAGTAAAAGAGTTGAAGGATTTTGGTACCTATGATACCAGTTCGGTTGATTATCCTGACTTTGCACACCCCGTTGCTTCGGCGGTTGAGAGTGGGGAGTATGACCTGGGTATCCTGATCTGCGGAAGCGCGAACGGTGTGGCTATTACCGCCAATAAACACCAGGGCATACGCGCGGCCATTTGCTGGAACGAAGAACTGGCCGCTTTGGCCCGTCAGCATAATAATGCCAATATTGTTTGTATCCCCGAGCGTTTTATATCATTTGAAACGGCACAGCAAATTGTAGAAACCTTTTTTACTACCGAGTTTGAAGGTGGCAGGCACGCCAACCGTGTAAACAAAATGCATTGTTAGGCAATAGCTTTTTTACAAAGGCTAATTGTTAAAATAGCTATCTTCGTTTTAATTCATCGCATTGCCTGCGATGAATTGTTAATTGACCTCATAAAATTATAACCATGAAGAAGATCCATGCCGGATTAGCGGCTTTGTTATTTTCGGCTTGCGCTATCGCGCAAAAGAGCCCGGTAGCCACAAAATATGCCAAATTAATTTCTGTAGATGATGCCAAAAGGCATCTGAATATTTTAGCATCTGATGCTTTTGAAGGCCGTGAAACGGGCAAGCCTGGAGCTATGATGGCCGCGAATTATATTGCCGCTGAATTTAAAAGACTAGGTTTGCAAGCCCCGGCGAATGGCTCATATTTTCAGGATGTGCCTTTGATCGAGGCTTCGTTCGAGGTGAAAACTTTGACCATTAACGGAACATCATACGCTTATAAAAAAGATTTTTACGCCAGCTCAAACGCGGTAATTGCGGGTGATCATAATTTCGCCGCTAAGGAAATTGTATTTCTGGGTCACAAGGTAGGTGGCGATGTGGCTGCTGAATTAGGTAATACTGATATTACGGGTAAAGCTATCTTTTTGGTGAATGATGGCGAAACACCGAGCAATGTAACCAACCGTATCGCATTTTTACAAACTAAAAAACCGTTGTTTATTATCTCGACCTCGGCTGCTGTGGCAGATAATATAAGCAAGGGCCGGGTTGGGCGTGGCGGAGCAACTTTAGTTATCCAAACCAAAACTCCGCTTGCGCCGGTATTTAGTATCACCGCTGATGTCGCTAACCAGTTGCTGATCAATTCGGGCGAAACTTTTGAAACGTTCAAAGCTTCGGGGGATGATAAAGGGATGCAGGCTAACCAGGTTATTAAGGCTGACGTTGCTGCTGTGATTACAACTACAACTAAGCCTGCGGGCCGGGCGGTTGAGGTATTAGGCTATATGCCGGGTACCGATCTGAAAGATCAGGTGTTGGTATTTTCGGCACATTATGATCATATCGGGTTAACCAAAAGCGGTACAGACAAGGTTAACAATGGTGCCGATGATGATGGATCTGGTACTACCGGGATACTGGAAATTGCAAGGGCTTTCGCGCAAGCAAAAAAAGAGGGGCATGGCCCGCGCCGTAGCATTTTGTTTTTGGGGAATGTGGGTGAAGAGAAAGGTTTGTTAGGCTCGGAATATTATACTGATCATCCTGTTTTTCCATTAAAAAACACCATTACCGATTTGAATATTGATATGATAGGCCGTGTAGGTAGCGATTATATTGGAAAAGCGGATAGCAGTAATTATGTTTACGCGATAGGCTCGGGTATGTTAAGTGTTGAGTTGCGCAGCATAAGCGAAGCCACAAATAAGAAATATACCAACCTGATATTGGATTACACGTATGATAACACTACCGACAAAAACAGATACTATTACCGCTCAGATCATTACAACTTTGCCAAGCATGGCGTACCCATTATCTTCTACTTTAACGGCGTACATGCCGATTACCACAAGCCGACGGATGAGGTGAGTAAGATCAATTTTCCGCTGTTGGTTAAGCGTGCGCAGTTGGTATTTTATACGGGTTGGGAGTTAGCGAATAGGGATAAGAAGCCGCAAGTAGATGTGTTTTAGATTTTGATTTAGAAGTTTCGATTTTGGATTGTTAGGAAATAGTGACATTCTTTTCTGCATAAAAATCTTATTTTCGCTTACATGACAAGCATTGCCGAAGAATTTGTTGTTGCATCCGAAAATAAGGTGTTTGATACGGATCATCGCCGTATTATCAACTTCAATATAGGCAAGTATAACGCGGCTGTTGGTAAGGGTTTATCGCGCATAGCTAACCTTGAAAATGCCAAGCGCAAGGCTCACGTAATTAAGTGGAAAGTTATTGAGAACCTGGATAAGGTTTTGCCGGAGTTTGAGGCTAATTTTCAGCGGCGTGGCGGTAAGGTAATATGGGCCAATAATGCCGAGGAGGCGCAGCGTGAAATACTCGCCATTATGCAAAGGGCCGGTGCCAAAACAGTTGTCAAATCAAAATCAATGGTTACCGAAGAGATTCATTTGAATGAATTTTTGGAGACGAACCATATTGAATCGTTAGAGACGGACCTGGGTGAGTATATTGTACAATTGCTTGGGCAAAAGCCATATCATATTGTTACCCCGGCAATGCACTTATCTAAAGATGATATTGCCAAACTATTTAACGAACGTTTTGGTACGCCGATAGACGCGACATCTGAACAGATTGTTTTGAAAGCGCGGGAATTGCTGCGTGAAAAATACTTGAGTGCCGATGTAGGTATCACTGGCGCTAATTTTTTAATTGCCGATACCGGCAGTATCGCGATAAGTGAGAATGAGGGTAACGCGCGGTTAAGCACTACTTTCCCTAAGATACATATCGCTATTGTGGGGATAGAGAAGATCATCCCATCAATGGCCGACCTTGACCTGTTTTGGCCTATGCTGGCTACGCATGGAACGGGGCAGAATTTGACTGTTTACAATACTATTTTGAGCGGCCCGCGACAGCCTAATGAAACCGACGGTCCGGAAGAGATGTATGTTATACTACTGGATAACGGCCGTACTAATCTGCTGGCTCAAAAGGAGCAGCGACAAGGTCTATATTGCATCCGCTGCGGGGCTTGCCTTAATGCCTGCCCGATATATAAAAATGTTGGTGGCCATACTTATAATACACCATATAGCGGGCCAATAGGTTCGGTAATTACTCCGCATATGCGGGGAATGGAAGATTTTAAGCACCTGAGCAATGCATCGAGCTTGTGCGGCGCCTGCTCGGAGGTTTGTCCGGTTAAAATTGATATTCACAAAATGTTACTGCTTAACAGGCGTGACTCGGTTAAAGAAAACCTGAATACTAAAAAGGAAGGTTGGGGCTGGGCGCTTTGGAAAAAAGCAATGCTGAGCCGTAAGCTTACCGATTTTTGGGGTGGGAAAGGAAAGAACCGCATCCTGAGATTATTCTTCAAAAAAACCTGGGGGCAGTACCGTGATATGCCGGAGGTCGCTGAAAAATCGTTCAGTAAGTTATGGGTTGAGAAAGAGAAAACCCTCGAATAACGACAGGTCAAAACAAGCTATTAAGCATTGTACTAAATTAAACGCCATTCCAAACCGGATAAGTTGGGCATAATTGCTTATACCAAGTTTCTTGTTAATGTTTTTTCGGTGGGTTTTTATGGTATGCTGCGCGATGAATAGCACGTCTGCAATGTCGGCAGTGTTTTTCCCGGTGCATAATAAATTGATAATCTCTTTTTCGCGTTTGGTAAGGCGTGCGAAATTTTTGTAGTGCTTAACAATGTACTCATTTTCATCAAGCGTTTTGGTTACTTTGTTAACCATGTTCCCCATGCCTGCTATAGGGTGGGCAATTACAATAAGTTCGCCCAGGTTACTTGTGCCCCGCCGCCTAAAAAATTTGCTTATGCCAAAATACCAGCTCCAATCTGGTTCGGCTGCGGTGCGTACCTGGTGAAAAAAGCTATATAACTCTGTTTCATCCTTACGGTTATACAGGCTCATCAGGTCGGCCATAAAACTTTCTGCCTGTTCTGGTTTAAAGAATCTGGTGAAATAATCTTTCCCCATATCATTGATCTCGTCTTTAGTATGGTTTAACTTATTACAGCCCCAATCGTTCATGTAAGTTACCTGCACGGTACTGTAATCATGAATCATCATAGCGCCGGGGATAATATTGCCAGCATCATTCAGATTGGTTGCGCCTTTGAAAAGGTGATCTTCTAACGAGAATATTTGCCGAACGGCGGCATCCTGGCTTTCTTGGTCGGTTAGATAACTACCCATATTTAGAGATAATTAGGATTTGAATTCTAAATGTAGAAATTAAATCCTGTTAATCCCAAAGAAAAAAAATATCTGGCAGTGGCTATGATCCGGAATTTGCTGAAGCTAATTCTTTATCAATTAAATCTGTAAAATAATCATATTGTCGCGACCCTAAGGTAACATTACCATTAATTACAATGGCCGGTGTGCCTGTTATGCCTACCCTGGTAGCTTCGGCTATATCAATATCTATTTGATTTTTAAAGGTGTGGTTTTGAAGGTTTGTTTTTAATTTATTGGTGTCAAGCCCGTTATTGGCTAGCCAGTTGGATACGATCTTATTATTTAATAAGGGTTGGTTAAATAGAAAATCGTGCATTTGCCAAAACTTGCCTTGCTGGTTTACATAAGCTGCCGCTTCGGCAGCCATGAAAGCATGTTGGTGTATTTCTAAAGGTAAAAAGCGAAAATGGACCTTTAGCAAACCCTTGTCAATATAGTCGGTTTTGAGCTTTGGCAGTATTTCTTTGGCGAATGATTTACAGAACTCACATTCAAAGTCCGAAAAAACAGTCATAACCACTCGAGCGTCATCAGCACCTATTTGCGGCGAAGCCTTATCAAAATTAAGCCTGACCACAGAAGCCGGGGCAACCTGACTGGAAATGTTAGCCAGCTTTTGATTGAGTTTATTAACCCTGCGGTTTAATTTGTAAACATACAGTACAATAACAACCAGTAAAACAATTTGAGCTACCTTAATTATCCGGTCAATATTATAGTCTTTAGGTTGTTTATCAGTACTCAATTTTTATTTGTTTAGATGTGAGAGTTGATTATTTGCAATAAGTACAAGATGGCGCCGAAGACGTTTTAATGGAATTGTAGCTTGAACAAACCGATTGTACCTGAGAGTTTGAAAGCGCCTTACCATCCTGACACCTGTAGGCATAAGCTGCCCCGCAATAAGCATTCAATTGGGCATCGCTGATGGATTTGTAGCTGCTTGTGCAAACCGCATCAACTGTTTTTTCTGGTTGTGTATCTTCGTCTTCATCTAAAAGTTCGCATGATGAGAATGCTGTAAGTGCTACAATTGACGCAAGGAAAAGTACTTTTGTTAAACGCATGATTTTTAGTTTAATAGGATTTATAAATTTATTACGGTGCCATTAATTATTGAACACTATTCCAAATACCTGGGGGAATAGCGTTTTCGCAAGGACATTTTGTTTTATCTACAGTTATCAGTTTTAAATTTCTGGCTGCTTTGGTGGCGTATTGTTTGTAGCCCTCTTCGTTGTAATAAATGTGTGCCATAGCTGCAGCCGCACAAAAAGTCCAGGTTTGTGTATTGTCTTTATCTTCTTTTATTTTATCGGTATAGTATTTTTCGATGCCTTTTAGCCTATCTATTTCTGCTTTTGAGAAAGCCGTATGCTGCGAACCAGTATAGGTTATTTTGGTGATATTATCCGGGTTGCCTGGTTTGTAACAATCTATAGTTGTTTTATCAACCACTCTTAATCTGTAATCAATGTTGTTAACCGGGTTTTTGTACGCGTAAACATCATCGCCAAGGGCATGGTAGTTAGACTCTTTATTGGGTTCTAAAATGGTTACGGTATTGTCACTCTCGTACCTGATGATCATGGTGTAAAGTCCGTCGGAAGTTACATAGGTACCTGTGTTAGGTACTTTTTGTGCTATAACGTTTATAAAAAGCATTGAGAGCAAAACACTTAATATAATTTTCATGGCGCGATTGGTTGGATAGTGTGATTTTAAATACTTAACGGTAAAGTTATATTGGTGCGACTGCTAAGGCAATACCTACTTATGGGTATTTTTAGGACGAAATATTATTTTTTACTTTTCGAAAAATGCCTTTATATTAGGACATTAACTTGTCCCCTAAACTGATGCATAAAGTACTGACCGCAATTGCTACTCTCCTGATTATTTGCGGGTTTAAATCATCCGCTACGCCTAAAGAAAAAAATATAAGTATATTATCTGCCAACGATTATTATGAGTTTGTTTATAATAAGAAAACTCAAATGGTTGAGGTGAAACAGAAATTAAGCACCAGCTATTATTGCAACGATTTTAGGGTTGAGATACCTATATCAGAAACCTATAACGACCAGGTATCGATTGATAATGTGGATATCAGCGTTAAAAACATCAAGCCCGAGTATAGTTATTATAAGGACAAGGATATTTTCTTTTCGGACGAAAGGATCTGTTATTTTAGGTTGCCACTTGAGAAAAAGGGCGCTACCAGTACAGTAACTTTTGAAGAAACGGTTAAAGACCCGAAGTATTTTACCAGCATATTTTTTTCGGACGATTACAAAATAACGCATAAAGAGGTTGTTTTGAGGATACCGCGCTGGATTAAGGTTGAGCTTAAAGAGATGAACTTCGTGGGTTATGATATTACCAAAACCAGCAAATACGATAGCGGTAAGGACGCTGATATAATTACTTACAGCATTAACAAATTACCGGCTATTGAAAGTGAGGCGAATAGCCCGGGACCAACATACCGGGTTCCGCATTTGTTTATTCTGACCAAATCATCAAACTTTAATGGTACCGAGGTTACTTACTTTAATGAATTGAAAGACCAATATGGCTGGTACCACCAGATCACCAAAGATATTGTCAATAAAAAAGAGGTACTGAAAGCCAAGGCGCTTGATATCACCAAGAATACTACCACAGACATGGCTAAAATTAAGGCTGTGTTTTATTGGATGCAGAAGAATATTCATTACCTGGCTTTTGAGAATGGTATGGCAGGTTTTGCTCCCGAAAAGGCTGATGAAGTTTTGCGTAAAAACTATGGCGATTGCAAAGGTATGGCGCATTTAACCAAGCAGCTTTTATGTTCGTTGGGCTTTGATGCCCGCTTGTGCTGGATAGGTACCAACCACATCGCTTATGATTACAGCACCCCATCGCTGGCCGTAGATAACCATATGATATGCGCCCTGTTATACCAGGGTAAAACGTATTTTTTGGATGCTACAGAAACTTATATTGGCTTTAACGAGTATGCCGAACGCATACAGAACAGGCAGGTGCTGATAGAAGATGGCGACAAGTATATTTTGACACGGGTGCCGGCTACAACGGTAACACAAAACCTGGATCGTGAGAAACGCTTACTGGCCATTAATGGTAACGATTTGCAAGGCACCGCCGAGCATTTATGGAAAGGTGAAGAAAAAGAGAACATTTTGGGCAATTTAAACGATACCAAAATTGATAAGGCAAGCGAGGCTTTTAATAAATACTTATCAAACCATAATAATGATTACGTGATCAATAATTTGGTAACCAGTGATGTTACTGATATAGATAACGATTTGAAAGCCAACTATGGTGTTAACTTTAAAAATGGCGTGTCGCATTTTGGGAAGGATTATTATGTGGATATGGATTTTAGGAAGGAGTTTACCGGTAGTAATATTGATACAGCCGAACGCGCAAACGACTACTGGTTTTATTATAAGATGAACATATCGCGCGAAACAGAATTGGCCATACCCGTGGGCTATAAAGTATCATCGTTACCTAACGGCTTATCCGTGCAAAACGATAATTATGAGTTTAACATTCAGTATAGTAACCAGGGCAATAAGGTGCTGTATAAAAAGACCATCGTATTCAAAAATCCGCACTTAGCTAAAGCGAAGTTTGTGCAGTGGAACAACGATATCGCCAAATTAACCGAAACTTATAATCAACAATTGGTACTAACCGCTCAATAATATGAATAAAATTTTTACACTTTGTATCGCTTTAAATTTATGCTTCGGCCCTACTTTGTTTGCCCAGAAAGGTGATGCCACCTATGCCCAAAAAGCTGCTGAAATACAGGCTAAGGTATGGGGAGATAAAGCGCCTGAGTTTGAGGTTAAAACCTTACCGGCGGGTATGGAAAAAGAGAGCGCCGTTATTATTGCCGAATATACCAACGTTGAGCAGGCATCGAATAGTCGTTATAAGTTTGCATTTGCAGCCAGCACGAGCGCTACTCGTACCAACAGAGTTACCACATATCGCGAGCGGGTTAAAATTAACGATAAAGCTGCTTTGGATGATTATTCATCCCTATCATACCAAAAAAGTTTGGACAGAACGCAGGGTCTTATCAATAAAACCTATAACCGCAAGGATACTTATATAGGTGTTAAACTGATAAAACCAGATGGCAAAGAGGTTATAGTAAATACCAGCGAAGAGGTTTTAACCAAAAATGAGGATAAGGATAAACGTGGTAAGCTGGCTATACCGGGTTTGGAAGTGGGCGATATTATGGACTATTATACCTGTAAGGTTGAATTGGTTGAAGATTATGCCGATAAAGGTGGTAACAGTAAATACCTGTTTGTGTTGGGAAGCGAATACCCTATTTTGAGTTACCAGCTAAACCTGCAATATAACAGCAAGGTTACGGTGAACTATATTAATGCCAATAAAGCGCCCGAGTTTAAAGAAACTACCGCGGCTAATGGCGATAAAACTTATAGCCTGAAATTAAGTAATTTACCTAAATATGATGATAAGCTTTGGACCTCATCGTTAAGACAATACCCTTATATTGAATTTAATGCCAGTTTAGAGAAGAGCAGAGGAACCTTTTTTGGGGGCAAGAAAAAGGAAATGTCGCGATTGGATGAGGCGATCAAAAATTATAAGCAGTTTTTTGAGTTGAGCAAGCGGTATATGTTTACCGATTATAAATCGGACATCAAGAAATATTTTGACTCGGGCAAAGATTTTAAGGCCGCTCCACAAGATACATTAATGCGTATACTTTACGATAAATGGAAGTACAGCATGTACATCACCGCTTTTGATAATATGGCCGGAGTATACGTAGGCACCAAAAGGAATAAGGCCCGTGTGCAGGGCCGCTATGCCGTAATGGAAATTGCGCATACTCTTTTTGACATGGAGATTGATTTTGATGTGCTGTTAGTATCGCCGAGGACGACCAGTTCGTTAGAGAATGTTTTTCAGGAAGGTGATATGGAGGCCATGATCAGGATAAACGGGGATAAAAAGACATACATGTGTTTTGATGATGTGTTTACCCAGTTTAACGAAATACCGGAGCAATACCAGGGTGAGGACGCGATAGTGCTTACACCTAAAAAACGCAACTTTGATAAGTTTGAAGAAAGCAGAGCCACCATTCCGGTTGTACCGGCTAAAGAGAATTACTTAGCCAGCAAAATGAATGTAAGTTTGTTACCCGGCAACATGCAAAAGATAAGCATTGAACGCACCATTACCGAAAGCGGAGCTATGAGGGGCGACCAGGCTGACCTAATGTTAACTCCTGATTTTGCACCTGTGTTAAAGGATGTGGTTACAGCAGACAATAAGAAGGAAAAGAAGGTTAAACTGACCAAGCTGGGTATGGAGATTGCAAGCGCCACAGCCAAAGCAAGGGAAGAGTTGACGGATAATTTTAAGAATGAAATATCGGGTGAGTTTGGGCAGGATCCGCAGAATTTGACCAAATACGCGGTTACCAATGTGGGGATCAGCAGCGTATCACCGGAGTTTGGTTTTACGGGTACTTTTGAGATGGATAATTTTGTGAAGCGGGCCGGCAATAACTATATTTTTGAAGCCGGTAAGCTAATAGGTTTGTACAACAAAATTGATGATAAACAGCGCGACAGGAAGATTGATGTTTACATGCCTTGCGCCAGAACAATATCGTACGATATCAATATAGCGGTGCCTAAAGGCTACCAGGTAAAGGGGGTTGATGAGCTTAATCAGCAATTGAAAAATGAAACTGGTACGTTAAGCATTGTTGCCAAAGTAACCGGTGGTAGTTTAAACATTCAGGTTAGCCGTACTTATGCCCATAATTTTGAGAAATTGGCACAATGGCCAAAGCTTTTAGAAATAATGGATGGTATAGGGAATTTTAGTAGTCAGAAGGTTTTGTTTGAGAAGATATAATGGTTAATGGGCATTGATGATGAATTACGGTACTGGATCAGGTATTATTTATCAGTGTAAAGCGGATCGGTTTTCGCGAAGATTCTGGAGTATTTTGTGGCGTAATTTATTGGTTTTTATTCTTCTTGCAGCTTTTTCAATTCTGGTAATGGATCGAGATGAGGGGATTGTTGTTTTGGCTATTATAATAGGTGCCGCTTTTTTATCGGTAATTATTTACAGCTCATATAAAAGAGCACTGAGGAAGATAACGGCTATAAGTTACAAAAGTGGGTTGGTTGATTTTGAAATTGTTGAGAAGGACAGACCTACAGGTTTTGTGATCCCCCTAAGCAGTATTAGGGCGACGTTAAAATGGGAGGGGAAACGCTGGGAAGTTTTGACGATGAGTATTTATGATGGCAACAAAAAAGTTAATGATTTTTATTCGGGTGAGCGAAGGGGTGAGAATACGCTTGAAGAAATAGTTTACAGAATACACAAATTAAAGCAGGATGGTGGGGTAAGTTAAGGGTGTTTTTTTGAACAATATTTCGTATTTTTGTATGAGAGAGCTATGTTAAGCATAGCTGGAAACATCCATGTCTCCGGGTTAAGATTGACAACTTTTTAAAAGTTGTCAAATCTGTTCAAACCACCCATATATACCCATAATTTGTAATTGTAGTTATTCGGGCTGTTCAGATTATTCTGCTTTAGTAAATTATGAGTTTGATAATCGGCAATTGAAAAAGGGGCGAAAATTCACCCATAAATACCCATAATTTGTTATTCTGGTTATTGGAAAATTGCTGAAATGGCAAAGTTTGGGCATGGCGGGAGTAGTGCCTTTGCGCTCCGTCCTTCGACTGGCGCTCAGGATGACGCCCTGCCCTACTTATTTGATTTGGGTATTATTCTAACGCCTTTATTATCCCGAACTCTAAGCCTCTCAGTTCGGCCAAACCACGTAGCCTTCCGATGGCGGAATAACCGGGGTTGGTTTTCTTTTTGAGGTCATCCAGCATTTGATGGCCGTGATCTGGGCGCATCGGGATACTGAGGTGACGGGCTTGCATTACGTGGACAAGTTCTTTTACTACATCATACATAGGCACATCGCCTTCGAGGTGGTTATCTTCGTAAAAGTCGCCGTGCTCGTTGCGTTTTGTAGCACGCAGGTGAACGAAATTGATGCGATCACCAAAGTGGCGGACCATAGCTGGCAGGTCGTTATCCGGACGAACACCGAATGAGCCTGTGCAAAAGCATAGTCCGTTGTTTAAGGATGGTACGGCGGCAACCAACGCATCTATATCGGCTTTGGCACTTACTACGCGTGGTAAGCCTAATATCGGGTATGGAGGATCGTCGGGGTGGATCACCATCTTCACGCCATGTTCATCGGCAATAGGAATGATCTGTTGCAGGAAGTAGATGAGGTTACTGCGTAGTTTACCGGCATCAATACCTTTGTAGGCATCTAAGGCCTGTTGAAATTTCTCGAGGGTGAAGCTCTCTTCGCTACCCGGTAAACCGGCTATGATGTTGCGTTGCAAGAGTAGCTTATCTTCATCGCTCATGCCATCGAAACGGGTTTGAGCGCGTTGCAATTCTTCGGTGGTGTATGCCTCTTTAGCACCCGCGCGTTTGAGCATGAATACCTCGAAGGCGATGAAGGCGGCTTTTTCAAAGCGCAGGGCTTTTGAGCCATCTTCAACGGTATAAGCCAGATCGGTACGTGTCCAATCCAGCACGGGCATAAAGTTGTAGGTTACGATGTTTATACCGCAATGCGCCAGGTTAGTTAACGATTGCTTGTAGTTTTCGATGTATTGTTCAAACCCTTCGGTTTGGGTTTTAATGGCTTCGTGAACAGGTACGCTTTCAACTACGTTCCAGATCATTCCGGCGGCTTCTACTATGGCCTGGCGTTTTTTGATCTCTTCAACTGTCCAAACTTGTCCGTTAGGGATGTGGTGCAGGGCGCTTACTATGCCTGTGCAACCAGCCTGGCGGATGTCGGATAGTGAAACGGGATCGTTAGGGCCATACCAGCGCATGGTTTGTGTCATGCCGAAGGCAGCTTGTGATTTGTCGGATAGTTGAATGCTCATCGTATTGTTAGATTGCACCGATTGATTTTGGATTTCACCGATCATCAATTCCGGTTTGATTTTGAGTGCTAAATTAGGCAATCTGCAAACAATGTTTTACAATAATGTTGGCTTAAAATGCAAGGATTATTGCACACGCCAAATGGCATCAGCAAACCATTGTTTTGAATCCATGAGGTAGTTTACGATCTCGAAGCCTGTTTTTGCCGCCATATCCTTAGTTTGCTCAATGCTAAACTTTTGGGATATCTCCATGTAAATGTATTCGTCTTTTTTGAAGTGGATAGATTCGTTATAGTCGGCAATATGTACTTTTTGATCTATTAGACTAATAAGGTAACTTTTGCATGAACCGGTTTCAGGATCATAAGTTGGATAATGATCAAATTGGTTGACGTTGAAATCGGCGCCTAATTCTGTATTGATGCGTGTGAGCAGGTTGAGGTTGAATTTTTTGGTGATGCCTTCTTTATCATTATAAGCGGCCAGTACAGTTTTGGGGTTCTTCTTCAAGTCGAAACCTATCAAAACCATATCGCCTGTTGAAAGGTTGTTCTTTAATTCCCCACAAAAGGCTTCGGCATCTGCAACCGGCATATTGCCAATGTTTGAGCCTAAAAATAGCACCACTTTGCGTTTATTGGATAGTGTTGCCGCTTTTTGCAGCATCTGGAAGTACTCGCCATTTAAGCCTTGAAAATTTAACCCCGGCAAGGTTTTGGTTAGGTTTGTATCCAGTTCTTCGATAACGTGGCTTGAGATATCGATAGGCAGGTAGGTAAAGTTTACGCCCTCGTCTAACAGATACTTAAGCAGGTATGATGATTTCATGGCATCACCCGCGCCTAATTCTATGAGATCGAAATCATCGCCGTTGCCGATGATGGATTTGGCTAAGGCCGCGGTTTGGTTTTTGAAGATGTCGAGTTCGCAATTGGTTGGATAATATTCCTCACAATTCATCAGATCCTGAAAAAGCTGATCGCCAATGGCATCATAAAAATACTTGGAATCCAAACGTTTGGGTGCTGATGTTAGCCCTTTAAGCACATCCTCATAGAAGGGATTAACGGCCTTATGGTTATGATTTGAACCGTTTAGCGCTGTGTTTAATGTATTGGTATTCATGTTTCTTTAGTATGATGTTGTATATTATCGTGCCAAACGGATTCCGCAAAATAGCCAGCGTAAATTTGGATGAAAAAAGTTGCGATAGGTAATTCGACCGTGCCCTGGCGATGTAGCATCGGACGCGCCGCGAAGCACCTTTTGGCTTACCATAAATTTGCCATTGTATTCGCCAATGGCGCCCTCGGCTTTGCTGAAGCCGGGGTATGGTAAATAGGCACTTTCTGTCCACTCCCAGCTTTTGCCCCAGTTAAACTGGGTTGCGGCTACCTCCCACTCAAATTCGGTAGGCAGGCGCAGGCCTTTCCATGCTGCATAGGCGTAAGCTTCGTAATAGCTGATGTGGCAAACAGGCTCGTCCCAATCAACAGGGTTTAATCCCGCAAGGGTATAATTGTGCCACTGCCCGTCAATATTATGCCAGTATAATGGTGTTTCTATATGGTTAGTTTTTACCCAATCCCAACCCTCGGCATGCCAGAAGCGGAAATCGTGATAGCCATTGGCGTTGATGAATTCGAGGTATTCGCCATTGGTTACCATGGTTGATGAGATGTGGTAATTATTCAGGTAAACTTTGTGGCTATTTAGTTCATTATCAAAGCAAAAGCCTTCGCCCTCGAAGCCAACTTCGTAAACACCTTCCGGAATACTGATCCATTCGGTAGATTGTTGTTCGAATGCCGGAGCTCTGTAATGCTTGTCGTAAGCCGGAAATAGCGGGTTATGGCCGAGAATATATTTGATATCGTAATACAACAATTCCTGATGCTGTTCCTCGTGATTTAGGCCGAGGATGAATAGTTCTTTGATTTCGGGCGATGGATCAACGCAAAGGAAGCTTTCCATAGCCTTATCTACATATTCCCGGTAGCGGTAAATATCGGCAACAGTTGGGCGGCTCAAATTCCCCCTGTCCGTACGGATAACACGGTTGCCCACGGTTTCGTAATAGCTATTGAATACGTAGTTATAGTCGGGATCAAATTCCTGGTAGCCCATCATATTGGGCTTTAAAATAAAGGTTTCAAAGAACCAGGTGGTATGGCCTATATGCCATTTGGGCGGACTAACATCTACAACAGGTTGCACAACGTAATCTTCAATTTGCAGCGGACTACAAATCTGGATACTCAACTGGCGCACTTTGTTATAACGGTCTATCAAGCTCATGTTACTTCTTATCCAAAAAGGATTTAAGGTTGCTAATTGTTTTAATATTCAAAGCTTCGGCTTGTTTGCGGCGCATCATCAGGGCATATGCGTTGTTGAATCCTATCGGCTTTAACCAATGAATGTCGTATTTAGTTTTAAATTGAGTGCTCACGTAATTGTAAACTTTTTGTTTATCACCGTTTAGCGAGTCGATGGTTTTAGCTTTTGCATCAAGCATAACCAGTAAGCCGGTACCGGTGTATTCGGGATAAAAGTCTATTTGATTATTGGTGAGTGCGTCAAAACATATTTTGGTACCACCTAAGCCGGTTTTGGTGGATACATCGTAATTGGTGTTACCTTTTATGAGCATGCTGTACATGCTGGCTAAAATGTATTGTTCTCCAAATATTTTAGAGCCTATACGGATTGTGCCCTCTTTTCCATTTTTAGGCTCCTGGTATAGATTTTTAGATACGAGGAAATCTTTGGCTACCTTTTCGGGACTTTCGTGTAAATAATCAACTCTGTAATTCAACTCCGTCATGATAGAATCGGTGATGTGTCCCGACAAGAGATTCAAAGTTTCTTCCAGTTTTGGGAAGTTTTTGAGCGCTGCAGCGGATACGATTGGGGCGCAGTAGTAAGGTGGAAAGATGCCTTTATCATCATTCAAAACCACTAGGTCAAAGGCTTTAAGGCGACCATCGGTTGAGTATCCGCTGATTACATCCAGATGGTTCTCGTAAGCTGCTTTATACATTACGGCATCGCTGATCACTACAGTATGTATTTTGAGGCCGTACTTTTGCTTCAGGCCCAAGTCGCCATCAATACGGCCCATAAACTCGGGTGTAAAACCAGCGGTAAGTTTACCGCCGTAGGCAGATGGTATCAAATAAAAACAAGCCAGGAACAAAATGATAGCAGGCGCGGCTACAGTTGCAGACCGCATTTTTTTGAAATTGATGTTTTGTATTCGCGAAAGCAGGAAATCAAAAATGATAGCCAGTAATGCCGATGGGATAGCTCCGGCCAGAATCATGTTGGTATTGTTAAGCGAAATGCCACCGAAGATGAACTCGCCTAAGCCACCCGCGGCAATTAACGAGGCCAATGTAGCCACACCCACATTAATCACTGTGGCGGTACGGATACCGGCCAATATTACTGGCATAGCCAAAGGCAATTCCACCTTGAATAGTGTTTGCCAATAACTCATGCCCATACCTTTAGCGGCCTCTTTAATGGTAGCATCAACCTGGGTAATGCCGGTGTAGGTATTGCGGATGATGGGTAGCAAGGCGTATAGAAATAAAGCAAATATGGCTGGCTTTGCGCCGATGCCTAAAATGGGTATCAAAAAACCTAAAAGTGCGATGCTTGGTATGGTTTGCATTACCCCGGCAAACCCTAAAACCGCGCCGCTAAATTGTTTGCGGCGGGCGATGAAGATACCTAAAGGCAGACCTATTAAAATAGCGACAAATAGCGATGTAAAGGTTAAGCCGATATGCGTTAAGGTTTGGCCAAGTATCTTATCAGATTCCTGGTGCATAAAATTCAGTAAGCTTTGTTGTCCTTCGGCCATTATGTTTCGGTGCTTTGATATTGGTAAAAGGCTGTCATTAAACTCTCGAAGGTTATCGTTTTAGATTGGCCGTTTGCCGGATTGGTGGCTGATAACGGCTGTTTAGAATTGGCGGTTAGTAATTCCAAAGCCTCCCAAACGGTTTGGCTGGAGTCAATACTTTCGGCTTGTGATAGGTTCTCTGGCAATGTATCCCATAAATCCATTAGCGTAACAGCCTTAAACTCCAGTTGCAGGCGTTGTTCTTTTAAAAATTCTATTACAAAGTTGTTAGCCGGTTTGAACAGCAGTTCGGCAGGTGTTCCGGTTTGGATGATGCGGCCTTTATCCATCAGGCAAATGCGGTCGCCCATTTCAAAGGCTTCCTGTACATCGTGGGTTACCATGATGATGGTTTTGCGTTTCAACTCATCTAACTGCTTAAACTCACGGCGTATTTTAAAGCGGGTAACTGGGTCCAATGCACCAAAAGGTTCATCCATCAGTAATACCGGAGGATCGGCCATTAAAGCTCTTGCGAGGCCTACACGTTGCTGTTGCCCCCCACTTAACTGATCGGGGTAAACGCTTAGTTGTTCTTCGACGAGATGAAGTTTTTGGATAAGCTCATCCGTACGTTGTTCAATCTTTTGCTTATCCCATTTTAAAAGCTGTGGAACAATAGCCATGTTTTCGGCAACGGTATAATGCGGGAAGAGGCCGTTGTTTTGTAATACATAACCAATACCGCGGCGCAAAGCTTCGGGCGATTGCTCATGAATGCTTTTACCGTTAACCGAGATATCGCCTTTGGTTGGTTCTATCAGGCGGTTGATCATTTTTAGTGTAGTAGTTTTACCACAACCGCTGGTGCCTAAAAGGATCAATGTTTCACCGTCGGCGATATCGAACGAAATATCATCAACCGCTTTAACCTGCCCGAAATGTTTGCTTAAGTTTTTAACAGCGATCATGATTTGTTTCGACTATGGTTCTAATTTCATGAATAAATTATTGAGCGATTCGGAGTAGGTGGGATGCGCAAACATCATAAACCGGATCTGATCATAAGTAATACCCCCCATCATCGCCATCTGCATTACCGATACAATTTCGCCGCCCTCTTCGCCTAAAATAGCTACGCCTAATACTTTTTTGGTATCGGCATCAACAACAGCTTTCATAAAGCCGCGGGTTTCGCCAACCTCAATAGCACGGGCTACGTGTTTCATAGGTAGTTTGGCTACCAGGTAGTTCAACTTTTGTTTTTTCGCCTCGGCTTCGGTGATCCCTACGCGGCCCAATGGCGGGTCGGTAAACATGCAGTAGGGTATTAATCTATCCTTAATACTCAGGTTTGCTTTTTCTACAATATTGCGGTGAACTATAGTATAGTCGTTATAAGCAACGTGTGTAAATGCTGGCCCGGGCTTAATGTCTCCTAAAGCGTAAATGCCTTTAATGTTAGTTTCCAGTTTGTCGTTAACCTTAATATAACCCCGTTCATCTAATTCAACACCGGCTTTTTGCAATTGCAAGGCTTCTGTTTGCGGTTTTCGGCCGGTTGATACCAACACGTGCGAGCAGGTTATATGCTTGGTTTTCCCGGCAAGGGATAGTTCGGCTTCAATTTGCCCATTGGCTTGTCGGGTAAATTTAGTGGCTTTAGCATCTGCGTGGAAAGTGATGCCTTCATCTTCCAATATCTTCACTACTTCTTCAGCAACGTCCAGATCCTCTTTAGGTAAAGGTCGGGGCGAAGCTTCGAGCATGGTTATCTTACTACCAAACCTTAGGAACATCTGACCAAACTCCATCCCAATATAACTTGCGCCGATGATGAGCAAGTGTTCGGGAATAATTTCCAGTTCGAGGATAGAGGTTGACGTGAGATAGTCAATGTTATTGAGTCCGGGGATATCAGGGATAACAGTTTTAGCTCCGGCATTAATGAAGATCAGATCAGCCTCATACTCTTCGGTACCACCATCATTTAATTTTACGCCGATGGTTTTCTCGCCGGTAAATACGGCTTCACCAAATATCAGATCGAGGCCTTTAGTAGTTTCAATTCCTTTTTGCGAGCCATCATGAAAGATTTTCACAATCGCATCCTTTCGTTTTTTGATCAGCGGCAAATCAACTTCAAAACTTTTGATATGAACGCCCATATCATCGCATTTAGCAGCGTTATAAGCCAGCTTTGCCGAAGCTACCATAGCTTTGGTAGGTGTACAGCCATCATTTATACAGGTTCCACCAACCAATCGTTTTTCAATAATGGCGGTTTTCATACCGGCAATAGCCAGTCGTTTAGATAAAGGAGTACCTGCCTGGCCAGCTCCAATAACTATGGCATCGTACTTTTTCATGCAGTGAATTGCACCCTGTCTATCGACGATAATGCTGTAATAGCCTGATCTTTCATAAGGTATGGTTTGATGATATGAATATACGTAATAAGTGCTGTGTAAGTAGTCGGTAAAGACACAAATATCTTACAGTAATTGTAAAAGAAAAACAGCGTTTTTTTGTTTTATTATACTAATAAACAGCTTGAAATTTTATATCAATAAAAAAGTGAAGATATTTTTTAAAATTACTTTTAAACTTATATCTTTGCAATCCCAAAATAAGGGTGCTCTGGTTACTATTTAAAACTACTGGAAGTAAAAAATAGCCGAAAGGCCCGTTCGTCTAGGGGTTAGGACGTTAGATTTTCATTCTAGAAACAGGGGTTCGATTCCCCTACGGGCTACACATTAAAGCATCAAAACGTATAAAAGCCTGCAAATCATACATTTGCAGGCTTTTTACTTTTACAGGTACACCAAATTATTCAATTTTTCGCATATCGAAAGTGAGTAATTCAGTGAGTCAACTTTTCGAAAACACCTACTCACTGGAAAGTGGTTAAATTATTGACATACAACATGTTCAATAGTTAAACATCTTGATTGCCACAAACTGCAAGGCTAATTTTGTTCACTTTAAAATGAGAAACCATGAATGCAAATTATTCCTTGCTCTTCTATTTGAAGAAGCCCAAAAATTACGTTAACGGACAGCCAAAACCCATCTACATGCGGATCACCGTAGAAGGGCTGCCCAAAGAACTTTCAGCCGGACGGGAATGCCTCCCCTCGCGGTGGTGTCCAAAGGCTAACCGTGCCAGCGGGAACAAAGAAGATGTGCGTACACTGAACAGTTATCTCGATACACTTGACAGAGGTATCGAAAAAGCGCATACTGATCTTGTCAAAGAGGCGGTAGTCATTACTGCCGAAACTATCAAAAACAAATATCTCGGGATCACCGCAAAGCCGCATTACCTGATGGAAATTTTTGCCGACCACAACCAAAAAATGGAAGCCTTGATCGGTAACGGATTTAAAAAGAACACGCTAAAAGGTTACAAAACCTCGGTGGGGCACCTGACCGCTTTTTTACAGAAAAAATTAAAGAAAACGGATATTGACATCTGCAGTATAGACCACGGGTTTATTCTCGGGTATGATTTTTACCTGCGTTCAGAAATGGGATGTGACGGCGTTTCGGTTGCTAAATACATGAAACACCTGCGCAAGATCACAAACCTGTGCCTGGCCCTGCGCTGGTTGAAAGATAACCCTTTCGTTTTTTATAAGAACAAAGCTAAGGCTAAAGAACGGGAGTTTCTGACGCAAGACGAATTGGAAAGGGTAATCAATAAACATTTTCTGATCCCAAGGCTCGCACAAGTACGCGATATGTTCGTTTTCAGTTGTTACACCGGACTGGCTTATATCGACATCAAGCAGTTGCTGAAAACCGAACTTTGCAATGGCGTTGACGGTAATCTTTGGATTTTCAACAGCCGTGAAAAAACGGGGACAACAACACATATTCCCTTAATGAACGTGGCCGTAGACCTGGTTAACCGTTATAGCGATCATCCGAAATGCATCAGCAGTGGTATCGTGTTCCCCGTATTGAGCAATCAAAAAATGAATAGCTATTTGAAAGAGATCGCAGACCTGTGCGGAATAACCAAAGAGCTGACCTTCCACATGGCGAGGCACACGTTTGCCACTACGGTAGCCTTGACGAATGGCTTACCGATTGAAAGTGTCAGTAAAATATTGGGGCACCTTGAATTGAAGACGACACAGCTCTATGCCAAAGTAACGGATATTAAAGTTAGCGGGGATATGCAGGATTTGCAGCAAAGGTTGACCGCAACAGAACAAAAAAAGCAATTAACCGCCCTCGCAAGCTAAACTGTCTGTGCCGTCCTGCCAACAAATGCAGGGCGGCATTTGATCAGCTACGTGCCGATGGAACTTTGCCGTTGCAATTTAACCTCCTGCAAAACGCTCCGTAAATATTAAATACGGGAACAAAGCGGAGAATATCGGCGGCAGGATGAAATAGGCGATAGCTATAACATGGGGTTATTGAATTATTAAAAAAACATTTGATATGTCTAAATACATTGACTTATTAACCGATTATTCCTTTAAGCGAATTTTCGGTACAGACCCAAACCGGGATCTATTGATTGATTTCCTGAATGAAGTCTTTCGGGGGCGCAAAATCATCACAGACCTGATCTATAATAAAAACGAGCATCCGGGCGATCATATCCATGAGGGTGGGGCTATCTTTGATCTGCTCTGTACAGGTGATGATGGTGAACGCTTTATTATTGAGGTACAGCGTGGTAAACAGGAGAACTTTAAACAACGCGCGCTTTTTTACACCAGTCGCTTAATTACAGAACAAGCACCGAAAGGAAGACGGAGCGAATGGGGTTACAACATCAGTGGTGTTTACCTGATCGCTTTGCTGGAAGACTTTGCCTTGCAGGACAGTCCAACGGATGAATATCTACATGATATTAGCCTCTGTAACAGGCAGACAGGAAAAATATTTTACAAAGACTTGGGCTATACCTATATAGAATTGCTTAAATTTGTTAAAACGGAAGCCCAACTGGAAACCGAATTGGACAAATGGTTGTTTGTGTTAAAAAACATGAGCAGTATGGATAAGATTCCGGTATACCTGCGCAAGCCAATATTTGAAAAATTGTTTAATATAGCTGAATACAGCAACTTAACGAAAGAGGAAAAAACAATGTACGATAGTAGCATGAAACACAAATGGGACAATAAAAACGTGCTTGATTATGCTAAGAAAGAGGGTAGAGAACAAGGCATGGAAGAAAAAAGCCACGGAGTTGTAGAAAACCTGATCGTTAAACTTGGCTTATCTGATGAACAGGCGGCTGATGTTGCAGCTGTGTCTGTAGAATACGTTGCCAAGGTACGTGCTGAACTGAAAAAATAATAGCATACACATCTAATATTAATATAGAGCTAGAGCATTTTTGCTGTGGCTTTTTTTCTTTTCGCCAGTCAAATGCTCAATTTGAAGCAGGGTAAAATTGATCGCATTCTTTTTGTTGGAGCTTTGGGAGTGGGATGGGTATTGCGGCTTCAACAAAAGGAATGCGATTGGCCGGGAGCAATGCCCTGGGTTGCTTGCAGGAAGGAATCGACCCGGCCAAGCTTGCACAGGCCCCGCAGGACAAGTTGTCTTTTTTGTCGGCGGGAGTTGGACAAAAGCAGAAAATTAAGAACAGTTGCATAAGCAGATGAATATTTTGTTTTTGATTTTCTGCTTTGCCATAAAATAATCTTATAAAAACGGTAGCAATCTTAGCAATTTAAGATCAGAGGTGATAAACAAATGGGCCATGTGTCTTTTGTTTATATCTCCTTAAAACGTTGGTCTTAACAGCATACAGTAATGCACTTGAAAATTCACTATTTTTAAAATCAGAACGAAATCGAATTTGGCAATCGCGAAGAATTCTATTCATGGTTTTTTCCTCTAAAGGTTTACCTGTTTTCTTAAAATATCCGTCATTAATCAAACTACGAACGGCATTTGCTGCTGTTATTGGCTTTGTTTCTGCTTTTGTATTTTTATTTTCAAAGTTATTTTTTCGATAGAAATCAATCTCAACATTATATACTGGAATTTTGAAATCAATAATAAAAAGCTCCATAATATGTAATTCCATAGCCCCTGCTATTGCAAATATGTTACTCATAGAGGTGTTGGCTTGACCATATATGATCCTATATACTTGTTTGTGGGTGAAACCAGTACGGTCAGCTATTGCTTCTATAGGAATATTTCTAGACAGAATCAAGTCTTGAATTCTGTCCCTAAGCTTTCCTAAATTCACCGGATCGATATATTGTGTCTTATCCATCCAGTAAAAAAGGTTGTATTAATTTATTTTAATCTGTCCTATTTGACATATTAATTATTTTTTATATATTTGTTATGCATTGTTTTACAGTGCATAAGATTGGTGTTAATGAAAATCAAATACTATAACTGCTTTCTTTAGAAAGGCATTTAATTAAAGAGTCTCGTCGCAAAAAGTTTGACAGCCAAGAAGCGAGGCAGTAAGATTAATGCCCATATCACTTTAAGTACATATCTTTGTGCTTGAAATAGGTATGGGCCTTGCTGTAAATCCAAGTTCTTGGCTGTCAACTAAGATGCGCTGGTGTGTAAGGTCCTACCTATTTTAACAAAAAACACTCCTGAGAGGCTCGTATTCAACATGCGAGCGATGGACATAGAAAACGATCCTTATTTATCCTATCAAGATTCTTGTTTTTCTTCAGTGAAGGAAACGAACGGATTGACTCTTTTGTATTGCAGTTCAGCGATACAATCCGGCATCAGTCCGCAACAAATGCTCTTTCCCCTAAAGCCGAAAGCCCCGATATAATAATTCCCCTTTTTTAAATGAGCCCTACCGCTCAATTTTCTGATTATCTAATCACCCGCGCGCCGGGTATACAAAACGATTGACATAACTGGTTCGCGGGTTTTTAACCTTCAAATCACTATGCAAAAAATCATACTCACCCTTGTACTGGCCACGCTTTGCCTAAATTTTACGGCAAATGCCCAGGATAAAACCACAAATATTAACGCTCTCAAAATCGGCGATATCATTCCCGAGGCGATTTGGAACATGCCTCTACTGGTCGTCAATCATCCCCAAGGTAAGAAGACGATCACCCTGAATGATTACAAAGGGAAACTGATCATACTGGACTTTTGGGACAAATATTGTGGTAGCTGTATAGCCGCTATGCCCAGAATGGCAGCTTTACAAAAACAATTTGAAAAAGAACTTATAATTATCAATGTAACGACAGATCGCGCGGAAGATGCCAAAAAATGTTTGACAACAAACAAAATGCTTGAACCGCTTAACTTGTCTTCGGTAGTCGAAGCAAAGGTATTGAGTCAGGCATTTCCCCACAGAACCATTCCTCATTATATCTGGATTAATAAGAATAAAATATTTATCTCTCAGGCTGCTGCAGGTGCCATCCTTCCGATGAATGTGACGAAAATTTTAAGAGACAGTCTACCGGATTGGCAGGAAAAGGTGGATATCGACACAAAAAAACCGTTGTTTCTTGGGGATAAGGTGCCAAGCAACGTTGAGCTTACCAGCTACTCGATATTCATTAAAGGAAGGGTAAGCGGCTTGTTTACTGGCAATGGCGTTACGTACGGTGTTAGTCCACAGCGCGATGTATTTTATAGCAATCAACCATTGAGTATAATATATCAGAGATTGGCTGCGAAGTTAATACCCCACATGGGAGATGAAAAAATCATTTTAGAGTTGCCAAAAGAAGACGATTTTTCCGATCAGGGTAAGCGTTACACTTTTCAATATGTGGCACCGGCTAATCAAGCTACTTTCCTTTTTCAAAATGCGTTATCTGCCTTAAATATGGCTTCCGGGTATAATGGACGAATAGAAAGCCGAAAAACAAAATACTATACCTTAATCCGTACCGGAAATGATGATCGTCTAAAATCTAAGGGTGGAGAACCCGTAAATAGGTTTGATAAAGATAGCTCGGTTCTCATCAATTGCCCTCTACGATTTTTCATTATCCATCTCAATGGAGACAACCTTTTAGGATCGTTTGTACTGGATAAGACAGGATATACCGGAAAGGTTGATATCATACTTAAAAACCCTTTGGCAGATGTCTCTTCTTTAAACAAGGAGCTGGCCGCGTATGGCCTCCTTTTAGCAACTGCAGATGAGCCGGTCAACCGTTTCGTGATTTATAAATATAGTTCTGTTTCTAATACTTATCATCAAAAGCAATGAAAATACTATTACTTTTTTTTACCCTGTTCCTCTATTGTTGTTTGGATGCAAATGCGCAATTTAAAATTGAAGGAAGGATAATGAACAACAACAATGTGCCACTTCCCAATGCCAATATTATCACTCGCGACGGATTCCAAAAAGCTAGAACAGATAGTGCCGGTTATTTCAGATTGAGTATTGCCACAAAACAAGCAATTTTGGTTATCACCCATATTGGGTATGAGAGCCGGGAGGTACCAGTACACTTAGCAAATAAAGGAGTTATAACTGTGATCCTGCAACCTTTGATTGCAGAATTAAGAGAAATATCCATTTCTACGGGTTATCAAACCATTCCTAAAGAACGTGCGACCGGATCTTCTTCTACCATTGATAACAAGACCTTTAATCAACAGGTAAGCACTGATGTGCTCAGCCGTTTGGAAGCAATCGCGAACAGCTTAAAAGTAAACCGAACAACGCTCGGTTCCAGTAATAACATATCCATACGGGGGCTAAGTACATTTTCAGGCCCATCTTCGGTTTTGATCATCGTAGATAATTTCCCTTACGAAGGAGATTTAAATAACATCAACCCGAATGATGTAGAAAACATCACTATTTTAAAAGACGCCGCGGCCGCTTCGATCTGGGGCGCGCGCGCTGGTAACGGGGTTATTGTCATTACCACCAAGAGGGGGAAATTGAACCAACCGATAAAGATTGACTTTACCAGCAACCTTACTTTAGATCAAGAATCTAATCTATATTATTTAAAAAGTATGTCGAGTGCTGATTATATTGACTTTGAAAAATATAAATTCTCACTTAAATACCGGCTTGCGGATACGTCAAATACAAGTCATCCGTCTTTTTCGCCTGTTTACGAAATCCTTTTGCGGCAATTGGGTAAAAAGATAACTGATACACAAGCCAACAACCAACTGGCCGACCTGGCTAAAAATGATATCAGGCAGCAATATCAGCAGTATATGTACAAGCCGGGGTTAAAACAGCAATATGCCTTAAATTTAAGCGGTGGTACCGCAACAAATAGCTGGTATTTTTCGAGCGGGTACGATAAAAACCGGTCTGAGCTGGATGCCGTTTACAACCGCCTGAATATCAACTTTCAGAATACCTACAAACCGTTTCGGTTTCTTACATTGAGCACGGGCTTGATCTATACACAAAGCAATACGATTGCAGGTAAAACAGGTTATGATAATTCTTTAGAACCCTATTCCCGCCTGGCAGATGATCAGGGTAATGCGGTTGGCATAACCAAATCTTATAGAAAGCCATATTTGGATACACTGGGGGCAGGGAAATTATTGGATTGGAATTATTATCCCCTGACCGACGATCAGCATATTTCTAATACCCAAAGTATCAACAGTACCATTTTTAACGCTGGAGTAAATTATGCGGTATTTAAATGGATGAACATCGACGTAAAGTACCAATATGAAAAACAGAAAAACTCATCAAAGCTCCTGCATGATAAGGATAGTTATTTTTCCAGAAGTCTTGTCAACCAATACTCCCAAATTGGCAGCGGACAGGTTAAATATATCATACCGGCAGGTGGTGTATTCGATGTCGGAGAAAATGAGTTGAATGTCCATAATCTACGTACTCAATTGAATATTAACTATAACTGGGCGAAGCATGAAATTTATGGATTAGTTGGGGCGGAACTAAGGGACAGGAAATCTTTTGGAAGCACGATCAGGCGATATGGGTATAATGCTGATTTAAATAAGTACGCGAATTACGATCCAACAACAACCTATCCTAATATTGTTACAGGCACCAGGTCACTTATTCCGGGT
>NZ_JBDSCA010000043.1:0-317088 GCF_039921305.1 Mucilaginibacter sp.
ATAAGCGGCCAATTCTAATTTTGGCCGCTTATTTCCAACTTCAAAAATTGCACGAATTATCCTCTAAACCCGCTGCATTGTGCAAATCAGCCATAAAAGAGTTCGAGTTTTGTAGTCTAAGGACCACAAAATGACCCACCGTATGCTAAGCATGGGAATAAAATTGAAAAAGCCTTTAGATTTCCATCTAAAGGCTTTTTCAATTTATAAAACGATAACTTCGACTCGAAGTTAAAGAAGTCTTAAATAACCTCCGAATTCTTTTTCAAGAGCATCATTGACCTCTTCTGGATCCAAATACCAAGACTCATTAAATACCTTATTATTTTCGTCCAAAAACTCAATCCATGTTGTTGAAGAATTGGCAATATTGATCCAGCGAATAGTATGTGGTACTTTAAGTGGTTCATCCAGGTTCTCGCCTGTGAATCGCTTAACAGGCCCATCAATACTAAAATTATGCGCTTGGGAATTAACGATCGCCGATTTGGTACTGATGACAGAGATTTTAAAAACTCTCAGTAAATAAAAAAAATCATCAAATGCTTTTATGTCATCGTTTAAATTACGATTGGATATTTGCCAAAACCAGCCACCAGCAAGACCATAGTTTTCATCAATATGCCCCAGTAACCATGTGCTAAAATAACCAAAATTGGGCGAACCCGGTTGTTCAAGTTGGGGCTCGTTTGCTGCCAATTGATATCCAGTAACGAAACTTTCTAAGGATTGAAAAGTGCACCCATTGCCAAGAAACATTGCTTTTCTTTTTTCCAATTGGTCAAATATGCAGTAGATATTATTACACTCTTTCATTTTGCTTTAATTAGGTATAATATACTGAATATTAATTTTATATGCAACTATGTCAGTTGTTTTTTTTGCTGGTTTAACCTGAAAATTATAGCGGCGAAATTTCGACTAATCATCCTCCAATCCTGCCACACAACGCAAATCACCCATAAAAGAGTTCGAGTTTTGTAGTCTAAGGACCACGAAATTTCACCGAAATCCGCGAAATTTTCAATAATTTCTGCGGATTTCTTTTTTTCACATACAAGATTCCATACAATTTTTTTTAGATAGCATTTTGTAATGGCTCACTATCTTTTTTATAGGCAATAGTTATTACTGTTGCTTTATGAGGGAAAAAGACACACAGGATAATGTATATCCCGCGAAGAAGTAATGAAATTACTTCACATCAAAAGCAAGTCGACACTACAGAAATTACGTGATACCAGCCAGATTAGACATAGCCAATAGGGCACGAAGATTCTTCTCTATGAAAAGACTTCTGTCCTTGATTTTTTTTGAACGCTATGCCTACGAAAACATTTTAAATGAACATTCCCTATTATATACTTTCAATTGATTGCCTAATAATCCTCCGCCATGGGTTTTTCGGAATATTGTTTAATACGTAGTAACTTTCGAGAGATTAGCTCCAATTCCTTTTAATGCGGCGTAAGTCAATTTATCTATCATGGCATCATCAAAGCAAATTGTTTGGATTGCCTTATAGTATCTATTGGTCAAAGCGTAAGGGGCACGGAATGACACACTTTTGAGTGTTGCGCCTTTGAAAGAGACACCGTTTAATGCCGTATTGTGAAATTTAACATTAGTAAAGTGCTGACCGTCAAAATTCAATTCTGTAAGATCGGCAGATTTGAATTCCACAGCTTCAAACATACAGTTTTCGAAGACGGTTTTTCTAAGATCAGTTCGGGCCAGTTTAACATTCAGGAATTCGCAATCTGTGAATTTCGTGCGGTTCATTCCTGAACTGGTAAATTCCGTTCCTATCAAAATACTTTTTTGATAGGAGGACGCGGAAAGGTCGACCGCTGAAAAAACACAGTTTGTGAGATTAGTCTCTTTGAAATTGACTTCACAAACATCGCTGCCAGAAAATCTGCTACCTGTCAGGTCGGCACCAGTAAAATCGGTGCCACGCAACGCACTTCCATTAAATTTACGATTATGCGCGATAACGCCAGCAAAATCGCTTTCTAACAAGTTGCTACCGCTGAAATGGATCATTTCAGAAGGCTCCTGAGAGCGGAAAGCTGGTACGCTTTCTTCAGCCGATGACGAATTGTTGTTAGGCAAATCCGCTAACGTAAAACTTCCCGTTAAGAAATTAAGGTCAACCTTTAATATTTCCGCAAGGCGCTTGCTTGTAACAATATCCGGTGTCGATTCTCCACGTTCCCATTTCCCCACGGCTTGCGGACTAATAAATAATTGTTCCGCTAATTCTGCCTGAGACATATTTGCCTTTTTTCTGGCTTCGGCTATTTTATTGCCAATCATTTTCATTTCCATATGCTTAGTTTTTTAACTAATTGATATGGCAAAAATACAAGGCATTGTTGCTATAATCACAGTAAATCGGGCTACTTTCAGTTGTAATTACACTACTTATAGTTGCATTAGCCGTTAATTCACGGGTACCCGATGGAGATTAGTGTGCGTCACAGGATTTACAACAAGTGGTATTTTTTCGACACGGGTTTCACTGGTATCCAAACCAAAGGCTTTGGCTTCACTCAATCCCAAGCTTTTGATCCAGAAATAACTGCGAAGAATAAAACCTTCTTTTACGCTAAATTCGTTGTTATACGACAGGAATTTCTCCATGATCACAAACTGAAAATCAGCCGGTAAGTGGTAGCTGCTCAAAGATTGGTACTTACTGGTAATATCCAATTCGTTGCGCTGTATCATTTCTTCAACCACTTTGCGGAACAAAACATTAACACGAGGGTTGATGCGAAAACCTAAACGGAACTCGACACGTATCACTTTCTCATGTTCAAGTTCTTCTACAGTATATTCCATTGTGAAAGGCTCATCAGTGCGCTCGATATGCACAAACCAATAAACATCGGCTCGCTTAGGCTTGCGGCTCAAGATAGAATATATGATTTTCTGTTCAATCTGTTTACTGTTATTAGCTTTAGTCAAATAGATCAGGTGTGTTGCATATTTAGGAATGCCCTGATCCTGGCTCATCGAATTCAACATAGGTATATAGTCTTTCAGCTCTACAAATGCCAAAAAGCGGTTATTGATCTTGCGGGCACGAAACCAAATGTACATGGTGAAGATCAAACCTACTTCAAATACCAGGAAGAACAGCCTTTTCACGATCTTAACTGAATTGGCAACAAAGAATGAAGATTCTACTGTCAGGAATACGCATAAGATAATGACCACGAGCCAAAGTGGCCAGTGTTTTACATAGCGCATAAAGTAAAACATCAGGATCGTGGTGGACAACATCGCGATGGTGATCGAAAACCCATAAGCCGCCGTCATCGCTTCGGCGGTACGGAAATAAAGACTGACCGCGATACAGCCAAAACACAATATCCAATTAATGCTGGGGATATAGATCTGCCCGCGGATATTGGACGGATATTTTATGGTAATTCGTGGCCAAAAATTCATACTGACCGCTTCGCTGATCAGTGTGAAAGAACCGCTGATCAAGGCCTGACTGGCGATGATCGTCGCTAAGGTAGCGATACCAACGGCGGGGATCACGAAACCGTGCGGTACGATAGCGAAAAAAGGATTGACATTTACGTCAGCCTTCGGCTGCGACAATACCCAGGCGGCCTGCCCAAGGTAATTCAGCATCAAAGCGGTCTTGACGAATATCCAGCTAACCTGGATGTTCTTGCGCCCACAATGGCCTAAGTCAGAGTAAAGTGCTTCGGCACCAGTTGTACACAGGAATACGGCACCCAGCAGCCAAAAGCCATTAGGGTGTTTAACCAACAGATCGAACCCGTAGACCGGATTAAGCGCTTTAAAGATCATCGGATAATGGGCCACTTGGATCATGCCCAGGCTCGCCAGCATCACAAACCAAACCAGCATCACCGGTCCGAAAGCCGCGCCAACCACATTGGTGCCGAACTGCTGAAAGAAAAACAAAAGGATGATAATAGCGATCACCACGATCAAAATAATATCATTGCCGGGTACGATGACTTTTGATAAAGCCGGAACCAGCGCCAAGCCCTCTATAGCAGATGTAACCGATATGGGCGGGGTGATGATACCATCAGCCAACAGCGTACCTGCACCGATGATGGCCGGTATGGCCAGCCATTTACCGTACCTACGCACCAGTGCATACAGCGAAAAGATACCACCCTCACCGCGGTTGTCGGCTTGCAGTGTGATGAAAATATATTTAAAGGTGGTTTGCAGGGTCAATGTCCAAAAGATACACGACACCGCGCCTAAAACCATAAACTGATCTGCGCCACCGCCTTCTTTTAAAATAGTTTGCAGGGCGTACAAAGGCGAGGTACCGATATCGCCGAAAATAATACCAAGAGTGATGAGTACGCCGCCGGCGGACAGCTTTCTGAGATGGGAATTCATAAATTAACAAGGAAATGATATGTGAACATGCCAGCTGCATGGCAAGTACCATTCCATTTTGGCAAAAACTACCTCAGAATGAAAGCAAGGCCATTTTTATATTAATTCACAAAAAGCAACCCTACCAAAACGGTAGGGTTATCCTATCATTCCGGTAGGGTTAACCTAAATGATACTCTTCAATTTTACGGTAAAGTGTTGTCACCCCGATGTTCATCAGGCGCGCAGCCTCGGTCTTATTACCTTTGGTATGTTTCAAGACCTTGCGGATATGGTTCTTTTCCATCGCGGCCATATCAAATACGCTTAATAGGCTTTCCTGCTCCCCATAAAGATCGGCCGGTAGCAGGTCAGCTTTAAGCACCTCATCATCCGCGACGATGACCGCGCGTTCGATCAGGTTCTTGAGTTCCCGGATATTACCCCGCCAGTTATATTTCTCCAGTTGCTCCAGCATGGTCGGATCAATACCGTTCATTTTCCGGTTCATCTTGGCAGTATATTGTTTCAGGTAATAATCGGCCAGTAAGGGAATATCTTCGCGCCGGTCATTCAGTGAGGGCAGGTTGATGTGAAATACCGACAGGCGATAGAACAGGTCTTCCCTAAAATTACCTTTCCCGATCTCTTCCTGCAAATGCCGGTTAGTGGCGGCGATAATCCGCACGTTGATCTTATTGGTCTTGGTATCGCCGATCTTGATAAATTCGCCGGATTCCAGTACCCGCAATAATTTGGCCTGCAAATCGATATGCAGTTCGCCGATCTCGTCCATGAACAGCGTACCGCCGTCGGCTTCTTCGAACAGGCCTTTTTTATCTTTGATAGCATTGGTAAATGCACCGGCTTTATAACCAAACAGTTCGCTTTCCAGCAGCTCGCGCGAAAAAGCGCTGCAATTGACCGCCACAAAACTCTTTTGCTTGCGGTTACTGTTATAGTGGATGGCACGGGCAAACACCTCTTTACCGGTGCCGGTTTCACCGAGCAGTAACACCGTAGTGTCGGTGACGGCCACCTTGCGCGCCAATTCGATCGCGTTCTTTATCGCCCGAGACTGGCCTATGATCCCTTCAAAGCTATGCTGGCTGATCAGTTGGTTCTCTAATTGGTACAGCTTGTATTGCAGTTCAGCCTTTTCGGCGGCCTTGGCGAGTAAAGGCAAGATACGTTCGTTATCGTCGCCTTTGGTAATATAATCGAAAGCGCCGTTTTTGATCGCAGTAACACCATCCGCGATGGCGCCGTAAGCGGTCAGGCAGATCACTTCGATATACGGCTTTTTATCTTTCAATTCTTTAACCAGTTGGACGCCGCTGACATCGGGTAGTTTCACATCACTGAGCACCACCTGGACATTCTCGCGTTCCAACAGCCGCAGCCCTTCCTTGCCCGAACCGGCCAGTAAAGTATGGTAGCCTTCCAGCCCAATGATCCGTGCCATCAAGCCGGCCAGTTTGGTTTCATCATCAATGATCAATACAGTTGATTTCATAATTTGCTAATTTAACATTAATGGTTTATTCCTGTAGCTTGGCGGCGATCGACAAGGTTACCGACCTTATCAATGGAAAAATCTGATACTGAACGGTCGACCTTAACGCCTTGAATAGGTTTCAAGGCGCTCCTCGGTATCAACGGCACCAGTATAATCGCGAATAAGGTGACGAATTTTTTAAGATAAGTACCATCATGTCACCTAATTTTTTGCTATTGGCAAGGTGAAATAAAATCGGCTTCCGCTGCCAACTTCACTTTCCAACCCGATCTGCCCGCCCTGTGCGGTGATAAACTCTTTAGCAATGGCTAAACCCAAACCTGAACCGGATTTATTCTGCCCATCAGTAGGCACCTGGAAATAGCGGTCGAATAGGCGGTCTTGGTATTGCACATCGATACCTTTGCCGAAATCCTGCACGGAAAATTCCAGAAATTGTTTCTGTTGTTTTACTTGGATTACAATACGCGACCGCTCATGACTGTACCGCAGGGCATTGGATAAGAAGTTGATCATTACCCAGGCGGTCTTTTCCGTATCAGCCAGTACCTGCGGCAGCTGTGCCGGCAGGTGTTGCTCCAAATTCACCTGCTTTTGTTCCGCTTCAAATTTAACAGCTTTCACTGCATATTGCAGGATCTGCTCCGGCGGAGTTGCCGTGAAGTTAAGCAGGATATTGCCGGTTTCGACCTGGGAAAGGTCCAGCAATTCATAGGTGATCTTCAGCAGTCTTTCGGCATCATCCCCGATATGATTAATGAGATCTACCTGTTCCTCGTTTAATGATCCGACACGTTCATCATGCAAGAGTTTCAGGCTCATCTTAATCGCGGAGATCGGCGTTTTGAGTTCGTGCGAAATGGTTGCTATAAAATTAGTTTTGGCTTCATCACGTTCTTTAAACTCCGTCACGTTACGGAGGATAAATACCCGTCCGGCTGATCGGCGGGCGATGCTGATCGTATCCTCGGGGTTAGGCGTAATATTAGGAACAGTGATCTCGGTGGAATCCAATTGAAAAAAGGAATCTTTGCCGTTGATTACGATGCGGAATGGTTTGCCGCTGCCTTTGGTGTCGATGATCGATTGCAGCAGGTCGTTATGACGGGCAATATCGGCCACCTGCTGCCCTTCATACTTTTGTTCGCTCAGGTTGAGCATGGTTTTGGCCGTGGTGTTAATGAATAAGATCTGTTGCTGCTCATTTACACCGATAATTGCATCCTGCATTTGCTCGATGATGGTTTCGATCCGTTGCTTTTCCGACATGATCTGTGACAGGCTGCTGTTTTCCCAATCATTCAATTGCGTAGCCATAGCGTTAAAAGCAGCGGCAACTTCGGCAAATTCATCTTTATTGTCAAAATGGATACGCTCCTTATAGTTTTTCTGACTGATCTGCCGGATACCTTTGAGCAGTATATTCAGCGGGTTAGCAATAGCGCCGGGGAAATTGACACTGAAACTAAAAAGCACTAAAAAGGTGAACGAACCTGCGAAGCCCAGGAAAAGGAGTGCCTTATCCACCGCATGGTTAGCCTGATCGTTTTTACGGACAATGGCTTTCATATTCAGGATCTCGATCTGCTTTAGATCTTGGCGGATAGCCCTTACCGCAGCCAAGGAGTTTTGCTTTTGCAACTGGTTGAAATGGCTACGCAGCGCGTTAGTAGCTGCACCTTCCCCGTTTTCAGTGATATTGTGTTCCTGGGCAACCAATTGCCGCTCAAATGTACCGGTGGCAGTGGCATTTAAAGGCAATGCCTGCTCGTCCAGTATGGAACGCATTTCGCGTACAAAGGTGAGTGTTTCGTAATTGTTTTTGAGGATCACCTTGCCGTTAGTGGCGATCTGGTTGATCAGGATAATGGATAGTCCCCCGAAAAACAGGACGACGATGAATAAAAATCCAAATCCGAGGCGGAGTTTATTTTTTACTTTCATGATAATATAACTAAATCGGTTTCAGTTGCGGCGATCTTGCGCAGCAGTTCGTTAAATACAGCGGTTCTCAGGATCACCTGGAATAAGTTTAGATGGGGTTTACCGATGCAGATAGTGGTAATCTCCCGCTCTTCGGACACCTGCATAATGGTTTGCGTAACCTGGTCACTTTTAACCCGCAGCACTTCTGCACCGAGTTCGGTGGCCAGTTTAAAATTATTGATCAAAAAGCGTTGTTTATCCAGCCGGATCTTATCCACGCTTTCGCCGCTGCTTTGCACATACAGCACGATCCATGGTGAGCGGTAATAAGAAGCCAGCCGAGCCGTTTTACGGATCACGATTTTAGCTGTTTCCGCGTTCGAAGAGATACAAGCGAGGAACTTTTCCGGCCTCAGTTTGATCTGTTTAGGGATTTCAATATCTATCTTTCGCTCCAGGTGATGCGCAACCTCCTTCAGGGCCAGTTCCCGCAGTTGCAGGATCTTATCGCTCTGGAAAAAATTTTGCAGGGAACGTTCGATCTTGCTTTTTTCATAGATCTTGCCTTCTTTCAGCCGGGCGATCAGCTCATCCGCCGTCAGGTCAATATTAACGATCTCATCTGCCAACTCCAGTATCTTGTCCGGTATCCGCTCGCCGATAGTGATTCCGGTGATCTGCTCGATATCTTCGTTCAGGCTTTCCAGGTGCTGAATATTTACCGCGGTAATCACACTGATACCCGCCTGAAGGATATCGGCGACATCCTGCCAGCGTTTGCTGTTCTTGCTGCCTTCAATATTGGAATGCGCCAGTTCATCAACGATCACTACCTCCGGGTGGCGGTTCAAAATGGTTTTCAGGTCCATTTCTTCCAGTTCCTTGCCTTTATAAAACACTTTGCGACGGTCGATCATCGGCAGGCCATCCAATAAAGCATGGGTTTCGGCCCGGTTATGGGTTTCGATATACCCGATCTGCACGCCGATGCCATTCTTGAGCAGGGCATGCGCTTCCTGGAGCATGCGGTAGCTTTTGCCTACACCGGCGCTCATGCCGATATAAACTTTGAGTTTACCGCGCCTGGACTTTTTGACCAGTTCAATAAAATCCCTGACGGAATTATCTTTGTTTTCGCTTTCCATGTTTTTGAAAAAATAGCCGGCCACTCGGATGGCCGGCTAATGGGGTCATCGTTCACATTTCCCGATCAATCAAACTAAAACTAAATTAGTGTTTTATATTTCTTTTAAAGGCATATACAGCTGCCAACGCAAACTGTGAGGCAGATTTAGTGCCTGCGCCATGGTTGTATATAAACATATATTTTTTTCATGTTTGTTTATTTTAGTTCATCAAGCGCCACGTTTAATTTCAAAACGTTCACTTTGGCCGGACCGAAGAGACCCAACAGTGGCTGTTCGGTATGAGCGGCTAAAAGCGCAGCTACCCTTTGTTCGTCCAGTTTGCGGTATTGAGCTACCCGCTTTACCTGCATCTTTGCGGCTTCCGGCGAGATATCAGGATCAAGCCCGCTGCCTGATGCAGTCACCATTTCAGCCGGGATATCGCCTTTTTTTAAATAAGGGTGATATTTCAGCAGGGTATCGATGCGGTTAGTCACATCTTTCAAATAACCAGGATTGCTTGGGCCTTTATTGGAACCGGCAGAACCGGCAGCGTTATAAGCCACAGCGGAAGGCCTTCCCCAGAAATACTGTGGTTTGGTAAAACTTTGGCCAACGTTGGCATAACCCACCACTTTACCGTTCACACTGATGGTTTCGCCATCCCCGGCACCTTTCGACAATTTGCCGGCCAGGGTGATCATCACTGGGTAGATCACGCACAGCGCCACGATGAGTACCAGCGTAAGGCGAATAGATTTTACAAGATTCGTTTTCATGATTTTTAAAAATTAAAAGAATAAGGAAATAACCAAATCGATGAGTTTGATACCTATAAATGGTGCGATAACGCCGCCAAGGCCATAGATCAGTAGATTCTTGCGCAGTAAAGCGCTCGCACCGATCGGCTGATAAGCAACACCTCTGAGTGCTAACGGTATCAGCATCGGGATAATGATCGCGTTAAAGATCACCGCAGAAAGTATCGCACTTTCGGGACTATGCAAGTGCATAATATTGATGGCCTGCAAGGCAGGGATAGAAGCAACAAACAATGCCGGCACGATCGCGAAATATTTAGCTACGTCATTGGCGATAGAAAAGGTTGTCAAGGTACCGCGGGTGATCAGCAACTGTTTGCCTATCTCCACGATCTCGATCAGCTTGGTCGGGTCGTTATCCAGGTCAACCATGTTACCTGCTTCTTTAGCTGCTTGCGTACCGCTGTTCATTGCCACGCCTACATCGGCTTGCGCCAGCGCCGGGGCATCGTTGGTACCATCGCCCATCATGGCTACCAGTCGTCCGTTCTGCTGCTCGGCTTTGATGTAGTTCATTTTATCTTCAGGCTTAGCTTCAGCAATAAAGTCATCTACACCGGCTTTATTGGCAATAAACTTTGCAGTGAGGGGGTTATCACCGGTTACCATTACCGTTTTGATGCCCATTTTACGCAGGCGCTCAAATCGTTCGGCAATGCCGGGTTTGATAATATCCTGTAATTCGATGGTACCCAATACCACTTCGTTCTGTGATACCACTAATGGCGTGCCACCGTTGGAAGCGATTTCTTTCACCCGTTCTTCCACATCGGTTGGTATTGGATGCCCGGCTTTAACGGCCAGGTTACGGATCGAGTCAAACGCGCCTTTTCGGATTCGGGTACCGTCAGGGGTATCAATCCCACTGGAACGCGTTTCGGCGGTGAATTTAATAAACCCGGAACCGGCAGGGACACTGATGTTTTTTTGTGCCAGTTCAACGATGGATTTACCTTCGGGAGTTTCATCAGCCAGTGAAGAAAGTACCGCAGCTTTTACCAGCTCTTCCGGGCTAACGCCGGTAGCCGGCCAGAAATGTGTGGCTTTACGGTTGCCGATGGTAATGGTACCTGTTTTATCCAGCAGCAATACGTCAATATCGCCTGCCGTTTCTACAGCCTTACCCGACTTAGTAATCACGTTAGCTCTTAGCGCCCTATCCATACCGGCAATTCCGATGGCTGATAATAAACCGCCTATAGTGGTCGGGATCAAACACACGAACAAGGAGATCAATGCTGCAATAGTGATCGGCGTGTTGGCATAATCGGCAAACGGTTTCAGCGTTACACAAACGATGATAAAGATCAGCGTAAAGCTGGCCAATAAGATGGTCAGGGCGATTTCGTTCGGGGTTTTTTGACGGGAAGCTCCTTCTACTAAGGCGATCATTTTATCCAAAAAGCTTTCACCGGGCTCGGTGCTCACTTTAACTTTGATCTTATCAGATAGTACTTTGGTACCACCAGTTACTGAAGACTTATCACCACCTGATTCCCGGATCACCGGTGCAGATTCACCCGTAATGGCCGATTCGTCTATTGTTGCCAAGCCTTCGATGATCTCCCCATCAGTAGGGATCGTATCACCGGTTTCGCATACAAACACGTCACCTTTACGCAGTTCGTTGGATGATTTTGTAATGATCGAGCCATCGGAGTTAAGTACTTTGGCAGGTGTTTCTTCACGTGTCTTCCTTAAACTGTCGGCCTGTGCTTTACCGCGTGCTTCAGCAATGGCTTCGGCAAAATTGGCAAACAGTAGGGTTAACAACAGTACGATAAAGATGATCAGGTTATAAGCGAATGATCCCTGGCCCGCATGGGTAAGACTGTAAAAGGTCATGTAAGCCATAATCGCTGTACCTACTTCCACGGTGAACATCACCGGGTTGCGCAGCATGATCTTAGGATTTAGTTTGACGAACGACTCTTTTAGGGCGGTTTGCACCAGGGCCGGTTCAAATAATTTATTGGATTGAGTTTTCATGTGATCAATTATTTAGGCATTGAGAAAAATTCTGCCAATGGGCCTAAAGCCAGTGCAGGGAAATAAGACAATGCGTTTAAAACAAGGATGACAGCAAAGGTCATGGCACCGAATGTTACGGTATCCACTTTCAGCGTACCTGCGGATTCCGGGATGAATTTCTTTTGGGCCAATAAACCTGCAATAGCTACCGGGCCGATGATCGGCAGGAACCTGCCCAGAATCAGTACCACACCTGTCGTTACGTTCCACCAGATATTATTGTCGCCCAGCCCTTCAAAACCAGAGCCGTTATTGGCATTGGCCGAAGTATACTCATACAGCATTTCCGAAAAGCCATGATAACCTGGGTTATTCAGCCAGGTGGATGGCTTAACCGCCCAATCCGCGCTCCCGTAAGCGGTAAACACATAGGCAGCCGCTGCCGTCCCGGCCAGGATCAGCAGCGGACTTAAGAGCGTGATCAAGGCTGCGATCTTCACTTCACGCGCTTCAACCTTATGCCCCAGGAACTCTGGTGTACGGCCAACCATCAAACCGGAAATAAAGACGGCAATGATCAGGTAAATAAAATAGTTCAGGATACCCACGCCACAGCCGCCGAAGAAGCCGTTGATCATCATGGCCAGTAGTTGCCACGCACCGGTCAGTGGCATCGTGCTATCGTGCATGCCATTAACAGAACCTGTCGAAGTGATCGTGGTCAATGTGCTCCAGTAAGCAGTGGCGGCAGGCCCAAAGCGGACTTCTTTGCCTTCCATGGCGCCGGTAGCTTGTGTGACCCCCATTTTGGCAATGGCGCTGTTACCACCCAATTCGCTGCTGACACTCGGTATCATCAGCATCAGCAGACCGACCATCATCACTCCGAAGATCACCCAGCCTAGCTTTTTCCGACGGATAAAGTAACCAAAGGCCAGGATCATGGCCATCGGAATGATCATTTGCGAAATGATCTCGGTCATGTTGGTCAGGTAATTCGGGTTTTCCAGCGGGTGGGCGGAGTTCGCGCCGAACCAGCCACCGCCATTGGTACCCAGGTGTTTAATGGCGATCATTTGCGCTGCCGGGCCGCGCGATACATGAGCCGTATCTCCTTGTAAGGTGATAAACTGATCTTTACCTGCATAACTTGCAGGCGTACCGTTAAAAGTTAAGATCAATGCAATAACGATAGACAAAGGCAACAGTAAACGAGTAATGGTTTTTACAAAAAATTCCCAGAAGTTACCCAAGTTAGTAGTCGTTTTATCTTTAAAGGCTTTGAACACGGCTACAGCGCAGGCGATACCGGTGGCTGCACTGGTAAAGTGCAGGAACATGAAGATAAAATGCTGGGCCAGGTAACTGGCACCGCTTTCACCGCTGTAGTGCTGCAAATTACAGTTCACCACGAAACTGATGATCGTGTTAAAAGACAGGTCGGCGGTCATGCCGGGATTGCCATCGGGGTTCAAAGGCAGCTTATCCTGGTGCATCAATACAAAAAAGCCGTAGACCAACCAAAGGATATTAATGGTCATCATGGCTTTCAAAAACTGTTTCCAGTTCATGGGTTCGTTGGGGTTGATCCCCGATAGTTTATAGATACCGTTTTCGATAGGTTTCATAAAATCGGTCCAAACCCTTTCACCGGCAAACATCTTCGCAAGATATTTACCAAGCGGAATGGCGATCACCAGCGTTATGATAAACGAGGCGAAGATTCCAAGTAGTTCTGTGTTCATGGGTGAATTGAATTAAAAGTTTTCGGGTTTAAGCAGCACATATACCATGTATAGGAAAACTGCAATGGAAATGATGAATAATGGGATCATGATGATTAGATTTTCTCGAACCAGTCGATGGATTTAAAAACGAGCCAGCTTAGAAGCAAAATGGCCAGGAACAGCAATAGCGTGATCATATGATTATTAGTTTTTGATTCAGGCTATGCCAAAGCAGTACCAATAATTTTATCAACATGTTATTTTATTCATTATCAATGATTTGTGGTATTATAAAATCCTAATTTCATAAAAAAACCCTACCAAAATGGTAGGGCTGATTTCCAAAACAAACCTATTGGGCAATTTTACGAAGCATATTACCGGCTATTGGTGCATTAATAATTATCGTGGCATATTATAACTTTGGCTTTGGCCTTTTTTCTTCTTCTTTCTTGGCTGGTCTGGATGCGCTGGGGCAGCTACGTAAGGTTCTGTCAGCAGTATATCTAAATTCAACTCCTTTACACTTTCCGAATTTCCTGATGCCCTACCGAGTGGAGTGTTCCAATGTTCATTACTGTTAATCAAGCAGATACAAGTTTATAATTCACTTGTAAAAGCGGTTCGATGTTGCAATTCTTCGAAAGTGAATTTTTGGGGGTACATCGACCCAATTAATTTCATTGCTACGGAACTGTCTGATTTTGAATATATTATATTCAACTGCGTTATTCTGCTAATTGCTTTCCTTATTATCGGTTAAGCGGAGGCAGTGCTGATAGCTGGAACTCTGATATGGATGGCTCAATTGGCATACGGCTTATCAGCCGATATAATTTCACCATCAACCCAGTAAAAAAAGAGATCCATTTTGTGCCTAACAAGACGTATCATTACCCGATGGATTTTGTATTGGGGGGATATTTGATGGGCTATGATACGGACGGTACCCTGCGTATTATTGCCAAGGTAAACAATGCGCTGTGCCTCCACAAACTGACCGTTTTATAACGGGTAAGCTGTATCGCTTTTGGTCTCAGAAAGGACGAAAAAACTTTGAACCGTTGTAATGTTGGGGAGCGTTGCAAGTTTATGACGGTAAAAATCATGGTAAGCTTCCATGTCTGTCGTAGCTACCCGGAGGATAAAATCAAAAGCACCCGTCATCTGGAAGCATTCCATTACTTCCGGAAATTTAGCGACCTCCCGTTCAAAGCCGGATAAGGTATCGGCGGCATGATCGTTCAATAGTACCTGGCTGAAAGCGATCAGGCCTTTGTTGATCTTCCTGCGGTCGAGAATAGCGACAATACGTTTGATATAGCCCTGATCTTTAAGGCGTTTTATCCGTTCGTGTACCGTTGCGACGGACTTACGTAGTTGGAAAGCGATCTCTTTGTTGGTCAAAGAAGCATCGGTTTGCAGGAGTTTTAAGATCTCGATGTCTGACTTGTCTAAGGGGCTGGTTGGCGGCATACTGAAAAAAGATAAAGTTGGGACACAATTAAAAAGGAAAAACTGAATTATATCTGATAAATTATGTGATTTACCATAAATTTTATGGTTTTAAAGGTAAGTATTGTATTTAATTATAACAATAATCATTTTTACTGAACATTATAAAAACCTATGGAGGCTTTAGCATCAATGAAATTAAGCGCGGAACTTGAAAATCAATTTAAAGAGTTGTGGCATCTGGTGGGGAATACCCCGATGGTGGCTATTGACTATACCTTCAAGGGAAAGCCGGGTACAGTCTTCGTTAAATGCGAGCATTACAACCTTACAGGAAGTGTGAAAGACAGGATGGCGCTTTATATCATGTACCAGGCGTACAAGCAGGGTAAGATAAAGCCAGGTGATACCATAGTTGAAGCGACTTCGGGAAATACAGGTATCGCATTCGCTGCCATAGGTAAGGCCCTTGGTCACCCGGTAAAAATAATTATGCCTGATTGGTTAAGTAAAGAAAGAATTGATATCATCAAAAGCATGGGTGCGGAAGTTGTGCCGGTCAGTAAAGCTGAAGGCGGCTTTTTGGGTAGTATTCGCTTGGCGGAAAGCCTGCATGCTCATTCAGATAACATATTCCTGCCGCGACAGTTCGAGAACCGCTACAACGCCGAGGCGCATGAAAAAACAACAGGCAGAGAAATATGGCGTCAACTGGCTTCGACGGGTATCATGCCTAATGCTTTTGTGGCGGGCGTGGGTACCGGCGGTACCGTGATGGGCGTTGGTGCATATCTTAAAATGTTGAATCCCAATGTCAGTATACACCCATTGGAACCCGCGGAATCTCCGACCTTGACAACAGGGCATAAAATCGGCAGCCACCGTATACAAGGAATCTCAGATGAGTTCATACCCTCTATCGTAAAGCTCGACCAATTGGACGAAGTCGTACAAGCGGGCGATGGTGACGCGATCATTATGGCACAAAAACTCAGCAAACAGCTCGGCTTAGCGGTCGGTATCTCATCGGGTGCGAATGTGATCGGAGCGATCAAAGTAAAAGAACAATTAGGTACCAATGCCATCGTGGTGACCCTGCTTTGCGATAGTAATAAAAAATACCTGAGTACGGACCTGGTCAAAGAAGAGCCGGTAAAGGCCGGGTATATTTCTACCGATACAGAATTTGTGACTTATCATCCTATGCCACGTTTAAACGAAACTTTTATCAATATATAAGAATCAACATGAAAAAGACCGCCTTGTTCATCTTACTGATGATTGCCATGTCAACCGTTAATGCCCAGATACTAACCCCGGTACGTTGGTCATATGGGTTCAAAAAAAAGAGTGCCACCGAAGCCATGGTGTTTATGAAAGCCGATATCGATGAGGGTTGGCATGTTTATTCACAAACCGTTAAGGATGGCGGGCCGATAAAAACGACTTTTACTTTTTCTCCTTCAAAAGAGTTTACGTTGGTGGGCAAAACCATCGAGCCTACCCCGGTTACACGCAACGAAAAGACCTTTAATATGGATGTCAGTTTTTTTGAACGCCAGGTGATCTTTCAGCAGAAAATAAAATTAAAAAATGGCAAAGCTACTGTTAAAGGAACATTGGAATATATGACCTGCAACGATCAAAAATGTCTGCCGCCGGAAGACCTGACCTTTAGCATAGTGATCAAATAACAATGAAAAAATTACTTCTGGTACTTTTCTTGCTCTTTAGCGGTTTAGTGTTTTCTTTCGCTCAAAACAATGATACAATATCGACCGATGGTGTGACCTTTACATCAGCGAGCGATACGCTCGTTGTTCAAAAGAAAGAACCAGCGAAACCTGCTGTTGTCGTTGTGCCTGCGAAGATCGCGAAACTTCCGGCGCCTTCATTATGGGCAATATTTATCAAAGGTTTTATCGGCGGTGTCCTGGCATTTTTTATGCCCTGCATTTTCCCGATGCTACCCATGACCATCGCATTTTTTACTAAAAGTTCGGGAACAAAGAACAGCGCTATCGGTAAGGCCCTGATATATGGACTAAGCATTATCGTAATCTATGTTGTTCTGGGGCTTTTTACCTCTGTCGCTTTTGGTGCGGACGCCCTGAATGCATTAAGCACCAGCGGTGTATTCAACTTGTTTTTCTTTTTGGTACTGGTCGCTTTTGCAGCTTCATTTCTCGGCGCTTTCGAACTGGTATTGCCATCGGTCTGGGTCAATGCGATGGATGCCAAATCTGACAAAGCAGGCCTTGCAGGTTTGTTTTTTATGGCCTTCACCCTCGCCTTGGTCTCCTTTAGTTGCACAGGGCCTATCATAGGTACCCTGTTGGTGCAAGCCGCTACTGAAGGGGCTTTATTGGCACCCGCGATAGGGATGTTAGGGTTTTCTTTCGCATTAGCGATGCCATTCGCCTTGTTCGCTATGTTCCCGCACTGGATGCGGTCTTTGCCAAAGTCAGGCGGTTGGCTGAACAGCGTTAAAGTGGTTTTGGGCTTTTTGGAACTGGCGCTTTCCATGAAGTTTTTGAGTAATGTTGATCTGGCATACCACTGGCACTTGTTCGACAGGGAAGTATTCTTGGTGTTATGGATTGTAATAGCCGCTTTAGCTGGGTTCTATTTGTTAGGTAAACTCAAATTTTCGCATGATAGTGCCCTGGACCATATCGCGGTATCGAGGTTGTTTTTAGCGATCATTGCGTTTTCGTTCTCCATGTACCTGGTACCCGGACTATGGGGAGCCCCGTTGAGATCGGTAAGCGCTTTATTGCCGCCCATGTCAACACAAGACTTCGACCTGTCCGCCGGCGTGTCCGCTACAAGCGGCAGTATTCCCGATAGCGGGCCACATAAATATACCACCCTGTTTGATAAGCCAAAAGGCTTTAATCCCTTTTTCGACTATGACGAGGGATTGGCTTACGCCAAAAAAACACACAAACCGGTAATGATCGACTTTACAGGTCATGCCTGTGTGAACTGCCGTAAAATGGAAGCGAATGTTTGGACGGATCAACAAATCGCGAAACGGATAAACGAGGACTATGTGCTGATCCAGCTATACGTTGACGATAAAACTGACCTGGCCATCAAAGAGCAAACAACAACACCACAGGGTCGGGCTATCAAGACAATAGGGAACAAATGGAGCTATTTACAGACGAGTAAATTTCTATCCAACTCTCAGCCCTTTTATGTGCTGCTCGACCAGGATTCGGAACAACCGCTTGTTGCCCCCAACGGCGCCGATTACGATCCGGTGAGCTATCTGAAGTTTTTAGACAGCGGCTTAAATGCATACAAAATAACGCATAAATAATTGTGATAGGGTCTTCATTTAGTTCTTTATTTGGTCAGTTAACGCAAGTTTTCAGACGGGACCTGAACCCTCGGTCCAAACGGTTCCCGTCATTTAAATTGTCCCGATATTTCACCAAATCCAGATCCTTCAAAAGCCAGAATTTTGTGTGGTTTTGATCGCGTTTGAGGTCAAAAAATATTTCCAACTAATTGATTATCAAATCGTTGATTTATAGGTGACTATAATTAGGTTTTTAAAACCCGGCACCGAATAGGTCACGGGCTGAGTCATAAATACTGAGGTGCTGCGGATTTTTGAGGCAAAAAAAAACGCTTAGACCAGAAATCTAAGCGTTTTTAAGAAGCTTTAAGGGCTTCTTAGCGGAAAGGACGGGAAGTGAACCTTTGTAATTCTGTATTGTAAATCAGCATGTTATGCTTCATTGAAACCAGGACTACAGGAATGACGCTTTTCCGTTTTTTTACTACTTAATTAAGGTTCAAGCAGTTACCAGTATTTTTCAAAATCATGCCCTTCATTCACTGCAAAAACATCATTTTTTGCCGAATAACCGCACTTCATTTACACTTTAAAGGTAAGAATTCCTATCCAAAAAATCAAATGGAATATGAACCCTCAAGGTCAACGACACCAATTTAGATTCTATTTCTTATGAAGATAGCGCTTTTTGCATAGCAATCATATGGCTTACGGAAATAACACAAAATATTCAATAAAAAAGTGCACTATATGGCACATTGCAGGGTTGGTTAATCATTTTTTGTTCTTAATTCGTAATAAAGTGTAATTTATTGCACTTTATTACGAATTGCCAAGTTTATCCATATATTTGTATCTAATAGAGCATTACAATGCACTTTAAAGATATCATACAAATTATTAAGGATCGCAGAGAATCGCTTCAGGTCACTCAGGAGACATTGGCGCAATTATCCGGCGTGGGCTTGCGGACACTCAAACAATTAGAAAGAGGGAAAGGAAATCCTACGCTCATTACACTGCAAAAGATAGGGGATGCCCTGGGCTTAGAGGTAAGTATGAAAATCAAGAACAGAATAACTGAATAATGAGACAGGCGAAAATTATATTTAAAGGAGAAGAAGCCGGCATCATAAGCCAGCATGATAACGGCTCCTTTTCGTTTCTTTATAATCCGTCGTGGACAGAAGACAGCCGCAAACCAGCGATTAGCCTCACACTACCCAAACAAAAAGCGCCATATCAATCGGATCATCTGTTCCCGTTTTTTTACAATATGCTGCCCGAGGGTTCCAACAAACAGGTTGTCTGCAAACTCAATCGGATTGATCTGGATGATTATTTCGGTTTATTACTTGTCACGGCAAAACACGATACAATTGGTGCTGTCAATATTCAAAAAATCGAAATGATATGAACATGCCGGAAATAAATAATTGCCCCGGTACACTGGCTCCGAATTTCAATACATACAGCCGCGCATGTCTGAACCGGGTATTTCACGGAAAAAAGATCAGTCATATTCTTCCTTACGAATCCCCCGCTTCAAACCCGGAGACTGACGAATTATTTGATGAGAGTAAAAAACGAATGTCCATATCAGGGGTGCAGGAAAAATTCTCCCTCCTTTTAAAAAAAAATAAACTCAGGCTGATTTCGGAAGGTGAACGGGGAGCCTATATTTTGAAACCAATTCCAGGAGCCGGCAGGCGACCGGATCAAATGCCGGCTAATGAACACCTGACCATGCAGATCGCCCGCCAGGTATATGGTATTGAAACGGCCGAAAATGCAATGATCTTCTTTAGGGATGGTCAACCTGCTTATATAACCAAACGCTTTGATGTGCAGCCGGATGGGATGAAACTGGCTCAGGATGATTTTGCATCGCTGGCCGGCCGCACCCCTCAAACCCATGGCGAACACTATAAGTATCTGGGGAATTACCTGGAAATTTTCCAATTGATGGATAAGTTTGTACCTGCTTACCGGATAGAAGCGCCAAAGCTGCTGAAATTATTGATATTTAATTATCTGTTCTCAAACGGCGACGCCCATTTCAAGAACTTTTCATTATTGGAAACTCCGATGGGGGATTATCGTTTAAGTCCGGCCTATGACCTGCTGAACAGCCATATCCACATCAATGACAAAGATTTTGCTTTAGATGGCGGCCTGTTACCACAAAATCTGGCACAGGGTAAAATACAGTATCAATTCTCAGTTTTGGCAAAACAGGCTGGGATTGCAGAAAAGGTTTTCAGCGATCTGATGTCACAGATGTTATCCGGACCAGAACATGTTATCCAATTGGCCAATGCATCTTTCCTTGATGAAACGACTAAAAGAAACTACCTGCAATCTTACCAAGGCAAGCTAAAGCAACTGAAGAAGGTTTGAGTATAAGGTAATTTAGTTGTACCGGAAGTGAACGTTTGCAATTCTAATTGTCAATCAGCATGTTATACTTCATTAAAACAAGGAGTACAGGAATGACACTTTCCCTTTTTTACTACTTAATCAGGGTTTCAGGCGTTTACCAATATTTTTCAAGATCATGCACTTCATTCACCGCAAAAACATCATTTCTTGCCGAATAACCGAATTTAATTTACACTTTAATGGTAAGAATTTCTATCCAAAAAATCAACTGAGATATGAACCCGCAATGTCAGATACACCAATTTTAGTCAGCGTTTTTGACCAGTAAAAGACAGATCTGGCTACCAAATACCGGGTGATAAGAGGGGAAATAATCGATATACCCGAATTCCTGAAGCTGCCGGATACATTTGTGATAAGTGACAATACTTTGGATGCTGGATAGCTCCATCAACCTTAACTGTGATACCTGTAGCGGATTTTTAAACCCTTCGCTTACCCAATGATAGAAAAGTCCCATATACAAACTGATATGCCAGGGTGTTATCCTTTCATCTGCACCAAAGCGCCGGAAAACCCGATTTAAATGCTGGGTTGTATCTGCAAAAACAAAAATGAGGCGTTCGTAGCATCAAATTGAAACGATAGTTTCTCATAATGATCCAGATTGGTTCTTTAAATATTGTCTTGATAAACTTCGACCTTATTTCAGATCGACCAATCAACTATCATCTATGCATTAGATCTATCCACCACATTATAAACGGTTCATGAGAATTATTAGGAATGCAAATGATCATGATCAACATTTCAAATCACTTCAATCTTCGATTGAAGTGATTTGAAATAAATTCGATGATATAGGCGGATTTTCTTATTAATACGTCGCTGCCATAATGGCTTGAGATAATCTTAATAGATCTATCTAACGAATTTATCAGCCCAAAGACTTGCTGCACCAACTAAGGCGGCCTCTTCGCCTAATTGGGAAATATAAATGGGGATATCAAATGATCTGATTTTCAATTGTTTCTTTAATTCCGGTATTATTAAGTCACATTTTATAATATTCCCGCCTATTAAGATTAACTCTGTGTCATTCTTCCCCAGCACATCCTTTAAAAATATTGAGAGGTTTTCACAAAATCGTTTAAATATCGATTCTACCAACGGGTCACTGTCAATTAAATGATTCATCTCCTTTACGCTGGTTGATCTTTGTCCGGATAATCGAAAATACTCATCCAAAAACCACTTGGTAGAAAAGTAGTCTTCAGCTCTTCTATCCTTAAAATATTTACTTGATAATTCAGCATCCGTCGCTATTCCGTTCATTCCAAAGGCTGAACCAAATCCGGTTCCTAATGTCAACCCGAGAACCCTACTTACGCCCCTGGTAGTGCCAGTAAATATCTCACCTTGTAAAAAACAGGCCGCGTCGTTTTTTATTTTGATATGATGGGGGGCTATTTTTAAAATATTGGCGAGGCCTTCTTTGATATTCAATTGATAAAGGGAGTCGTATTTATTAAAGCCTTTTATCAGCGAAATACCTCTCTCATAATCAAAAGGCCCAGGCATTGCAATTCCAATGGTCTCTGGCTTTGCATGTCCTTTACATGCTTCAAGAAGTGTATCCCCCCAAACTGTCATGATTTCTTCGTAGGAACCATGAGAATTTACAGGTTTGCGCACTAATGATCCTGATATGAGTTTTCGGGTTTTGGTATTAATTAAGCCTGCTGTGATGTGTGACCCACCTACATCTACGCCTAATATGTTGTTTTCTAAGCTATTTTCGAGCGATTCAATTACATATAACAATTCCATCGAATTTTTACATCTCTCCGATAAAGCTCTATTGTCTGGTTGACTATTTTTCATTGTGATGGATAATAAATTAAAGACCAATAATTCGTTTTAATATCCGATGGCTGGATAACTAATCCTGTTATGACTTACTTTAATAATTATCGAATGTGGACTGGTTCTTGAACTCCTTTTATTAAGTTGGCCCACTTGAAAAAATTGATATTATTAAGGTCGTTTTCCAAAACAATGTATTCATTATCCTTTAAAGAATTTTGTGGCAAACGTACCGGCCCACAATCCATTCCTATCAATTTCATCATAGCCTTTTGTGCACGCAATCCGCCGTGTTTAACAATTACACGCACCATTTCAACCGAAAATAATTGCAGGTTCTGTGCCGATTTCATATCCCCTTCCTTGTAAAAGCTGATGATCTGTTGATAAACCGGTGCGACAAAATTATAAGTACTGCCAATAAAGCCTTCTGCACCAACAGCGAGAGCCCCCAACAACATTTCGTCTGTACCAAATAGCACATCAAATTCTTTGTTCCCAAAATTTAGGCAGGCTTGATACTCATGTAACAATGGCGTAGTATATTTAATGCCGGCAAAATTGGGAATAGCCGATTTAGAAGTTTTTAACAGTTCAACCATGTCGAGATTGATACCAGTGAGTGCAGGTATATTATAGTAATATAAAGGCAAAAGTGGGGCGGCGGCGGCGATGTCAGCCAGGCAATCTACCAAAGTAGATATCGTTGTTATCTTAAAATATGTTGGTGGCGTTGTCGATATGTAATCGGCACCAATCAATTGAGCGTGCCGAGCAAGTTCGATAGACTCCTGAATACTATTATGTCCCACATGAACAAGAACAGTTATCCTTTTTGCCGCAGCTTTTACAAACGCAGCTGCAACATTCATACGCTCACTGGTTGTCATCGACGGTCCTTCGCCTGTGCTGCCACATACAAACATCCCTTTAATGCCATTATTAATAAGCATATCAACCATTGCCGGGATTTTATCAATCGCTATGGTTCCATCCTGGTGCATGGGCGTAAATGGTGCTGTCACCAATCCTAAAATTCTCTTTTTCATACCTGATCAATTATTTATTTAATGCAAAAAATCTATTTCTTATTGACGATCTTCTGCATTCCATTTATAATTAAGACCGGAAATGCAGATACAAATGTAATAATATATTATATATTGTATACAATCTTTACAATAATTTTTGTGGCTGGTAGGTTTTAATCTGATTCCTAGTTAACTACTATAAAATCTTTTTTTAGTTTTATATCTTCAGATGAACTACCAATACGCAATTCAAATTCACCAGGTTCAACTACCCAGTTCATGTTTTTATCTAATAACGAGAGGTCATCTGGATGTAGGGTAAATCGAACTGTTTTTGTTTCACCAGGTTTCAATGTAATTCTTTCAAAACCTCGCAATTGCGATTCATAGGTGATCACACTACTCTCTTTATCTTTTATGTAAAGTTGGACTACATCATCTCCTTTACATTTGCCGACATTCTTAATATCAACTGTGATATCTATGTCCGACTTTACATGTATGTCCTTTGTCAATATTGTTAAATTGTTATATTGAAAGGTTGTGTAGCTCAAGCCATAACCAAATGGGTATAATGGGCCATTAACGCTCGTTTTACCATATCCGTTTGGTCCGGCACTCGGTTGCCCCGCTTGTGATGATGGCTTGAACGGAAAATTATACTCGATCTGACCTGTACTTTTTGGAAAGGTTATAGAAAGTTTCCCACCGGGATTGTAATCACCAAATATACTTTCAGCTATGGCTTGCCCACCGGCTGTGTTAGGAAACCAAGCTTCTATAATTCCATTTATGTAACGGTTGGCCCAGTTTATAGTTAATGGCTGCCCGTTGATCAGGATCAGGATTACGGGTTTGCCGGTAGCTTGTAATGCTTCGAGCAATTTCTCCTGTCGCCCAGGAAGATCAAGGCTGGTCCTTGATTTGGCTTCGCCTACCTGATCGTCATCTTCACCCAGGATAGCAACGACCACATCCGACTGCTTGGCCTGTTTTACCGCTTCATCAATAGCGTTTTGTTCGTCTGCCGTTAAAGCAGTCGGAATAATTTCACTCTCGGGCCACTGAGCGTCTGTAACATCACATCCTTTAGTAAAACTAACGGACGCCCTGTTACCTACATAGGTTTTAATGCCATCAAGTATGGTTGGGGTCATGAGGTTTGATGGGCCGTAGCGGCTTACCATATATCTTGTGGCTGTGGCCAATGGTCCGGTAACCAAAATTTTTTTTGTTTTTTGAATATCAAGCGGTAAAATGTCCTTATCGTTTTTGAGTAATACCAGAGATTGACGGGCCATATTGAGCACGAAATTTTTTGTGGTTTGAGGATTTACTATTTCATCGGCTTTCTTAGGTTCGCCTACATAAGGCTGATCAAATAATCCCAGCTTGAATTTTACGCGTAATACATCAGCTACTCGGCTATTTAATGTTGCCATTGACACCTGTCCTTCTCTTACTAGCTCTCGCAACGGAACAATGAACGTTTCAGGAGAAGTAAAATTAGTGCGTACATTAAGTCCGGCCTCAAAAGCTTGCCTAACTGCATCCTTGGGACTCGTAGCAACATGATATTTGGAATAAATGAATTCTACTGCTTCACTGTCTGAAACCACATAGCCCATAAAACCAAATTTTTGACGGAGCAATTCAGTTAAAAAATAATAACTACCTGTTATAGGAACGCTATCCCAATCATTATAGCTACTCATTACACCCAGCGGGTTGGCATCCTGAATTACTTTCCTAAATGGATAAAGATATATTTCCTGCATTTCGCGGGGTGCGACATGCGGGTCTGTACGTGCATTGCCATCTCGGCCGCCTTTAGGGATACTATAAACTGCAAAATGTTTTAATGTAGCAGCGACTCCCTGATCCTGTATGCCTAAGGTCATTTGCTTCCCTAATTCGGCTATTAAAAAGGGATCCTCGCCATATGTTTCCACAACTCGTCCCCAACGTGGATCGCGAGCAGGATCAAGTATCGGGGCATATACATTGGTATATCCGAGCGCTTTAGCCTCACGTCCTACGATTAACCCGGCTTCATAAACCAAGGCCTTATTCCAGGTGCTCCCTATAGCAATCGGAGCAGATAACGGCGTCGCTCTATCATGATTTAAGCCATGAACACCCTCATTTGTAAAATCAACAGGGATACCCATTCGGGTTTCTTCGATAAACCATTTCTGAACTATGTTGATAGCTTCAGCATGTCTGCTGTACGGGTAAGAGTATTTCGTATTTGATTTTGGATGATTGGCCAATCCATTCAGTTCTTCATCAATATTGGCTATGCCATCCTTCCATATTTCATTTTTCCATCCGGAAGTCGGCATTTCATCTTTAAGTACTCTGCCATAGCCATATAAAGTGGCGGTTTGGCAGGTCTTTTCTTCGATCGTCATCTTTGACAGCAAGTCAGCAATACGTTTATCAATATCTGCCTTTGGGTTCTCATATACGTCCATCTTGCCGTTTTTGTTAAGATCTACCCAGCCTTGATGATATATTTTAATGCGTTGGGCGGATACTGGCAGGATCATTGCTGCAACCAAGGATAGACTCATTAGGGCTATTATACCGTATTTATTCTTCATAACTTTCTCTTAATAATGATGCTTTCTGATCATCAACCGTTACTACTTGTTTTTTATGATTTATTTTTTGACCTGAAATACTCATTGAAAAATGCCAACTGGTAAATAATTGAATTTGACCAATAGGCCCAATTATGTGCTCCAGGCCGAGTTATAAAATCATGAGGGATCTTGTTTTCAAGCAGGATATTGTGGAAATTGAGATTAACTTTGTAAAAGAAATCCTCTGTACCACAATCTATAATAAGGGCGAGCTTTCCCGGGATCAGAAGACCGGTCATATTGATCACGGTGTTGTTTTCCCAATTATTCGGATGATCTTTATATGTACCCAATACATCTGCAATTTTCCAACTGTTCGAAAACGGCCGGATATCGACGCCACCGCTAGTACTGCCAGCCGCACCAAATATATCCTGATGCTTAAAAGCCAAATAAAGCGATCCATGCCCCCCCATACTAAACCCTGTGATAGCGCGGCCTCCACTATTTTTTATCGTTTTGTAGTGCTCATCGACCCATTTTACCAGCTCCAAGCCAACATAGGTTTCGTAGCGCCAATTGGAGTCGATCGGGCTATCTACATACCAACTGGAGATATTGCCATCCGGACAAACCAACAACAACTGATACTGGTCAGCCAGTTCCTTAATTACAGGAGCATTTCTAAGCCAAGCTGAATTATTACTGCCGTGTCCATGGAGCAGATAAACAGTGGGAAGGGTGGTCAGTTGCTTATAATTATCAGGTTTAATAATAATTGCTCTAATGTTTTTATGCATGGCCAGGCTATAGGTTTCTACAGTATCTACTTGAGCGGCTAATGCCACTTTTCCGGCAAACAGTGCACACAATATCAAAATTACCTTTATTGTTTTCTTCATCGTACTACATTTATTCAATATTTTTAAATTTTACTGCCATCAGGGACCAGCACGCCAACAGCATCGCGATAGCAGAGACCTGATAAACAATAGACAAATCAACATTGGCATCCTTTAATCTTCCACCCAGATAGACCATGACCCCACCTATAATTGTACTTAGAAAATTTAAGCAGCCATAGCCGGTAGCCAAATATCGTGCATCAATTGTCTGACTTAGAATTGGCATGAGATTCGCATCATTGATCCCTCTCGAAATGCCATAAATGATCATTGCAATAACTGCCATACTGAAGGCAGGGGTTGTTGACATCAGGAATAAGAACGGACAGCCCAACGTGAATCCGATAATGACGATGTATAAGCGGCTCCGTTTATTCGTTCTGAACCAACGATCTGCTATCAGTCCGCCTAGTAAAACTCCGATGAAAGAACCAACCTGAACATAGCCTGTTGCGGAGATCCCTGCTTCCCCAAGTGATAAATTAAAATGGAGCTTTAAAAAAGTTGGCAACCAACCATACACCAACCAGTTGACCATTCCTAAAATTCCAAAGTAAAACATTAAAACATAAAAGGAGCGTTCGGCAAATAAAATCTTAACCGCCTTAAATGGGCTGATATCTTTTTCTGCTTTGTTACTTTTCGACCCAGCCGAATTCGCTGGCGTTACCTGATGGTCTTTTAAAAAATACAACAGCACAAAAGAATAAAGTAAACCGAATGCACCAAACAACTGGAATCCACATCTCCAACCCCACAACGTTGCCACGTACCCGCCGATCCCGCCGAGTGCTAAACCTGCATATAGACCACTCATATGTAGTCCTGTTGCCAAGGAACGAGTACGTCCCTTATGATAATCCGTTATTAAAGCCAATGCAGCAGGTATATAACAGGCTTCGCTAACCCCCATAAATAAACGGGCCGCAATCATTTCATGAAAAGAACCGACAAACCCAGTCCAAACGGTCACAGCGGACCAGACCAAAACACTGAACAAGATCACTTTTTTACGACTGTACCGATCGGCAAAGAAACCACCTACCGGACTAAGTAAACCGTATGACCAGAGAAAAACAGATGTAAGCAATCCAAACTGGGCATCACTTAGCTTAAATTCAACCACGATCGGATCGCGCATTGACGTTATCAGTATCCTATCTAAATAGTTTAGAAAAGCTACGATCCATAATAAGCCAACGAGTAGCCACGAATATCTACCTGTGGCCATTTTAGTTATTTTCATTACTTTGCAGCTTTAAGTTTATTGGGGATTTCTGTGCAGCTAAGACCCTGGTAGTCCGAACAGCTGGCCTCACTTCACCACCGGGAAATACGAGCATATTTTTCCATAATACCAGATTTGTCGTAACAGGAGCCCAAACGCTTTGATTGGGATGGCTCGCCGAATCATCCTTTTTAACTGTTTTGATTTTACCGATCTCCGCCCAGGTATCCGTAGTGTTGTCATAAGCTAAAATACGGTCAGAGAAACCAGGATGATTGACCCCAAGCTTTTCTGCATTTTCGGCTAACACTCCGTTATCACCGCCAAAGATCAACATCTGAGCCTTGCTGCGTACGAAAGCGGGACCAGGGGCCGCAACTACTGCTTCCGGTATTGTTGCTAAAGTATGCCAACCACCGCCCGGTGTATAACGGTAAGCGTCTTTTAAATAGATTCTTTCTGATCGACCTTCGTTTTTCCGCAGATCTGTACCACTGAATAAAAAGAAAGACCCATCCAGCGTTCCCGCCACACTTAACATTCTTGGGCTACCGGGCCAACTTTCCAAAGTAACCCAGCCTTGACCGGTTGTATCTAATGAAAGGTCAAGAGATAAGAAAGCATTTGTTGGTCGCAGGTCACTTGGTGTTTTCAATCCCCCAGCGATATAAATTTTTTTTTTGATCATTGTACCGCATGAATTTGCTAAAGGGTATGGCAACGACGGTAATTTTGTAATACGAAGACGATCATGTTGGTAGCTGATCAGCCATACAGTGCTGGTATGCCCCAGAGCATTGCTGCCACCAATGCATATCAATCCAGCGGGGCATGTGATAGAAACGCCGTAACCCAGTGGCTCAGGCATATTACCTACAAGCTTCCAATGTCCGCCGGGGCTTTCAAGGACGAATATCTTATTGCTCCAAGCCTTTTTAGATCCCTCCCAAGGCAAACCGCCATCCGGGAAATTAGCACCGCCAGCAACCATGAGCATACCATGCGTAATGCCTGAAAAAGATCCAGCGAAGCCATTTTGGTCAGGAATAGGGGGAAACTCATTCCATTTAAATATAGGGGCATTGTTTAAGTTCAACATAGAGTGTATACAGCATATATAGGTATATAATAATCGATAAAGGATCAATTTGGTTATCATCATGTCAGTACATTGTCGTGGTATTACCAGTGTTCAATCATAGTTTCGCAACGTGTAGGTGTTTCTAAATTAGTCGAAGTATCTAAATGCGTAAGGGCGAGCCATATCGACAACTGCCCGTTAATTTTCTTAGTCATTTTTTCGATATCAGTTTTTTGATCTGGTTTGCCGAGATTTTCTGGAAGGTGATCCGCTCGTAGGCATTATGATCACCAGCTTCATATAGACAATTGATTGCTCCGTCCTTTGAGATCGCCATGGTGGAGTATGCCGACGGTCCGGAATGTAATTGTTGGCTGATTGGCCAGCTTTCACCTTCATCAAGGCTGACCTTCAGCGTCATGTTCTTGCGTACTTTAGTCGAACTGGTCGGATTAAGAAAGAGCAAAACTCCGGGAGCTCTTCCTTTTTTTCTTCGGTAGCGGATCAGGCTCGCCTGGCATACCGGATCCTCAAGGTCTTTTATGTCTGCTGGTGGTGTCCACGTTTCTCCACCATCGGCACTATATGCGAAGGCGCGGTGACCGGTACCTGAATAAGAACGCATGGATAATAAGATCATGCTGTTCTTTTTCTCCAGTTCCACGGCCTGGCACTCGTTCATACCTGGAGACACGGTACCGCCCACCTTCCAGGTCAAACCATGGTCATCACTGTAAATAACATGTGAGCCATATTCATACGGGCCTCCCCTGACCCGTCCTTTTACATCAGGATATGAATGATCACAAGGAATGATCAATCTATCTTTATAGGGTCCGGACTTTAACTGTAGTCCAATACCCGGACCTGTGGCATACCATTGCCAATCCTTTGCTTTTACAGATTTGGTGATATTCACAGGTACTGACCATGTTTTACCATCATCTTCGCTTTTACACACCCATACTGTACGGCCACTCTCATCATTGCTCGTCTTATTATTCACAATAAATTCCTCTCTGACCTCACCGTCGTTATGGGTCATTAACAGCCAAATTGTTCCGGTAACTTGGTCGATGACCGCACAGGGATTACCACAGGTATTTTCGCTGTCGTCCCATATGATCTGTTGCTTGGACCAGGTCACTCCTCCGTCTTCCGATCTTTTCAGTAAAAGATCTATATCGCCAGAATCACCCGGCCCATTTTTACGTCCTTCACAGATGGCGATCAACGCCCCGGCCGGAGTGTTCAGCAACACAGGTATACGGTAACTTTTGTAGCCACCGCGACCCGATATAAACAAACTTGTGCTATCCTGATTAGGAATTGCGCTAATCCTATTAGCGGAAAAAAACGATGCAAGGACAACAAGTATAAAGACCTTAAGCAGTTTGAAAGATTTGCTAGTTCGCATTATTCAATACAAATTTTTTATTTAATGTTTCCTTGGAAGTCGAAAGGAGCGCGGCACCCATGTCACCGACTTTTAATTGAATGGTCAGCGGTATTTTATTTTCTCCTTTGTTTAAATACACTTCTTTTATGGCTAGTTGTCTGCCATTTAGATTGTAGATTTTGATGACCGCTTTTCCGGGATAATCTATATTAATATTGGCAGTAAGCTCATTTTGCGTTTGTGAGTAAAGCCTGAATGTAGTCGGTGTAATATTCCGAAATACAATTTTGTCTTGAGTTTTTTGTTCTCCCTTGATATCTATCCGGCTTAATCTGTAATAACTTTTACCGGGTAGTGGATTTCTGTCAACGTAGTTGTAGGCATTAGCCTCATTCACGCGTTTGCTGCCAATTTGGGTAAGATGGCTAAAATCTTTCCCATCCACCGACCGCAATAATTCAAACGACGACTTATTGACCTCTCGCCCAGTTGTCCAGTTGAGCTCTACGCTGCTTGCCTGGTTACTGACACTAAAAGTATTTAGCAACATCGCCGGTGTGTCTTCGAAAGGCCATTTATTATTAGCGATTATGCCATCAATGTAAATATCCTGATTTTTGATCTGCCGTAAGTGTATGGCATTGATCGATTTGTCATCTACCACTGCGGTGCTGGTTGTACCGTTTATAAATTCCAATGTGGGAGATGGCTCAGTCAGCGGTATAGAGTCCAAAACATATAAACGTACGGCATCGTTCCGGATTCCGCTTACTACGTGGTTCTGCATAACCAATAGATAGGTATGGTTAAAATCATAGACTGCCCCGGTATAAATGACACCAGCGCCATGTGATATGCCAAATTGCAGCTTTCCATTCACGTTTTTTGTGATGTTGATCTTGCCCCGGAACGTGGCCGAGTTATTATTAATGGCGAAGGCAAAGAAAAAGTTATTGGCGTCGGCTTTAGCTACTTTAACCAGCATCGAGACATACAAATCTTCGGTATTCTTATTATTCGCTGAGGCACTATAAGGTATGCCATCCTGTACTGAACCCGCATTTAATCTTAGAGCATTACCTATTGCGGGGTATCCGGTAAAAGTTAACCCCGGCGTAGCCACGTAGGCAGGTACCGCTCCTACCGCAGGTGTAATACCAGTTGGGCATTTCCAGATCCCACTGCTGCTGATCACCGTATCGGCCGGGTAGTCAAAATGATCAACAAATAAACCGAATATATTTTTTTGGGCGACAGCCTGAAGGTCCGTCCATTTAACAGCCGTACCAGATGAAAGCGTTACTTTGACGGTGTCTTTACCTTTTACAAAATCATTGTTTTTAAGATCGTAGTTTAACCAGAGCGAATCCCGCTGCACGCCGGTTAATAACGCGTTGCCTAAATGTACACTGATACGATTAGTGTCAGGTACGGTTTTAAACTGCAAACGCAGCCGGACATTCCCTGTAGACGCCGGATCATTCCCGAATTCAAAATAGGTTTCCTTAGTTTGTGCCGCGGTGATATCAATAGGCGTATCCGGATTAAGCGTTGGGATATTGTTATAAGTGGCGTGATTTAAACCGGCCTTATCACCTACACCCAACACACTGGCAAAATAATTCTTATCCAGGTCTTTTAGTGCAGTAGAGTCACCCAGTTCGTTCCATAACTGACTATGCGGGTCAAAAAAATTAAACATGTAAACACCGTCGGCACCGGAGTTCCAAACTTCCTGCGCCCTGCCGCGGTAAGCCAGTGTAGTACCGCGCAGTGCGTTAGCTCCGGCATCTGCTATCCTGATCTCATCGAGCGAAGGGTAAACCGGTACATTATACAGGTGCCCCAGGTCAACACTTACTTTCCATGGATTTAGCCTGATATAACTGCTGACAGACATCATATCCAGCAAACCTTCCTGCAGCCAGCTTTCGATATCCAGGCCAATATCATGCGCATATTCCTTAGAATCAGGCACCCGCATGGATATCAATATGGGTCGGCCCCGCCTGACGCCTTCCACTTCTGTCATGTGCCTGATTTTACGCATCAGGTCAGTCATTTGCGCTATTTCTGTGGATGTTGCAACTTGTCCCAAAAATGTACTGGGAAAAAACACCCGGTGCCTGAAAAAATCAAGCTCTATACCATCCACATCATAATTTTTACAAACTTCCTCAATAAAATGTAATGTCGAGTCACGTACGGCCTGCAGGCTGTAATTCACCGCCGTCCACGAAGCCTTTTTATGAAGGGAATCTCCCAGTAAGTATTCAGGATGAGCTTTTTTTATAAGATTAGCATTGAATAGCACTGCCCCATAGGGCTGGGTAGTACTCGCATCGTGCGTATCATTCATGCGCATTGACCAAAAAACTTCCTTGCTATGCGCATGACCAAAATCGGTGACCACTTTTAATGGATCAAGGTTGGCTGCGATCAAGTCAGCCGTCACATTATGGGTAAATATTCCAGAAATGCTATCGGTAAGGGTCAGAATAGTCCCTAAATGGGTATTGTGGCTAAATGTACTCCAGCCATCAGATGTACAATAAAAATAAGCATCCGCCATGGTATTTTCAATGCCCAGAAACCTCGGTTTTAATAAACCATTGGCGGTAATAGAATCGACCAGCTTAAATGGCTCATTACCGTCATTGTTATAAATGACACGCCGGTGTTTGTGTGCAGCAATAAGCCGGTCGGCACGTAATTGAGTTGTGTCATACACCAATGTGTCACGCCTCATCACTGCGGCGTAAGTGTTACCGGTGCCCACCACCAGCAACACTATCAGTAAACATATTTTCCTCATAATTTAAATAGATTATATATTGTATATAATTTGAATTTGCATTAGGTACTATCTATTAAACGAAGTTAACGCCTGATCAGCTTTATAAAATAGACGTCATTTTGGTTCATGGTGTAATTAGTTGAAAATTCATGATTGCTTATAATAATTTCCTTATCTACTATCGGTAAACCATTACCGGCATGTTTTAAACGGATTACCTGTTCAACGGATAGCTGTTCCGGAGTTCCCATTCGTAGATATGAAGTATAAACGTCATTATGCTGATATCCTGTTTGGTTTACCACTAACCGGTATTTCCCATTAGGTATATTTTTCAGGTTAACGACGACTTTACCTCCTGGTTTTGGCGGTAATATATTCCGATAATATTCCTGATCAGGCGCCTTGCCCTGGTCGGCCTGGCTGAAATCCCAAAATAGTATTTGTGCATCTCCTTTTGAGGACCGGCATACCCAGCTGCTTTTATCAGTATTTTTTAATTCGATAGGCGATAACTCATTCAGGTACTTATAAGCGTCATAAACCGGCTTTTTGATCCCCTGGAAATTGATCAGCCCAAAACTGCCGCTAAAGGGATACAAAACTGGCCCACCTTCCTCAAAAATATCCGTAAAAGTCCAGTAACTCATAGAATTGGCCAAACCCTCCGTTCCTTTAATGGTGTTCAAGACATATGCCGCCTGTTGATATGTTTGATGAAATGGGTCTTTAGGTGCCCAGGAACTGTTCCACTCGGTCATATGCAATTCCAGTTTGGGATAAACCGATTTGCTGATCTTATCTTTAATCATCGCCACTTTTTTAATAATGTTATCAGGATCATCTCTCAGTCTAACCAGCTTGGTTCCGGCAACATCTAAACCCAGTCCATCAACACCGTATTCATGCGTAGCGATGAAATCAATAGGGACATGGTTATCTGCACAGTAAGTGATCAGTTCGGTTATCCATTTACTGCCAGCTGTTGCAGGACCACCTACTCGATAGCCTGAAAAAACCTCTTTAATGGCCTCAGTCGTAATTTTATACAAATTAAAATAGTCACTTTGCGTACCTGCAAAAAAATGTGTCAAATTAGGTTCGTTCCATACTTCAAAATACCACAACGCGACCTCCTTACGGCCATATCTTGCTTCCAAATGTTTGACCATTTGTTTGATGAGTTCCGCCCATTTTTTGTAGGAGGAGGGTTGGGATACATTGCCCTTCCACCAAAAAATAGTCTGGTCGGTGCTTTTCAACGCGTTGGGCATAAACGATAATTCGATAAACGGTTTTACCTTAATACTCAGTAGAAAATCGTACAGTTGATCTACATATTGCCAATTGTAAATAGGTTGACCATGACTATCTTCCTGATATACGCCCATATCATCACTCAAAATTCCGTGAAAACGGATATACCGGAAACCGCACTCCTTTTTGGTCATCGCCAATTGCTGCTGCCAATCAGCACGCAGGCCTTCATTAGCCCGGCCTGCGCCAACACATTCATTAAATACTGTTTTGAGTGGCCCGGCAGGTTTATTCATATCGGCTGAGATTAACCGTACCTGTTGCCCCAATAACTGGCAATAGATGAAACATGTGATAATTAAGAAAAACCCTTTCATACTCAATTAATTTTTAATCCAAATCATCAGACAAATACTTTGCGGAGCGATCACCATACCCTCCCCCTTTTCGGGGCGTTTAATTTCTTCTAAATGATAACCCGGTATCATAATATCCATCATTTTTGATACAGAATTGTTATTGCAAACCACAACTCCTAATTGCTTCCCATTTTTAAATCCTTTGGCTTGTAAACCAGTGTCTTTGTTTACGATGCCATCTTCGTCTACAAAGATTCCATTGATGAAAAATTGTTCATTGTTACGTTCAAAATCAATGATGCCATGCAGGTAAGCCTGTGATTCGCCGATGCTCCTTTGCTGCATCATTTTAATTTCGGGAGGGTTAACCACGTGTTGATAATCCTGAATTTTAGGCACTATGCCATCTGTCAGGTATTTGACATCGGCTGAATAGCGGCTTTCTATTTCATGTCGAAGGCCATAAAGGCAGGCATAGTTTGCCACTGAACGATCCTGCATAGGCGTACCATGTCGCTGAGTGATGATCTGCTCAGGGAAAGTATAGCGATATAATGCCGGGAAGGAATTTTTGTTGGTGCTGTTGGCTGCAAATCCCTCACCCCAGCCGTGATTATAAACTACGCTGTTTTGAAGTACATCAATAATACCTTCCGTCATCACCACAAAATCCGGATCGATCTGGTGCATATGGTCAACAATCTCTTTAAGCATGCTATATCGTTCGGTTGTAAATGCGGTCGCGGGATTTTTGTGCAGATGTCCTGTGTTATAACAGGGTGGTGCATCTATTACCCCTAATTGATCGAACAAAATGCCGTTTGCACCCAGATCATGCGCTTGCAACGCTAATTCCAACATGGTTTTACGCCAAAGTTCAGACCCGCTGCATCCTTTGGCAAATGTAACCGGCGTATAATCATAAAACTTGCGCATTACCCTTAAGTCCTCGGGTTCCAAAATTTCGCTGTAGGCAATAACTTCATTACCGTGACTTCGGTAAAAATCAGTGGCAGCATCTATTAATTGACCATTGGCGTACATGATGGTCTTTTTATGATACTGAACTGCCTTTTTTAAAGCGGCCATCAACACTGCTTTTCCACCTAAAAGCGAGTCAGCTATATAATTCGGATATAATTGATCGTGCCCACCTGTACCCCAACCAAATAAGCCAACAACGTCTAATCCGTTTTTGTCAGCGATTTGATATAGCTTTATAATATCATTGTATTTCCACAGTGCTTCGCCGTTTTGCTGTTTCAGAATGCTTAAAAGCCAACCCGAGTTATGTGTTACCCAATCCGGCACCAGCGGTTTAACTGTATGTGCATTAAACCAGAGGCTATAAGTCTTGGCTGCTTCGTACCAGCTGCCCCTATATGGCTTAAGTATAAATGGCACAAGCGTTGCTGATTGACGAGCTTCGCAAAAAGGATATTGTGTTAATGCAGCGGAATAAGTATGTTTTTGTTGATTATATGAAAGCGAAAAACTTTTCTTTAATTCTTCAGAATCATGTGACCCGATGTACAGACCACCACTACCATTATTAAGAGTGAACCACTGCATTGTTGCTTTTCCGCTCGGGTATTCAAGGGTACGATCTGTCAGGGCACTGGAATCCTTAAAACGTTCTCCTAAGCCATTGGGCCAATATAGTACATATTTTTTTACAGCATTGTTGATTCCGGTTAATTCAGGCAGGGTAATTGACCTTACTGTAAAGCCCTCTTCTTTATTATTCACCTCTCCGGAGAAAACGTAGGCGTCATCCTTAACTTCAATTGTAACTTCCAGCGATAGTTTGTATACTGTACTTCCGTTTTTGAGCGAACTGTAAAACAATTTGATCTTATTTTGGATCAGCTGTATTTTAGGACGTTGATGATCTGCACCAATAATGATCGACTTGCCGAGTTTGGTAGTATGGGTTGGCGACCATAATTCCAGGTGCCACCAATTTTGAGGGGTTGAGTGCATGTAGCGCTCTCCCTTATCTTTTTCATTCAGATCAATAACGCCTCTTTCATTTATGGTTAAAACGGACCCACTTGTTTTTAGCTTATATATTGGCTCAGCAGCGCCGGCTGTAGTAACGCAAAAAAAGCAATACGTGACCAAGCCATTGCAAAATATCTTGGCAATGGATAAAAGAGCTTTAAGGTGTGCTTTATTGTACATATTTATGGGTTCAACAGGCATTTAAGATCTTTCATTGTGTAAAATCGCATATTGTTATTATTGATGTAATCGGTTATCAATTGTAAAGTTGCATAACCAACTTCATGTTTAAGCTTTGATGGCTCCGGCACGGGCCGGTGGCCATAAACTACCAAAATTTTGTGGTTATCCTGCGCATATTTTAACAGTTGCGTTAAATACTCATGGTTAAAATAAGCATAGTTTGGTTCGATTCCAATAGCACTTATCAATGGCGAATTATTGAAATAGCAGTTCTGTTTTTCAGGTGGTAAACCTTTTGAGGAAATCGTACGCAAGACTGAGAACCCATTCAACAATAAGCTATCGGTAATTGCATTCCTAGCACCAAAAGGATAGGCGAACGAATAAATATGCAGCCCAGTCCCACGCATAACATCTACCACATCACCATATTCATAATCAATATATTCCTTAAGACTGTGCTGCAATAGGTAAGTGGTTGAATTGGTATGGTGAACGCCGTGAAAAGCGATTTCGTGCCCTTTTTCCTGCAACTTTAGCAATTTTCTTTTTTGGTTATCATTTAGCGTGCTGAAAGAGGATACGCAAAACGTAACTTTCCAATTGGTTTTTGCCAGTATTGAATCTGCTCTTGTCCAATCATCTATAAAAGTATCGTCAAGAGTGATCACGACCCCGGCTTGAAGGGCTTTACTCTGAATGTCCGGACTACAATTGATTACCTCAGCCTTGAACGGTAAGTTATTTTGTGCTTTTAGTAGGCAATTGCAGATCAGCAATGTGATCAGCAAAATCAGTGTTTTCAATTGAGATGCCATTAGTTAACCATAATTTCTAATTCTTTAATCACACTTTTTTGATCGTCCCGACTGTTGTTGAACGCAACAAAAGTCACCTTATATTTTCCCGGTGAGGAAAAAATATAATCGTAACCCGTCAAAGCATTGCCACCGATATTCTGTATAGATACTCCTGCGTCAGGTACTATTTTGTTTAATATCAGCGGCTTGGTAACTATCCAGTCTTCATTTTCGTCAGAGTTTGCTACCGCGCCGCCTGTGATTGTGATATTTGTGACCGTAGCCGGAATCACCCATGCTACCAGCGGACCCTTCACATTAAACGCCGACCAGTAAGCAGTAGCGATGTTGCTTATTGTACCGTTACTGCCATCGGGCAAAACATTATTGACGTCAAAGGTACTGATAACCCATTTCCGTTGCGCCGAAGTGTTTTTTAACCCGGTATATCTGAAAGCCAGATAAAGCGGTTTTATTGAATTTTTAAAATCAGAGAGATCGATAACCCCTGACGCCAGAGCTGTCCCTGCAGATAATTTTGCGCGACTGGTGATATCTGTCCAATTTGCAGTTACCACGTGAGCCGAATCAATAGCTGCCAAATCGTTAGTGGCTAATAACGTTAGCGTATTCGTTTGTGTTCCTACGGTCATGGTCGAAGTAAACTGCAATTGCGGGATACCGTCGGCTGTATCCCTGTCTTTATTGGCATAATTGCTACCCGGTTCGCCAGAATAAAAAACAATATTGCCCGCCTGTCCTGAAAATTTAAAGTGAACTGTATCGCCAGCTGTATAAACTGTCTTATTCGTAGTTACTGTGAGATCCGGAGCGGATACACCTAGTTTTTTACACCCAAAGATTGTTGCAAAGAGCGCGATCAAAAGTAATGTTCGCTGTGTCATATTTGTCATTTTAATAACCTGGATTTTGAGTAAGAGCTTTATTTACCGACAGATCGTGTGTCGGGATCGGAAGTAATAAATTTCGCGGTGCAACATTATCAGCCGGGGCCGTCATAGCTACGGTTGTAGCACCATTGGCTTTAGCATACGCGCCAAAATCCTTCATATCAGCTACGAAATTACCCCACCGGATCAGGTCGGGCCTGCGTAATAGCTCGAAGCACAGCTCGCGCCCCCGTTCATCTTTGATCGCCTGGCGAAAGACATCTGGACTGGCAGTTTGCGTAGCGTCGAGATCGGCATCGGTAATTAACGTTAACGTAGCAGAAGCGGTAGCACCGGCACCACCGCCGCCAGTGAAAGTAATAGTAGGAATGCTTGTGAAGCCGCCTCCCTGGTCGGTGATGGCCACGCTAGTTACCTTTCCGCTGGTAGTTTTCGCTACGGCCACGACACCTGTGCCCCCTCCACCTGTAATAGCCACAATTGGCACTGTGGTATAACCCGCCCCCCCGGCAATGACATTGATGGTTTTAATCCCTTCACCCTTGCTGAATTTACCCCAGCCGCGCCTGCGTACCAGATTTACTGCGTCAATGGCTTCTTGGGTAGGTCCGTTAATTTCGTTTGACGCTTCGGCCAACATCAGCAGTACGTCGGCATATCTGATGACCGGGAAATTTTCAGGCGTATAATTTTTATCACCCGGAGTCAGTAATTCATACTCGCGGCGCCATTTGCCTGAACACATAGTCCAAGGGTTGGTGTTATTTGCGCGAGTAGCTGTAGCAGTCGAGCCCCAGGTGTAATTAGCGCAATTCCAATCTCTTCGCAGATCTAACGATGCCTTATTGGGCGTAGTCGTGCTGCGAGGGTCTACGCCGTAGCTGTCAAACAATTTACGTGTCGTATTTACTAAACCATTACTATAGCCTTTGCTTTGATCCATGCACAGAATGCCCGCCCATTGGCCGGTATATCGACTCCCTTCATTGACACCGCCTGTATTATTGCCCCAATATTCCAGTTCCCACAAATTTTCCTTTATCTCATATTTATCCTGCGCATAATTGATGAATATCTGTGTGTAGTCAGGATTAAGGCTGTGCTCTTTGGAATCAACGACCTTTTTGGCCCAATTATAAGCACCCTGATACTTGCTATGATCGTTCAGGGGGTATCCTGACATATATAAGCATACGCGGGCCAGCATGCCTTCAGCTGCAGTTTTAGTTATTTTGCCACTATAACCTAACGACGCTGCTGTTTGTGTTTGTAATAAGGTTTCCGCAGCGGTCAGATCTTTCAATATTTGCGCGTAAACGTCTTTTGTCGGGGTACGTGGAACGCTTACATCAACGACCGAGGCAGTAGGTGTGATCAAAAGCGGCACATCACCGAAATTCGTAACAAGTAAAAAGTAAAAATACCCTCTCAGAAATAAAGCCTCACCTTTGATCACGTTCCGTTTGGTTTCATCCATCTTGGGCTGGTCGATACTCGATAGCAGCAAATTGTCCCGCTCAATACCTGCGTAGATTCCGCGCCACAAACTCGCTATGTTAGCATCTGAAGGATCATACTGATAAACAATAGAACCTGTCGTCACCGTTTTATTATGTTCCAGGTCAGTACTGGTATTAAAGTAATATGGATAGATACTGCCATAGACCAGCGTACCAGCCATGGAGTCGTAAACACTGTTCAACCCTACCTGCAATTGGTCCGCATTTTGGTAATAAGCCTCTGGGCTGATAAAATCGGTTGGGGTTGTATCCAGTAATTTTTTACAGGAGGAGATGCTTGTTAAAAGAAGCATCATCAATATATATTTCTTCTTCATCTTTTCTATTAATTAAAAGGAAACGTTTAAGCCAAAAACAATGGTGCGCGGGTTAGGGTATGCGGAATAATCAAATCCCGGCGTTAAAGTTGAATTACGTACAGATACTTCGGGATCAGGTCCGGAATACCTGGTCCAGGTACACAGATTTTGTCCTGACACATAAATTCTTGCGCTGCGTATAGTCAATGCTTTAACAAATTGCGCAGGCAAATTATACCCTAACGAAACGGTTTTTAAACGTAAATAAGAACCATCCTCTATCACCCTGCTGGAGAAATAAGTCGGCCCTTGACCGCCAGTGCGGAATAGGGTATTACTGGGGTTATCTGGTTCCCAGCGATCGGCATAATCAGCGAATTGATTTAGATTTCTGTTTGCATTTCCATTACCCTCGAAAATTAACCGGTTAGCATTGATCAGGTCATTACCATATGACCATTGGAAAAACAGGCTCAGATCAAAACCTTTGTATGTGAAATTATTGGTGAAACCACCTGTGTGAACAGGAAGACCGCGACCAATAACGGTAAAATCACTACTATTAATCACGCCGTCGCCGTTGATATCTTTATATTTAATATCCCCAGGTTGGATGATAGAACGGTCATTTCCATTGGTTGAAATATTATCCTTTAAAACGTATTTACCTTGTGGAGTTTTGTCAAAGTCGGCATACTGATAAACACCGTCCCACAGCAGCCCATACATTTGAGCGACCGGCTGTCCAACCACGGCAATATAGGCCGGGTTATCATTCCAGCCTGAACTGAAATTAACACTCGATTTTAAAGAAGTTTGATTTTCTGTTAAGGCCAGTACTTTGTTAGTATTGAAACTAATATTAAAATTTGAACTCCATGAAAAGGATTTATTTCTAACATTTACTGTGTTTAATGTGAATTCTAAACCCTGGTTTTGCATGGTCCCTACATTCTTAAAGGCCGCGCCAATACCAGTTGTGTAAGGCAAAGTGGCATTTAATAACAGGTCATGTGTAGTTTTGCGGTACACATCCACCGTTAAGCCTATTCGGTCCCTGAATAAGCTTAGATCATAACCAATGTTGGCCTGCAAGGTAGTTTCCCATTTCAAATTAGGGTTGCCAATAGCAGCCAGGGTAGTTCCTTTTAAGGGCGTGCCGTTGTTATAAGAATAAACCGAGCTTGCCGGAAAGTTAATTTGTGACAAGTAAGCAAAATCGCCCACCCGGTTATTTCCCGTAGCACCATAACTTAACCTTAGTTTAGAATCCGAAATAAAGGCGATGTTTTTCATAAAATCCTCGTTACTCATACGCCACGCGAAAGCTGCGGAAGGAAAATATCCCCATTGATGACCTTTAGCAAACTTAGACGAGCCATCAGACCGAAATGACGCTGTTAACAAATATTTAGATCGATAGGTATAATTTAACCTTCCTAAAAACGAAGCCAATCCCCAGCGGGAACTGATAGATGTGGCAGTGATAGAGGGGGATTCATCCAGACCATCTAATCCCAAAGATTCGTTGGGAACATTGATGGCGAAATAGCCGTTGGTGCCTGATGTGTTACCCTGCATGGTATATCCGCCCAATATATTCAGGACATGATCTTTACGAAATGTTTTTTTATAGGTCAGGATATTTTCGTTTAGCCAGGTATTAACCGGGGTATAATAGATAGAACCATTTACGCCATTCACATTGCGTGAATTACCCGAACTTGTCTGTGAATTGTTAAAGGCATCGGCCCGTAGCATATTATTGGTGATGCCGCCACTTACCTTTAAAGTTAAATCAGGAATGATCTGATATTCTGCATAAGCGTTAGCAATCAGATTATTTACTGTAGCGCGCCGTAACTCATTCTGCGCTGATATGATTGGATTTACTCTGTAATCTGAATTTAAATTGGCATCAATAGCCGGATCAAAAAGGTCATCATCAATAGCCTGTCCATTGCCTGAAACCGGGCGATATCCCCAGACAGCGTACAATAAACTCACCGTTACTGATGAATTTGCCGGCGATTGTCCTACTATAGTTCCAGATGAAACACTATTGCTATAATTAACATTGGCGCCAACTTTCAGATGCGCGCTCACGTTCTGGTCCAGCGAGATGCGCCCCTGATAGCGTTTAAAACCAGAATTGATGATCACCCCTTGCTGGTTTAAAACATTACCCGATATGGAGTACCGTGTTTTGTCGTTGCCACCGCGTATCGCTAAACTATGGCTTTGGGATGAACCGATCTGATATACTTGTTTTTGCAGATCCAGGCCCACCATATCACGATAACTGTCCAGCGTTTGTCCATTATTAAAATATAGTGCCGCAACATTGGCTGGGTTGACCTCCTGCTGATAACGTACATATTCGTAAGGGTTCATTAACGCTTGTGTCGTTTGGTTTTTTTGAATGCCATAATAGCCATCATAGCTGATCACCGGCGGGCCATTTTTACCGCGTTTGGTGGTAATAATAATGACGCCATTTGCGCCGCGTGCGCCATAGATTGCTGTTGATGAAGCATCTTTTAATACATCAATAGAGGCGATATCACTTGGATTGATGGAGTTGTTCGCGCCGTCCTCTAATGGAAACCCATCTACAACGTAAAGAGGCGAGTTATCTTGCGTAACGGAACCCGCGCCACGGATAACAATATTATTTACCGTTCCCGGCTGTCCGTCATTCGCAGTTACAGTTACCCCGGCTAAACGCCCTGCCAGCGCATCATCAAATGATTTTACCGGTGCCTTTTCTAAATCGGCCATCTTAACCTGCGCTACCGCGCCGGTCAGGTCACCTTTTTTCACGGTACCATAACCTACAACTACTACTTCGTTTAAGCCACTACTTTTAGTTTGCAGCACAACATTAATAGTGGTTGATCCGCCAATAGGCCTCTCCAGAGTTTCGTAACCGATATAACTGAACACCAAAATAGCGTTACTATTAGTTGCTTTTAAAGAATAATAGCCTTTTATATCCGACACCGTGCCCACCTTGGTGCCCTTTACAATTATACTTACGCCTGGTAACGTATTGTTGTTTTCGTCTTTTACTACACCGGATACACTTAACGTTTGTGCAACGCTGGTAAGTGGCAGCAAACAGCACATCCAAACGAAAAATAACATATTTGATAACCAGGTCGGTTTTCGGTTTTCATCATAATTTGGTCTCTCTTTATACATAATTGGTTATTGTATATTGTATATAATTTAATTGGTTAAATTTTAATAGGTATTCTTTTGTTGTAAATAAAGATCTGTCCACATAATTGTATTTTTATCCGTAATAACTACTTCTACTTTGTTTCGCCCCTGGATAACCGAGCCAGGTTCAACTTCAAATTCGAGCCAGTCTTTAACCTTTACGGCATTACCCATCAATCGGCCGTTAAGTTTGACTACTAAATTCCGCATATCGGTGTCACCTATAAACTGCAATTTTAAAGTTAATCGAGTCGGTTTAGTCGGTATTAAACCGCATATAAAATACGTTTCGGCTGGCTGTACCGCAGTTATCCGAATTGGCGAATCAGGATTAAGCGTAGGGATATGATTATAGGTCACATGGTTTAATCCGGCCTTATCACCAACCCCTAAAATGCTGGCAAAATAATTTTTGTCTAGCCCCTTCAACTTTGAGCTATCACCCAATTCATTCCACAACGGGCTTTTGGGATTGAAAAAATTGAATAGGTAGACGCCGTCGGCACCAGCCTGCCAGGCGCTTGCAGCCCTCCCACGGTAGGTTTGGAGGGTGCTGCGGATAGCTTTTGCACTTTTATCATAAATGCGGCACTCATCTAATGAAGGGTAAACAGGAATTCCATATTGATGCCCGAGTGCGATACTGGTTTCCCAGGGATTCAACTGGATGTAACTGCTTACCACCATTATATCCACCAAGCCCTCTTTTAACCAGGTTTCAATATCCAGGCCGATGTCTTTAGCATATTCTTTTGAATCCGGCACACGCATGGATATCAGGATCGGGCGATGTCTTTTTAAACCTTCAGTCTCGGTCATCTTTCTAACCTGTCTGATCAAAGCGGTCATTTCGGTTAATTCTTCCAAGGTTACTTTTTGTCCCTGATACGTACTCTTAAAAAATACCCGATGACGAAAAAAATCTAATTCTATGCCATCCACATCATAATTCCGGCAAACTTCCTGTATGAAGCGAAAGGTATAATCCCGCACAACGGCCAATCCGTAATTTACAGATGACCAGGAATTCTTTTCATAGGGTTTGCCCATTAAGTATTCCGGATGGGTGTTTTTCAATAAATTTGGTTTAAACAAAGCCGGCCCATAGTCATTTTTGCTGCCATCGTGCGTATCATTCATCCGCATAGACCAAAATACTTCCTTGCGGTTTTGATGCCCAAAATCGACTACTACCTTTAATGGGTCAAAACCGGCAGCTATCAGTTCACCTGTCAGGTTATTAGTGAATATTCCGGAAGGATGGCCTGGTTCATCTTTAGCTGTAAGTACAGTACCGATCTTGGTGTCATGTGTAAATAAACTCCAGGCGTGCGAACTACAATAAACGATTTGATCTACCTGCGAGTTTTCGAGACCCAGCATACGAGATGCCAGTATCCCTTTGGCACTGATCTCTTTCACCAGTTTAAAGGGTTCATTACCATCGTCATTATAAATCAGCCGCCTTTTTTTATGCGCCATTTCAGCCCGCTCTCTTCGCAGATCAGCAAGTGTATATTGGCTTTTAATTTGCGCAGACGCTATAGTCGAAAGGGCCACTAGCATAGTTAAGATGAGGCAAAGGCCAAATGTGTGTTTTTTGATCATTTTAATTGAAATATAGTCCCCCGTTTACGTTTAAAGTAGTTCCGGTAATATAATTTCCACCCTCGCCACATAAAAAAGCAACTGCCAATCCGATGTCCCGCGGTTGTCCCACACCTAGCGGAATCTCTGCGGCCAGTTTGCTGATGCCGTCATCTCCATGTGTTTTTTTTAATAGTTCAGTTTCGATGATGCCAGGTGCAATAGCATTTACCCTGATACCAAACGGGGCACCTGTACGAGCCAGGGTTTTGGTAATGCCGAGCAACGCGCTTTTACTGGCGGCATAATGTACATGACCATATAGCGCGCCTTGTTGAGCTACAACCGAACTGATATTAACGATCACGCCACCATTGGTTTCTTTCATTAAGTCCATTGCAGCTTTTGCGCACAAAAAGGCGCTGGTCACATTCGTATTCATAATTCGCTCCCAATCTGCCAGATTGATCTCAAAAATATCTTTAGCCTGTGAGGTACCCGCGTTATTGATCAGAATATCCAGACCCCCGACCTCATCTTTTATAAATTCAAACAATCCGTTGACCTCTGCTTCATTGGATACATCCGCTTTTTTGAACCATGCCCTGCGGCCGGTTGCGGTTAGTAGATCGATCAGTTCCCCGACACCGTTGCCCTCATCTATATCATTTAAAATAATATCCGCGCCCTTTTCTGCCAGTACTAAAGCGATACCGCGTCCGATACCGCGCAGACTGCCGGTTATTAACGCTACTTTACCATTTAATTCGCTCATATCAATTATAATTTTCAGGCAAGGAAGTTAGTTCTCTTACTTGGTCTTTAGCTAATGTAAACTTTAATGCCAGCCCGATAAAGATCGCCCCTAAAATATAGGCTACTGATAAAAAGGCGATGCCTTTGGATAGTCCAAGCGTAGGCTTAAGCGATCCTAATAGGTAAGGTGCGAACGCTCCAATGATAAAAGCGAACATGATCATGGTTGCGGAAACGGATGCGCGGATACGGGGATCGATAACAGCATATAAAGACGCGTATATATTGGAATCATATATCCCTCTGAAAAACCCAAAACAACCGAGAGATAGGAATACCAATAGTAAATTACCGGCTGTGCCCAGCATATAGATAAACGGTGCACCGAGCAATAACCCCCAAAATTGAATTTTTAAACGTGCTGACGGATCTTTTTTGGCCAGATGGTCAGATATTTTTCCGCCTGCCAATACGCCTGCAAAAGCGAACACATGATGATAAAACATGGAGGAAAAACCTGCCGCTGATAAGGACTGATTAAATTTCTCGTGCAGGAAGGTAGGGGTCCAGGTCAGATAACCAACGTTAACAAATACCATGCAGCCGAATGCAAGTGTTAACAAAATTGCCGTAGGTTTTGCAAATAAGCCTCTAATGCCGGCCAACCAGCTTAGCGGGCTTAGCGGAATGTCAGTATGCTCGCTGAAGTGTCTGAAACGTACGATAAGCAATATGGCTAGTAATATACCGATACCCCCAAACAGATAAAAAGTTGCCCGCCAACCGTAATGCTCGCCGATAATTGCCCCAAGTACACCACTCATAATTATTCCCGCGTATAATGCCGTTTGATGTATTGACATCGCAAATCCACGCTCTTCCCTATAGGTATCACCTATCAATGCATTGGCTGCAGGTGCATAAAAGGATTCACTGCTCCCGACCATTGATCTTAAAATTACAAGTGTCAATAAGCCTGTACTGATCCCGGTAAAAAAAGTTGCAGCACTCCAAAGGAACAGACTAAAAATAATTACCTTTTTTTTACGGAAAACATCTCCGGCGTAGCCAGCTATCGGTACAAAAACCCCAACGGCGGCAATAAAAACAGAAGCAATCAAACCTAATTGGCTATCCGAAAGCCGCAGATCAGCTTTAATCAAAGGCAACACAATATTAAATACCTGCCTGTCCGCCTGGTTAAAAAAGAAGACCAGCCATAACAGGATGATTAACTCCCATTTAAATTTCCCTGAAGTATTGTTTGCAGTAGTCGTCATTAATTTGATATAAAACTATTTAATAAAATAGTCACTTGCATTTTCAGGACGAATATCCGTTAACTGACCATTATAATGTCTTAGGTTTCTCGGCTGATAGGGATATTGCTTAATAACCTCTTCATTAATGTCGATCCCTAAACCAGGTTTATTATTGATCGACATCAACCCTTCATCCAGGCATATGCTCTCCGTACTAATATCGTTACGATAAGGCACGTCACTCATCATGGTTTCTAACAGGTAAAAGTTTGGTGTGGATGCCGCAATATGCAGGGTCGCCGCGTTTGCCACCGGCCCACTAGGATTATGCGGGCAAAGCGGAATGTGATAACACTCGGCCATTGCCGCGATCTTCCTGATCTCGGAGATTCCCCCGGCATGGCTCACATCCGGCTGAATAAAATCTGCACATTCTAATTTTAGGAAATTTCTGAAATCCCAGCGGGTGTATAATCGCTCACCTGCCGCAATGGGAACTTTTATTTGGCGCCTAACCTCAGCCAGGCCTTCCATATTATCGGGAGGTATTGGTTCCTCGAACCAGGTAATGTCAAATTTTTCCAAAGCGCGTCCGATACGGATAGCCGTAGGGATATTGAATCGGCCATGACCTTCGATCATAATTTCCACCTCGCTGCCTACCGTGGCTACTACGGCTTCTACACACTCCATCGCTCCGCTGAATTCCTGGCGGGAAATATTCATATAGGCCGATCCAAAGGGGTCCCATTTTAAACCTTTAAATCCTTTACTGACAGCTTCCTTGGCTTTAGCGGCAAATTCAGCAGGGGTTTTAGCAGGTGCGAACCAGCCATTGGCATAGCAGGGCACTTTTTCGCGTACCTTTCCACCTAATAACTGGTAGACTGGCACGCCCATATCCTTGCCTTTAATATCCCATAGGGCCATATCTACTGCGGCTAGGGCACTCATTAACACAACGCCTCCGCGCCAGTAGGAGTCCCGGTAGTTATCATGCCAGAAAGCTTCTATATCATGTGGATCTTTCCCTACTAAGTAACGGTTCAGCTCGTTAACGGCGGCAACAACGGTAAGTTCGCGCATTTCTAAGGTAGCTTCTCCTACACCATGGATTCCCATATCCGTCAATACTTTCACGAAGACCCAATTTGTCCTGTAGGCGTGACATATAAAAGTCTCAATTTTTGTTATTTTCATATCATTCTTGTAAGCTTGGTTGTAGATCGATTGTTATCCCGGGCTGAAGTAGTTGGTAATTCAATCCGGCCAGCCGGCAGCCGTCTATAAAATATTGCGGATCAATTGTATTCTCTGCAAATAGACCGTAATGATTGGGGATAACTTGTTTAGGTTGCAGTGCTTTTGAAAACGCAATCGCTTCTTGGGTATTCATATTTCCCAATTTCCCGTTAATACAAACGAACATCAGGTCTATTTGACGGCCACCTGACATTTGCTGTATTAAAGGTAATAAGCGCGATGTTTCCTCCGTATCTCCCGACAAATAAAGCAGCTGATCCGCGACCAGCAGGAGCAACCCGGTTGATAACGGATCTGAATGAAACGCGGGTGTGGCATTGAAGCGAAAGTCATCGAGATCAATAGATTGACCCGCGTTCAGATTAATCAATTGGGCTTTGTCAAATCCTAATTTTAACGCATGGGCAATCACACTACTTGGTCCGATAATTTTGCACGACGGATACAGCTCTTTAACCTCCAGCATGGTGTGCGGGTCAAAATGATCCAGGTGGTTATGGGTGCAGTAAATGTAATTAGGCTTTAAATCGCTTACGCTTACCGGTATAGGTGTCAACCTGGTTAAACCCTGCATATCTTCTACAGTTGTACTGAGATAAGGGTCGATCACCAGTCTTTTACCTCCGTGATCAATTATGTATCCGCTTTGCGTTATCCAGGTTAGTTTCATTTTTGAATAGCTATTTAATACCCTGTATTTTGATCTGACGACTTTAAAGCAGTGTTTGTATTCATTTCTGCCAGCGGAATAGGGAATAGGGTCGCTTTTTCATTGATGGTTTTTCCAAGTGTTTTCAACAACGACGGAAACTGTCCTGTCCGCATCAGATCAAACAACCTACGGTTTTCGATCACAAATTCCAGGCTTCGCTCTCTTAAAACAGCCTGACGGAAAGCATCTTTACTTAAACCTGCTGGGAGATCGATCGTAGACACCGTTGTTAATGGTTTTTTATAAGCCCTTCGGCGTACCATATTCACAGCATCGTAGGCATCAGCAGGCGGTGTACCCGCTGCCTGGGAGGTTGCTTCAGCATAAATCAATAATACATCAGCATAACGATAAACATCCGGGTTTAAAGGGCAATTGCCCTGGCTTGTCTCATTCGGCGCATTATATTTACCAAATGCCGGAAATGGGCGAGCCGTAGTATAAAGGTCTATTAACTTACCGGATTTATTGGTGAATTTATCATACACTGAAAAATTGCGCCTGCTGTCATTGGTATCCCATGTCTTCCACATATCTGAGTTGGTATCTACCGACCATACTTGTGCTCCATTGGCACAGTTCGGATTATCGGTTCCTCCAGCTTGTGAGTATGATGCCATACTGTTACCGTTAATGGGCCCGTCGAACTGTATAGCAAAAATAATTTCCGCGTTATTTTCATTGCTGACCGAAAAGATACTGGCAAAGTCCGGCAGCAACTGGTAGGTATTAGCCTGCATTACCTCCTTTGCCTTGGACGCCGCATCTGTCCACTGTTCCGTCGTCAGATATACGTCAGCCAACAATGTTTTAGCGGCTCCTTGCGTGGCGCGCCCAACTTCAGCCGAAGTACGAGTTGCAGGCAGAACTATCTCAGCGGCTTTCAGGTCACTGATGATCTGTTGATAAACTTGCTGTACTGTTGCTTTTGGATTGTTGGCATCGGCCGCTGATTGAATTTCTTTTGTACTTAGAGGCACGCCGCCAAAGAGGCGTACCAGATTAAAATAGTTATAAGCCCTGATGAACTGGCATTCGGCGACCAACACCGCTTTACGGTTAGCATCCATAGGGATAGCTGGAAGGCGAGATATACCGATGTTTGCTCTGTTAATGCAATTATACATTTCCGTCCATAAAGTAGACGTAAAGGCATGGTCGGGTGTCAGGTTAAAATTGTCGACTGCCTGGAACTGGGGATTTCGGCCAATAGTGACCTCATCATCGGCCAATAGGCATAGATTGTAAAACCCTAATTTAAAGTAATTTGTGTTAGTAAATGGCTGATATGCAGCAACGACAGCGGCTTCAGCGTCTGATGGGGTCTTATAGAAATTATCTGTAACGATAAAACTATAAACATCTTCTTTCAGAGATTTCTGACAGCTTGAAATAAATAGCATTGACCCTGCAAACAAGCTGATAATGAAATGCTTTATATTAAAATACCTTTTCATGTTTGAAATATTAAGTTTAAAAATTAAAGACCAATCCTTACACCCAATGTAACGGTCTTGGCACTTGGATAAGCACCCACATCTATTCCCTTACGCAGATCTGTCCCGACAGCTGAGCTTACTTCCGGATCAAATCCGGTATATTGCGTCCAGGTCAGTAAGTTTTGACCGCTTACATATATTTGTGCGGAACGGAGCCATTTAACCGTGTTGGCCGGAACGTTGTAAGCCAGTTGAATGTTCTTCATGCGCAGGTAAGAGGCGTCTTCAAAAAACCGGTCCGAAATGAGCGGGTTAACGCTCGATGGCCTTGGATATTTAGCACCGGTATTTGTTGGTGTCCAATAATCCAGTGCTGATGTGATCTGGTTTCCGCCGCGGGCAAAAGAATCCCCGATACTATATAAATTGGCGTTAAATACCGTGGCTCCTTTAATACCCTGGAATACAAAATTTAGCGCAAATGGTCCGTAAGTAAACTGGGAATTAAAGCCATATATAAAATCAGGATTAGGCTTGCCTAAAACCGTACGGTCATCCGACGTGATCTGTCCGTCACCATTCAGGTCTTGATATTTTTGGTCGCCGGCTTTGGCAGTTGGCTGAATACTCCCAGTCGTTTGGTTGGTTTGCCATAGCCCATCCGTTCTGTAGCCATAAAAAGAAGATAATGGTAATCCTTCTTTTACAATATTTACCGGGTTATCAATCGGAGAGCCTAAATTTGGCGCAAAAAACTGACCGCCTTGAACTGCAACCGATAATACTTTATTTTTGTTGGTGGAAAAATTAATGCCTGCATTCCATTTAAATTTCCCCTGATCAACGATCACTCCATCGGCTGCTATTTCAAAGCCCTGGTTACGCATAGAGCCTGAATTTAACAGGACACTGCTAAAGCCCGACGATAATGGCACTGGTACTTGGGCTAGCAGGTTGGTGGTATTTTTTAGATAATAATCTAATGATAAATTTAAACGGCTGTTAAAAAACGTTCCGTCGATACCGCCGTCGTATTGAGTCGTTGTTTCCCATCTCAAATTCGGGTTGGGGAAACTGGTTGGCGCATAGCCGATCACCTGGCTTTGGTTCGTTCCAAATACGGCGGAAACCGCACTTAATCTGGAAAGGGAATTATAGTTGCCAATCTCCTGGTTGCCAGTTACGCCGATACTGGTTCTTATTTTGAGGTTATTCAGCCATTTGATCTCTTTTAAAAATTCTTCCTCAGATATTCGCCAAGCCAAAGCGCCTGACGGAAAAAATCCATATTTATTGCCATTACCAAACCGAGAGGATCCGTCCTCACGGGCAGAAACCGTCGCCAGATACCGTCCTTTGTAGCTATAGTTGATACGTCCCAGCCAAGACTGCAATGTACTTTGGCTTTTATCTGTCCCCGGCACGCCGATTACGCTGCCTGCCCCTAAATTATTGGTGGTTAATACATCACTATTAAACCCGGACGTGGTCGCTGATAAAGTGCGGCTTACATTCTGCTGCCAGGTATAACCAGCTGTAAAATCAAAGCTATGATCTCCCCACTGTTTTTTATAGGCCAAAATATTTTCATTGAGCAGATCCGTAATGTTGCCCTCTGCCACGGCGGCTACTCCGCCAGGCGCGCCGAAGGTAATATAACGGGGAGCATAATCGTCAGCCCGGAAATCATTGTAATCGATTCCCAGCCGAACACTGAATGTTAGTTCAGGTAGTATTTGGTAACTCAAATTGGTATTACCCAAAAAACGGTTGGTAGTCGTAGAAAAGGTTTGGCCCCGTAGTAAAGCCAGTGGATTATTCCAGGCCGGGTCAGCCGTAGGGATTGTACCAATAGAGAAATAACTACCATCCGTATTCAGTGCCGGCGCCACTGGAGGAGCAACCAAAGCCAGATAAATACCTCCGCGGTTCAGGCTTACTGTAGTACGCGCCTGGTCGTTGATAGATCTTGAACCGGCGAGGCTTGTAGCAATGCTAAACTTCGAACTTAATTTACTGTCCAAATTGGCCCTAATAGCACCTCTTTTGAATCCGGAGCCCACTACGATACCTTGTTGGTCGAACCAGTTTCCTGAGATTTGATAACGGCTTTCCGTTGAGCCGCCAGAAAATGCCAGCGAATAATTGGCGATAGGCGCAGTTTTAAAAACCTCATCCTCCCAATTGGTATTAGCCGTGAACGGTGTCGTGCTTGGATATGGGACAGCCGTACCATTATTGGTAGCCCTTTGATTAGCGATCTGGATATACTGCTGAGCGTCTAACAAAGGTATTGCGTGCCTAATACGTTGCGTGCCGCGATAAGTATCAAAGTCTACCTGGCCCTTGCCGGCTTTACCACGTTTGGTGGTGATGATTACCACGCCGTTAGCGCCCCTTGAACCATAAATGGCGGTTGACGAGGCATCTTTCAATACATCGATAGATACTATATCATTAGGGTTTATGGTAGATAACGGATTACCAGCCGTAGGCTGAGAATCGGTGGTTGATAAAGAAGCATTACTCACGGGGTAACCATCAATAACATACAAGGGTTCACTTCCGCCTAAAACCGAATTTCCTCCGCGGATTCGAATACTAATCGAACCACCGGGCGCAGAGTTAGACTGCGTTACCTGAACGCCGGAAGTGCGGCCCTGCAAAGCCTGTTCAAGAGATGATACCGGCATTTCCTTTAATGTTCTTTCACCTACAGAAGCCATTGAACCGGTCAAGTCCCGCTTTTTTTGTGTACCATAACCGATGATTTTTACTTCTTCTAAAGCTTGATTTTCGGCTTCAATAGTGATGTTGACAATCATTTTACCATTGATCGGTATTTCCTTTCTGGCGTAACCCATGCAACTCACAACCAAAATCCCGTCAGCGCGGTCAATTACCAAGCTATAATGTCCATCATTATCGGACAAGGCACCTTTAGTAGTGCCTTTTAAAGCAACTGTCGCGAAAGGGACGTTTTTCCCGTCGGTCGTGGTTATTTTTCCAGAAAGCGTAACCTGGGCGAAAGCAGGTGATAAAGTCATACATAGAAAACATGACAGTGCCCACCACCGCAAGTTCTTCCATGGTTTACAGTTTAGTAATTGGTTTAACATAGCATTTAAATTACTTGGTTAATTTAGGTTTACATTACAGAGCAAAGTTTTTTTGTACAACGGCTGCTTTGATCGTAAGATTAATTGGTTTAACAGATTGGTTTCCGTTAAATCAAATGTAAACACAATTATTATATATTGTATACAATATATAATAAAATTACGTTAAATACCTGATTAACAAGTAATTATTTTTTTAAAGTTTTATTTTAGTTTCATTTGAGCTACAAGGTCAGTACGTGCATTTAAACAATGCGCTGTCGCGGCTGTTTCAATAGCATTCTTATCCTTACTTTCAAGTGCAGTTATAATGGCGCGGTGTTCATGAATAATCTCAGCAGTGCGGTCTTTGCCGAAACCGTAGGTTTGCCGTAAACTGTTAATCAGCTGCCAGTGGCGTTCCAATATTTGAATGCCTTCTGGATTGTCTGCTAATTTATAAATTACAGCATGGAAACTCTTATTATGATTAAGACAGGCCACATAATCTTTTTTCGCCGCTGATTTTTCATACTGGATCTGTATTAATTGCAATTGCTTTAATTCTTTAGATGTCAAATGGTCAGCAGACTTAACAGTTAAATAAACCTCGATCAATAAACGGATATCATACATGTTCTCCAGAAAATGTTCATCGATCTGACGGACATGAGCACCTTTATTGGGCTCAATAATTACGATCCCTTCCCCTTGTAACTGTTGAAGAGCTTCGCGAATCGGCATCTGGCTCACACCGTACCGGGCAACAAGTTCAGCTATTTTGAGCCTTTTTCCAGATGCAAAATATCCGGAAATGATGTCTTCACGAAGTTTTTCCCGCACTCTGGAATAAGTCGGGTTTGCCAAACCATTATCAAAATTTAATACAGAATTGCTTTTTAACATACGAGCACAAATATCTTACTTATTGTATTATATACAATATACAAATTAAAAAATCAATCAATGGGTTATATTAAAAAAACTGCAAGAGAGTCCGTAGTTTTGAGATAATCTAACCGTCAAGAACCTTTGCAATTTTCTACTAAAACACTAAATTGGGGAACATCCCTACAATCGTTTTCCAAGAGACCAATTTGAAGTCAAGTCAGTTATTTGCATTCGTTTCTGTAGCTATAATAACACTCATTAATAATTGGCAATCCGATGAAAATCAGTTACTTACGAAATAAAATAAAAGAGACCGTATGAATGCTCTACACGTTCTTATTAAAATAATTTAATAATTGGTAGTATTTACGGGAGTGGGACAAGGCTATCTTTCCTGTACTATCGGCATTTCAATGACAAAGTGCTTGCATTGGCGAAGGAATTCATAAAATTTGTTTACTACTAAACTTTTCAATAAGCCTAATATTTGGCCAATCTAAGATTTTTTGATTTTCGCATAAATCTTTTGAATTTCTGATTCGTTAAGACTTTTGAAATCGAATAACTCATCAATTTTATCCAATTTCAGAGCCTTTGCTATATCTTGAATAATATCAGCCCGAGGATTCGCGCCCTCATTTTCATAACGATTAATAAATTGCTTATCCTTATTCAGTTCTGAGGCTAAAACAGCTTGCTCTATTTTTCTCTGTATTCTTAATTCTTTAATGCGTAATCCGAATTTAATTCTAAATAAGAAGGTTTCATCTTTCATTCAACGAAACTCTATGAGAATTAATTTTTCTGGTCAACAAATTTGTTTACTTTGATTTTTATTTTTATATTTGAGTTTAAAGTAAGTCAGTATAAATAAGAGTCTTGCAACTCTACTCTCAGGCCCGACACTTCCGACCAAGGCTTTCATTTGCTCGTTATGGCGTTTAAATACAGCTAAAATTGTTCGTTTGGTTTCGCCGCTGCCTGTAAGGAGGTTTTTGAGTGCCTCAGCAGTTATAGGTTTCCGGCCTTCCAGTAAATTTTGTTTAGCCTGATAGACTTGACTTGACAAAACATCTAAGTAATTATTAAGTGCGCGAGCATCTTCCTTAGTTCCTATGGCACGTCCGGCTTCCTGGCTCCAGCGAGAAGGCTCCCAAAGTCTTTTAGTAGACAATTCCTTTGATGTTCCATCAACAGTGATACGCAGATAAACATACCTTTCTACAGCATTTTCATTTTTGGGCTGCTTCAAAAAGAAGAATAACCCGAAGCTTTTTTCTAACATAACGAAATGATTAAAAGTTAAACAAATTTCGAAATGCAGTTATTGGAAATCAAGATGTTCATCACATGAACAGGCTGGCAATCAATTTCTTAACTAGATATTCGTGCGTCTTTTTTTGATTAAGACAAGGACGCACGAATGACGCTCAGAATATTGACAATTTTGGCAATTTCGGGAAACCCTTAAAAGCCAAAAAGCCCTTAATTATTAAAATCAAGGGCTTTTTACAATTTTGAAAATGTACTTGGCGGAATGGACGGGACTCGAACCTATCTCAATAATCCGTTGATATTCAATATTTTACAAGTTTGTAAGTGTGGTAATTCCCGAATTCTCCACATTTAATTTGCAACAGTTTAATTCCTAATGACTTACATAAAGATACGCATTAATAGCGATTGATGCAATATAAATTACAAACGATCAGTCCTACTACATGCTCGCCGAGGTGGCCTTGATCATGGTATTGGCAATGCTCTTACCTGAGGAACATGATTTGCTAGTCTAAGATAGACCATTGTCTCCCAGTGATTCCGCCCATACTGATCGACGTGGCTGTCATAACGGTCAAGAAAGTCCTGGCGTATGGTGGCATCTGATTTTCCCCTGTCTATGCTTTTACGGATGGCTGCAATTTCGGTGGAAAAGCGGTTATGGGCTTTGTTGTTGTATTTGACGAGCAGACCGAGGGCGAGGAAATGCCGCCGGATCAATGCAAAGTCTTCATCAGTGATGGCTGCCGGCTGAATGAGCTGGTAGCGAAGGACGGGTACGTTATTGTGTATTAGCACCGTAGCATCGAGAAAGCGGTGCTGCAGGAAGGTATCGTCGTAAAAATTGATGAACACTTTCTCACCGTCTTCGCGCCAGGCTGCATTTTTCTGCTGATTGCATTTAAAGCAGCAGGGTAAAAGGTTTTTGGTCAAGATGGCGTATTCCGGAAATGCGGTCTGGCCGATGTAGTGGTCGAGGGTCCAGCCGGTTTCGATCATGCAGTAGGGACACAGCTCCTGGATAGCCGGGTGCTGGCGTGCTGAGTAATCTTTTCTAAATTGTTTAAAACTCTGGGTCGGGCTGCCATAACAGTCCTGCAGGGCATCACGTGATCGTTGTGGATCGGCGGCAAACAATGAATGGGGTTGCTGGCAAAGGCCGGGGAAATTATTCAGGTAAGTATCATAAGCGAGCTGAACCCTAGGCGCGAGGCCGTTCAGGGTCAGCTCATTGGCCTGATGTTTTTCTCCTGCTACTGTTAGGAAGAACTGGTTTTCGTCGATGGCGTCGTAATTACAGTTGATCATTGGCGTTGTCGCTTAGGTTTTGTAAATACATCCTGGCATTGAGGCTCAGGTGGCCATCAAAAAGGCGGTCGATCTGCTGCAAGGACAAGCGTTCAAACAAATCCTTCAGGATCGTTTTGTATAAGGTGGTGTCTTCATCCACGTGGAAAATGTCATTGTTGATATTGGTGAGGTTTTCACCGAGGCATTCAATAATCGGCCGGCGGACAAAAGGGATATCATCTTTACGGTCAATGATGCGGATAAAGCGCGATGGAATATCCTGGACTATGACTGGGGAATGAGTGGCGAGCACGCAAACGGAACTGAAACTATGTAGCACGTAGCGTAATGCGGCCATGAGTTTGCCTGCGATATTGGGATGCAGATGGGTTTCAGGTTCATCGAAAATGATGATCGAATTCTGTTCCATCCCCGCAACCAGTCGGGTGATGAGGTGAAAGATGATGCGCTGGCCGGAACTGAGTGCCTGGTTGACCCGCTGATCAAAATCCTGCCTTTTCCCGAGCATTTCCAGTTCGGTGAGATTGATGCGCATGAAATCCACGTCTAGGTAATTTCGTATACAGTTTAGCCAGATATTTTTTCGGGTCCGGCTTTTCAGCAGCTGGTTGTAAGCTTTCCAGAGCAGTTGGGATATTTCTTCCGTGTTCAGCAGGTTTTTGTTTTGTTTGAAACTGATGAGTTCATAATTGATCGCTTGTTTAGTGGGCACTTCAAAATCATCAAAGAGGCTGAAGCTAATGGCGATAATCTTGGTGAAGGAAGGCCGCTCAGGTGAGAAGACCCCTTCTTCACTGTTATCAGAAAGTTTTTTAGCGAGTTGGGCTAGTAGTTGTGTTTTTCCGGTGCCGTTTTTCCCGATCAGGCAGAAAAAACTGTTTGCTAAGGGTTTTTCTCTGTTAAAGGAAAAGTCAACTTCGTGCGGTAAAGCAGCTCCGGGAACCTGGTATTCAAATTTAAAGCTAAACTCCGGCTCCATATTGGCCAGCCCGCTTTGTATAAGGTCGCTGGATTCGTAGAGCGCAAGCTGTGCTTCGCTGGTACGAATCAGCGATGAATTAAACGCGGGCTCATCTTCGACTAGCCTGCGGACATCTGGGAAATAACTACAGTCGCGCAATGCACGTGCAATATCCCTATATTCCGAAGGAAACTCGCTCCGGAGGTCTTTATAGTAAGCGATCGACTGTCCCAGTGAGGCGTATTCCGGGCCGAGTTCTGTAAATTCCCGTGGCAGACGAGTCAGCATTTCTCCGCGCTGCAGGATCTTCACTTCGCCGAAACTGGTGCGTTTTTCTTCGGTGGTAAAAAACAGCAGTTCGAAGCACGTTTGATAGCCGAAGTCATTCCAGGCCCTTGGTACGAGCACCAAACAGGGAAAATGCCAGTTGGGATCTGCTTTTTCGTGGTAGTCTTTCAGGTAAAAACTGATCTCAGAGTATTTGAGCTGGCGGTTATCCCAGATATCAAGTACTTTCTGAATAACTTCGTGTTTGTGCACCTGGCGGATGCCCGGCTGAAGTTTATAAAGAAAAATTTGTGTTTCGGTCAGATTATACCATTCTACTGATGCGAAAAGCAACCAATCGTCAAACGGAACTTCGAGACGGTCGAATTCTTCGTTCAGCTCCGGGCGTTCCGTTATCGGCGTTAGTTTGGTTTGCACTTTACCCAATGCAATAACCGTGAAGCCTTCGGTGATGATGACGATATCACCAACATTATAGTGATACTTTCCAACCGTAATAACCATCCGCTCGCGTTGAAGCATGGGAAAGAAATTGGGCGCGCCGCTATCCCAGTTACAGCCTAGCTTCCACAATTTGATTTTACGTTCTACCTCAAATTTAAGGTTACGCAGGATGCGGTTTACCTGTTCGCCGCCATAAAGGATACCCGGCTCCTCACCTGTTGCCAGGCGGTAGGCATAGCGAACAATCTCTTTGGTTGGGTAATTTTTATCGTTGATCCTTACCTGGTAGGCAGTTGCAGGATTGAGCTGGAACTGATCCCGTTCGATCTGCTCAACAGCCTGCAGTACGCTTTCCCGGGTAATTAATTCAGGTTGAAAAGGCATTATAAGGGTTTTGGATAAAAGTAACGATTTGGGAGCATATCAGCAAAACGAGTTTTTTAGGTACAAGCCCTTCTAATCTGTAATTTAGTTTACATAGCCTTGAATGCATCTGCACTCGCGAAACACCATTAACAACTATTTGATGCTTGCAGCTACTCCCAAAAGAAGGAAAAAAGGAAACAAGTTGGGCGGCGTCGGAGGCGATTGCCGATAGTATTAAAACAACTACATAAACGGCGGCCTCCCATCATTTTGTGGCACGGCGCCGCTGATTTTAGATAAAGATTCAACCAAAACAGGCTACATTTTTGTTAATTTGATAGACAAAACCGTAATCAATTTAAAAATTGTAAATTTAAAAAACATTTATAGCTTTAGCTGCTCTAAGCGTGATCCAACTTCATGACCATAATCCTCAACAATAGCAACTTATACAATTTTATTTTTCGATCATCAAACTGTTTTTTTGATCGGATTATCCACTATGATCTGCGGTCACCGTTAAGTACAAACGGGCTGGTGATCATCGATCAGTTCAGCGCACTGTTTTTAAACTATAACGATGGAGACGTCGCTGCGGCCGTATGAAAAAGGAAACTATCCAGATACATAACAGATCACATCCTAGGCTTAGGCTTAATACGATATGCCCTTATTTTACGATGTTTCCTTTGGCTTTTCCGTTTCAAACTTTGCAGCGCGCCAGGAAAACCGATTTGGTCTACGATCCCTTCTGCGGGCGGGGGACTACAAATTTTGCGGCACGCTTGCTGGGATTAAATTCTTATGGTGTTGACAGCAACCCTATTGCGCAGGCCGTAGCACAAAGTAAATTACTCTATGTATCAGAGAACGAGATCGATGCCCGCTGCCGGGCGGTATTGGCCGAAATGTCCGATACTGATCTGCCGCAGGGTGAATACTGGGAACTAGCTTATCATCCTGAAACACTGGCGGAAATATGCAAATTACGTCTATATTTTATGACCAAAGCGGTGCTGGACGACATCGATATTTCTCTGCGTGCAATTATCCTTGGTATTCTGCACGGCCCCAAAATGAAAACGCAAGCTTCTTACCTGTCTAATCAGATGCCGAGGACCTTTGCGACCAAGCCAAATTATTCCGTCCAATATTGGATAAAAAATGGGCTGATCGCTGATAAAGTTGACTTGGCTAGCCTGGTCAAGCGAAAGGCAGCCTATGTGTTCAACAAAGAACTGCCCCGAAAAGTGGATGGTCAAATCATTCTAGGAGACAGCCGTTCGATAGCGGATACTTTCGATCAGGATATCAGCTGGGTGATCACCTCGCCGCCTTATTTTGGGATGTCCACCTACGAACAGGACCAATGGCTGCGAAATTGGTTTCTGGGCGGAAGTGACCAGGTCAATTACTCTTCGGCCAGTCAGTTAAAGCATGGTTCGGAAACAACTTTTATCAATGATCTGGCCAAAGTATGGTCTAATACGGCGCTCAAATGCAAACCCAATGCAAAGATGGTGATCCGCTTCGGCGCCTTGCCCAGTTTGTCGGTTAAAACACCCAGGGAGATCATCAAAGAGTCCCTGATCACGGCAGATTGCGGCTGGGAACTCAAAGCACTGAGATCAGCCGGTGAGCCTTTTCCAGCGAAACGGCAGGCGAATCAGTTCAAAGGGCAAACCGGGACTTACGTAGAAGAAATAGATGTTTATGCGACCTTAACCATTTAATTATGTTTGATCCGGATGAATTACCTTATATCAAGCAGGCGATCCGAGATTGCGCATTTGTAGAGCGGCAGCTATTAACTGATCTGCGCAGCGAAGTTTCGGAGATCAAGGCCTCCGTCCGGGTGATTAAGCCGCGTACGATCAATACCTTTTCTTTAGTGGCGACCGATGGAACGAGCAATAAACTGGTCTACAACCCTTTTTATTTTCAGTTGATCCGCGTAGTAGATTCTAATGGCAATAATGAGTGTTCGGACGTCCTGACACCTTCGACTAATACGGACGAATTAAGCGCCCGCCAGTTTGACGAACGAGGCGAACCTAAAACAGTTTTGGGCACACTAATGCGCGATCTTAAATGCAAAACGCTGAGTGAACTCAGTCCAATGATACCTTCTGGTAAAAAGATGCGGGAACATCCCGAGGATATCTCAAAATCTTGGGTACTTACCTATCGGGACCTTTGTGAATGGGCGGTCTTATATGATAAGATCTGTTATAAAGGATTTGCTAACCATACAGTGATCGTCCGGGACGGCTTGCTCCGAAGCAAGATTTTCAAATACGATCAAGCGAAGAAGCGACCTTTGTTCATTGAAATGATGGATCGGATCAAGCAGAAGATCGACAATGACTACAAAGAAAAAAAGATCAGAATCTATATTGCGGGCATCGCTAAACATAGTCAGGTGCTGAGCCGTTATTCCTTGGCCATGCAACTCGAAGGGGTCTTTCCTGCCGGAGATCCCCGTTTCGCTCGTGTACCGGAACTGATGGAAGAGCGGTCTTATGTATGGAAAGAATACATGGCTCGTACAGACGAAGACAATGCCGATAGCGAAGTGAATAAATTCTCGGCAGGCAGTCTATATTTAGCCCGTTTCGGTAAACAAGCGGGTGACCCGGTCTGGGCAATTGACCTGCTCAATTCGCAGACGGATTCTGATGCTGATATCTTTGGTTATCTATACATGGATACCTTCGACGGCTTTCCGGTACCGCATTATCCGGCTTGCCTCCAAAAAGCACTGGAACATGCTCAAGTGGTCGATTTTGATCTGGACATCCTACAGGACGAGGTCGTTGCTTCCGTAAAAAATTTACTTCCATCTGATCAACGGCATATTGTTGATCACCAAACCTTTACTAACTCCTCTATCGCAAATCGTCAATCATGAAATTTTTCTCAGAAGGCAAGATCGTAGGCATATTCAAAGGCTTTAGCGAAGGCGGGCTTGAATTCCACGCGGATATCGTACTTGGTTATGACAATTCGTTCCAGAACATCCCAATGCACGGACAGTTTTTGATCGTAGCTTTGGAAGGCGACGATGAGGCCGTTCTTGGCCGTATCACTGCGGTAGCCGCTATGGGAAAGCTGGCAGGTTCAGCAGGCGAGGATTACGCTCTGCGGTCTATCTCTGAACGCAGAGAAATTTCGGAGGATCTTAGAGAAGGTTATCTGAAATATAAGATCGATATCCGGGTATTGGGTGTGCTGCGCAAAAAAGGGGAAGAGATACAATTCGCTCCTTCTCACCGCCGTCTTCCACATGTAGGCAGTAAAGTGGCTTTTTTAAGTGATGAATTATTACAGGAGGTCGCAGGACATAACCTAATGATCGATGAAGTCAGACCCGCCGCAGCCTTTGGCTACCTAGCTTATGGTGAATTTGTCTTCAATGGATCTAAACCTAATAGCCAAGCTATTCTGGAACCCTGGATGTTGCCAAAATCGCCTGAGGTAAAGGCCAGATTCAAAGTCGAGCAATTAGTCTCCAGGCGTTCTTTCGTTTTTGCGAGAGCCGGATTCGGAAAATCCAACCTGGTTAAACTCTTGTTCAGTACCCTCTATGCCACACCGCCAACTATCACCCGAAAAGGGAAACAGGTTCCGGTAGGTACCGTCATCTTTGACCCTGATGGTGAGTATTTCTGGCCCGACGATAGCGGCCGGCCAGGGCTTTGCGATGTGCCGGAATTGGAAGATAAGGTTGTGGTTTTTACCAACCGAGCTTCGACAAGCCCGTTATACCAGTCCTTCGTAGCAGGAAGTATCAAGCTAGATATCCGGCGTTTAAAACCCGCAGAGGTTATTGCGATCGCCTTGCCTGCTGAACGGCAGGCGCAGCAAAACGTGCAAAAATTGAAAGCCCTAAATGCGGCCAATTGGACCAGACTGGTCGACCTCGTTTACCGGCTTGGAAATACGACGCCGCTCGAAGATCTTCGGGAAATCATTCTGGGAGACAGAGAAACGGACCGTCAGGATGCCGAGATTATCGCTATCCGATCGAATATTACCACTATCGTCAGACTCATTCACGATCCGAGCAGCCAAATGCTGGATATGCTTTTTGAATCTCTGCGCAACGGTAAATTATGTGTTGTCGATATCTCGCAGATGCGCGGTCAGAACGGACTGATCTTATCAGGTATCATTTTGCAGCAAATCTTCGAGCATAATCAAAATGAATTTACGAAAGCAGAGCCTAACAGCATACCGACTATCGCGGTCATTGAAGAAGCGCAGTCTGTATTGGGTAGTTCCGGAGGCGCGGAAGGGCCATATGTAGCCTGGGTAAAAGAAGGCCGTAAATTCGGTTTAGGTGCGGTTTTGATCACCCAGCAACCGGGCAGTATTTCCGATGAGATCCTAAGTCAAGGCGATAATTGGTTCATCTTTCATCTACTATCAGCAGTCGATCTGACCGCACTTCGCAAAGCGAATGCGCACTTCAGTAATGACCTGCTCAGTTCCTTGTTGAATGAGCCGATACCCGGTAACGGAATTTTCTGGAGTAGTTCGGGCGGTAAGCCGTATCCTTTATCGGTAAGAGTTTTAAGCTTCGAAGCCATTTATAAAGTCCGTGATCTGGCTTATGAGGCTCCGGCCGCTAAAACCTATGGGTCACTTCTAAAAGACAAGTTCGCCAAGCAGCTGCAGAGTGTACGGGAGACTGTTGGTACAGTAGAAGTAGAAATTGATGATGAGGAAGGATATCAGGCAGAACTGAGTCAGGAAGACGTCTTGGAAATGTATGTCAAGAACGCATTCGCAAAGGTCCGCGATGATAGTAAGCTTTTAAGCGAAATAAAAGCAGGGACCGGGCGCTGGATGGCTTTAAAAATGAAGATCGCCGGATCTTTACCTGACGATCTTCAAAACAAAGAAGACCTTGCACAGGATTGGGTGCCCCGATTTATGAACGAGCAGTTCGGTATCGGAAAATGGGGAACGAAAAAACTGCCCAAGAAAAGTGACCCTAATCAAATGACAAGTTATTTTGAGTTGAGACCTTGACAATGCAAGTCCAGACGGTACATAATGAAGTTTACCAACTGCTGGTCAGACATTGGAATACTGATCCATCGTTCCATTTTACATTTCGGCGGAGCAACCGGGAAGGTAAATTGGAACACGGCTACTGGTTCTACGGTAACGAAAGCTATCTGGCAGTTTCTTTTTGGACAGGGATGGATTGGAAGAATAAATCCCCCAATATTATTTTCGTCATAGAATTTCTTACCGGCGAGACCTATTTGGAGATAAACACCTCGGATTCTGATGAGAAGCGGCGGTTCATCAATACCTACCTGTTAAATGAACTTCAGTTGGAGGTCAGCGGCAAGCGCTTTCGCAAAAAATACGCCGGCCCTTATTTGTCTTCATTAGACACTTTTATCCGTACGGACAAAGCTGAGATCGATGAGATCATCACCCAATATGGTCCCACCTTTTTTAAAGACGACAAAACTAGCATCGGCTTCATTTCGGCGACCGAGTTTGAGGAACAAAAATCGAAGGTAGATAGTTACAGGGCTCAGCAGACCAACGCCTATATCGATAGTGAAGCACCCGCAACCATCAAACTCCAGAGCATCGAAATTACGGATTTCGGCCCGATCAAGCATTTGCAAATCACCGATATCCCTTTTTCCTCCCAATGGATATTTTTTACCGGGGAGAACGGTACCGGGAAGTCGTCGATATTAAGAGCGGTTGCAGCCGCGATCTGCGGTATTGATGTGGGTTCAAAGGGCATAGACAACGCGGCACCCAAAGTGAATCTGAAATTGTTTTTTGAAGACGGCGAGGTCACCTGGATCGTGCACCCGCCTGAAGGCTCTGTACAAAATTATCCGCTCACTTATGGATTCGCAGCTTACGGGCAATCCCGGTTACGCACCAATCATCTTAAGAACCGGCCACAATCGCCCTTACCGGATCCAAATTTCGATGATTTGACCGCCTCTTTATTTGATGACGAGACCTATTTGATCGATTTGCAGCACCAATTCGAACGTTGGCGCAGCGACCCGGCCGGCAAAGCGCTTTTCGATAAGCGCAAATATTTTATTACGGAGATCCTGACCGATATTTTGCCGAACCTGCATCGCATCGACTTTAGCCATCAGGTCAATGATCAGGCCGGCACCACCTATATCGAGCAGGATAACGACGGCCAGGAATTACCAAGTGTTACCTTTGATAAGCTGGCTTCGGGGCTTAAAAGCATGATCGCAATGATCGGCGATATCCTTGTCCGCCTCTATATGCAGCAGCCCGAGATCAGCGATCCCTCGGAATTCACTGGTATTGTGCTGATCGATGAGATCGATATCCATCTCCATCCCAAGCTGCAGAAGAATATCGTGATCCAATTGACCAGGACCTTTCCTAAGATCCAATTCATCGCATCAACGCATAGCCCTATTCCACTATTGGGGGCTCCCAAGAACAGTCAGCTGTTCAGGGTGGAGCGCATCCGCGATGAGGGGGTCAGGGTAACACGCCTTGACGAGCGTTTGCATTTAGGGGACCTGCTACCCAATACCATTTTGACCTCACCGATCTTCGGTCTTGATGACATCATTCCGGAAAGTCACGAGGACAAGAAATTGGTAAGAACTGAGACCACTTACTCCGAACTGGAATTCAATGATCAGGTCAAGTCCCGGATCGCTGCCTATCTCTCTGATGAAAAAGAACAGGAACTGATCCGTTTATTTAGACAGCGCGGCCAATGAGATATGTGATCAAGCGGGATGAAGACAAAACGGTACGGCTGGCCTCCGAAGCTACGCTCGCGGCTTTAACGCTTATTGTAAATACGCGTAACTTAACGCTGATCTCAGATGCCGTCTACCGGGAGACTTATAACACCCCCGACGGCCGGCGCTCCCGCGTAGAGGATCAGCTGTCGATAGCCTATCAATATAAATGCGCTTATTGCGAACGGCTTACCAAAGCGGATATCGAACATTACCGGCCTAAAAAGGGCATATCCGAAGAAGCGGGCCATCTGGGGTATTATTGGTTATGCTACGAATGGAGTAACCTGATACCTTCCTGTATCACCTGTAACCGCGATGGCGCTAAACACAATCAATTTCCCATTCTTGGGCCAAGGGTAGCAGGGCCCAGTTTTTTAACGGATGGTCAGCTGGACCTGGCGCTTTGCAGGGCACATACCGCGCCGCTGCTGGATGAAATGCCTTACCTGCTTCATCCGGAGATCGACCATCCAGAGGATTTTTTTGAGTTTGTCCTGGACCCCAACGGCGAAGGGATCAGGATCACCGGCATTGACGGGCAACTAAGAGGTCAGCGCACCATAGAGATCTGTTTACTGAACCGCCTGGAATTGCGTCTGGATCGCGCGGAATCCGTGATCAGTAATTTTAAAGACGGCATTCATGGCTTATTAGTACAACTCCAGGCTGGCGAGATCGATCAGCTGCAATTCAAAGCACAACTACTGCAATGCATCCACTTGTTGCATACACTCACCCTGCGGGAAGAAAAAACGCATACCTATCTGCGCAAGTATATCGTTCGGACGCCTCAAAATTTTCGGGACATTGTGATCCCCTATTTAGACCCCCAGGCAGCGGATATCGTATCGGAGGCTTTTTTGCTGTACCAGGAAAGAGGCGTTTTGGGTTAATTGCTAGATGATCTCCGGGTTAATAGCTTGTAAAAGATCAAAAAGTTCGCTGGCTACCCGGCTGGGGTCCTCATTGATCTCGCTGCCGGAAAAACGGATGACGCGGTAGCCATTCAATTGCAATTGCCGGTCCCTCGCCCGGTCGCTCACAAAGCTTTCTTTTGACGAATGCCAGGCAAAACCATCACATTCAATAATGATCTTGACGCTTTCATCGCCGGGTACCCATATCAGCAGGTCGCAGCGGATCGAACGGCCGTTCACCTTGATCCCAGGTAGCCCGGCCTGCATCATGGCATGAATGCCATGCCATTCAAAATTGGCGATCAGGTGCTGATGGATGCCGACCTCAGTCACATCCTCCGCGGTCATTTGTCCTTTTTCGACCTTTTCGTTTAAAGCAAGATTAAAGCGCGCTAATTCCTGATCACAGGTTGCTTCCCGGTAACTATCTATCCAGCGCATGATCCCCAGATGTTTTTCCCGGTAAGCAGCGATCGTCGCTTCGGCATTCTCTGAAGCGCCCCAGAAATGCAGACATGGGACCTGACTTCTAATGAACAGCAATTGCAGGGACGCAAAAAAGATCTTCTCTATTGGCGATCCACTATGCTGATAAATATGTTCGATATTCGATCTGACCACACCCGGAAGGAACAGTTGATAAAAACTGCCGTAACTCAGTTCGCCGCCGTCATCCGTGGACATCACTTCATCGATCGACCGTTTAAGGAAATATTCGGTGACATCGCTGCAGCCTTCAAATGTTTCTAATTGGCGGGTGAGGCTTCGAAGATCTGTTGGATAAGGTTTCATAGGATCAAATTTAAGAGCCGAATTCTTAAAAACCGATTTTTTTACACGTCTTTTTGTTTTGCAAAAATCATTAGCATCTTCGCTTTTCGGTCACGTTACCATTTTCAGGACCAAATTCTTTACCTGACCTATATCGACCCGGATCTCATGTGACAATTTTGACGACCATGCCTCTCCCGCCGAGTTAATAGCGTAAAAGGCGCTTTTGATAAAGCGAATACCAGAAAGAATGAATATTATTGTGTTAAAATATTATAATGACAGGGTTCGAAGCACATATGGATGGCAGTATAGAAACCGGTGAAGTATTCACCGAGTTTGATGAATTGCAATCGCTAACGGTGATGCTTCAAGATCAAGGCTTTGACCCTCAGTTACTCCTGACTGGCCGCGGCGGTTATTATCAATTTCATATTATTATGGAAGGGCATATCAGGATCCTACATGTCTACCTGAAGAAGATCACTTTTGGCGGAAGAGAAAATCGGCCTTATGAAAAAAAGGTTCAGTTCTCGGCGGCGCTCGACCGTATGGGATTCGATCTCCGCGATATGGAGAACGAACTTACGCTGCTTTTAGGTATTTATAAACCTGATCCAAGCGCCGCGGAACTACTGTGTGCCTGGAATATCGAGGAATGGGGCGCCAATATCGGGCGGGCTTTCAACTGCTATGTTGACGTGAGGGCACTGGCGAAAGCCTATGCCTCGGGTATTGTGCGTTACCGTACATCGATCGGACAAGTGGCTTATTGCTTCCGGGAAAGCTGGCTCCGTTTCTACCTGCAAAGTACCGCATTGACGGACAAAGGGCAGGGATTACCCGCTGAAATCCAGGGTGAAGCGCATCTTTACGATGCCAGCGGCGTCTTGCAGGAAGTGCCTAAATATGAACATCTGACCCCGTTGGTATTTGAAGCTTTAAAAGAATTAGGACAACTCAGTGTTGACGCCATGGAGTCCGTTATCGCGACGCGATTGAACCTATCGGAAGAAGCGCGTTCCTTACCGCATAATCAAAAAGAGGGTAACCGGACAGAACTTGGTTATCGGCTGGCCTGGGCAAGAAATTATTTGAAAAGGACTGGATTGATCGACAGTCCAAAACGTTCTATGTGGCGGCTGACTGATGAGGGTAAACGAAAATTCTCCATAGAACCCACAGAAGTGATACGTTTGATCAAATCTGCCTCAGAAGAAAATCAGCGGGACATCGAGGTCGATTATTTATACGAGATACAAACCGATAGCAACAATACCGACGTTGAATACGAAGATGTAGAAAGCGGCGACTATACCATCGAAAACCCTTTCGATCCCGGAAAAGTGGACATCAAGACGCGGACCATGTCGATGGACCTGATATTAAAACGATTGGACCGGGAAGAGATCGACATGAACACCAGCTTTCAGCGCAAGGCCAATTTGTGGGATCTGACCAAACAAAGCCGCCTGATCGAATCTATCCTGATCAGATTTCCTTTACCGGCCTTTTATTTCGATGGGTCTGATGACGACAACTGGCTGGTCGTCGACGGGTTGCAGCGGTTGAGCGCACTGAACGGCTTCGTGGTCAGGCAAACTTTCGCCCTGCAAAACCTGGAATTCCTTAATCAATTCAATGGCTTCCGTTTTACAGATCTTCCTGGCAACTTGCAAAGAAGGATCGAAGAGTTCGAGATCACGACCTATATCATTTCACCGGGGACGCCTAAGCAATTGAAGTTTATTGTCTTCAAAAGGATCAATACGGGCGGACTCATTCTGACTTCCCAGGAAATCAGGAACGCGTTGAACCAAGGTGTTCCTGCCGATTTTATCAAACGGCTGGCGGAACTTCGGTCCTTTAAAAAAGCGACCTCCTTCTCGATCAAAGATGACCGGATGCTGGACCGGGAATTTACCACCCGCTTTTTTTCATTTTATGTGCTGCCCCTGGATCGTTATAGATCAGACCTCGACTCGTTTTTGAACATGGGAATGGAGGTGATCTACTCCATGAGCAAAACAGACCTTGATGAAGTGATGGACCGGTTCGATAAAGCCATGCTGGCAGCTATTAAGATCTTTGGAGAAGATGCTTTTCGCAAACGCTACCGGATCCGCGACAAACGGAAGCCGATCAACAAGGCGCTATTTGAAGTTTGGTCGGTCGCGATCAGCCGCTTGAATGACGGGGCGATCGATTTGCTGGTGCGCAACAAGTTAAAACTCAAGGAGGCCTTTATTCACCTGTTGAATAACAGCGAAGAGTTCAATGCCGCGATCAGTTCCGGAACCGGGGATCGCAGAAAGGTAGTGAGACGCTTTACGGACATCCATCATATCATCGACCAGACCTTAGCTACCTACCATGATCAGTAAAATCAAGATACAAAACTTCAAATCGCTTAAAACTCTTGAACTGGACTGCAGCAACCTGAACCTGTTCACCGGGATGAACGGCATGGGTAAATCATCTGTCATCCAAAGTTTGTTAGTGTTGCGTCAGTCGCTCGACAAGGGGTATCTGCTCAAGAATGGGCTTACGCTTAAGGGGGACCTGGTCAATCTGGGCACCGGCAAGGATGTGCTTTTCCAGGATGCCGAAAAGGAAGAGACCTCGTTTGATCTAACCTTTTATGAAGGCGATCAGACGGTGAAGCACTCGTGGATCTTCAATTATCAGGGTTCGGACGGTACTAAGTATGCCGATTCGGATGTAATCCCATTCGCAGAAGATAGCGCCAGCCCGCCGCCGGAAGGCTTGCAGGAATTGCCTTTGTTCAATTCCAGTCTAAAATATCTTAACGCCGACCGGTGGGTAAAGAACCAATATGAGCGATCTGATTTCCAGGTACGGCAAGGCCGCAACGTGGGTAAACACGGTGAATTTACGGCACATTTCCTGGCACATTTCGGAACCGATAAGGAGGCTGAAGTACATCAGTCCTTATGGTACCCTGCTACCGATGTGCGAACGCTCGACTATCAAGTATCCGCCTGGATGGGCGAGATCAGTCCCGGATGTTACGTCCGGTCCGAAAAGATCCCCGGGATAGACGCGATCAAGCTGACCTATGAATATGAATCCGAAAGTGGGCGGTCTAACGAAGTGACACCAACCAATGCCGGATTTGGGATGACCTATGCGCTGCCAGTGATCGTTCAATTGCTCAGTGCCCAGCCTGGTGATATCGTGATCATTGAGAATCCGGAAGCACACGTGCATGCGCAGGGCCAGTCTGCTTTGGGAAAATTGATCGCCAGGACAGCCGGTATTGGCGTGCAGGTCTTCATCGAAACTCATAGCGACCATATCATTAACGGAGTAGGTGTCGCCGTTCATCAGGGCGCCCTGGATCACAAGTTGGCCAAAGTTTACTATTTCTATAAAAGACCTAAACAACTGGCAAGTTCGTCCCATATCGTTGAACTGGAGGTATCCGGCCAGCTGGATGACCGGCCATTGAAAAAAGAACACATCGACGGCTTTTTTGATCAGATCAACAAAGATCTCGATACCATACTTTTTACGCCTATTGAAAAAAAAGCGTAAGAAATGGAAGTGCTGTTTAATGAGAAATGCCTGGATGAGCAGGAGGATTTTCAGTTCATATTATCCTTTCTTAAAAATGCTGGCGTAGCCCTGGAAACCGCGGATATCCGCTTGAGCGGGGACGTTCCGGCCTTTAAGCGCTGGCTGGGTATTTGGGGAGAAGTCATGAGGACGCAGCAGTTGACCCGGTTTCATACGCTGCTGGAAGAGATGCCTTCGATTGATGTGAACGATGCGACACATTTTTACCATTATTATGACCAAAACGCGCTGTCGTTCGAGAATTTCCCCAATACGACCATCGCGGTTGCTGCCGATAAGACCTTGGAAGGTCAAAATATTTCCATCCTGAATCTGCCGGGCAGCAGGTTCTGTACCAGACCTCATATCCCTGTCCTCCGATCCGCCTTTGATGACAGCCTGGCCGATGAGTTGGCCATTATTCCCTCGGTGAGTGATACCTGGACGGCCATTGCAAAGCTATGGATCAATCGGGAGGCAAAAAAGTTGTTCGAAAAAAAGGAAGATCTCGACGCCTTTACTGCGAATTATTTCAAGTTCCAGCGCGGCTTCGACCTAGATGCCTGGACTCCAAAGGTCAGCGGCACCCCAATTCCCCGGTTAAACTCAACTTATGCCTTTCCGGCCAGTTCACAGCCGGAACTCCAGAAATATTTCGCGGGATGGGCAGAGCGTCCCAAGGGAGGTACCAATGAAAATATCACGAATTATCAAATCCGGGGCGGACTAGTTCTAAGACTAAACGGCTACGAGTTTAATGCGGAGCTTACACGCCACTATAAAAAATATGATATTTATGAAGGTGGTTATGACCGAACGAAATTACTGATCTCTGTGGATAATGAGAATGGTGCGTTCGAGGTCATTGATAATGATGGCACTCACCTTGGCGTTTATGGATATGACGGCCGGTACAAAGACCATTATGAAAAACAAAAAGATATTAACGATCATTCTTTACTAAAGCTTCCCAAACATATGCTTAAACTCCGGCGTTAACATCATGTTAGTGCGGAAATTAGGCTACGAAACGATTTTTGGGTACCATTCCAGCATTTCCTGATCTGGCTAGGTCTAACTCTCCCGCGAAAGCAAGATCGAACTAACTACATTAATCACTTTTAATAACCTTTTTTAATTTGACCACATAGTTGCATAATGAATAGCTTCCATTATGTCTTTTTTCCAACATGCAAAACGCCTATTTTTGAATAAATCACCTACCTATGAGCGTAACTTATTTCAAACCGCGCGAGCGTCTCGATTTCGCACCGGATACTTTGGACTTAGGCAACCCAGTAAGTTGGAACCGGTCACATTTTTTAAAACATTTTTTCAAACGGGTATTCGCTATCCCCGAGAATCTTATACAGGAGTTTTACCAGCGGCACTTGGCTTACTATTTATCGAATCACCCAGATGGTACAGACGAGATATTTTTTAAATATTTCTGGTCACTTATCGAAAGACAGCTAAATGTTTTATTGAAGAAGGATGTCTACGACAAGAACCATTTACGAAACGAGCGTCAAATAGCACGGCTGCAAAAATTTACAGAATTGCTAATTTCTATTGACCGCTGGAATTTTCATAAATCAAATGATGCAGTAATTGCGCAACAGGATTCTGAAATATTTGTACTTAGACAAGAGATTATTCAGCTGAAAGCCGACCTCAAGAAAGCGACTGCGCTGGAAACCGAAGGTTATATCAATATTCCAGACGGTTACCGTAATACCGTTTTAAACATCCATTTGCAAATGCAGGAACTCAAAACCCCTGAAGGGAAAGAACTGATGTTTTCCCAAACGCAAAGTGTCTGGACAAAGATGATCTGTAAGTATTTCCGTGAGGGAGATAAGGAGATCAACCACGAAACTATACGCCGTTATTTCCCCGGTGATAAGCGGGAACCAGGCGATAAACATGCCGATATTCCAGCCAAATCAAAGTTGTTTACCATCATTCCTGTAAAAAAGCGAAGCTGATATTGTGTTTTGCCAATCAATTAGCCGACTGTTTTGTCATCATGGCAGTAATTTGGCAATCAGTGCCTTATAAACAATTTTAACTTTCCTTAAACCACTCCATTTTAACCACGCAGATTTGCGTGGTCAAGAAATCTACCCAGTATAGCACACATTTGTACCAAAACAAATGCTATGCAGATTATTAACCAGGAAGCCCTTAGCCAATGCATCAGGGATGCAGTCAGGGCAGAACTACAGCAACACTTTAAAACAGGTGGCAGCCAGCTACCGGATTCAGAAAGACTTTTATCCAAGCAGGAGCTTGCCGCTGAACTCGGCGTGTCACTAGTAACGCTTACCGACTGGATGAAAAAAGGCTTACCGTATTTGCGCCTGCATAAACGGGTGTACTTCAAAAAAAGTGAAGTACTCAATGCCATGCAACAAACTATTAAAGATTAGAAGGAGGATGAAAGATGAATGTGGAACTAATCACCCGTGAGGATCTCCGGGAATTTAAAAACGAATTGCTCATTGAACTCAAACAGATCATGCAGCCAGGGCAAGGACAAACCAAGAAATGGCTAAAAAGCAGCGAGGTCAGGAAGATGTTGAATATATCACCCGGCACCTTACAGAACCTGCGCATCAATGGTACGCTTCGCTTTACCAGGATAGGCAGCATTATTTATTACAAGTTGGAAGACATTAACAAGATTTTGGAGGGTAACGGAAGATGATTGTCTCAAAAAAATTAGCAAGCTATAACGACTTGGTCAAACGCATGGGAACGGACAAAAGGCTATTGTCAACCCATGCAAGTTTGTTCACTTCATTGTTTATTTTTTGGCAGCGGGGTGGTTTTGCCAGTCCCTTTGCCATCACCCGTAAAACGGTGATGGCTTATGCCAAAATCGCATCCATTGCCACGTACCATAAGTGTATCAGGGAACTGGATGAGTATGGCTATATCCGTTACCAACCATCTTTTCATCCGGCAAAAGGTAGCCTTGTTTATTGGCCGGATTGGAATAAGCGTTAGCAAAACGGGTGTTGCAAATGACAATAGTACAGGCCCGATGCGAAGCATCGGGAAGCGAAACGGGCTAAGCCCGGAAGAAAAAAATGGGAACCAGTTACACAGTAACTGGTTGTAAAGAAAATTATCCGCCTGTAAGGAGCGAGTTAATGTTTTTGCTATACAAAAACCCGGATACACCCTAAAGGGATGATCCGGAACTCGCTCCCGTTGGTCGGTTTTTTAAGAATCAGGAAGGAACGAACACATGAAAGCAACTGTTGAAAATAACAATTTATTAAAAAGGCGGACACCGGGAAGGCCAAAGAAAACGATCCGGCGGAGTGATCTTTTGATGATACGGTTAACGCCGACGGAAAGGATACTGATTGAAGGCCGGGCGAAAAATGCAGGGCTGAAACCAAGTGAATGGTTTCGCAGGGCGGCTAAAAGCGCCAAGGTTTTTCCGCGCTTTACTGCCGAAGAAAGCGGCTGGTTCAGGATGCTGGCAGGCTTTGCTAACAACCTTAACCAGCTCACACACTTGGCGCATGTGGCAGGCCTATTTTCTCTGGCTTTAAAATGCCAGGCTATGCTGAGACAGATCGAAGAATTATTAACTAAGATCAGTAGCCATGATGGGTAAGCCAATTACGGGAAGAAGCTTCGGCGGCTGTATCCGCTACGTGGTGGATAAGCAACAAGCTAAGATACTGGCAGCCGAAGGCGTGCGGATGCAGAACGCCAGCACCCTAGCGCACGACTTTAACCTGCAACGGAAAATGAGGCCGGAGCTGGGTAAAGCAGTCGGCCACCTGGTACTGAGTTGGAGCAAGGAAGATTTAGCCAAACTGAGTGATGACATCATGGTAGAACGGGCTAAGGAGTACATGGAAAAAGTGGGTATCCGTAATACGCAATTTGTAGTGGTGCGACATAGCGACCGGGAACATCCGCACCTGCACCTGATTTATAACAGGGTGGATAATAATGGTAAGACGATTAGCGATAAAAACAACTTCGTTAAGAATGTCAAAGCCTGTAAGGAGATCACCTTGAAATATGGCTTCCATTTAGGCGAAGGTAAAGAACAGGTGAACCGCCAAGCCTTGAAAGGAAAAGAGAAGATCAGGTATGAACTCTATGACGCGATTAAGGCAGGTATGAAAACGGCAACCACCTGGAAAGGACTGGAAATTGAACTGGCTAAGCAGGGTATCAAGATCGCCTATAAATTCCGCAGTGGTACCAGCGAGGTACAAGGTGTTTCTTTTGAAAAGGGCGACATCAAGATGAAAGGTTCTGCTATTGACCGCAGTTTGAGCTATGCCAAAATAAATGCGGTTTTGGACCGGAACCAGCAGGTGAAATTATACCATGCCGCAATGAAAGCAAATGAACCATTTATAGCCAGCCAGTTACGTGATTCCATTCGGCAAAGCGTACAGGCTGAATATCGCCATAGTCCTGATGGTGTTAAAGGGTTGCTGCAAATTCTGTTGGAACCACAATTTGTGGCAGCGGCACCGGACCCGATGGGTGATGCCGATATAGCCCGCAGGAAACGGAAGAAACATGAAGCGGAACAGTCCCAATCACAGGGTATAAGCAGGTAGTAATTAACTAACTATTACATGAACTTTAAAATTAAAGGTTATGCAAAATGAAGAATTAGAAGAAAAGGTAACGATGATGGAAGAGTTGATACAGGACTTTGTTGCCAGGATGACCCTTGTAGAAACCGAAATGCCGGAGTTTCTAAAGACCTTTTTACAGCAGTACAAGGAAACATTGGACCGGATAGCCTCCCGAATTGAAACGGCTAATAAACGTTACGATGATGCGAAGATCCAGCAACAGATCGACGAGGTAAAAAAACTTGTGGCAACCGTGCCTAAAGTGATAGGGGTAAAAAACAGCCACCATTTCGGGGTTTGGTCAAAAAGCCTGATCATCGGGTTAGTAGTTTGCTTTGTGGTTACAGCCTTATCTGTTGGTACGGCCTTATACCTGAATCACCAAAATGACAGGCTAAACGATGACGCCTATAATTTTTGGCTGGTTAAGGCGCTGTATCCTGAAGTATCTAAAACTATCGAAAAAAAGTTAGCGGATGACCCGAAGAGCTTAAACGAACAGGCAGAAAAAGAAATGGAAAAACAAGAAGCAATTACGGCAGCTCAAGCCCAGGCAGAACAAGCGGATAAGGAACAGAAAGCGGCAAAAGATAACCTCGAAAAAGTGAAATCAGTGAAATGAGATTCCGATATTGATGTTATTATGGAGTAGTTTATTTTTTATTCAAACATTGGTACGCTCAGTACCAATGTTTGAATTTTTTGAACTGTCCGCTAATCCCGATAGGGTATAAAGCAAGTATAATAATACATTATAACCCTGATGGGGTATAATTTAGATACAAAAAGCCATTATAACCCCGATGGGGTATAATTAATAAAATTTACTTATATTTGTACCCGAAAGGGTATAAATATGTTATCAGATTATTTGAAGAAAAAAAGGAAATCGCTAAATCTTACACAGGAAGATCTGGCGTCAAAGGCAGGTGTTGGGCTTAGAGTTGTTCGTGAAATGGAACAGGGAAAACCAACGTTACGGATGGACAAAGTGAACCAGGTGTTGATGTTGTTTGGCGCAGAACTTGGGGTAATATTAAAAGTAAAAAACGATGAGTAGAAAAGGTTTGGTTTATTTTCAGGATAAGTTGGCTGGTGTACTTGCGGAAACAGATGATGGTTATGAATTTACTTACCAGGCAGATTACTTGGAGCATAAGAACGCAAAGCCTGTGAGCTTAACGCTTCCATTGTCAACCCAGAAATATGAAAGCAAAGTGTTGTTTGCTTTTTTCGATGGCTTAATACCGGAAGGTTGGCTGCTGGATCTGGCAACAACACACTGGAAGGTCAAAAGCAATGACCGGTTTGAATTATTACTATTAACATGTAGGGATGCGATCGGAGCTGTTACGGTTATTCCCGAAATAGATTAAGCTATGGCAAATTGTTGGTTTTGTTATCAGGATGCAGGTACGGCGTCTTATCATGAAAAATGTTCAAGGCGATTTTTTGGTACGGCTAAAGTACCTGAGCTGGAATTGAATAATAAACTCTTAAAAACGTTAGCTGAACAAACCATCAACGAGAGGATCGCTGTGACTGGAGTTCAGCCCAAACTTTCTGTGACCCTGGAAAAGACGAGGGAGCAGAACCGTCTGACTATAGTAGGGCTTTGGGGAGAATACATACTTAAACCGCAGCATCCTGATTTTCCGGAAATGCCGCAATCAGAAGATCTGACTATGCATTTGGCAACCTTGTTTAAAATGCCAACTTGTGATCATACTTTAATGGAAGCGTCAGATGGTAGTTTGGTTTATCTTGCCCGGCGGTTTGACCGGGTGAAGGGCCATAAAGTTCATATGGAAGATTTCTGCCAGCTTTCTGAATTTTTAACAGAAAATAAATACAAGGGATCTTATGAAAAGATCGGTAAGCTTATTTTTAAATACTGCACGCAAACTGGTTTTGATGCGCTGACTTATTTTGAACTGGTGTTATTTTCTTTTTTGACTGGGAACAATGATATGCACCTGAAAAACTTCTCCGTGCTATATGGGGACGAAGGAGTAAGTTTAAGTCCTGCCTATGACCTGCTCAATGTGAATTTGGTTAATCCACAGGACGATGAAGAACTGGCCTTGACAATAAACGGCAAGAAGAAAAGAATTAGATTAGCTGATTTTGATGTGTTGGCAAGAAGCATGAATATACCTGCAACCGCCGTCCGGAACACGTATAATAAATTTTCTTCTGGTAACAAGGAAGTTAGTGAGATGATTACGGCATCTTTTCTGAGTCCCCAAAAAAAGGAATTATACCAGGAAATTTGGAATAAAAAGCAACGGGTGTTTGATTGACAAGTCGCTCTTACATATTATAGGTTGTTTCTTCTGGTGAGGAAAAAAATAAAATCCTCATTCCCCGCACTCGCGAATATAGCCCACGCCGGAATCAAACGTCAAGGGTACACAAGCGGGCCGTTTTGTCCGCTTTCAGCGGATGGCCCGCCCTTGACATTTGATCCGGCTATGCGCTTTTGTTGCTTAAGCGTTGAATAAGGATCGGGCGTTCACAAGCGCTCAAACCGCACGCCCCTCACATTTCAAACTGGCAGTAGGTTTCTTATGTAATTCAAAGTGGCGGACTGATTTTATATTTTATATTTGAATAAGCTGTAAGGAACTAAATGCTGAACTTAAACAATTACCTGCATAAACTTACTCATCTGAAACGTGGGATTACAAAGTATGGCTTGGCACCACACAAACCTATTTTGCTAATCACCCTTCTTGAACTGATCACAAACGGACATCTTACGGAGAACAGGGTTTTTGTCGATACGGATCTCGTCGGTGTATTCCAGGAGAACTGGCGATTATTGGTTAATACTCTACATCAACCGGATTTCACGCAACCTTTCTTTTACTTGCAAAGTGAGAAGATAGGTGATAAACCCATTTGGCAGTTAATTGCCAAACCGGGTTGTCAGATTAACGCTCACATTAAAAGTGTGAATACACTGATACAGGTCTTGGAATACGGACATTTTGATCCTGAACTATTTCAATTGCTGGCTGAACCAATAGCCCGCCAGTCTTTGTTGTCGGCATTGCTCTATACCTGTTTTCCGGAGACGCAACAGGCGTATTTTAACAACAAGCAGTCAGGTGAGGGGTATTATCACGATTTACAGGGCTATGTATTGAATGAACCTGAGGCACAGTATAAAACGGTCAAGATTGAAACGGAAGAAGATGTATTTGTTCGCGGGGGACTATTTAAAAAGTTGATCCCTAAAGTTTATAACAATACTTGCTGCATTACCGGGATGAGATTGGAAAGTACATTTGGTCACAATTTTATTGATGCTTGCCATATTACCCCTTTTAGCATATCCCACGATGATAAGGTCAGTAATGGTTTAGCGCTCTGCCCTAACCTACATCGCGCTTTTGATCGCGGCTTAATCACCGTTGATTCTAATTATAATGTAATTACATCCAAACATATCAATGAGGACATTATACATACTTATAGTTTAAATCAATTAAGAGGGAAAAAGCTGATCCTGCCAACTGTCGAGCAATACCGACCTGCATTAGAAAATCTTGAATGGCATCGTAACCAAATATTTAAGGGCTGAGTTTTCTTTTTAAATTTCAACTACCGAGCAGAACTCGGTAGTTGATTTAAAGGGGCTTACCCAACTGCTAATTTCTCTCTTAGCAGTTGCATATCGGAACTGATCTTATGATCCATCACCTTAGCATAGATTTGAGTGGTCTTAATACTGGTATGCCCCATCATCTTCGCCACGCTTTCAATAGGTACGCCATTGTTTAGTGTTACTGTTGTCGCAAAGGTGTGCCGGGCAATGTGAAAGGTCAACGGTTTGTCTATGTTGCACAGGTCTGCGATCTCTTTAAGATAAGCGTTCATTTTTTGATTGCTCATTACAGGGAGTAAGGTATCTTTTACCACACATTGCGGATGATCTTCATAAATACGGATAATAGACAAAGCAGCGGGTAATACCGGTATTCTTGAAAGCGTATCTGTCTTTTGCCTGTGGGTATAAATCCATAAATCACCATCAACACCTTTCACCAACTCTGAGCGTTTCAACTTATGTACATCTACATAAGCGAGACCTGTGTAGCAACAGAATACAAACATATCTCTAACCGTGCTTAAACGGTCCACGCTAAATTTCTTTTTGCTTAGGCGTTCTAATTCTTCTTTCGTTAATACTTCTCTGTGTACCGCCTTTTGTTTGGGCTTATAATTCAAGTAAGGGTCTACTGTCAGCCAGCCGTTACCCAAGCAGATGCGTACGATCTTACCTAAGTTTTTGATGTACTTAATGGCGGAGTTGTTTCCACATTTGCGAACGCTCCGCAGGTAGTATTCAAAATCATTTAGAAATGCGAAGTTGATCTTGGTTACCGGTATATCTGAAATGTTGTATTGCCATTGCATAAAATCTTTGCAGTGCATAAGACAAGTTTCATAACGTTGCAGTGTGCTTTTTTCAAACTCCTGCCCGACAAGATTTTTCATTTTGCTATTGTGATCCTCAAAAATAGCTAGTAATGTGCGCTCCTTTTCTGCCTTTCCAACAAAACGATTCTTCACAGTTTCTGCGGTTATCAATTCATCCGAGTCCGACATCCTGCGTTGGAGTTCATAGATTTTATACTGCATATCTTCTAAATAAGCGTTCAGTGTCCGGGAGTCTGCTTTTGAGCCAATCGCCCTGCCAGTTACCGCGTCCCATCTTTCAGGGTGGCATTTTCTGCTGACGGCAATTTCCGTGCGCTGTCCATCTACGGTGATGCGTAAATAAATTGGCATCTCACCTGATTGATAATTTTTAGGCTTTCTCAGGGAAAAAAGCAAAGTGAGTGTAGTTCTCATAACTTTTGATTAATTAAAAGTGAAACAAAATTGATTAATTAATCACTTGGAATCAAGATGTTCAAGCACTGAACATGTTGTATATCAAATTATTATAAGAAAATTCGGGAGTTCAAAAGCAGACTTGTAAATGACTCCCGAATTACTCCCTTTTAGTATGCGAAAAGATGAATAATTTGGTATGCCTGAAAATGAAAAACCCCTTAAATGATGTCATTTAAGGGGTTTTTACTGTTTTTGATATTGAAAAAGCGGAATGGACGGGACTCGAACCCGCGACCTCCTGCGTGACAGGCAGGCATTCTAACCAGCTGAACTACCACTCCTCCCGTTTGGGACTGCAAATATAGGGTCTTAATTGCAATCCGCAAATAAAATTTCAAATAAGTTAGGCCATTGAGCCTTCTTGTAACTTTTCTGCGTTCTCTGCAAATTGCAAAGCTTCCATTATCTCTAATAAGTTACCGTTCATTACTTCGGGTAAGTTGTAGATTGTTAAGCCTATACGGTGCTCGGTAACCCTACCTTGCGGGTAGTTATAAGTGCGTATCTTGGCCGACCTGTCACCTGTAGATACCATCGTTTTTCTTTTCTTTGATATCACCTCCAGGTGCTTTTGCAACTCCATTTCGTAAATACGTGAGCGTAAAACGGCCAAAGCCTTGTCATAATTCTTTAATTGCGACTTTTGGTCCTGGCACTGCGCCACTATCCCGGTAGGTAAGTGTGTTAACCTTACAGCCGAATATGTGGTGTTCACCGATTGCCCACCCGGACCAGACGCGCAGAACAGATCCTTACGGATATCATTCACATGGATATCCACATCAAACTCATCTGCCTCCGGCAATACCACTACCGATGCGGCAGATGTATGTACACGTCCCTGTGTTTCGGTATCAGGCACACGTTGTACACGGTGCACGCCCGATTCAAACTTTAACGTACCGTAAGCATCCTCGGCCAATACGTTAAACACAATTTCCTTATAACCACCGGCTGTGCCTTCGGTACAGTCAACCAGTTCAGTTTTCCAGCCTTGTTTTTCGCAGAAGCGGATATAGGCCCGGTACAAATCACCGGCGAACAACGCAGCTTCATCACCGCCTGTACCGCCACGTATCTCAACTACAGCATTACGGCTGTCTTCAGGATCCTTAGGTATCAGCATCAGGCGAATCTCTTCTTCAAGCTCTACCTGCTGCTTAAGCAGTTCATCCAGTTCAGATTTGGCCATCTCACGAAACTCCGCATCCTTCTCAGTAGCTAAAATCTCTTTGTTGCCATCAATATTGCTCATCACATTGGCGTAAACGTTGTAGCGCTCCACAACCTTGGTGAGGTCTTTATATTCCTTGTTCATTTGCGCAAAACGCTTCATGTCCTTCATAATATCCGGACTGCTAAGCTCACGCTCAACATCTTGCCAGCGTTCTTTTATCGCTTCTAACTTGTCTAACATTTTATTATTTGAAAATCAATTTCCTGCGTTCCATCAGTTCCGATAGCCCCGCTTTACACTACAATCCCCAAAACACATGCCATTGCCGCTTTTCGTTGCAATCGGGTTTAGTTCACATAGTCCTGTGCTATTAAGCTACAAAAATAAGCACTTTTTGGCTAATATTTTCGGCGAATTATAACCGCACCTGCATTATTGACATGCTCATGAGAAGCACAAGCATAGCAACCCTATAAGCGCTCACCACTAAAATCAGCGAATAGCTTCTCTATCGTATCCTTATCCAATTTATCACCTCCCTGCACAAAACGATATTTAAAGCTAACCTGTTTGCCTTTAGCCAAACTATAGTTAAACTTCTCTTTCCCATTGGTAAAAATATCGGCGCCGAAAGGATTGGCCGACATTAAACCATTACTCCTTGCCAGCCAATATGCCGGGTAATTCACATTTTGAGGGCTATCCATCAGCACCATGGTAACTGGCTCGTTGTTTACTACGCCGGTTAGCTTCATCCATTTGGCCCGTTTGGCAAAAACCGCTTCACCTTCAACACCCTCGCTGCTGGTAAAATGTCCCGTAAGGGGGATAGAATCTGTTTTAGTGGTGTTGGCATCAGTAAGCATAGCATTCTCTAATGATGATACCTGCTGGCCCAGTTCGGTAGCGGCTCTAAAGCCGTATAAACCTTGTTTGCTATCCTTAAAGTCAACATTGGTTAAGGCTTTCAAAGTAATAAACCGATCTATAATACGCAGGTTATTCTCAACCTTAAACACAAATACCGAAGTTTCTTCCAGCACGGCCTTAGCGCCTGGGTTAAACCATTTACACACCATGGTAAAGCTGGCCTTACCTTCGCCATTGCTAATACCACTCACCTTTTGAACCCTGATGTAGCCATAAACATTATGAATGGTATCGGCATCGGGTTGGTTGTTCCAGTAATCGGCGCCGTTTACGTTACCATAAGTAAACCACAGGCCAAACTGGTGCGAGTAATCGGTACGGTCCATGTGTTTGGGCATCAGCGGCCAGCCACGGGTAACCATATTCTGCTTCGCGGTATATATAGGGAACAGCGAAGGCTTCTTCAAACTATCCGCGTAAAGCAACGAGGTAAATAGTTCGCCACCAATGGTAATGTCAACACGTTGTTTGGCTGTTACCTGGGTTATCTTAATATAATCGGGTTTAACTTTACCGGCTATAACCGGGCCATTGCTTATGAATAATAAGGCTACTATCCATACTAAACTTTTACACTGTATCACTCTTCTCAAAATATTTAAGTTCCAGCTTTTGCCCATCAAAAACTGCATAGCTAAAATAATTAACCCATTCGCCCAGGTTAATATAACGGCTATTATCGTCTAACTGTATATCAAGCGGCAAATGCCTGTGGCCAAATATCAGGTAATCATAATACTTAACCTTCAATTGCTCGCGGCTAAAAGCCACCAGCCATTCCTGTTCAACATCTTTACGTACCTGGTTATGTCCCTGTACTATCCGGCTATGTTGCGACCATTTATTGGCCACCCCTACACCCAAATTAGGATGGATCCGCTCAAACAACCATTGGCATAAACGGCTACGGAAAAACTTCTTCAACACCTTATACTTTGCATCACCGGGGCCTAAACCATCGCCATGGTGCAGGTAAAACTTTTTACCGTCGCGCTCAATCTCCAACTCGTTGCTAACCATGGTGGCATTCAGTTCCTTTTTAAAGTAATCAAACATCCACATATCGTGGTTCCCTTTAAACAGGTACAGCTTAATGCCGCTATCGCTCAATTCGGCCAATTTGCCAAACAGGCGCATATAGCCTTTAGGTACCACGGTAGTATACTCAAACCAGAAATCAAAGATATCGCCCATTAAAAAAACCTCAGCCGCGTCGGCCTTGATCATATCCAGCCAGCGAACGATCTTATCTTCGCGAACACGGCTCGATGCATAATCAGGTACCCCCAAATGAAAGTCGGAAGCGAAATACAGTTTATAACGGTCTGGCATTTTAATTATTAGGGGTCAAAAGTAGGAGTTTTTGACCGTTGATTGATAATGATTTTTACGATTTCGCTGATTTTTAGCTATGTTATGTTTAAAACAACCTGCTCATGGGTAAATACGGGTGTTTTAAAACTATCAGCTGCACTATTGCTTCGCTCCGAAAAAATGTGAGGGGGATTAAGGGGGAATTAATACTTATACATTCCCTTATTAATTCAACATATCAATCCCCGTCTGCCGACACGGGCAGGCTTCAATCATTGTAGAGGGGGATAAAGTAAGATATTTTCATACACATTTTACATCCTATCTAACACATCTTCCATAGCCTTGCGCCTTCATACAATATACGCAAAATCGTCCGCACCAGCAAAAATCATATCAAAATAATCAGGTAAATCATGCCAATCACAAAAACCAACGATTAAATTTGCGCTATGAATATTAAACCTTTGCCATACCCGCATTCAAAAAAAGGCGACACCATAGATACTTATTTCGGCACCGAGGTACCCGATCCTTACCGCTGGCTCGAAGATGATGAGGCCGATGATACCAAAGCCTGGGTAATTGAGCAGAACAATGTTACCCAAAACTATCTGGGCCAGATACCTTATCGCGAAAGCATCCGCCAACGTTTGGAAAACCTGTGGAACTACGAAAAATATAGCGCCCCTTTTAAAGAGGGCAATTACACCTATTTCTATAAGAATAACGGCCTGCAAAGCCAGTCGGTTTTATACCGGCAATCAGGCGGGGGCGAGCCGGAAGTTTTTCTTGACCCGAATACCTTTTCGACAGACGGCACCACTTCCCTTGGCGGGATTGATTTTAGTAAAGATGGCAGCCTTTGCGCTTACCAGCTATCGGCAGGCGGTTCAGATTGGCGCGATGTGGTGATCATGCATACCGAAAGCAAAACGCAGCTTGGCGATGTATTAAAGGATATCAAATTCAGTGGCATAGCATGGAAAGGGAACGAAGGTTTCTATTATAGCACCTATGATAAGCCCGATGCGGGTAGCCAGTTATCAGGTCTAACCCAATATCACAAACTGTATTTTCACAAACTGGATACACCACAACAGGATGATGTATTGATTTTTGGCGGAACAGAAACCCCGCGCCGTTACATAGGCGGTTACTTAACCGAAGATGAGCGTTACCTGGTGATCACAGCCGCTACATCAACCACAGGCAACGAATTATATTTACAGGATCTGAATACATCCGGCAGCCCGATCATTACACTGGTAAATAATTTTGATACCCAAAGCCATGTGATCGATAATATCGGCAGTAAGCTTTACATCTTCACCAACCTAAACGCGCCCAATTATAAAGTAGTTATCGCTGATGCGGATAAAGCCACTCCCGGTAACTGGACAGATCTGCTCCCCGAAACCGTAAATGTTTTAAGCGCTTCAACAGGTGGCGGCAAACTCTTCGCCGAATATTTAAAAGATGCCACATCCTTAGTTCAGCAATACAATATGGATGGGCAATTGGAACGCAGCATTGAATTGCCCGGCGTTGGAACAGCGAATGGTTTCGGTGCAAAAAAGGAAGAAAAGGAATTGTACTACGCTTTTACATCATACACCTATCCAACCACCATTTTTAAATACAATATTGAAAGCGGATCATCTGAACTTTATAAAAAATCGGGCGTTCAATTTGATCCTGAATTGTACGAATCAAAGCAAGTATTCTATAAATCGAAAGATGGCACCCGTGTACCCATGATCATCACCCACAAAAAGGGAATCGAGCTGAATGGCAAAAACCCAACCCTGCTTTACGCTTATGGGGGTTTTGGCATTAGCTTAACTCCGGCGTTCAGCCTGTCTAACATCATCTTGTTAGAGCAGGGCGGGATTTACGCTGTACCCAACATTCGCGGAGGTGGTGAGTATGGCGAAAACTGGCATATAGCCGGCACCAAACTCCAAAAGCAAAACGTATTTGATGATTTTATCGCTGCCGCGGAATACCTGATCGATAACAAATACACCTCGGCCAATCATCTCGCCATAGCTGGCGGCTCAAATGGCGGCTTACTGGTTGGCACCATCATCACTCAACGCCCCGATCTTTTTAAAGTAGCCCTACCCGCGGTAGGTGTTTTAGATATGCTGCGATATAACGAATTTACCGCCGGTGCAGGCTGGGCCTACGATTACGGCACCGCTCAGGATAGCGAAGAAATGTTCAAATACCTGTACAACTACTCGCCATACCACGCGCTAAAACCATCAGATTACCCGGCAACGATGGTAATCACCGCCGATCATGATGACCGTGTGGTACCCGCCCACTCCTTCAAATTTGCGGCACGGTTGCAGGAGTACCAAACTGGCGAAGCACCCGTATTAATTCGTATAGAAACCAAAGCAGGGCATGGCGCTGGCAAATCAACAGCGCAAAGCATTAGTGAGGCTGCTGATAAATGGGCGTTTGTGTTTGCCAATATGGGGGTGAGGTATTAAATAGTAGAAAAAGAAACAACAAAAGGTGCAAAGAGGCTTTGCCTCTTTGCACCTAAAAAAGCAAGCTGGCGCGAACGTGACTCATCAGGAATTTATACCTCAATGTCGTTACTACCAAACTTTTCAAAAGTCTGTTTAAGTCCCAATCCTTTTAAATCGGCAACAACATCTTTAATTGAATTATCAGACCAGCCTTTCTTACCAGGTTCCAAATCAAAAACAGATTGCTCATTGTGGTAAACAGTTAAAACATTGCCCTTTCTGGCCATTCTGCCATATCCTATAACGTTGTTTCTATAACTAAAGTCCAACCCGGATAATCCGTATTCATCTTTTGAACTACTTCTTAAAAAATTAGATCTGGCAATAATGAGCTTTTGATCGTTTATACTAACACTTCTTATTTTAGAAACCCGAAAACTAAACGCTAAATAGATCAAATCAAACCCGGCGAGATATATCATTCCATCTGATTTCAAACTACATAATACAATAAAATTAATAGCAAGCAATATAGCTATGCGTGCATAAACCCACGCTGTGGTATTGATGATATACGTTTTTGTTTGCACGGTTTAATTATATTATCTGTTTACACCTAAAAACCCAGCTGGCGCGAGCGTCCCGCCATAATTAGGCCTCTGGCCTTCTCCAGCTAAATCACCATATGCCCGCTCAATGCCGCCAGCACTCCAAAATAAAACAACATACACCCCGAACTCACAAAATTCATCATCATCGCGTTTTTATAATTGGCATTGGTGGTTGATTGCCCCACCTTATAAAACCACCAGTTAAAAAACACAAACACAGGTGCCGAGCACAGCAAAAAGAAGTAGAAATACTCGATCATATTATGCTGCTGCCAGTAGAAAAAAGACAGGATTATCCCCGTTCCAAACAAAGCTCCCGAGAAAATGAACGAGCCTTTATAACCCAATAAAATACTAATGGTAATATCGCCACGGCGGCTATCCTCGCCATGCTGATAAATCTGGGTCAGGGGGTATGACGCGCCGATCAGGCATGAGCATATGGCTCCCGCTATCAGCATATCGCTTGTCCAGCCATTAAATAAACTTGTATCGGTTAGGGCGGTATAGGTGGTCCAGTAAACAAAGCATCCCTGGAAAATGAATACCGTTAAAAAACTGATAATGGGATACTTCTTCAACCGTGTTTTGGGGTGACTGTACAGCTTTGACATCACACCATAAAGCAATACCGCGAAGGCAAATTGCCAGCTCACTAAAAATCCCAATAAAAACCCGGTCGCTTCAAGTAGTAATGAGAAGTAGTACAGGCTGATATCAACCACCGGCGGTTTATCCAACAAACCAATACTTTCTTCATCCTTATCAAAATAGCTGTTATAACCATTGCTCGCCGGGAAAGCCAACAAGTGCCAAATTAAGAATACAAGCAAGGCATTAATTGGATTAACCGCTACAGACTGGCTATAAGCAAACAAGTAAACAGGCATCAAAAACAGCGAAAACACAAAACGCAGGTGTGCAATGGCAGAACGGCTGGGGATGATGTTGTGTAAAAATTGCATGCGCTAATGTAACAATAAGCCCAGTAATTGTTATGTTTGAGATAATTGATTAAACATCCGGATGAAAAAAATCGTTCTGTATATATTATGCATTTGTTTTAGCGTTTCCGCTTTTGCGCAAACCAAACACAGGGTTACCAAAAGCGATATAAGTTACCAGGTTAAAAACATGGGCTTTATGTCAACCGGAACCATCGGCGGTTTTGAGGCCACAATTTTATTTGATAAAGATCATTTAGCTACCAGTAGCATCGAAGCTTCGGTTAATGTGAATACCATCAATTCTGAAAGCGATATGCGTGATGAGCACCTCAAAAAGGAGGATTATTTTGATGCGGAACATTATCCAAAGATCAGCATCAAATCTGTTTCGTTTAAAACGAAGAATGCAAGCAACTATACCGGTCAGTTCAACGTAACTATTAAGGGTAAAACAAAACTTGTTGAATTACCTTTTACGTACGTAGTTAGTGGCAGTACGGCTGTTTTTAAAGGAAGTTTCAAATTTAACCGGCTTGATTTTGCCATTGGCGATAAAAGCATGGTGTTATCAAACGAAGTAACTATAACTTTAAACGTGGAGACTGCCTTTTAAGAGAGAACAAACAAATATGGGCAGTTGCATCAGTGCCATTGGCACCGCTAATCCACAATATAAAATACCGCAGCAAACCATTTACCATTTTATGGTGAAGGCTTTTGGTTTGGACGATAATAACGCATCGCGCCTTAAACAAATTTATGATGGTTCGGGTATTGATCATCGCTATTCCGTGATTCCGGATTTTGGATATTCTGACCCTCAAGCTTATACTTTTTTTGGGAAGGGGGCTAACCTTGAACCATTCCCCAGCACTCAAAATCGCTTACAACTATACCAGCAAACCGCGGTTGGCGTTGCCGCCGATGCCGCTAAAAAGTGTTTTGAAGCTTTTGATCAGGATATCGCGCAAAGCATAACGCACCTCATCACGGTAAGCTGCACCGGCATGTACGCGCCGGGAATAGATATAGACCTGGTAGAAAAACTGAGCCTCAATCGCCGTACCGAACGCACGTGTATTAACTTTATGGGATGCTACGGCGCTATCAACGCCCTCAAAACCGCCGATTACATTTGCCGTGCCGATGCTGATGCCAAGGTGTTAGTTGTTAGTGTTGAACTTTGTACCCTGCACTTTCAGAAAGCGAATACATTGGATAACTGGGTGGCAAATTCATTATTCTCGGATGGTGCCGCGGCCGTTTTGGTTGAGAATGAAGTTAACCGGAATAGCAAAGGCCCAAGCCTGTTGTTAAAGAGTTTTTATTCGGAGTTTATACCTGAAGCCAGTGATGATATGGGCTGGTATGTAGGTAACCACGGTTTCGAAATGAAGCTCACCAGCAAGGTATCCAAACACATCAAAAAACACATCAAACCATTAACCGAAAGTGTTTTAAAAAAAGCAGGCTTGAGCTTTGAGCAGATACATAACTTTGCCATTCACCCCGGTGGCCGCAGTATTTTAGAGGCTACCGAGCAGGCGCTTGATATTAATCCGGCAGCTAACCAATTAGCTTACGCGACATTAAAGGAATACGGCAATATGTCATCGGCAACCATATTATTTGTATTGGAGAAGATATTGAGATCGGATATTGAAGCCGGAAAAAACATCCTGAGCTTTGCTTTTGGACCGGGATTGACGGTTGAAGGCATGATACTGGAAACAAAGGCATGACAGATGTGATCATAGTTGGTGGCGGATTAGCGGGCTTATTCAACGCCATACAGTTGAATAGGGCTGGTTTGCAGGTAACCGTGATAGAACGTAAAAGCTACCCCTTTCACCGGGTTTGCGGCGAGTATATTTCTAATGAAGTGATCCCCTTCCTTTCGGGATTAGATATTGATCTGAATGATTTGGATGTGGCCCGCATCAACCGTTTACAAGTTACGTCAGTATCGGGCACAGCACTCTCTAAAAAACTCGACTTAGGTGGTTTTGGCCTGAGCCGATATACCTTTGATAACTACCTCTACAAAAAAGCACAGGCCGAAGGCGTTAACTTTCTACTGGATACCAAGGTAGAAGACATTGTTTTTAAAGATGAACGATTCGAAGTTACCATCCCCGGCAAGGTATTAACCGCGCCTTTGGTTATCGGTTCATTCGGTAAACGCTCCAATCTCGATCAAAAACTAAAGCGCGATTTCTTCTATAAACGCAGCCCATACCTCGCCGTAAAATTCCATATCCGTGCCGATTTTCCGGATGATCTGATCCAACTCAACAACTATAAAGATGGCTACTGCGGCGTGAGTAAAATTGAAGCCGACCGCTATTGTATGTGCTACCTTGCACATCGGGATGATTTGCGTAAGTATGGTAACCTGCAAGAGCTGGAGCAAAATATCATCTGCAAAAATGCACATCTCAAAAAGCTTTTTGATACAGCCGAATTTTTATTGGATAAACCTGAAGTGATCAACGAGATATCTTTCGAGAAAAAGCAACCTGTAGAAAACCACATTTTAATGAGTGGCGATACCGCCGGCATGATTGCACCGCTTTGTGGCAACGGCATGACGATGGCTATCCACTCGGCCAAAATATTATCCGAAACTATATTGCAATACTATCAGCCTAACGACTTTAATCCGCGCAAGCGTAACCAAATAGAACAAGCCTATACCGCCGAATGGGAAAGCAAATTTGCCCGCAGGCTATGGATAGGCCGACAGTTACAACGCCTATTCGGCGCTAACGCCATGACTACTTTGAGTTTAAAAACCCTGAATGCCTTGCCGCCATTGGCAGATTACCTGATCAGTAAAACTCACGGCCAACCATTCTCATAAAACAATGGTCAACCTAAAACAACGCTCCACCGATGCCGAAATAATGGACGACTTTAGTTTGCCCGATACCGAGGTTGTGCCCGTTTTGAAAGGGCTGGAAAAAATGAATGCTTTATTCGGTGGGCATAAAATGCTGATCAAAGCATTAAAAAGCCTATCCATAAAATCGGGCGATAAGGTAAGCGATTGGGGTTGCGGTGGTGGCGATGCTTTACGAGCCATTGCAAAGTGGGCAACTAAACAAAACATCCAACTTAAATTAACTGGGGTTGATGCCACCGCATCCGCCGTTGAATTTGCCCGGCAGGAGGCTGAACCCTATCCAAACATCGATTTTATTTTAACCGACGTATTAAGCGACGATACCATTCCCCTCTCGAGAGGGGGCGCGGTATATAGTGCGGCAGCAGGGGTGTGTTTGCCAAACGGCGAAGGACACACCCCTCCACCCCTCTCAAGAGGGGAATCGCACATGGCCAACGCTTCTTTTGAAAGGTCCCAGTTACACTCCAATCAATTCGATGTTGTTTTCTCTAGCCTGTTCACGCACCATTTCGCCGATGAAGAGTGGATAGTGCTCGTTAAAAAGATGGTTGATTCCAGTAAAAAGGCCGTTATTATAACCGACTTGCACCGGCACTGGTTATTATACTATGCTATTATCTTCATCGCTTATACCTTCACCAAAAGTAAAATGGCAAGGTTTGATGGGCCCTTATCCGTTAAGCGCAGCTTTAAAAAACACGAGCTTGTTAACTTATTACAACAAAGTGGGTTAACAAATTATAAAATCGAGTGGAAATGGGCCTTCAGGTGGCAGGTCATCATTTACAAATCGTAACTTAGCGGGTAACATTCTTTTATCCCGGTATCTAAACATGAAACTCCGTGTACTCGTTTTAATTAATGCGCTGGCCGTTGCCATCACTATATCTATAGTCAACTACTACTTCCGCCATAGCTGGTACGATGTGGCCATCACCTTTTCGGCGAGTTTTGTGAGCAGCTTTATCTTCATTTATTATATGATAGAGCGCTTTATTGTGGGTAAGATCAAGATCATTTACAAGCTTATCCATAACCTTAAACTGGGTAAAGATTTGAAAGATGCCATTGGCGACCATGTTACCAGCGACCCGATAAACGATGTGGAAAAAGACGTAAAGGAATGGGCCAAGCAAAAGAAATCGGAAATTGAAGACCTTAAAAAGCAGGAACAATTTCGCCGGGATTTTTTATCTAATGTTTCGCATGAGTTTAAAACGCCGCTTTTTGCCATACAGGGTTACATTGAAGCGTTACAGGATGATATGGACGACCCGGTAATGATAAAGCAGTTTTTAGATAAGGCATCAAAAAATGTGGACCGGCTAAGTTACCTGGTTAAAGACCTGGACGAGATCTCAAAACTGGAATCGGGCGAGATACCGATCAATTACAGCAAATTTAAGATCAACGATCTGATCAAAGAAGTAATAGAATCGTTGGAACTTAAAGCTCAACAACATAAGATCAAGTTATCCTATAAAGATAAATACGATGAATCGGTACTGGTAAATGCCGACCGCGAAAAAATCCACCAGGTATTGGTGAACCTGATTGATAACTCGTTTAAATACGGTAAAGAAAACGGCAATACCTTTGTAAGGTTATACGACCTGCATGAGCAGGTTTTAGTTGAAGTTACCGATGATGGCATAGGTATTGAAGAAAAGTACCTGCCCCGTTTGTTTGAACGTTTCTTCCGTACGGATAGCAGCCGGTCAAGGCAAATTGGTGGCTCGGGATTAGGGTTAGCTATTGTGAAACACATTATAGAATCGCACCAGCAAACCATTAACGTGCGCAGCACCGAGGGGCTGGGTTCTACTTTTGGCTTTACTTTACAAAAGGTACGTCAGCAATTACCGTTCCCTGTGTTACCGGTGTTGAAGAGTTAACATAGATTTAACATTCGACATGTACCTTTGTAGCATATTAATTTAAGCGATGTCGTTAAACAGCATATTCCAGTACTTTGTCCCTAAAGACAGAAAAGTGTTTTTTCCTTTGTTTGAGCAGGCGGCAGGCAACCTGGTTGTAATGTCGAACGTGTTAATAGAAGCCGTGAATACTGCTGATCTGAAAAAAAGAGAAGAGCTGTATAATCAGATAGATAAGCTGGAAAACTTTGGCGACGAGCTAACCCACCAGATATACCAGGAACTCAGCAAAAACTTTATTACCCCTTTTGACCGGGAAGACATCACCGCCCTTACAAGCGCTATTGATGATGTTGCCGATTATATACAGGGATCGGTAAACCGGATGAGCTTGTATAAGGTTGAAGAGATCAGTAAGTCGATGATCAGTCTTTCAGAACTCATATTAGCCGGGAGCCTTGAAATAGACAAAGCTATTAAGGAGCTAAAAGATCTGAAGAATGTTCGTGCTATTGCCGATTGTTGTATCCGCATTAATAATATAGAAAACCAGGCGGATGATATTTTTGATCGTGCCGTAGCCGACCTGTTTTTATACGAAAAAGATGCGATAAACCTGATCAAATACAAAGAAGTATTAGCAGCCCTTGAAACCGCTACTGACATGTGCGAAGATGTGGCTAACGTTTTGGAAACCATATTAGTTAAAAACGCGTAACCAGTATGTCGTTATTGGTTATTGTAATAGCCCTGGCTATTTGTTTCGATTTTATAAACGGTTTTCACGATGCGGCAAACTCTATTGCTACCGTGGTATCAACCAAAGTACTAAGCCCCCTGCAAGCTGTTTTGTGGGCGGCCGCCTTTAATTTTCTGGCTTATTTTTTATTAAAAGACCATAAAGTTGCCGCAACAGTTGCCAAAACAGTTCACGAGCAATTTATTACCCTTGATGTAATTTTAGCAGGGTTGATTGCCGCTATTACCTGGAATTTAATTACCTGGTGGTTTGGTATTCCATCAAGTTCATCACATACGCTGATAGGTGGTTTTGCCGGAGCCGGAATGACCAATGCCATGTTTATGCATCAAAGCGCATTGGGCGCTATAAATATGGGGCCAATAATCCAAATCATTGCTTTTATATTTCTGGCACCCTTTATAGGTAGTTTTATTGGCTTTGCTATTAATGCGGCCATGCTACACATTTGCAAAAACGCCAAACCATCCAAAGCCGAGGTTTGGTTTAAACGCCTGCAACTCATATCGTCGGGCGCGTTAAGTTTTGCACATGGTGGTAACGACGCGCAAAAGGTAATGGGTATTATCTATATTTCGATGATAGCCGGCGGCGCCCTGCCCGCAAAGGCGGATATGCCCGAATGGATACCTTTGGCCTGTTACTCGGCTATAGCTTTGGGTACCATGAGCGGTGGATGGAAAATTGTAAAAACCATGGGAACCAAGATCACCAAAGTAAGCCCATTGGAAGGTTTTAGTGCCGAAACCGCCGGTGCCGTAACCTTATTTGTTACCGAAAAGTTTGGTATCCCTGTATCTACAACACATACCTTAACGGGATCGATCATTGGTGTGGGATTAACCAAACGGGTTTCAGCCGTGCGGTGGGGAGTAACCATCAATTTGATATGGGCATGGATAATCACCATCCCTATTTCGGCCTTGATAGCCGCGGCGGTTTTTGCTGTGGTTCGTAATTTTTAACTACCGGTATCCCATAGCCTGCAAATTGAACAGTTCGGCGTAACGGCCGTTAAGGTTTAATAATTCGGTGTGGCTACCTATTTCTTTCAGTTCTCCTTTTTCAAGCACTAATATCCTATCAGCCATTCGTACCGGCGAAAACCGGTGCGAAATAATGACGGCTGTTTTTCCTTCTGTTAGTTTAGAAAACCGTTCAAAAACTTCGTATTCGGCCCGTGCATCTAAGGCGGCAGTGGGCTCATCTAATATTAATAATTGCGAGTTACGCATGTAGGCACGTGCCAGGGCAACCTTTTGCCATTCGCCTCCGGATAGGTCAACACCATCGTAAAAACGCTTGCCTAACATCTGGTCGTATTTACCGGGTAACCTTTCGGCCAATTCATCTGCCAGGCTTTGATGGGCCGCAGAGTGGATCAGATCGCGGTTCTCTTCTTCGGCAATGTTGCCGATGGCTATATTTTGGGCAAAGGTTAACTGGTAGCGCAAATAATCCTGAAATATGATTCCCGTTTGTAAGCGCAGGTCGGCAATGTCATATTCTTTCAAATCATAACCGTCAAGCGTGATGCGCCCCTCGGTTGGGTCGTACAATCGCGAAAGCAATTTAACCAGTGTGGTTTTCCCCGCACCGTTTTCGCCTACAAGCGCCAGTTTTTCCCCGGCTTTTAGGGTAAAGTTTAAATGCCGGTTGGCCCAACGCTCAGCGTTATGATATTTAAAACCAACATCCTCAAAGCTAAAGCCTTCGCGGATAGGATTTGGAAAGGGCCTCGGGTTTGTGGCTGCTTTTATCTTTGGTTGGATGTCAAAAAACTCAAAAAAATCTTGCAGATATATTGCCCCTTGTGATACACTGGTAAAGCGGGTTAAAATGCCTTCGAGTAAGGAACGGAGTTGCCTGAATGAGCCCGCCAGGAATGTGAGGTCGCCTATACTGGTGCTGCCGTTTACCGCTTTTAAAATAATCACAACATAAGCGCCATAATATCCGGCACTGCCTAACATGGCGAAAAAAACACCCCATGCCGAGCGGCTCACTGCCAATTGTTTATTATCGGTATAAAACTGATCGGATAGTTTTTTGAATCGTTTGATGATAAAACCCGACAGATCGAATATCTTAACCTCTTTAGCGCTTTCATCGCTTGCGCCCAGGTACCTTACATAATCTAACTCGCGCCGTTCGGGTGTTTGCCCGCGGGTTAGGGCGTAGCTTCTATCATTAAAATACGATTCGCCTAAAAAGGCCGGGATAACCGCCACCAATAACAATACAATGAGCCATGGGTTGTAAACCATTAAGCCCGCAGCTAAAAACCCCATCGTGATCAGGTCCTGAACCTGGCTCATGGTTTGCGATAGTAATACCGTGCGGCCAACGGTTTGTTGCCGCGCCCGTTCAAGCTTATCGTAAAATACCGAATCTTCAAACTGATCAAGATCAAGCGTAGCCGCGTGGTTCATTATTTTGATGGACGTATTATTGGAGAACAGGTCTCCTAGCAGGCTATCCAACAAGGTAATCCCCCGGCTCAACATGTCTGATAGAATGGCGAGGCCAAACTCCAGCGCTACCAATTGCCATAAATGATCATGAGGTTGCACACCGTGGCTGCGGCTCAACATCACAATCTGATCTATAATTAATTTACCTACATATAAAATAGACAAGGGTAACGCCGACCGGGTGATGCGGAGCAAAAAGCTGCACACCGTCATCCATCGGCTGGTTTGCCATACCAGTTTAAAAAACCGGGGCAGATTTTTAAGTGCTGCTAATCGTTCTTTAAAGGTTAGCTTATCGGGTTTTGATCCGTTTTTACCAGAAACACGTTTTGCACTCATTGAGGCAAATTACGCAAAATTATGCGGTAGCTTTATCAGGCTTAAGTCTTAAAATTCTACATGCGCCCTGATAGAAAACACGCTTGCCGGGCCACGATCACTGTTATAAGCCGGGTTGTTTACAAACTGGTAATCGCCGGATAGGTAAAGGTTTTTATTGAGTTTGGCATTGTAAAAAACCTCGGCAATTTGCTCTGTGCTGTAGTTTGGCAATTTACCATCGCCAATAATAAAGCCATAACCGCCTACCGCTAAAAAATCGCGGTGATCTTTTGAGATACCGTTCACTACACCAGCTACACCAAAAACATCATCCGGGCGTTTCCAACCATCGCCTTTATAGCTAAAGCCCAAACTTATACTACGGTCAATTTCGGTAAAGGCCCAGGTGGCGGTTTTGCCATCGTTCCAGCTTGCACGGAAGAATGCGCCCAGGCTTTTGTTTAACTCCTGCTCGGCGTTAACACCTATGCCGTATTTAACGTTGCCATAAGTTTTGCCATTTATCACATCTAATGATACATCGGTGTGGTTTAAATATGCGTTGATCACATCCCGGTACACCGGGGCTTTGGTTACATTACGGAATAATAACAGGTTCACTTTCCCTTTATGGTTGTTAAAAACCATGTTTTTGGTGAACTCGACTGTAGCGCTGTGTGCATCCCAGAAATGGTAATCAAAATCTGGTCCGTTGGCATAGGTGCCCACTAATGTACCTGCCGCGCGTACTTCCCACTCCGGAGTAATGTATTCAACCACTACGCCATCGGTATAACCACGGGTATTGGCCGGGTAATCCCAGGCTCCATTACCCATTAGCGACCAGTTTAAAAATTGCGAACGGGGATCGTGACTATAAGAATTAGCATCAAAAATATCCGACAAGGCAAACTTACCCGCTGTTATTACGATCCGTTTTTTAGGCACATATTCTTTGAGTTGATTCATATCCGATTCAACCAATTCCGCATCTTTTGATAATGGAATATATTGCCTTAAAAACAAGCGCCCCATATATAATGCAGGCGATGGATTGCCAATGCGAAAAGTTTCGCCGTTTGAAAAGCCTGCTATACCACGTGCCGAACTTACGCCGCTACCACCCGATACTTCGGGGTTAAAATAAACTGCCCCACCTTTCCAAAGCTTGCGGCCAATGTAAAGTGTGGTAGTTAAACTCAAGGCTTCTTCGGCATCTTTGTTCAGGCTGTTATCGCCTGAGTATGGTGCTTTGAAAGATGGGTGGCTTTGATCAATAACCGTCATCTGGAAATGGGTGCTCCATTTTTCGATTGAGTCGGGTTTATTTTGCGCTGCCGCAATATAGCAAATCAACGAGAGTATGATGGTGGAGTAAGCTTTTTTCATATTAATTTATTAGGTAATCAACTAAAATTTGATTGAATTGTTTTTTAACTTATTAGACAAAGCTAACATTGAATTTAGACTTATCTAAATTCAATGTTAAAAGAACGAAACAGGCCTATTTATTAAAGAGAACACAGTTGGTGCGTTATAAGGCTTTTTTTCTCTCTACGCATTCCCTTAGTGCCATTTATGGTTAATCATAAACATATTTGATTAATTAATTGCTAAACATCAATTAATCACTATTTTTGCTCCACATATAAAAAGCTATGAGTCATCAACATTCGCACAAGCAAGAAGAGGAAGCTAAAAAATACGATTACCTGTATTATGTTATCGGTTTAGTTTTCGGACTGATCACTGGTTTCGTTATCGACAAATCGTTCATATGGGTACCTATTGGCGGTGTTTTAGGTTTATTAACCGCGGCATTTTTTGCCAACGTTGTGTCTAAAAGCAGTGAGAAGGGCTGATCCCGATCTGCCTCCATTCATCCGTAACTGGAACCAGTTTTATGGCATTGTTATTACATGGCTGGTTCTGTTAATTTTTGTATTTTGGCTCATCACCATAATTTTTAGATGAGCCTTCTCGACTGGATCGTTCTTGCCGCCACCATCCTCACCATAGTAATATATGGCACCTGGAAAAGCCGGGGCAGCAAAAACATCAACACCTATCTTCTTGGCGATCAATCAATGCCCTGGTATACCGTTGGGCTTTCGGTTATGGCTACGCAAGCCAGCGCTATCACTTTTTTATCGGCACCGGGCCAGGCTTACAGCGATGGGATGCGTTTTGTGCAGTTCTATTTTGGGCTGCCGCTGGCCATGATTGTGCTTTGTATCACCTTTGTGCCTATATTTCACAAGCTTAAAGTATTTACCGCTTACGAGTATTTAGAGCAGCGTTTTGATTTGAAAACACGCGCCTTAACGGCATTCCTTTTCCTGATACAACGCGGGCTATCAACCGGCATTACTATTTACGCGCCGTCTATCATCCTATCTGCTATACTGCATATCAACATTACTTACACTACGCTTTTTATTGGTGGGATAGTGATTTGCTATACCGTTTATGGTGGCACCAAGGCGGTATCTTATACTCAAATGCTGCAAATGAGTATCATATTCGGCGGCTTGTTTGTGGCGGGGGTTATGGTGTTTAATCTGCTGCCACAAGGAACAGGCTTTGTACACACCCTAAAACTGGCCGGCAAACTGGGCCGCATGAATGTGATTGACTGGAAGTTTGATGTAAACAACCGCTACAATATTTGGAGCGGTGTTATTGGTGGTTTCTTTTTGCAGTTATCGTATTTCGGAACCGATCAAAGCCAGGTGGGGCGTTACCTTACCGGAAGTTCTATCGGCCAAAGCAGGTTAGGTTTAATTATGAACGGATTGGTTAAGATACCCATGCAGTTTTTAATATTGCTGATAGGGGTTTTGGTATTCGTTTTTTACCAGTTTAACCAGCCACCGGTATTTTTTAACAATAATCAGGTTGAACAGATCAAACAAAGCCAATACGCTAAACAGTACGACACAATAGAACAGAAATACAGCGTGGCCTTTAGTCAGAAAAAGGTTAAAGCCGAAAGCTTAGTTGCGGCATTAGATTCAAAAGATCAGGTTAGGATAGATTCCGCGCAAAGCGAATTAAAAGCTGCCGATAAGCAAGCAGGAACTATCCGCGAAAGCGCCATAGCTTTGATGAAAAAAAGCGACCCGAAGAGTGACCCCAATGATACCAATTATGTATTCCTCACATTCGTTACTCATTATTTGCCTAAGGGTTTGATAGGCTTACTTATCGCGATCATATTTTTGGCTTCGATGGGATCAACGGCAAGCGCGCTGAACTCGCTGGCCTCAACCACGGTGGTGGATATTTATAAACGAATGATAAACCCCAACGGCAGCGATAAAACCTACATGCTTGCATCGCGCGGTGCAACCGTATTGTGGGGCTTGGTTTGTTTAGGAATGGCTTTATATGCCAGTCACCTGGGTAATTTATTAGAAGCGGTGAACCAGTTAGGCTCATACATTTATGGAACCATCCTCGGCGTATTTGTAGTCGCCTTTTATGTGAAACAGGTTAAGGGGCAGGCAGTGTTTATAGCGGCTGTGATTACCGAGATCATCATTTGTATTTTGGGCTATTATAATGCAGTTGCCTATTTATGGCTTAACGCGATTGGGTGTGTTTTGGTGATTGGGATAGCTTTAGTGGTGCAGATGCTTAAGAGGGAGAAGGGAGCCTCAATTACTAAAAGTAGTTTAATATAGCGAAAACTCTTTTGGCATCAGCGTAAGCTTTACGTTTGGCTGTTGCTTCAATGGCATTATAAAGTATTTATCAAAATTACTTAGAAGCTCTTTCATACCATCAGCCTTTATTCCATAACCGCCCTTATAAGTTTTTGTATTGAAGATACCGATAACCGAAATTTTAACCTTTTTTAAATCGGATTTGTAACCCTCTTCATACCGGATACTGGCACTATCGTTTGTGATTGAATCTTTAATGCTAAAGTCATAAGCAAACCCATCTTTGCTATCACCTACCACATCGATGTGTTTATATCTAATATTGGAATTAGCTTTATCATAGTTCTTAAGAGCATCTTCAAATTGCTCCCTGTTCCCGTTGTACTCGTAAGTTATAATTGGCGGGTAAGTAGCACTTACCCCACCAACAAAATATATACAAGTACCTAATAGGCAAACAAAAATAATCCCCCCCCAAAATATATAAATATTTAGCCATGTCTACTTCGCTTGTGCTACAACAGCAGCATTCAAACGCTCATACTCGCCATCTTTGGCGGCTTGTGCTAAGGCAACACCTTCTTTGGCGGTAGCTAAGGCAGCGGCTTTATCACCCTTCTTTAATAAGATGCGGGCTTTCCAAACTTTGATTGCGGGCGATTTGGCGTTGGTTTTTTCAACTTCGCTGATCCACTCTAAAGCTTTAGCCAAATCTTTATCGTTGTTGTAATAGTATTGTGCTGCCGCGAAGTATGGTTTCTTTTCGCCTTTCATGGCTTCGTCAATGCTGGCCATTACGCGGGCATCAACGTCGGTTTTGATGTTAAATGCGAAAGCTGTTTTTTCCCACATCAAATGCAGATCGGCACTGGTTGGGAAAACGTTGGCGAATTGGATGGTGAAGGTTTCAACCGGCTCTTTTAAGGCTATGGCCTTAACTTTGAAACGTAAAAAATCGTCTTCCTGTTTGTAAGTGTAGGCACCCCATGTTTTGCTGGTTTTGCTGAGGATGATGGTCCACTCTTTTGGATCGGGGATACTGAACAAGCCGTAGGTGCCGGCAGGTACTTTGTTACCTTCTATGGTTACATCATCGGTAAAGGTGATGGTTGTTGCCGAGTTTGCACCTGTGCGCCAAACCTGTCCGAAAGGTTCTTGTCCGCCCAACATTTTACGGCCTTTTGAATTTGGGCGGGAGTAAACTACGGTAACTTTGCCTAAGCCCAGATCCTGAATAATGGTTTGGCCAGAACTTGCGGCGGGAGTTTTTAAGCCCTGCGCATTAACGGTTAAGCTGCCGCAAAATATAATTGCGGATAAGAATAGGTATGCTAATGTTTTCATTTGAGTTTTTGGTTTAGACGAAATTAGGGAAATATGGGGAGAATTAAAGTAAGCCTCAGAAGATTACAAAACTCCTATAAAAATAAAAAGCCTCCCAACCTTGCGTCGGGAGACTTTCAACCTAAACCTTATCACAATTAAACCGGTAATTTTACCGATTCACTATAACTTATACAATTTCTGTACCAAAAATTAATTATCGGTCTAAAAAAAATTATTGATGGTTATTTATGACAGTATCCGGTTAAAAATCCGTCCTTATAAGCACGTACAGTCTGTACACGCTGTCGCGTTTGCCATACAGTGTATTATTGTGTTTGTTTACTGTTTAGTTTTTTGCGCAAAAATGTATCCAATACAAACAATGCCAATACCAGGTCGAACAGAACAAAACCGCGCATAATGTTGCCATTAAACAAATCCTGAACCTTTGGTATGTTCAAATCAACTTTGGGCAGTTCAAATGTGGATGCATGCCCGGTTTGCTGCCAGTTAATACTTGCCAGTACAAATACCAGTAACGCGGTAATGGTGAGCACAAAAAAGCCGCCTATTCCCCAAATGATGCGGGTATCAACCTTGGCTTTTAATGGCTTTAAAGCATTTTCTGTACGGATGGTTTCCATTACGTTGTAAGTAAACGCCATTGATGGTTCATCCAGCTCCATCGCTCCAAAGTCGGCGTTAAGCTGTAGCAGTTCGGTGTACTTTTGTTTGTACACCTCGTCGGTATCAATTAAAATACTGATGGCTTGCTGCTCTTCGGGGCTGCAAGTGCCATCAATATAGTTCCAGAGTTTTTCTTCTATCGCATTCATATCAGTTCGCGTGCTTCGTGTTTCAAATTTTGCTCCAGCTTATCTTTCAAACGCTGGCGCGCTCTAAATAGTTTTACCTTAACGGTATTGGCTTCCATGTTCATGGCCTGGGCTATTTCTTCGAGAGATTGCTCGCCTTTATAGAACATCGTTATAATAGCCGCGTCATCGGGCAGTAATTGATCAATGGCCTGGTTCACGTAAAACGACCGGGATCTGTTCTCGGCTAAATTGTTCTCTAATCCCGACGAGGTATTTTCCAGTTGAATATAGGTGTCCTCGTTATCAATTGATGTGGTGTTCAATCGCTTTTTTCGCAAAAACGTCATGGCGGTGGTATACACAATGCTATACAGCCAGGTACTGAACTTTGACCCGCCCTGAAACTGCGCCAGTGAACGGTAGGCTTTCACAAAGCAATCCTGCGTGATCTCTTCGGCGTCTTCGCGGCTTTTAGAAAAACGCATGGCCAAAGTGAACACAAAACGCTGGTGCCGTTTAACCAGATCGGCATATGCGGCCTGGTTACCTGCCAACGACTGGTTTATCAATTCGATATCTGTAAGCTTTGATTGCATCAATTATCGTTTATGACGCGGGTTGTGTTGATGAGGTTACAGTGTATATGTAAATATAGTTTATTTAGTTATTGAGTGTAGTGCTTATTAGATTATTGTGGGTAGGGCTAGATCGTTTAATTATTGGGCGTGTTGTGCTTATTGTTGTGTATAAGGTGTGAAGTTTATTATAATGTATTTATTGATAGTAGAAGAGTGGATTTTAATTGGGCTTAGTTTAGGGTGGTAAAATGGGTATATTAATGTGTGGATTGGGTTCTTTGTTGAATATTTGTTATGTAATATTGGGGCGTTGCCTTCGGCCGGGCTATACGCTCATACTGCACGGGCCTTAGCCACGGGCCGGTATCCGCTTCTATCCCTAACGCGGAATTGGGTTTAATAATATATTTTGTTTTTTCTGTAACGGGGTGTAACCTGTCTGAAAACCATGTAGTCATAGCTTACAAATACAACGGAATTAATTAGAAAACATAACATTAAAAACAATATCATGGATACTGGAAACTTAGGAATACTGTGCGCAATTATACTTGGACTAGGCTTTTTTGCTTTAGTGTTTAGCATATTTTACTTATACAAACGCGAAACCATGGCGATGATAGAGCGCGGTATGGACCCACGTTTGGGCAGGCCGGCTAAAAGTCCTTTTAGATATTTGAAATGGGCTTTACTTTTAATTGGCTCCGGCTTTGGCTTGTTTTTAGCCAATGTTTTAGATCAAACCTTATTATCCGGCCTAAACAAGGGAGATAACCCGGCCACTTATTTTTCGCTCATTATGCTATTTGGCGGATTGGGCTTGTTTGTATCTTATTTAATAGAAAAAAAGAATACGATAGATTAAGGAAGATTAGTTGCGAGTTGCCTGTTGTGAGTTGAGTGTTAGGCATTGTGAATTTAATTACTGACAACCCGCAACAGGAAACTCCCGCAACTAAACCTTCGGTATAATCGCCACCGTTAACCTGCTGATGCAGGTCATTTTGCCGCGGTCGTCGTAAATTTTGATATCCCACACGTGAATTTTACCGCCAATGTTAATGGGAGTGCAAATACCTGTTACCAAACCCGATTGTACCGGGCGCAGGTGATTAGCATTCACATCCAAACCAACAGCCATATATTTATCCGGATCAATAATTAGCCATGATGCTACGCTGCCAAGGGTTTCGGCCAATACTACAGAGGCGCCGCCGTGCAAAATACCCACGGGTTGATGGGTGCGCTCATCTACCGGCATGGTGGCTTTAATATAATCATCCCCAATTTCGGTAAACTCAATCCCCAATAAGGCACCAATGTGATTCTTTGGACGATCGTTTATCGTTTTTACATCGGCTTCGCCGAACCATAATCTTTTCATAAGCCGTAGCGTTCTTTAAAAATTTGGATATGGTGTAATTCGTGACCGGCTATGATATAGAGCAGGGCGTTTACGGTTACCCGGTTGCCGCTGGCTAAACCAAAGCGTTGCTTCTCTTCGGCGTTAAGGCTTTTGAAGAAATACATATTGGCCTCTCGCGTTAAGCGGAACTCTTCTATCAGATCGGCCAGTTCAAAATTGTTGTGGCGGGAGTTGGCTACATAATCATCCTGATCAAAGCCGGGTAACGCGGTATTATCGTTACGGGCAAAACGCAGGGCACGGTAGGCCATTACACGTTCGGTATCCGTCATGTGTCCTATGCATTGCTTAACCGTCCACTTGCCATCGGCGTAAGCGTACTGAGCCTTATCTGCCGGAATGCTTTTCAAAAACTCGTAGGTGCTTTGCTGCTGACTTTGCAGGATATCTACAATATTGCCATCGCCAACTTTACCTATATAAATTTGGTGATAGGGAACGTAATCTCCCGGTTGTGGTTTAGCCATTGGTTCGGTTATTTAAAATGATGCGGAATGTGGTGCCTTTACCCAGTTCGGAATCTTTAACGTAAATGCGCCCATCGTGGTAACTCTCTACCATACGCTTGGTTAGCGATAGGCCCAGGCCCCAGCCACGTTTACGGGTTGTATAACCCGGTTGGAACACGGTTAAAAACTTTGATTTAGGGATACCCTTGCCCGTGTCTGTCACATCAATAGCAATTTGTTTTTTGGCTGTTAATGATATTTCGAGCGTGATATTGCCTGTGTTATCAATGGCGTTGATGGCGTTCTTCATTAAGTTTTCGAGCACCCAATCAAACAGCGGCACGTTAATACCTGCCTTTAAGCTTTGATCGCCTTTTACCTCAAAACTTATTTTATTGCTTACGCGAACCTTAAAATAATTGACATATTCGGTGATCACATCGTAAACAAAATGGACATCGAGTATGGGCTTGGAACCTATTTTAGAGAACCTATCGGCAACTATTTCCAGTCGCTTTACATCGTTTTCCATTTCGGCGATAAGCGGATCATCCTCGGCACTAAACTTATCTTTCATTAATTCTATCCAAGCCATGAGCGATGATATGGGCGTCCCTAACTGGTGAGCCGTTTCTTTAGCCAAACCTACCCAAACCTGGTTCTGTTCGGATTTCCGGGAGGAGTTGAAGGCCGTATAGGCCACAAGCAAAAATATAGCGATAACGGTTAGCTGAATGTAGGGGAACACCTTTAACTGCGTTAAAAGGGCCGAATCCTGATAATAAACGAGCCAATATTCGTTACTGAAGATATTGATCTTGATGGGTTCGTGCTGGCTCTTCATGTATTCCAACTGGGCACGAAAGTAAGTTGGATCAAACTTCTTTTTCTTTTTACCGGCCTGATTTACGGGATCCTGAAGGTAAGTGCGGTTGGTATCTAAACCGCGAACGAATTTGATATCGCCAATCTCATCAACCACAATGGCGGGCACTACCAGGCTATCGCGCACATCGGTCACAAATTTGATAAAGTCGTTATCGTCCGAATAAAATTGCTGACGGATACTCATGGCCCAAACTTCGGCACGGGTACGCTCGCTGCGGGCAATGCCACGCACCAAAAAACTGGTATACAATAACGAGCCGCTTGCTATAACTACGGCAAAGGCCAATAGCAGGTATTTCCAGCGGCGTTTGTTTTCGTATGGGTTTATCTTCATCGGATACCCAAATTAAGTGAAATTATTTTGGATGTTGGATTCCAGATTTGGTATTTATTTGATTTACAGGTGGTCAATTTTTGATTTCAGATTGCTTTTCTAACGTAAAAACAGGGCAAATGTTTCTTTAAGGTAATGATTCAAAAATCCGAAATCGAAAATCCCACATCCGGAATCAAAAATATTACCTTTGCGGCATGTCAAATTCAAAAGTCCGTGTGCGTTTTGCGCCCAGCCCAACCGGTGGTTTACACCTTGGTGGCGTGCGTACCGTATTGTTCAATTACCTGTTTGCCAAAAAGCATGGCGGCGATTTTGTTTTACGTATTGAGGATACCGACCAGAACCGCTACGTTGATGGCGCCGAAAAATATATTTTAGACTGTTTAAAATGGTGCGGCTTAACGCCGGATGAAAGCCCCGAAGTTGGCGGCCATTATGCGCCTTACCGCCAAAGCGAGCGCAAAGCCATTTACCGCGAATATGCCGAGCGCCTGGTTGCGCAGGGCCATGCTTATTATGCTTTTGATACTACGGAAGAGCTGGAGCAAAAGCGTAAAGAGATACCCAACTTTCAGTACGGGCAGGTTTACCGTGATGGTTTAAATAACTCTTTGGCGTTAACTACAGGTGAGGTTGAACATTTGTTGGATAAAGGCGTTCCGCATGTGATCCGCATTAAAATGCCGACTGATGAGAGTGTGCATTTTAATGATATGATACGCGGCCACGTAAGCTTTGAAACCAATTTGGTTGATGATAAGGTTTTGCTGAAAGCCGATGGTATGCCGACCTACCATTTAGCTGTTGTAGTTGACGATTATTTGATGAAAATAACCCACGCCTTTAGGGGCGAGGAATGGTTGCCAAGCGCACCTATACATTTGCTATTGTGGCGTTATTTAGGCTGGGAAGCCAATATGCCGGAATGGGCGCATTTGCCTTTGATATTAAAGCCTGACGGGCATGGTAAACTAAGCAAGCGCGATGGCGCGCGTTTAGGTTTCCCGGTATATGCCATGAACTGGCTTGACCCGAAGACGCAGGAATTAACGCCAGGTTTCCGTGAGTTAGGGTTTTTGCCTGAAGCGTTTTTGAACCTGTTGGCGATGCTGGGCTGGAATGACGGTACCGACAAAGAAATATTCACTTTGGATGAACTGATTGACAGTTTTTCGATTGAGCGGGTGAGTAAAGCTGGTGCTAAGTTTGATTTTGAAAAAGCCAAATGGTATAACGCCGAGTGGATTAAAAAGCTGCAAGCTACAAGCCTTGAGCCACAAGTTAAGCATGAGTTGGAGATACGTGGGGTTGAGGTTACTGATGATGCTTATTTGGTTAAAGTTATTGAGGCAGTTAAAGACCGCTGCGTTTTGCTGGCTGATTTTAGGCAGCAGGCAGGGTACTTTTTTGAGATCCCTGCGGAATATGACCTGCCATCGGTTCAGCCGAAATGGACTGATGCCAAGACTGATTTTTTTAACGAACTGATTTTGAAACTAAGCAGCGCCGAAGTTTGGGAACCTGTGCAATTGGAAGTAATTTTTAAATACCTGGTTGAAGAAAAGGGTTTAAAAATTGGTGATGTGATGCTGCCTTTCCGCATTATGCTGGTGGGTGGCAAGTTTGGCCCGCATGTGTTTGATATTGCTGCTTTATTGGGTAAAGAGGAGACGGTTGAGAGGATTGGGGTTGCTTTGGAGGTGTTTACTGCTTAATCGGTTGTCATTTTGACGATAGGAAAAATCTTTTTCATGAGATAGGTCTGCACTTTACTTATCGCTTATATGTTCTTTGTCTTGACACAAAGAACCAAAAGTCAAGTCAGCAAAAAGGCTTCTTTGCACACAGGCCATGCCGCACAAGCGGGCAGAACTCACGGGCTGCCCAGCTTTTACCCCGTAATGCGCACAAGGCCTTGGCTTCTGTAAAATCTGAAAGGCCCTTCCTGCCGCACAGGCTTACACGTTCTGCCCGCTTTTGGCCGAAGCTCCCTTTGCTGACGGGAGAAGAACAATATCTTCGTTTTAAATTAGATTGGTTTGCAGGGTGATCACATGCTTTTGCGTTCGCTGTAAGTAAATTATATTTTTGACTATTTATTTGTCAAACAATCACCAATTCTTCTGGTTAATATTTTGGATTTAAACGGGATATTATGAAATGGTTTGGCGGACGCGAGAGTGATAATGTTGAGGATGGTAACGGGAGCGGCGGCGGTGGCCGCGGGTTGATATTTGGTGGTGGGGGTATTTTGGGGGTGATAGGGCTTTTGTTTTATTTGTTCACCGGGAACGATCCGCAGCAGATCGGGATCGGTCAGCGGGGTGGTGATGGTTATGAGCAGCAAACCAGCAGCTCTACCGGGCCAAAAAGTATGCAAACCCGTTTTGTGCGGGTGGTGCTGGCTGGTACCGAGGATGTTTGGGATAGCCTCTTTCGTGCTGAGGGGCGAACTTATGTAAAGCCTAAATTGTTTTTATATAGCGAGGGTGTTGAGGCGGGTTGTGGGTATGCCAGTTCGGCAACCGGTCCGTTTTATTGCCCGGCTGATAGTAAGGTGTATTTGGATACGGCCTTTTTTAGTGAAATGCAGCAACGTTTTCACGCCCCGGGTTTAGCGGCCGAAGCTTATGTGATAGCGCACGAGATTGGTCACCATGTACAAAACCTGTTAGGGGTTTCGGCTAAGATGGATAACGCCCGTAGCCAGATGAGCCGTACGGAATACAATAAACTATCGGTCAAACTGGAATTGCAGGCCGATTTTTATGCCGGGGTTTGGGCGCATTATGAGCAAACCAAAGGCAAAGGTATTGTGATTGAACGCAGCGATATTGACTCGATACTCATCGCCGCCCATGCCATTGGCGACGACCGCCTGCAAAAACAGGCCACGGGCCATGTTTCGCCGGATAGTTTTACGCATGGAACCTCGGCCCAGCGGGCTTACTGGTTTAAGAAGGGCTTTGATACGGGAGATTTAAAGGAAGGGGATACGTTTGGGAGTTCGGAGTTGTAAATATTCGCTGATTTTTCCGTATCTTTATGGGAGTGGGTTTCGCTGATCTCGATGTTGAAACCACCTTTTTATAGTTCTTTTAAATACCCATATTTACCCATGTGCTGCAATGTGGAAGAGGCCAGAGGCCTTGAAATAGTAGTCACGAGCGGGACGCACGCGCCAGCGTTGGGATTGGTTTATTTTTCTTTAAATACCTACTTTATCCCCCTTGAGAGAATCAAGAGACAAGAGTCAGGAATCAAGACATGGGAAAAAACCTACTTTATCCCCCCTGTTTCTGATGTAGACATTGACCTTGGGATTCCGAAATAAATTAGGAATGACGGGTTGGAAGAAAAAACACCCCCTTATTCCCCCTTGAACTGCCGGTGAATGCATTGATTTTGTTACTTTGATTATTGCGGTTATTTTGTACTTTCACCTTTTCACACTTAGATATTGCGCTTTGAAAAACACCCATAAATATATACCCCTGTCTGCCGACAGGCAGGCATATTTTGTTATTGGAGTTATTATGCTGCTGATGGCGGCTTGTTCGCCTAAGGGGCGGTACGCGGTTACTAACAAATATTATAAGCATCAGGCAGATTCGTTTGCTAAGGTTGTTCAGTTACAGCAGCCGGCTATGCTGAAGGATAGCAGCGGTATGGAAGTACCGTCGGACTGGGTGGGTACGGTGAATTTTGGCATCCGCAAGCCTAATTATGTGATCATTCATTTTACAGCTCAGGATTCGCTGGGGCAAACGCTTCGTACTTTTACCGTGAAACACACGGGTACCAGCGCGCATTACGTAGTAGCTAAAAGCGGCAAGGTAGTACACATGGTGAATGACTACTTTAGAGCCAACCATGCCGGTATAGGCAAATGGGGCAGTGTTACCGATATGAACAGTTGCTCGATAGGGATAGAGATTGACAACAACGGCGATGAGCCTTATACTGACGCGCAGGTGAACAGCCTGATTGCTTTATTGAGCCGCTTAAAGAGTGCTTACGGGATACCTACAGCCAACTTTATTGGGCACGAGGATTTTGCACCGAGGCGGAAACCAGACCCAGGCCCCTATTTTCCGTGGAAGAAAATGGCCGCTCATGGCTTTAGTTACTGGAGCGATGATGTGCTGGAAGTAGCACCCGATAATTTTGATTATGTTACCGCCTTGCGGTTGATTGGTTATGATGTTAGCGATTTAAATAGCGCTATTGTGGCGTTTAAGCGGCATTTTGTGCAGACTGACGTAAAAGGGAAAATGACGCAATTGGATTTGAATATTCTGTATAATGTTTATCAGAAGTATTGATTGTATGGTGATGATCTTGCATAGTTTCCGCTCATAGCCGCGGAGGCTTAGTTACTTTTTTCTTGATAAAAAAGTAACCAAAAAATCAAGCCAACAGGATGCTTCTTTACGCACAGGCCATTGCCCTGCAAAGCGCGCAGAACCTGGGCTATCCAGCCCTCCAACCTCATAAGCCCACCATTGTTCTGCTCACTTTCATCCGAAGCTGCCTGCTGGCGGGGCGGCAACAGATATTCGGTCTATTTACGGCAGTAGTTTACATCATGCCAATCTTTTCCGTGCATTTGCTTCGCAATGACGAGTGGTGATTACTGTTTGTGGAGATTTGCTTTATATCGGGTTTCCGGGTTGTTTCATGAATTTTACCTGGAACATTTTGTCCCACTTTTTGCCTGTGATGAAGAGGCGCTTGCCGAATGAATCCCAGGCTATACCGTTGAGCACGTTGTTGTCCGGATCGGAACCGAAACTGGCCGGGCGGGATGATAGCGGGTAAAGGTTCTTTAGGTCGACGGTTTGTAGTACGGCGCCGGTTTTAGGGTCTATCACTACAATGGTATCGGTGGTGTATATGTTGGCGTATATTTTACCGTCGATGTATTCCAGTTCGTTGAGTTGGTTTATCGGGCCTTTATCATCGTACACATCAATAAAGCCTTTGGGTTGGTAGTTGTCTTTATTAAGCATAAAGATGCGGTTGGTGCTATCGTCGTTATAAACGGTTGTGCCATCAAAGCACATGCCCCAACCTTCTTTTCCCCAGTTGTAGTTAAAAGTACCCAGCTGTTTAAAGGTGGTTTTATCGTAAATGAAGCCTACTTTTTCTTGCCAGGTTAACTGGATGATTTTGTTGCCTATTACGGCGATACCTTCACCAAAGTACATAGAATCCAGCTTTACTGATTGCAGTATCTTACCATTGGCCACATCGGTTTTTAACAAGTGCGATTTGCCTTTTTCGCCAGTACTTTCGTACAGGTAGCCATCTACATATTGCAGGCCTTCGGTGTACGATGTAGTATCGTGCGGATAGGTTTTCTCAACCACATAGGTTAAAACTTCGGGAGCTTTGGCAGCCAGCAATAGCACATTGGTTGATACTTCCTGCGATTGGCCCCCGCTAAACACTTTGGCGGTAATAAGCTTGAAGCCGAGTTTAAGCGAGTCGGTTTTGAGTTTGGCGGTCAGAGTATCCTTACGGGATGTGATGCGAATGGAATCTATCAGGTACTGGATAGAATCTGCTTTGATAGACGATGGTACGCTTACCTTAATAGCGATATCCTGGCCCTGATTGTAACGGGTGCCGGCATCGGGGCTAATACTTAGGTTGGCTGTTTCTGTATTATGACAGGCCGCAAATGCTGTGGCAACGATCGTGATAAGCGCTATAATTCTGTACTTCATTATTCTGTTTTAAATAGATGGTGATGGCCAAAAGGCATCCTCAATGTGCTTTAACGTATGGCCGCCGCTTTTGTTGAACAGGATGGATACAATATCAAACCTGGCTTCGCCCTGGTGGTTCATCAGGTAAATATATTCATCTGCGGCTTTAGCTAATAATTTTTGTTTGCGATTGTCCACAAAATCTTCGGGTTGGCCAAAGTAGTTACCGCTGCGGGCCTTTACTTCTATAAAGATGATGGTTTTGTTATGATAGGCGATGATGTCGATCTCGGCTTTGCCATGGCACCAGTTCTCGTCCATGATCTCGTATCCCGCGGCTTCCAGATGTACTTTGGCTAATTGTTCGCCCTCGCGGCCAAGATCATTATGCAAGGCCATTATTTGGTAATTACGATGCCTAAATAATCGGTGATGCTTTTCTCCACCTTTTTCATGTGGACGAATTGGCTCAATAATATCTCCTCGTCTTCGGGGCTTTTGGTATCCTTAAGCTGGTTGCGCAGGTCGGCCAGTATTTTGCCTACCTTTTGCTTTTTTAGGTGGAAGATGGCGCCGAGAATGGTTGACTTCATGTCCTTTTCTTCATTATTGGTTGATATCTGGTGCATATCGTACCAATTATGGCTTAACACATATTGCGACATAAGGAAGGTAATGGCCAGATCGGTGATCTGCTTGTCGGTATGGTTAATATAGAAGGTTTCTTCGGGCAGGTTGCCTTTTTCTATCTCCTTATGGTACACATCCGCAAAGTGCTTGTATAACGGAGTTTCAAATTCCACATCGTTTAACTCGGCGATGATGAAAGGGCCAATGTACGTATTAGCGATACCATCCCAGTTGATGATGCGGCTGCCATAGGTTACCAGCAGGCGGATGATCTCTTTCTCTTGGGTTTCGCCACTTTGCTTTACTACCGGTGCGGCAACGGGTTCATCAAGGAACAGATCTTCGGGCGGTTGGTCGTTATCAAACTGTTGCTGCTGCTTTTGGTTTTGCTTGTATTGTTGCTGGCCATCCTTTTTGTATTTGGCCTGGCGCATTTTGTTGAGCTCGGTATTGAGCGAGCGCTCCTCTATCTGCAGCAGCATACTGCATTCGCGGATGAATACGGCGGCCTTAATAGTATCGGGTATTTTGGCTATGCTCTCCACGATTTCGCGGATCACCTCAGCACGCTTGAGCGGATCGTTACCCGCTTCGGCCAGCAGGATATTGGTTTTGTAAAGGATAAAATCCTTTTTGTTTTGCTCAATATGGTTTTTGAACCCGGTGCTGCCCAACTGGCGAACATATGAATCGGGATCTTCCCCAGGCGGAAAGGACACCACCTTTACGTTAAGGCCCTCTTCCAATATCATATCCAATCCCCGTAAGGATGCTTTGATACCGGCGGGATCACCATCGTATAAAATGGTGATGTTTTTGGTGAGGCGGCCTATTAGTTTGATCTGCTCAACAGTAAGTGATGTACCCGATGATGCCACGACGTTTTCGATACCTGCCTGGGCAACGGATATTACATCGGCATAACCTTCAACCAGGTAACAATTATCCTCATCTCGGATAGCTTTTTTGGCGAAGTTTAGTCCATAAAGCACGTTGGATTTATGGTAAATTTCCGATTCGGGAGAGTTTACATATTTGGGTACGTTCTTGTCTTTTTTGAGCGTTCTTCCACCGAAAGCGATCACCCTTCCGGTGAAGTTATGGATAGGGAACATTACACGGCCACGGTACCTATCATATAGCGTACCGTTATCCCGTTTAACGGATAAGCCGGTTTCTTCTAAAAACTCTTGCTGGTAACCCTCTTTTATAGCTTGCGAAGTAAATGCTTCCCATTGATCGGGCGAGTAGCCTAACTCAAACTTCCGGATGGTGGCATCGGTAAAACCACGCTCTCTGTAATAACTTAAGGCTATGCTTTTGCCATCGTCGGTATCCCATAAACTCTCCTGGAAAAACTTGGAGGCGTATCCGGTAACGATCAGTAAGCTTTCGCGACGATTGTCCTGCTCCGCATCCTCGGGGGTATTGTTGATCTCTTCAACCTCGATACCGTATTTTTTGGCGAGCCATTTTAGCGCTTCGGGATAGCTGAACTTTTCGTGCTCCATTAAAAAGGTCACGGCAGAGCCGCCAATACCTGTCGAGAAATCTTTGAAAATGCCCTTTGCGGGTGATACCGTGAACGATGGTGTACGCTCATTAGCGAATGGCGATAAGCCGATGTAGTTAGCGCCTCGCTTTTTCAGGGCCACAAACTCGCCTATCACCTCCACAATGTCGGTGGCCTCCATTATTTTGTCGACGGTAGCTTTTGTGATCATATAGCAACAGCGAAAATACGATTTTAAACGGCACCGGAATTAAATCATTCGGGCTCTTCTGCCTTTTTTAAACGGCGACGAGTTATAATGCTGTATCTGATGGCTATTCCGCAACAGATAAAGCCTGCCACCAATATGCCGATGTTCACAAAACGATGTACATGATGCTCTAAAAACCAGTTACAGGCAAACAAGGCAAATGCTAAACCCATAAAGCAATACTCGTAATAATAGTACTTGGAAGCTATGCGCCAACGCTGCAAGTGTTCGTTTTCGGGATCAAGACGGAGCAAAAACTCAAAATCCTGTAAAGCCGATTTAAACACATAGCTGTTGTACTTGGCAATAGCCCGCTGATAAATAATACCATTGTAGGGGCTGTCCATAGCATGCTCAATGCATAAACGGGTGGCATTACTGTTAATAATGGCTACTATTTTTTCCGACTCGGTAACAGCCTTTTTGTATTGCCTATTTTGAACCAGCGCGGTAATGTACCTGGCAGTTATCATTTCGTACTTATAAAGGTACTCCCCGTCAAATACGTCCACCGCGTCAAAGTTGTACGAGTTGCCCTCGTAAAACCGGATGCAGTAATCCGGATCGTCTATAAAGTTATCCTCGTAAGCGTTAAAAATGGACTCCAATAAGGGGTGATACATTGCCTTGTTGTTTAACAGGAATAAATTTAGCTAATTAATCTCCGCTTAACAAACGTAAAAGCAATGCCAATTAATACAATTATTCCGCCTAAAATTTCGGTGATGTGGATTTTTTCGCCAAGCATTAGCCAAGCCAGTAAAGCGGTTATCACGGCTTGCGATAGCAGGGTTAGCGATACTTGTGTAGGATCGAGATGATGAATAGCATAATTGATGGTTATCCAGCCCAATAACTGGCAAATCAACCCCAGTATGACGAGGTTGCTCCAGGTTTGGATGGAGAAGCCCGTCATTACATCATCACTAAAAAAGCATACCGTTCCTAAAAACAATGCCGCCGATAACATGCTGTAAAACATAAAGGTGAGGGTATCTATGCGGGTCAATACATCTTTAGTGATCAGGATGTAGAAGGCGTATAAAAAGCTTGATGCTACGGCGTAAAGTACACCTTCCGTCAATTGCAGGTGCAATATGTTTTGTATCCCGACAAGGATAACCATGCCGCAAATGGCAATTAGCGTGCCTAACCAAAAGCTGATTCCGGGTTGTTTTTTGAAGATGAGCAGGGTAAGCAAGCCCACCCAAAGCGGTGCCAGGTTAGCGATAAGGGTAGAAATAGTTGCGGTTGATTTGAGGATGGAAATATTCCAAACAGCAATATCTAACCCGAACACCAAACCACCAACAATAGCGATGATGAGGCTCTTGCTGCCAATACGCAGATCCTTTTTCCAAAAGCAATAAGGGGCTAAAAATATCCAGGCGAAAGCTAAACGGTAAAACGCAACAGGTAGTGCCGCCAATGGTACCAGTTTGACAAATATGGGTGAAAACGAGATACAAATAATGCCGATAGCAAGGCTCAACTTAGGATTCATAAGATAGAATTGGCGTTGCAAACTTATGAATGTTAATTTGGCTGCCAAGTATGTCGCATTAAATGCCAATCAAATTGACCGCAATACCTAAATAATTGTAATTTTGCGCTTCAATACAATTTATAGAAATAATGAGTCATCGTATTAAAATTAAGGCACTATTAACCGGCGAATTAACCGGTACAGAAGTAACTGTGAAGGGATGGGTACGCGCGTTCCGCCAGAATCGTTTTATCGCTTTAAATGATGGTTCAACAAATAATAACATCCAGATCGTTGTTGATTTTGAGAATACTGATCCTGCTTTGCTAAAGCGCATTACCTTTGGCGCGGCTATTAGTGTGATTGGCGAGATGGTACCCTCTTTAGGATCGGGCCAAAAGGTTGAGGTGAATGCTACAACCATTGAGATACTGGGCGATTGCGATCCGGAAGAATTTCCTTTACAGCCTAAAAAGCAAACACTGGAGTTTTTGAGGGAGAAAGCACACCTGCGCTTCCGCACCAGTACTTTTGGTTCAATATTCCGTTTGCGTAATACGCTGGCTTTCGCCGTGCACAAGTTTTTTAATGAGAAAGGTTTTGTTTATCTGCACACGCCCATCATCACCGCATCGGATGCGGAAGGCGCGGGCGAGATGTTCCGCGTAACTACCTTCGACGCACAAAAGCCGCCGTTAAACGATGCCGGCGAAGTTGACTACAAGCAGGACTTTTTTGGCAAGGCCACTAACCTAACAGTATCCGGCCAGTTAGAGGGTGAGCTTGGCGCGATGGCCTTAAGCGATATCTACACTTTCGGACCAACATTCCGTGCCGAAAACTCGAATACCACCCGCCACTTAGCCGAATTCTGGATGATAGAACCCGAAATGGCGTTCTATGACCTGAACGATAATATGGACCTGGCCGAAGAGATGCTAAAGTATTTAATAGCCTACGCTTTGGAACACAACCGTGAGGATATTGAGTTTTTAACCCAACGTTTGTTAGACGAAGAAAAGCAAAAGCCACAAGCCGAGCGCTCTGAAATGACTTTGTTAGATAAGCTGCAGTTTTGTTTAGATAACGATTTCCAGCGCCTTACCTACACCGAGGCTATAGAAATCTTAAAAGATTCAAACCATAACAAGAAGAAGAAATTTCAATACCTGATTGAAGGTTGGGGTGCCGACTTACAAAGCGAACATGAACGTTATTTGGTTGAAAAACACTTTAAGAAACCGGTAATACTCACCGATTATCCTAAAGATATCAAATCCTTCTACATGCGTTTAAACGAGGATGATAAAACCGTACGAGCTATGGACATCCTGTTCCCCGGCATTGGCGAGATCATAGGCGGCTCACAACGTGAAGAACGTTACGACAAGCTTACCCAACGCATGGACGAAATGGGCGTACCTAAAGATGAGCTATGGTGGTATTTAGACACCCGCCGCTTTGGAGCATGCGAGCATGCCGGTTTCGGTTTAGGCTTTGAGCGTTTGGTGTTATTCGTTACCGGAATGGGTAACATCCGCGATGTGATCCCTTTCCCAAGAGCGCCGAAGACTGCGGAGTTTTAATTGCTGGGATCGCACTGATTATAAAATTGATTACACTGATATTAATGAGCGCCAAAAGCGCTCATTTTTTTGATCTAAACTGAAATTTTAAAACCAACTTCCTTTTTTATGCTTTAGTAATGAGATGATTACATGGTTTACGTTTTGATTTTCCGATCTAAAAAATGTAGCTTTGTTTATACCCAAATTTCTAAAAATGAAAAACACCTTAAACTGGATTTTATTTGCACTTGTGGCACTTATGACATTTGGCGCATGCACCAAAAAACAGAGACAGAAGTAGCAACTACGGTTCTGATTACTGTTGCAGACGGACGCACGGGATCTGCTGCTGCCACCGCTACTGTTAACCTCTATACAGACATGGCCGGGGTAAACAACAATACACCTAAATACACCCAAACTACCGATCAAAACAACCAGGTTAATATCACTGTCGACTACTTAAGCCAATATTATGTGGTAGTTATAAAAGGAACAGCTAAAAATTATTACAGCGGATTTAAACCTATTGGTATCTTCCAGTCGCAGACAGATATCAATAGTAGCCCGATACAAAGTCCGGCGGGTACCGTAGGTGGAGTAAAATATCAGGACACTAATGGTGACGGTATAATAAACAATAACGACAAAGTAGATGCTCCGGTTATTACGCTGCAGCAAAACACTAAAAACACACAAACGGTGACTGTCTATTAGGAGGGCTTACTTCTCCTTCTTATAATCCTTATGCACTATCAAAAAGCTGGCGCGTTCTTCTTTGTGGAAGGGGATATCCCAGTTACCCTGGTAGGTTATTTTGATGGGAAGCAATTCGCCATCAAACTTGTTGCATTCAATGTTCATTTGCACATCAAAATCAACCAAAAAGTTTTTAAACTTCATATCAATATAGCGTCCCAAAATTTCAAAGGTCCGGGTATCAAAAATGGTGGTCACTTCTTTGATCATTACATCATCATCCTGAATACTCGTTTTAGGTATGATCTTGAAGCGATAAACCGGAATAGTATCCAAATACTTACCGCGAGCGAATTGATAGGTGTAAAATTGTTTAAGATCAGGGCCGAATATCTCCGTCTTACTACTAATGAATGGTATACCAGTCACCTTGCGTCCGGGTGTGAATATTAAAGTTTTAAGCTTGGCCTTATACCCCTCGTTCTTGCCACCGCCTACCGGAGCATCCGATTTTACAAAATCGGAGTTATAGGCATTCATAAAAATGTAATCGAACATTTCTACCGTGTAGAGTTCGTATTTGCCATTCTTTTTTAAGATGGCCCCACTGTCATTTTTAGCAAGATACTCCATTTTATGGGCACCCATATTATTACTGTGGTGTATTTTGCGATAGATCTTACCGTTAACCTTATTCTTTTTATCGTAGGTATAAACCCGGTTCTCCGCATTAAAAGCAAACCGTTTCATATTCCGAAAGGCCTGGTAAAAGCTGGTATCTGCTAACATTGCATCAATAAAATCCTGGGCGTTTAACCTGTGCGATTTGATGTTCACCAAATTACTATCGATCATGATAGACCGGATCGTATCCGGGTTAAAACGCTTGATCTGTTGAGCAAAGGCTGTTGTGCCAATGCAAAGGAGAATTATGATGGTGAGGAGTTTTTTCATAGATCAATGTTAACTACAAGCTTACAACACATTATCCCTTAAAAAAATGACGCGGGTTACTAATTACCCAACTCTTTTAATGCCAAATATGCCATTAAGCCTGTACTTACTTCTAAGGCCTTTTCTTCCACATCAAAAGTTGGGGTGTGTACCGACGAGATGATACCCCGCTCTTCGTTACGGGTACCCAAACGGTAAAAGCACGAATCAGCAACCTGGGTATAATAGGCAAAATCTTCAGCAGCCATCCAGATATCCAGGTCAAGCACATTCTCTTTACCTAAATAATCCTCGGCGTGGCTACGGGTTGCGGCAGTTAGTCTGGGCTCATTGATCAGAAAAGGATAACCGTGCATAATATTGAAATCACAGCTACCACCCATGCTTTCGGCAATACCTTCGGCCATTTTCTTCATCTTTTTGTGGGCCTCTTTGCGCCAAACCTCGTCCATAGTGCGGAAGGTTCCTTCCAGATACACCTCGTTTGGTATAACGTTAGTTGCACCGTTGGCAATTACTTTACCGAATGATAGTACCGATGGAATGCTTGGCTGGGCCATACGGCTTACCACCTGTTGCAGGGCCACTAATATATGAGCGGTAATAATTACCGGGTCAACGTTTTGCTGTGGCTGTGCGCCGTGCCCCCCTTTACCTTTCACGGTAACATATATCTCGTCAGTTGATGCCATGTACTTTCCCGAACGGAAACCTACTTTGCCCGCATCTATTAAAGGCATTACGTGCTGACCCAATACCGCTTGTGGTTTAGGGTTTTCCAATACGCCTTCTTTGATCATGAGGCTTGCGCCACCAGGCAATTTTTCTTCGGCTGGCTGGAAAATGAACTTCACAGTTCCGCCGAAATCATTTTTAAGTTCGGTTAATATTTTAGCTGTACCCAAAAGTGATGAGGTATGCACATCATGTCCGCAGGCATGCATAACGCCTACATTGGTTGATTTATATGGAACATCATTAGCTTCGGTGATAGGCAAAGCATCCATATCAGCACGAAGCGCTACTACTTTATCAGATGGTTTGCTGCCTTTTATCAGGGCAACCAAACCTGTATTAGCCATCTTCTCGTAAGGGATACCCAAGGCATCTAATTGCTGGGATACAAAGGCCTGGGTATTATGCTCGTTGAACGATAACTCCGGGTTAGCATGCAAATGGCGGCGGTTGCCCACAACATCGTTAAAAATGCTTTTGGATAACTCTTGAATCTTTTCTTTAATCATTTTTAGATAGATTGATTTTTTCGGAGATGATGAATACACTCACAAATTGTGGGCGTATCTGTTCCATGAGTTTAGAGGCTTCCAACCGGGTACGGAAATCGCCTGCACGAACCTTAAAGTTTGGCTCGTTGTAAATAACATAGGTTTTCATTTCCGGATAAAGTCCGTTAAATTTTGATTGGGCATTATAGGCCTCGTTGCGGTTTGAACCGCTGAATATTTGAACACGGTAACCCTGCGTAGATGTAGGAGAATATACTCCCGGCACAGTGTTAGGTGTTTTGCTTAACGCGATGCGCAAGGCGATCAGCGAATCTATCCGCGAATCTTTTATCACGGTTACTTTGCCCCTGGTTTGCCCCGATGCCGCAACGGATAAGAGCATAAAAAAAGCAACACCACATCCTAAAGCTTTTAAACTTAATAAGGATATGGTATTGCTTTTTTGCATGTTTTCTTATTGAAGCGTCATTGCGAGGAACGAAGCAATCTCTTCAGGACAAGCAAACATGCATTGCCACTCTGACTATTAAGATTGCTACGATCTCGTAAGAACGTGTTTATTATATTTTAAGCCAGACCTACGCCATGGCAGTTTTTGAATTTTTTACCACTACCGCAAGGGCAAGGGTCATTACGGCCAACCTTTGCTTCAACACGTACCGGCATTTGCTTTTGCAATTCGCGGGTATCATCAAACATATCCGGCACACCGTTAGTTTCGTGAACCAGTTCTGCTTTGGTTGTACGCATATTGCGCATATCAGTTTTAGGTTGAGGGCGCGCTTCTTGTACATCCTCTTCCTGCTGCATCGGGATACCGCCACGGAACAAGAAAGTAACGATCTCTTTATTCACATTAGCCAGCATCGCGCGGAACAATTCAAACGCCTCAAACTTGTAAACCAATAAAGGGTCCTTTTGTTCGTACACAGCATTCTGAACGGATTGCTTTAACTCATCCATCTCACGCAAATGCTCTTTCCATGCGTCGTCAATATAAGTGAGCGTAACGTTTTTCTCAAACGATTTAAATACCTCTAACCCATGATTTTCAATAGCCTTCTTCAACGGAACAGCAACCTGTAATCCATGAATGCCATCAGTAAACGGAACAACGATGTTCTCGATCTCTTTGCGATTATCGTAAACATCTTTCAACACCGGGTAAGCCTGGTTGGCTATCGCTTCCGATTTACGTTTGTAAAACTCGGTTACGGTTTGGAAAGTTAAATCGGTTAGGCTCGCTACAGACATGGCTGCAAAATCGTCCTCACTAACTTCAACATCTACAGAGAACAAACGGATCACTTCCAGCTTAAAGCCATCGTAATTGTTTTCGCCTTTATATTCGCCAACAACATCTTCGGTAACATCAAAAATGGTATTGCTCAAATCAACATCTAAACGATCTCCAAATAAAGCGTTTTTACGCTTGGTGTAAATCACGGTACGCTGTGAATTCATCACATCATCATACTCCAATAAGCGTTTACGAATACCAAAGTTATTTTCTTCAACCTTCTTCTGCGCACGCTCAATAGAGTTAGTGATCATTGAGTGCTGGATAACTTCGCCTTCTTCAATACCCATCTTCACCATAAGGCCAGAGATCCGGTCCGATCCGAATAAACGCATCAGATTATCCTCTAACGATACAAAGAACTGTGAAGAACCCGGATCGCCCTGACGACCGGCACGGCCACGTAACTGCCTGTCCACACGACGGGATTCATGGCGCTCGGTACCCACAATGGCTAAACCTCCAACTTCCTTAACACCTTCGCCCAATTTAATATCCGTACCACGGCCAGCCATATTAGTCGCTATCGTAACCGTTCCATTTTTACCGGCTTCGGCAACAATATCAGCCTCCTTTTGGTGCATCTTGGCATTCAACACATTATGTTTAATACCACGAAGTTTAAGCATGCGGCTCAACAATTCAGATATCTCTACAGATGTTGTACCCACCAAAACCGGGCGGCCAACACGTGACTCTAATTGGCCAGTTGCTGGGTTTGGAGCAGGTATTAACATACCCTTACCATCCAACTGAGGAATAACTTTACCGGCACTATCAAACTTAGGAACGGGCTTGCCATCTTTAATTTTGTTATTGCCTTCTTTATCCTTTTCGTATTGTGGTTCGTAATGCGAGTATGGGAACACTAAGGTCTGTATCTCGGCAGCTACGGCATTGTATTTTTCGCGCACGGTACGGTAAACCAGATCCTGGTAATCGCTGCGGCTTGTTGGCGTGTTGGTTGGTATTTCAACCACATCCAGTTTGTATATTTCCCAAAACTCGCCGGCTTCGGTTACAGCGGTACCCGTCATACCGCAAAGCTTGTGGTACATACGGAAGTAGTTTTGCAGCGTAACGGTAGCAAAGGTTTGCGATGCATCTTCAACCTTAACATTCTCTTTAGCCTCAATAGCCTGGTGTAACCCATCAGAGTAACGGCGGCCATCCATTATACGGCCTGTTTGCTCATCTACAATTTTAACTTTGCCCTCGTCCAAAATGTATTCCACATCCTTTTCAAATAGGGTATAAGCTTTTAATAGTTGATTGATCGAGTGTATCCGTTCCGACTTGATCGAAAAATCACGCATCAACGCATCTTTCTTGGCAACTTTTTCTTCTATGCTTAAGCTCGATTTTTCAATATCAGCAACCTCGCTGCCAACATCAGGCATCACAAAAAAGTGTGGGTCTTCGCCAGAAGTAGTGATCAGTTCAATACCTTTTTCGCTCAGTTCAACCTGGTTGTTTTTCTCGTCGATAATGAAATACAACTCGGCGTCAACCTTAGGCATTTCTTTGGCCGAATCCTGCATGTAATAGTTCTCGGTTTTTTGCAGGATGGTTTTGTGATTGCCCTCGCTTAAAAACTTAATTAAGGTTTTATTTTTAGGTAGGGCACGGTGCGCACGCAATAGGGCTAAACCGCCGGTGTCGATATCTGTCTTGCCTTCGGCAATTAGCTTTTTGGCTTCGTTCAATACACCTAAAACATAATTCTTTTGGGTGTTTACCAAACGCTCAATACGTGGTTTTAAGTCGTAAAACTCGTGCTCATCACCGCGGGGTATCGGGCCAGATATGATCAAAGGTGTACGGGCATCATCAATTAAAACTGAATCGACCTCATCCACCATGGCAAAATGCAATTTGCGTTGTACCAACTCTTCGGGGCTGCGTGTCATATTGTCACGCAGGTAATCAAAACCGAACTCGTTATTGGTACCAAAAGTAATATCGGCCAGGTACGCGTTGCGGCGTTCTTCGGTATTAGGCTCGTGCTTGTCGATACAATCAACAGATAACCCGTGGAACTCATACAATGGCCCCATCCACTCGCTATCACGTTTAGCCAAATAATCATTCACAGTAACAATGTGAACACCTTGTCCGGCAACGGCATTTAAGTAGGCCGGCAGGGTTGCAACCAATGTTTTACCCTCACCAGTGGCCATTTCCGATATTTTACCCTGGTGCAATACCACACCACCCAGCAACTGCACATCGTAATGTACCATATTCCAGGTAACCTCGTTTCCGGCGGCCAACCAGCTATTATTGTGTGTAGCTTTATTACCGATGATGGTTACATTCTTCTTCTTTGTGGCCAGTTCACGGTCAAAATCAGAAGCGGTAACTTCAATGGTTTTGTTTTCGGTAAAGCGTTTGGCGGTTTCTTTCACCACGGCAAAAGCCTCCGGTAAAATCTCCATCAAAATAGACTCAAGCGTTTTATTACGGTCTTTCTCTAATTTATCGGCTTCGGTATATAATTCAACCTTGACACTAACATCCAGGGTCGGATCTTCCGCTTGCGTTTTTAATGATACCAGTTGAGCATCAATTTCGGCCAGGCCATTATTTATTCTTTCTTTAAAATCGAGGGTTTTGGCCCTTAACTCATCATTGCTTAGTGAGCCCAATTTGGCAAACTCAGCTTTAATTTTTTCAACTATAGGTTGTATTGCTTTGACATCTCTGTCACTCTTATTACCAAAAAGCTTACTGATAAATCCCAACATGGTTTATTATATTTTATAAAATGGCTTAAACAACAATTGCGCCACGGCAATTTAAAGGCCATAATGACAGGCGAAATTACGGTTTATTTGCCGGAAAGTTAAGTAATGAGCACGAATAAGTATGTTAACAGGTGTTAATTATGATAGGTAAGCTATGTGAAAGGTATCGGAGCTGGTTTTTTTGATAATCTTCTAAACAGGTAGACTTTATAATTTTATCTTTGCCGGTATGAACATCCTTATCATAGGTTCCGGCGGCAGGGAGAGTGCTTTTGCCTGGAAACTTTCGCAAAGCCCAAAATGCAGCCAGTTATTTATTGCGCCCGGTAATGCCGGAACTGGGGAGTATGGCACCAACGTAAACCTAAAGGTTACCGATTTTGCAGGCATTGGCAGTTTTGCTTTAGCCAATAACGTGAACATGGTTTTGGTTGGCCCCGAAGAGCCATTGGTTAAAGGTATTCATGATTATTTTTTGGCGGATGAACAATTGAAAAACATCCCCGTAATTGGCCCGCAAGCAGAGGGTGCACAATTGGAAGGCAGCAAAGATTTTTCGAAGCAATTTATGTTCAGGCATAATATTCCTACAGCTGCTTCCAAAACTTTCACTAAAGATACTTTACAGGATGGATTAACTTATCTGGCTACCGCCGGACTTCCGGTGGTGTTAAAAGCGGATGGCTTGGCGGCAGGTAAAGGCGTATTGATCTGTTTGACTTTAGAAGAAGCCCAGCTTGAACTGGTGAACATGCTACAGGATGCAAAATTTGGCGAAGCCAGCTCCAAAGTAGTAATTGAACAATTTTTACAAGGTATTGAATTATCGGTATTTGTATTAACCGATGGTAAAAATTATAAAATATTACCCGAAGCCAAAGATTACAAACGCATTGGCGAAGGCGACACTGGTTTGAATACCGGTGGCATGGGTTCTATTTCCCCGGTTCACTTTGCAGCGGGCGACTTTTTGCGCAAGGTTGAAGAGCGTATTGTGATACCCACGGTTGAAGGCTTGAAAAAGGAAGGCATCCCATACAAAGGTTTCATTTTTATCGGACTAATGAATTGCGATGGCGAACCCTATACCATTGAATACAACGCCCGCATGGGCGATCCGGAAACTGAAAGCGTAATGATGCGTATAGAAAGTGATTTTGCCGATCTGCTTTTAGGTGTAGCCGAAGGGAACCTCGAAACCAAAGAGTTGAAGATATCCAACAAAACAGCCGCCACCATTATGTGTGTTGCAGGCGGTTACCCCGGTGATTACGTTAACGGCAAAGAAATAACAGGAATTGACAATGTACGCGATTCAATCGTTTTCCAGGCAGGTACCACACTGGATAATGACGTGATCAGAACAGCAGGTGGCCGTGTTTTGGCTGTAACCAGTTTACAGGATAATTTATTTGAAGCTTTACAGCACGCTACTGCCGATGCGGCAAGGATTTATTATGACGGGGTTTATTTTAGAAAAGATATTGGGTTTGATTTGATGTAGGCTAATATATCTCCAAAACCTCATCAATTCTATCATCGCTATCAAGACCAAATATTGCTTCGGCCAATTTCAATTGCCCTTTGGCTAAAGCCATAGCAGTTAACGCTGAGTTTGTGAGATCAAGATTCCAGTCTTGCTCCAATATGATGTTGACAATATCTTGTAGTTGACTAATCGCGCTCGTATAAACTGTAGCAAAGGCTTTAGGCAATGGTGGGTTATTTTTATGCCGCTGTATCTCAATAACTGACACTAGGGCAAGCACATTATAATCAATCAGCTTAGTTTCTAAAGCGATTCTTACCAAATGAGGAACCGCGTAATAAGAGGCAGGGCCTACATCTCCCTGGTGGTGCAATTCGTTCCATAGCTCCAGGTAAAGTTCTTTCACAATTTTAATTTCAATTGCTTGTTCAAGTTTTTTCAACGCAACCGAAGCATCATACTTTACTCTTCTATAACCACCTTCAAGTTCTTTCCATTGTGGTGAGTCAAGTGTTAAGAATGGCTCATTAACTAGATTGCCGGAAGGAAAGAAACTAGCTAAAGTGAATGACATGTCTAAAGTTAATAAAATTTCAGCATTGGTGATGGCTATCAAATACCAAAAATAAACTTTCAATATTATTTGAAAGTTTAAAAACTATTTCTACATTTGTACATGTAATTGAAAGCATAAAAAATATAGGGCAACAAAGCTCTATATTTTTTAAATCAATATTTCATTTATTACTGAAATTTCAATATTAAATAACTTAAACAACAATCATCATGAACTACTTTATCTTAACCTATGCGTTCTATTTAACTATCAGCATCGCCCTAACTGTTTGGGTAGCCAAAGTTCTTTTTAAAAACGGGCGGATATTTTTGGTGGATATCTTTCATGGCAACACCCTCTTGGCCGATTCTGTTAACCGACTTTTAGTAGTTGGCTTTTATCTCATTAACATTGGCTACATGAGCCTGGTGCTCAAAGAGGTGGATGCCATACCAAGCACACAAGTGGTGGTAGAAGTATTGAGCCGCAAACTCGGTTGCATTATACTCATACTCGGTGCTATGCATTTTTTAAATCTCATCATCTTTTTCAAATTGAGAAACCGTGCGCAACAACAATTGAAAGAAGAAACAGTCAATTAATTCTATCTTTAAAACGCCGGATATTTAATAGTTATTCCGGCGTTTTATTTATCTTACCTATCATGAATAAAAAAATTGTAATAGCTGGTGGTACCGGCTTTATAGGAAGCAACCTCAACACAGAGTTCGCTAAATTGGGCTATGAGGTGATCATCATATCAAGGCAATCCGGCCATGTACAATGGGGCGATGAACAAAGTATTATCGCTGCTTTAGATGGTGCCGAGATGCTAATTAACCTTGCGGGAAAATCTGTTAATTGTCGATATAACGAAACTAACAAAGCCGAAATATTATCTTCTCGTACCTTAACAACAAAGGCATTGGGCGAAGCGATATTGAAATGTAAAAACCCACCGCCGCTATGGCTAAATTCAAGCACGGCAACTATTTACCGGGATGCACGCGATAGGCCCATGACCGAAAGCACCGGCGAGATTGGCAGCGGCTTTTCTGTAGATATAGCCACGCAATGGGAGCATATGTTTTACTCTTTCCAATTGCCCCAAACGCGGCAGATAGCACTACGTATCGCTGTTGTTTTAGGTGATGGCAGCGTGATGAAGCCCTTTAAAAATCTGGTTAAATTTGGCTTGGGTGGCAAACAAGGTAGCGGCAAACAAATATTTAGCTGGCTGCACATTCGCGATCTGTTTAATATCATTCTCTTCATCCGGGATAACCCGCAGCTAACAGGCGCTTACAATTGCTCATCACCAAACCCGGTTGATAATAGTACATTGATGAAAACTATCCGCGAAAGCATGGGAGTGAAATTAGGGCTGCCAGCTTACGAATGGATGCTTAAAATAGGCGCGTTTTTAATTGGTACCGAAACCGAATTGATACTGAAGAGCCGTTGGGTTTTACCCGAAAGGTTGCTCGAAGCCGGCTATAAATTTGAATACCCTGAAATTAAACCCGCTATTGCAAGTATCATAAACATAGATTAATTAGTATCGCTTGTATATGTGATTGTTGTCGCAATCCCACTATAGATTATCATTTTGGCCTTATTCTTGTTTTGTGGATAATATGATAATTGAAACAGAAATACGCATTGGTGATATAGTTGAGCTATCGCCTACTAAAATGTCAACTTTGGATGATCTTGATCTGGAGGTGGGTACCGTTCTCGAAATTAATGAGCAAGAACATTGTTATAAAATTGTTTTCAACAACGACACCTATATTAACGAAAGGTTTTTTGATAACAATAGCACGAGCGACTGGTTTTCCCTGCAACACATCATTAACGTTGAGCGAGATTATAAAGTGATCAACATTACAGATAATCAGGACACTATAACCGGTCAGGAAGTTTGTATAATCACAATGGCCAAGGTAAAAAAGCAGGTTGAGCTAACCGAACAGGGCTATACCATAACCGCTGTTGTAGATGAATTTGATACTGATAAATTTATTTTCGCGGGTTTCACCGCAAATGAGTTAAGCGAATTGCAGGATACTTACAGCCGCGTCAGCTTCGCACAGTATAAACTCAGGGATGCCGAAATAGATTATGTGCCCATTAAAGGCTGGCAATCCAAAACTCCGATCAATGAGCCCGGAGATATTTTTACGCTGTTGGATCTGGGTTATTCCGAAGCTGATAATTAATCAACCCCTTTAACTTTTTTCACAGTCAAAACATCCTGACCAGTAGCGTCACCTTGTTCTTGCAGTTTACCGAATGCTGCCGCGGTAGCATAATCTAATAGCTCCTGTGCTTCGTGCTGATTGTACAGGCCATATATTAATCCGGCCATAAAGCAATCGCCACTGCCCGAGCGGTCAACTACACCGGCACAACTAAACTCGTGCGAGTGGTAGTGTTTGCCGTTGGTATGTAAGGCGGTATAATATTTCAAATGGTCGCCATCGCTGTCAAAGCGGAAGGTATTGGCAACCGTTTTACACTTAGGGAATAGCTGCATAATTTCTGCTGCTGTAGCTGTGGAGTGATCAAGATAAGCTTGTTTGCTTCCTTTACCATGTATATCACTATCTATGGCGGTTCCCAGCAAAGTATTAGCACTCCAGATATTCCCCATAATTACATCACAATGCTTTACTAATTCAGGCATAACCTCAATGGGCTCTTTCCCGTATTTCCAAAGACGAGAGCGATAATTCAAATCAACAGAAATGGTGATACCCTTTCGGGACGCAGCTTCTATACCTTCCAAACAAACATCCGCTACATTTTGGTTTAATGCAGGGCTTATCGCTGTAAAGTTAAACCACGATACATCGCGGAGCACTTTGTCCCAATCAATCATTCCCGGTTTCAATTCGGAGAACGATGAACGGTCGCGATCATAAACCATGCTGCCTTTTAAATCGGCGCCACGCTCTAAATAATAAACGCCAATACGGTTTCCTGCGAATAAGATGGATGAAGTGAAGATGCCCTTGTATTCAAGGTAATCGATCAGGTGATGCGACATGAAATTGTCCGGTAAAACAGTACAATATTTTACCGGAACATTCCATCCTGCCAAAGCGGTTGCGGCATTAGCCTCGGCACCGCCCATGTATAGTAAAAAAGGATGTTTTTCGGCATTACTATCCTGTAGCGCTGGTGATACGCGCAGCAGCAATTCGCCAAAACACAAAACCTTACTTATCACCAGTTAAAATATTTTTGAGCGTTGTTATAACTAATATCCTGTATCACCTTACCTACCCACTCAATATCGTTAGGCAATTCACCGTTCTCTATGTCATCGCCAAACAGGTTACAAAGTATCCTGCGGAAATATTCATGCCGAGGGAACGATAAAAAGCTGCGAGAATCAGTCAGCATACCAACCATTTGGCTCAATAAGCCCATGTTTGATAATGTATTCAGTTGCTTGGTCATACCATCTTTTTGGTCTAAAAACCACCAGCCCGAACCAAACTGAACCTTACCAGCAACCGATCCATCGTTAAAATTACCAATCATGGTAGCCATCAACTCATTATCGGCAGGGTTCAAGTTATATAGTATAGTTTTAGCCAATTGGTCAGTACCATCAAGTTTATTCAGGAATTTAGACAAGGCGCGTGCCTGACTAAAATCACCGATGGAATCCCACCCCGTATCAGGGCCTAATTTAGATAGCATACGCGCATTATTATTACGCAAAGCACCCAAATGGTATTGCTGAACCCATCCCTTTTCGTGATCCCAATAGGCAAAATGAACTAACATTGCCGATTTAAATTTCAGCAATTCGGTATAAGTAATGGCTTCGTTTGCACGGATCTTTTTGAAGATGGCGCCGATCTCGGCATCGGTATAATCCTCAGCATAAATTTGCTCTAAACCATGATCAGATACCTTACAGCCATTGGCCGCGAAGTAATCATGACGGTTTTTCAAAGCCTTCAAATAGTCATCAAAGCTATTTACCTCGATACCGCTAACCGCGGCAACCTTATCAATATAAGTATTCAAAGCCGGAACATCGTCGGCATGCATTGCCTTATCGGGACGGAAAGCCGGTGCAATTTTAGCAACAGCGCCATCCCTGGCAATTTTTTGATGATGTTCTAAGCTATCGATCGGATCATCCGTTGTACAGATCACCCTCACATTCATTTTTTTGATCAACCCCTGAATTGAAAACTCTTTGGTTTGCAATTTAGCTGTAGCGGCATCGTAAATCTCCTTCGCATTCTTCCCACTTAAAACCGCGTCGATATCAAAATAGCGTTGAAGCTCCAGATGTGTCCAGTGGTAAAGCGGGTTGCGTAAGGTATATGGTACCGTTTCGGCCCATTTCTGAAACTTGTCAGCATCGCTGGCGCCACCGGTAACATATTGCTCATCTACACCATTAGCACGCATTGCACGCCATTTGTAATGATCGCCATATAACCAGGCATGGGTAAGGTTGTTAAAGTTGATATCATCAGCTATTTGATCTGGGGGCAAATGGCAGTGATAATCTATAATAGGCATTTCTTTAGCATAATCATGATAAAGCTTTTGTGCCGTTGCGCTTTGCAGCAAAAAATTTTCGTCTAAGAACTTCTTCATTATAATTTTGATTTCACCGATGTTTTGTGATGATCACACCGATTAGTATTTGATTAAAGTGATATACCGCGTTTCCATGGAATAAAATCGTCCTGACCGTGGCGTACAGCGCTTACTTCAATTTCGCCGCTGGCTACTTTTACAACGTAATCTAAAATACGCTCGCCTGCCTGCTCAATAGTTTCATCGCCATCAATAATTGAACCCGTATCGAGATCAATAATATCGCTCATCTTATTAAAGAGTTTGGTATTGGTTGATATTTTGATAACCGGAGTAATAGGGTTACCCGTAGGTGTACCTAAACCCGTAGTAAACAATACCACGTTAGCGCCAGAAGCGACTTCGGCAGTAGTACTTTCCACATCGTTACCCGGAGTACATAATAAATTCAGACCTGGTTTGGTTACCTTTTCGGGATAATCCAAAACGTCAACCACCGGTGATGTACCACCTTTTTTGGCTGCCCCGGCAGATTTGATGGCATCGGTAATCAAACCATCCTTAATATTACCCGGAGAAGGGTTCATGTCAAAACCAGAGCCTACCTCTTCGGCACGCTGTGCATATGTTTTAACTAAATAGCTAAAGCGATCTGCTTTTTCTTTATCAACGCAACGGTCTATCAGGTTTTGCTCAACACCGCAAAGTTCAGGGAACTCGGCCAGGATCACAGAACCACCAAGACTCACCAACAGATCGGAAGTATAGCCGATAGCAGGGTTTGCCGATATACCGGAGAAACCATCAGAACCACCACACTCTAAACCAATAGTAATTTTGCTCAATGGTGCCGGTTGACGAACATTGTTATTAGCCTCAATTAATCCGGCCATAGTTTGGCGGATAGCCAACTCTAATAAATCAGACTCCTTACCAACCTTTTGCTGATCAAGCACGTAAAGCGGTTTACTGAAATTTGGAGAACGCTTTTTGATCTCTTCTTCCAATATCGAAACCTGTGCGTTCTGGCAGCCTAAACTCATTACTGTAGCACCCGCAACGTTGGGGTGAGTAATATAACCTGCCAATAATCCGCAAAGGGCAGTAGCATCCTGACGGGTACCACCACAACCGCCGTTATGGGTTAAAAATTTAATACCATCTACATTAGGGAATACACGGCTTGCTTTATCAACAGCCAAACCATCCTTTACTTCGGTATACAAAACCTGCTCAACACTGCCACCCTGCTTTACCAAATTGATCAATTGCTGCGCTTTAGTATGGTATGAGTTATGACGACCATAGCCTAATGGTTTTACCAAGGCATCCTGAAGTACTTCTAAATTCCGGTTTTCGCAAAACACCATTGGTATAACCAGCCAGTAGTTAGCTGTACCTACATCACCATCTTCACGATGAAAGCCGTTGAACGTTTTACCTGCCCATTTTGATGTATCTGGCTTGTGCCAATCATCATGGTGCTGCGCGGTTAAAAAGCCGCTGGCCGCGTGTTTAACATTGGCTGTACTTAATAAACCACCCGCCTGAATATCGCTTTGTGCTTTACCAACCAGTACACCATACATAATAATTTGCTCGTCCTGTTTGATCAGGTCTTCGGCAAACTTGTGTTTGGCTGCTATAAACTCTTTAACAGTATAGGTTCTGCCGGCGTACTCTGCGGTTTCGCCTAGTTGAAGGTCTGTTAGTGCAACAACAACATTATCGCTTGGGTGCACTTTTAATATGGTCTGCTTCATGCTCTTAACTTTCTAATTCTTTTTTACTGATCAATTCCAACACGCCATGTTCTGTAATGGCGGTTAGTTTCTCTAATACCGCATCTTTAAAGCCAGGTAAAATGGTCAGGTTTGGCCCGTCCCAAAGGTTTTCGTTAGATAAGATGCTTTCAACTACTTCGTTCAAACTACCCAATTTCCATGCCTCGGCAAAAATAGCTGCATTATCGTCAGTCACTTTGTATTCAACACCGTTGTTCGTGCCAATGTATTCACCTTTGGCATTCTTTTCAACTTTCATAAAACGAAGGAAAGCTGCAAAACCAAATGCTAAATACTCAGGTACTACATCTGTTGTACGGTAATGCTGTTGTAAAACAGGCAATACACGCATTTTAATTTTTGATGAGTATTGGGCTGATATGCTTATCCACTGGTGCTCGATATGCGGATTACGGAACCGATCCAAAACCTTGTTCGCAAAATCGTGTTTCAATTCCGTAGATACATCATAAGGAATTGCCGGGGCTATATCGTGGATCATCAGCTCGTGGATAAACTCCCCAAAGGCTTTATCATCCATAGCAACCTTCACTGTTGGAAATCCCGAAAGGAAAGCAACCGCGCAGCTCATGGTATGGGTACCGTTCAATAACCTCAACTTTAACTCACGGAATATCTCAATATCAGGAGCTATAACCACTCCTTTATCTGCTTGCGCGAAGGTTAATACCGATTTTACTTTCTCATCGCCCTCAATGGCCCAAAGACTGTAAACTTCGGATACGATACGCAAATCATCCTGATAACCACCTGCCGATTCTAATAACTCCTGAGTTTTAGCATCCGGCTTACCGGGAACAATTCTATCAACTAACGAGTTGCAGAAATGATTAGCATCGTTTAACCAATCGATAAACTTACCATCCAGATTATTATTCGAAGCTAATTGTAAAACAATAGCTTTTAGTTTTTTGCCGTTATCAACAATTAATTCTGTTGGTACAATTACTAATCCACTTTCTACTGTTCCGCCAAGAGCTTTATAGCGCTCATGCAAAACCGCTAATAATTTACCTGGGAAAGATATTGGCGGGGTATTGGTGATATTATCATCTTCAACCAATTGAATGCCAACCTCGGTAGTGTTTGATATCACAACCTTAAACTCCGGGTTGCGGGCAAACTCCATAATGGAGGCCCAATCTTTACCGGCTGTTAACACGCGGCTAATTGCCGAGCAAATTATGTTTTCTTCAATACGTTCGCCATTCTCAATACCTTTTATCGAAAGTGAGTATAGGCTGTCCTGCTGATCAAACTCGGTAGCCGAACCCGTATCCGTCGATTTTACAACCACTACACGGCCGTTAAAAATTCCCTGGCGGTTAGCCTTGTCAATAAAATAATCGGGCAAGCCGCGCAATAAAACGCCGGTACCAAACTGCAATACCTTTTCGGGCAGGCTAAACAGTTTTTCTTCGGGAATTATAAGGCCCGGTACAGCAATGTTTTTTAAATTATCTTGTGAAAGTATCATACTATTTTAAGGTATTAATTTGCTAATCCGTTCTTTTTGGCCCATTGCGGATAAGCTTTGTCAATCAATTTTTGTGGCCATGTACCATACCAGGCATAACCTGTACGGCGTTCGTTTTCTATTTGTTGTACATCGTAAACCTTTTCACTGTTCCTGCCGGAGAAGAATGGTTTATCGGTATCAATATCATAATATCTAGACCAGATGGTTGATGTAGGGTCGGCCACCAAACGAGCGCCTTTGCCATTAGCTTGCGATGGATCAGCAAAGTGTTCAAACTTATAACCAACTATCTTAACATTGTTCAACCACTCAACGGCTTTGGCAACAGCCGTTTTAACTTCTTCGGATGGCTTATCGATCCGCATCAAAAACAACACGATACCAACCGTTTCTGATGAAGAATTTCCAACCAACTCAAACTTGCGCGCCATAGCGGGTTTCAATGTATTCTGATCATATTGCTGGCACCAGCCTGTTGGTACCCCATCCCTGCGGATCTGTGTTTTAATAATACAGGTTACCCCTTTTTGAACCGCGGCATCAGCCTGCGGAACTAACGTTTTATCAACAACCTCAAAATTATTCAAGCCATGCGCAACATCAAACAATACGTTCAGGGTATTGATCATGGCATTATCGTTAAACGTGATCTGAGCTCGGTATAACCTCGCATCCGGAAAATACTGAGGCCAGCCTCCTTGTTTGTTTTGTGCCTTTAGCAAATACTTAATGCCCTTTTCGGCACTTTGCAGATAGGCCGGATTATTGGTTTGCTTGTAGGCTTTTACCAGGTAAGTGATCTCTTTAAAAGTAGCGTTATTATCAATGGTCGCATCAATGCCATTGGCTCCGGCTGCAACAGCCTGGCGCTGCTCATCGGTTAATGTTTTGTTATAATTTACGGGAACCTCGTTAACCGCTTTAGGCCATCCACCCACATTACGTTGGTAAATTAACATATTCTCGGCAACAGCATCTTTCTTTACATCCTGCGCGTAGGCGCAACCATAGCAAATTAAACCTGCTACAATTACCAACTGAATATGCCTTAATAACTTGCCCATTTTGTTATTTCTTTATTTGTTCAAGCGCCCATTTTACTAAATCCTGTGCGGCTTTGTAGTTATCATAATCGGCAGGTAGTTTGCGACCATCAGTATATTCATTGTAAAACCAGGGGTCGCCAACGGCAAATACAGTTCCTTTACCATACTTTGCTGTCGCGATGATGATATCCTTATTATCAACCAATGATGCTACAGCCGGAGCAGTTACTTTAAAGGTCGAGATCTCTTTAATGTAGATCTTTTTAGCTGTTTTGAATATCGGGTCCGTTGCCGGGATATTGATGGCTCCGGTTTCAAAATGCGGCGTAGTTACATGGTTGCGGCTATCCTGGTTAAACTGAATACCGAATTTAGCCATCAGCTTGTTGAGGTGGTTAAACTCAGCGTTACCTGTATCATTATTTAACACAATGAGCATACCACCAGCTTTAACCCAATCGCTTATGGCTTTAACATGCGCTTCTTCAATGTATTTGGTATTTGGGTTTTCTTTCGGGATATCCGGGTCAACAATGATATAGATATCACCTTTTTTCAGGTTGTCCGCTGTTGGCGCCTGAGATAAAGTAGTGGTTCTTACACCATAATTTTGGAACACATTATTAAAGAATGTGAATCCGTTGTTATCTTCTTCATCCCATTTATAATGAAACGAAATATTGGCTCCGGTTACATCCTTTTTATGCTCATCGTTAAAATAAGAATCCAATATTACGGTTTTGCCTTTGCCTAAATTACGGTTAGCTAAACGCTCCATTTCAACCGAGGCCTGTAAAAATGCACCGATACCTTTGGCATCGTTAGTAATAACTTTCTCGCTCATGTAATAAGCATAGCTACCATCGCGGTAAGGTTTGCCCCCCAACCCAGATACGGTAACCGTTCCTTTTAAATTAGTAAAGCCATCGGCATCTGTTTCAATAAATTCTTTTTGAATGCCCGCGTAAGCTTTATTGGTCATGGCCAGATAACTATCCGATAAGTAACCATTGCGGATACCCTTTGCCAAAGCATACAAAAACATGCTTGACGCTGATGATTCCAGATAGTTGCCTTTTTCGGTTTGCTTATCCATAATATCGTACCATACACCCGTTTTTGGATCCTGGTATTTTTGGATAGCTGTTGCAAGCCTGTTCAATATCGCTATAATTTCCGGGCGTTTTGGATGGTTCGTCGGAAGATAATCCAGCACATCAACCACAGCCATGGCGTACCATCCAACGGCACGGCCCCAGAAGTTTGGAGATAAGCCGGTTTTAGGATCGGCCCATTTTTGTGTTTTACTATAATCAAAACCATGGTAAAGCAAGCCGGTTTTAGGGTCGCGGGCGTGCTGTTCCATTAAGATAAACTGCTTGGCTATATCGTCAAAAGCGGCATTTTGATGAAAATTGGCGGCGTACTGTGCATAAAAGGTATCGCCCATGTATAAGCCGTCAAGCCACATTTGCTCTTCGTATATTTTTTTGTGCCAAAAACCACCTTCGGGAGTCCGCGGGTGGGTTTTTAACTGATCGTATAAAGTAGTGGCGGCTTTGTAGTATTTGAGCGAGCCCACCGTATTGTATAACAACAACAAGTTGCGGCCGCAAAGTACGTTATCTAAAGTGTAAGCATCGGCTTTGTAACCTGTAATGGCGCTACCATCGGCACTGATGAGGTTATCCATGCTTTGCTGAATGTATTTAAAATATTGACGGTCGGCGGTTTGCAGCCAAACGCCTTCCATGCCTCTCAATATTACACCTTCATCATAGTTCCACTTTCTGAATGATTTGTTCCCTGCCGAAGTATCGGTAGACCAGGTTTTCATAATGGTAGCCGCTATTTTTTGCGATAAGGGTTTATCCTGAGCATACGTGTTTACTGTGGCCAAGGCCGCAAGCAATACGATACCCAATTTTAAATTCTTCTTCATTCCGGTTTATTTAATGACAATTGATTTAGCGGTAGCCCCATCCTTAAACTCAATTTTATTTTTGGCTTGTTTGGTATCTGTATTTTTCACCGAGATATCATCTGTTTTAGCACCTGATATTTTGAACAGCAATTCGCTGCCTGTATTATATGTAACGTTATCAAGGTTAATACTATTGCTGTTATCAATGCTGATCACAGGGTTGGTATCACTGGTAACCAGTTTTAAGTTTTTTATGTATATGCCAGTAGCCTCGGTACAAACAATGCCCTTTTTGGCCTGGATCACCATATCATTAAGGTACACACCCGAAATATTCATCTCTGGTAAACCGCGGATGAATAAGGCGGTACCAGCTCCATTGCAAACAATGTTACTTACATGAAAGTCTTTAAACTGTGGTGTAGCTGCTGTAACTGGCAATATTTCAACTTTAGGTGCTTCGCGTTTTTCTCCAGCCAACGGAACAGGGTCCTTAGCACTGTAATACATATCAAACAGGATTGCTTCGCCTAAAATATCTTTCATGTTGATATTGGTGACATAGATGTTTTGTACCACACCACCACGACCACGTGTTGTTTTAAAACGCAAACCAACATCGGTTCCTATAAAAGAGCAGTTATAAACAAAAATATTTTTCGCACCGCCACTCATTTCGCTGCCAATAACAAACCCGCCATGCGCATGGTAAACCACGCAGTTACGAACGATCACATTTTCGGTAGGTTTACCTAATTTGCGACCAGCTTCGTCCCGGCCGGATTTGATACAGATACCATCATCGCCAACATCAAAAGTGCTGTTCTCGATCAATGTGTTAGTGCTTGATTCCAAATCAATACCATCTCCATTTTGAGCGTACCATGGGTTTTTAACATTAACACCGCGCAACGTCAGATCAGAACATAAAAACGGGTGCAAATTCCAAGCCGGTGAGTTTTGAAAGGTAACCCCTTCCAACAATACCCTTTTACAATTATTCAACACAACCATATTGGGACGTAAAAAATCCTTGTACTCTTCAAAATCTTTAATGGTACGACCATCTTTTAAAACACCAGGATCTTTAGCCTGCGCACCTTTAAACGATTTTTCGCTCGGGTACCACGTTTTTTTATCTGCGCTTAATAATCCTCCCGAAGCTATTTTATCCTGCCATTGGGTTTCTGTCAGTTTATCTTTTTTAACCATGCGCCAGGCATCACCGTTGCCGTCTATTATGCCGCTTCCGGTAATGGCAATATTCTGTAGGTCCTTACCTGATATTGGCGATTTGCACCGCCCGGCAGGTTGCCCCTCGTAGGTGCCTTCAACAATAGGGTATTGGGTAAAATCCTTTGTGAATAGCAAAACCGCATCCCGTTCAAGGTGCAAATTCACATTGCTCTTTAACTCAACCGGACCAGTGAGCCATACCCCGCCCGGAACCAATACTACACCGCCGCCCTTTTCGCTGCAGGCGGTTATAGCATCGTTAATGCTAATGGTGTTCAGCGTAATGCCATCACCCTTAGCTTTGTATTGTGTGATATTAATGGTATCGGTTTTAAAACCTACCTGCTTCACTTTAGGCAAACTAATGCCCGGAAACTGCGCTAAAGCGCAATTACTTATCGCAAGCAGACCAAAACTTAACTTTAATATCTTATTCATTATTTCAATTCGTCAATAGCAACCGGGTCCATATCACTGTAAACCTGATTTTCACCAGCCATGCCCCAAATAAATGAGTAGTTAGCAGTACCACAACCAGAGTGGATAGACCATGGCGGAGAAATAACGGCTTCGTTATTCTTCATCACTAAATGCTTGGTTTGTTGTGGCTCACCCATCAGGTGCAATACAACCTGACCAGGAGTTACATCAAAATAGAAATACATTTCCATACGGCGATCATGCGTGTGCGATGGCATAGTGTTCCAAACGCTGCCAGTGCTCAGTACCGTTAAACCCATTACTAACTGACTGCTGCGGATACCTTCCAGATGAATGTATTTGTAAATAGTGCGCGCGTTTGACGTTTCGGCCGAGCCAATGCTTACCGGCGTAGCATCTTCCTTTTTCAACAAAGCGGCAGGGTATTCTTTATGCGCTGGTGCCGATAATAAGTAATACTTTGCAGGATTAGCGGCATCAAGGCTTTTAAAGATAACTTCTTTTGACCCTTTACCCGCAAAAACGCAATCCAGTTTATTGATAGGGAATGTTTGGCTATCAATAGTGATCTCGCCTGGGCCACCAATATTAATGACACCTAATTCGCGGCGCTCCAAAAAGTATTCGGCACGGAGCTCAGGATAGTTTGGCAAAGCGATAGGGCCATTAGCAGGCACTGCGCTACCAACAATTACACGGTCGTAATGGCTGTAAGTAAAGGTGATCTCGTCAGCCTTCATCAGGTTATCTACTAAAAAATTAGCGCGCAGATCGACAGTAGCCATAGTGCTTACTTCTTTCGCGCTGTTATGATATCGTTGTTCCATATTCTTATTTTATTCCACCGATTTGATTACGATTTCACCGATGAGTTTAATTGTTCTTCATTTATTGTAAAAGATGTGATTCAATTGCACATCTGCACATTAACTAATTACCGGCCCATCCATCCGCCGTCAACAGGCAGAATAACACCGCTGATATAATCAGAAGCTGATGAAGCCAGGAATACGGTTGCACCGCCTAAATCACTTGCTTCACCCCAGCGGGCAGCAGGTATACGGTCTAATATTGATTTGCTTCTATCCGGGTCTGCTCTCAAAGCTTCAGTATTATCTGTTGAGATATAACCCGGCGCAATAGCGTTCACATTAACACCTTTTGATGCCCACTCATTGGCAAATGCTTTGGTTAGGCTACCGATAGCGCCTTTACTTGCAGCGTATCCGGGAACGTTGATACCTCCCTGGAAGGTTAATAACGAAGCGGTGAATATCACCTTACCGTGTCCTTGCTCCAGCATGCGGCGGCCAACTTCTCTGGTCAGGATGAATGGCGCGTCCAGGTTAATATTGATCACAGTATCCCAGTAATCATTAGGGTGCTCGGCGGCTGGTTTACGCATAATGGTACCGGCATTGTTTACCAATATATCTATCACTTCATTTTCGGCTAATACCTGTTTGGCAAAGGCTTCTAATGATACACGGTTGCCAAAATCGCATTGGTAAGCTTTAAATTTACGACCCAAAGCGGTAACTTCTTTTTCAATTTCGCTTCCGCTTAACGCGATGTTAGCCGAAACGGCGATAATATCGGCACCGGCTGAAGCAAGCGACAAAGCCATAGCTTTACCTATACCCCGGTTAGCGCCTGTTACAATGGCTGTTTTACCGGTTAGGTCAAATAATTTTTGAATTTGCATATTGGTTATAATAGATGTGGTTATTGGCTTTCTGTATTGTATTTCCCAAGCAATTTTAAGGAGTTTTATGTTAGAAACCACTATTTATTCCTGAAAAAAACTACGCAATCGTTCCCGAACAATTGGCTTTAACCGCTTATTTGGTACATTGACTGTGCTAAATTGCCGATTATTTAAACAGCAAATAGCAGTACAGATAAAATAGCTTATGTATATGTTAATATAGTTTAATTTTAATGCACAAAACACGATCAATCAACAACAAAGCTCAAATATGAGTTGGTTTGTAACTAATATTGCCATCCTAAAATAACAAACGCCCCATATTACTGGAGCGTTTGTTATTTTAGCTTTACAGATACTTTGGATATTACAGTATTTTAAAGCCAATAGTAAAGTTGAACAGGTGAGGGCGGTCGCCATATTTTTTGTTGAGCGTGGTTAGGCCCCCCTCATAACGGGCATCTAAAGCTATGTTGCCTAAATCGACACCCAAACCAGCCTGATAGCCTAAAGAGCTATGGTTATAATCGCCCAGATCTTTATAGGCCGAACTTAAATTGTCGGAGAAACTTGCATTTCTATCCAGTATATAAGAGTATACCGGACCAACCATGGCCCTGATATTAAAGTGGCTGGCGCCGAATGATTCGCCTATCAACACCGGAACATCTAAAGTGGTGAACTTTACCTTGGCATCGCCGCCAACTGTACTGCCGTTGGTTTCATAATTAAACTGCCCGCCTTTGCTGCCCACATACATTTCGGGTTGCAGGTATAAGCTTTTACCAAATCGCGCGAAAGCGCCAACTAAATAACCTGCTACGCTTGATTGTGTATAGTTATCCGTATTAAGTTTCGAAACATTAACGCCGCCCTTTATCCCTAAAGTAAATTGTGCTTTAACGCTTGCGCTGATGAGAACCAGAGCAGCTAAACTAAATAGATACTTTTTCATGGTGCTAAAGATTTATAACAAGTTTATTGCAACAATTGATGTACCAAAATTAATAATACACCATATAGAACCGATTTTTTTTATTTTTGTTCAAAATTAACACAGCAATGGCCGAGATCACTATCAGCAATAAAGATTGGGACAGAATTAAAATTAAAGTGCAACGCAAGTATAACCACATTACCGATGCGCAGCTAACCTACACCGAGGGCCAGGAAGAAGACCTGATAACCCGTTTAATGGCACTGGTTAACCGTAAGCGTGAGTACGTTGTTTTCACCCTCAAAAAGGCTTTGGTAAACATGGATAACAACCGTTTGTAAAATTTTAAGCGCATTTAAAACACACCGCCTTTTTTATTACTTTTATATTTTAAAGTAATACTACCATGGAAAGGCGATTTGTGATGACCAAAACATACAGAAAGATAACGATAGGTGCGGTAATGGTTTCGTTACCCCTGTTGCTATGGAGTTTTAGCGAAGACCTGTTCCAGATATCAAAAAACCTTGATGTTTTTACAGCAGTTTATAAAGAGATAAACGTTAATTATGTTGATGAGGTTAACCCCGCCAAACTGGTTAAAACCGGCGTGGACGCCATGCTGGATAACCTTGACCCCTACACCGAATTTGTTCCCGAATCGGAAATTGAAGATTATAAGCTTAAATACGTAAGTACCCAATATGGTGGCATTGGAGCCAGCATTTTCTCTAAAGAAAAAAGGACCCTGATATCCGAAGTTGCCGAAGGTTTCCCTGCCCAAAAAGCGGATGTTCGTGCCGGCGATGAAATTTTAAAGATCAACGATATTGACCTGAGCTCAAAAAACGGAGATCAGGTTAGTCAATTGCTAAAAGGCAGCAAAGGCTCACCCATCAAGTTGCTTTTAAAACGCGAAGGTTCGGCATCGCCCATAGAAAAGAACCTGATACGCGACGAAATCAAACAACCCAATGTATCATATTTCGGTATGGTTGATGGTAATATGGGATATATTAAACTCGATAAGTTTTTAGAGAACTCCGGCGACGAAGTAACCAACGCTTTAGTTACGCTGAAAAAAAACAACCCTAACGGTATCATACTTGATCTGCGTTCAAATGGTGGCGGTATTTTGCAGGAAGCCGTTAAAATAGTGAACCTGTTTGTTGCCAAAGATGTTGAAGTAGTATCGCAAAAAGGGAAGGTTAGAGAGAAAAACTACACGTACAAAACCTTCAATAACCCTATTGAGCCTAACCTGCCTTTGGTGGTGCTGGTGAATAACCATTCTGCCTCGGCTTCCGAAATTGTGGCCGGTTCTTTGCAGGATCTGGATCGCGCCGTTATCATCGGTCAGCGCAGCTATGGTAAGGGCCTGGTTCAACAAACCTTTAACCTGCCTTTTAATAGTTTAGTGAAGATCACCATCGCCAAATATTATACCCCTTCTGGCAGATGTATTCAATCTTTAGATTATACACACCGTAAAGATGATGGCTCGGTTGAGCGTGTTGCCGATTCGGTAATGCATGAGTTTAAAACCAAAGATGGTCGTTCTGTTTACGATGGTAGTGCTATTTATCCGGATATGGTAGTTAAGCAGGAGCGCTTTGCCAACATTACCCAATCGTTAGTTAGTAAACTATTGGTATTTAATTATGCTACACAATACCGTAATGCGCACTCACAATTGGCCCCTGCCAAAACATTTGCCCTGAGTGATGCCGACTTTGCCGACTTTACAAAATACCTGAGTAAAAAAGATTACAGTTATAGTAACCCATCAGAAAAGGTATTGAAAGAGTTAAAGAACGCTGCAACTAAAGATGAAGAGTTTGCCCAAATAAAACCCGAATTTGAAGCCCTGCAAGCCAAACTGGCATCCGCGAAAGCTAATGATTTAGATCAGCACAAAGCCGAGATCAAACAAATACTGGAGAATGAGATCAGTTCGCGCTATTATTACGATAAGGGCCGTTACGAATGCCATTTTAAATACGATAAAGAATTGGCTCAAGCTGTAAAAACCATGCAGGATAAAGCCCTGGTAGCTTCCATATTAAAAGGCGAAGGCAATTACAAGATCATTGGAAAACCATCTATTGCTATCGCCGCCGCTAAGGCAGCAAATAAAAACGAAAATTAATTTAATACACCGTTGTCATTTCGAACGAAGTACGAGAGAGACCTGCTACGCGCGACAAATCCACGTAGTAATAAGTACTCCAAAAGTTTCCCGATAATCGAAATGACTAAGACAAATAAAACTCAACCATGAACATCGAAATTATATCAGGAAGTCCGCGTGCGCAAAGTTTAACACACCGTGTAGCAATATTTCTGCACAAAATACTAAACGAAAAAACTGAACATCATATTGGCCTGATAGACGTTCGCGATAATCCCTTACCGCCCATCCAAAATGTATTTGTTAACGCAGATGCCGCACCCGCTGAACATAAAGAACTGTCCACACGAATGTTTGCCGCCGATGCATTTATACTGGTAACACCCGAATATAATGGCAGCTATTCACCAGCATTGAAAAACCTGCTTGATCATTTCCCAAAACAGCACCATAAAGTTTTTGGTATAGCTACGGCATCGCCCGGTGCATTTGGAGGTATCCGCGCTACGCAGCAACTTCAACTATTGGTTAACGCATTGTTTGGCATTGGGCTACCTTATCTGCTGGTAGTGCCTTTGGTTGATAAAAAGTTTGATGCCGATGGTAACCTGATCGACGCGACCTTCCAAAACCAGATTGATACGTTCGTTCACGAATTTATCTGGCTGGCCGAGGCTGTAGTAAAGGCAAAGTAGTTGAAAACTGTCTCTTTATAAAAACACAAAAAGCCGGAGACCCGGCTTTTACTAATAACATTGGCTATTATATATTGATGTTTCTCTTAGCCGTTTCTGTTACACGTTCAACAGTTTCGGTAGCGTAATTTTGTGCTTTGTTCACAAAATCAGACGGATCATTCATAATATCGCCTAATATTGATGAACCATCTTCGCGTTTTTTAGTGATGTATTGTATGCCGTAGCCTACCGCCGCGCCTATTACTAATGTTCTTATAAATCCCATGGTTTTGTTTTTGATGAGATATAAACAAGTATAGTGCCAATTATATGGAAACCATCGCTTTGATTACACCATTCTTAGGATCTAACCAACTTGCGAAATTATCCTTCACCTCATCAAACTTAACCCGGTGGGTAATGTAATTGGTCGGGTCAACTAAGCCCTTTTTCATGCTGGTTATTACATGTTCAAAATCGGCACGGGTAGCGTTGCGGCTGCTCATTAAGGTAGCCTCGCGTTTATGAAACTCCGGGTGACTAAAGCTTAACTCTCCCTTTTGCAATCCCACCAAAACATAACGCGCCCCATGAGCCATGTATTGAAACGCGTTGGTTATAGCTTTTAAGTTCCCTGTAGCATCAATTACTACTGTAGGATAATCATTATTGGTTATCTCGCGCAAAGCGGCATCCACATCCTGCGTGGCGGCGTTAATGGTATAGTGTACCTTCAATTTGTTTTTGCAAAAATCAAGTCGGTTCTCGTTAATATCCATAGCGATAACCTGTGCGCCGGCAATACGGGCAAACTCCATAATGCCCAAGCCAATTGGTCCGGCACCTACTACCAATACAAACTCGCCTGGTTGCACATCCGCACGCCGCACGCCATGCGCACCAATAGCCAGCGGTTCAACTAAAGCCAGTTCATCGGCGCTTAAACCCTCGCCATGGATCAACGAATAGCTTGGCACCGAAACGTACTCAGCCATGCCACCATCAATATGTACCCCAAATACTTTAATATTTTGGCAGCAGTTGGGCTTACCACTTCGGCAAGCGATACAGGTTCCATCGTTAAAATAGGGGATAAAAGTTACCGCTTCGCCTTTGCTAAAACCGGGAGCATCGTCAAAGTCAACCAATTCGCCACCCAACTCATGGCCCAATATCCGCGGATAGCTAAAAAATGGCTGGGTACCTTCAAAAGCATGTAAGTCCGTTCCACAAATGCCTATCCGGTTTATTTTGATAATAGCATGTCCTGGTATTAATTCAGGCATTACCCCATCTTTGTATTCAAATTCGCCGGGGGTGGTACATACTAATGTTTTCATGATTTATTGTTTTATTGACAATTATAAGATTGGATAAAAATTAATGTCATTTCGAACGAGGTACGAGAGAAGCCTTCTAAGCATGATAAGTCTACAGCAAACCCGGCACATGCAGAAGATTTCTCCTATCGTCGAAATGACATGGCGTTTGTTTAGGTTTTATCTAAGCGTTAGCCAGCGCCCTATCTAAATGCACATAACCACCGTCTACATGCACAATTTGCCCTGTAGTATGACTCGAGCGTTCTGATAATAAGAAAGCTGTAGCATTACCCAATTCCTCGGCAGTGGTCATGCGGTTTTCGAAGGGTATTTTGTTGGTGATCTCTTTCAATTTTTCTTGTGGATTTTCCAGGCCATTTATCCAGGTATCGTAAGCCGGAGTCCAGCATTCGGCAACTACAATGGCGTTTACACGGATACTGTATTTCAATAACTCAACCGCCCATTCACGGGTTAAAGCATTACGACCACCATTGGCGGCAGCATAAGCCGAAGTATTACCCTGCCCGGTTTCGGCAGTTTTAGAACTGATATTTAAGATAGAACCTTTAGATTTTTTCAACTCCGGCAAGGCATAATGTGCCATCAAATAATAATGAACCACATTTTTATGCAACGAAGCCATAAAGCCTTCGTAGGTGCCATTCTCTAAGCCTACACCGTCGTTAACTCCGGCATTGTTAACCAAGCCATCAATACGGCCAAATTGCGCAACAACAGCCTCAACAGCTCTTTTGCATTCATCAGGATTTGATAACTCCGCCGCCACCTGAAAGGCTTGCCCGCCAGTAGCCACAATAGCATCAACCGTTTTTTGGTTATCCTTTTCGCCACGGCCCACAATAACCGGTATAGCACCTTCGCCAGCCAAAACTTTGCAAATGCCTTCGCCAATGCCCTTTGCACCACCAGTTACTATAATAACTTTGTTCTTTAATAATAAATCCATATTTCTTCCCTAATGGGTTTTATTGTTTCAAATTATAAAAATGGGTTGCGTTACCACCCCAAAACGCGGTTTGTTCATTTGCAGATAGTTTGGATACGTATTGTTCAACAATATCTTTCATCGCGGTATAGTCAGCAGCTACTTTGCATACCGGCCAGTCCGAGCCAAACATTAACCTGTCAGCGCCGAAAGCTTCAAAAACCACATCCAGGTATGGTGTAAAATCTTCAGCCTTCCAGTTCTTCCAGTCGGCCTCAGTTATCATGCCCGATACCTTGCAATACAGGTTCTCATACTTCGCTACCGCGCGGATCTCCTTTGCCCAATCATCTATCTTTTGGTCCTTGATATAGGGTTTAGCCAAATGGTCTATCACAAATTTTTGATCCGGGAAACCACCTACAAAAGCGCTTACATATTGCAACTGATCCGGAAAGATCAATATATCATAAGTGAAACCATGTTTTTTTAGTTCGCCAATGCCATTCCTGAAAGCCGATTTCAGCATTAACGCCCGATCTTCTTCACCTTGCAATACATGCCTGAAACCTTTCATCAAATTAAATTGGCTGTAGTATGCCAGCCTTTCGGAGATATTATCAGCCCGCAGGTCAACCCAGCCAACAACGCCTTTGATAAAATCATTGTCCCGAGCCAATCCTAAAAGAAAATCATTCTGCGCTTCGGTTTGGTCGGCCTGAACAGCTACGCAGCCATCTACGCCGTTTTCCGTTAAAACGGCACCAAGATCCTGAGGTAAAAAATCGTGTTGAATTACACGCATTTCATCGTTGATCCAGCTATCTCTAACCGGGTCAAAAATCCAGAAATGTTGGTGCGAATCAACCTTTAGCATATGCCTTAACCGTTTGTTTTGATGTGCCTAAGCCATCAATACCCAACTCAACTACATCACCGGCCTTTAAATAAATTGGCGGCTTAAAGCCCAGTCCAACACCAGCCGGTGTACCTGTCGAGATAATATCTCCCGGTAACAAGGTCATAAACTGGCTTAAGTATGATATCAGATAAGGCACATTGAATATCAAATTAGATGTAGTACCATCCTGCATTTTCTGGCCGTTCACATTTAACCAAACGCGCAGGTTATTTACATCGGCTATTTCATCTGGCGTAGCCAAAAAGGGACCAATTGGTGCAAATGTATCGCAACCTTTACCCTTATCCCATGTACCGCCACGCTCCAACTGGAATTCACGTTCTGATACATCATTATGTAGCGCGTAACCCGCAATGTATTCATGCGCATCGGCCTCGTCAACGTAACTTGCTTTTTTACTGATCACTACAGCCAACTCAACCTCCCAATCTGTTTTAACTGAGTTTTTGGGGATCACAATATCATCAAAAGGACCAGCTAAAGCGGTGGTGCTTTTCATAAATAAAATAGGCTCAGGTGGTATAGCCGCACCGGTTTCCTTAGCATGATCGGCGTAGTTTAAGCCAATACAAAGTATTTTTGACGGCCTTGCCACCGGGCTACCCAAACGCGAACCTGTTGGTATTGGTTGTAAAGATACTTTGTTAGCCTCCACAAAGGCTTTCAAGCGGCTCAAGCCATCATTCTCAAAAAAGGCCTCATTATAATCCTCACCAAATGCCGAGGTATCATAATATTGATCATCAAGCACAACGCCTGTTTTCTCTTTGTTAATTTCTCCGTATCGTATTAGTTTCATGTGTCGATATATTCGCTGTAAAGCGTTTAGTTATTCAATTTTATAAACCCACCATCAATGTGATAATCGCATCCGGTTATAAAAGATGCTTCATCCGAGCATAAATATAGTATCAAATTGGCAATTTCTTCGGGATTACCCATACGACCAATAGGTTGCGATTTTGATAGTTTATCAAACATCTCCTGCTCCTTACCAGGATAATTTTTAGCAATAAAACCATCAACAAAAGGCGTGTGCACCCTTGCCGGGGATATGGAGTTACAACGGATATTATCGGCCAGGTAATCGCGGGCTGTAGATAAGGTCATGCCGTGAACGGCGCCCTTGCTCATGCTATAGGCAAACCTATCGGCAATACCCACTACCGCTCCAATTGATGACAGGTTGAGGATGGCACCACCGCCATTAGCCTTCATAATAGGCAAAGCGGCATGTAAACAATTGTAAACGCCCCGCACATTAATATTAAATACCCGTGTAAAATCTTCTTCGCTGGTTGTATCTGCCTTACCCACGTGTGCTATACCGGCATTATTCACCAAAAGGTTAACAATACCTATATGATCAAAAATAGCACTCACCTGTTGCTGGTTGCTCACATCGCAGGCATGCGCGTAAGCTATACCGCCATCTGCTTTAATTTCGTCAACGGCAACTTCACCAGCTGGTAAGCTCAGATCTAAAATATGAACCACCGCACCTTGCCTGGCAAATACTTTGGCAACAGCTTTACCAATACCACTGCCGCCACCTGTAACTACCGCTGTTTTTCCTTGTAAGTTTAACATGTTTATATTGTTGTTGGTAGAAAATTATAGTTGAAATATTTTATCCATAAACACCCACTTTTCACCTGGCTTTGAGCCCGGTATAGCCTGTTGAAACTTCCACATCAACTGCTCCCATTCCTGTACTTTGGGGTTAGCCTCATCCATTGCCCCTTTACGCTCAAATGTAAAACTATCATCAGTTTCCATAATCATAAATAAACGTGTGCCAAAGCGATATATTTCCATATTGCTAATGCCCGAATCGGTGATGCTTTTTAGTATTTCCGGCCAAACCGCCATATGTTGCCTATCGTACTCGGCTATCAATTCCGGGTCGTTGGCAAGGTCGCAGGCTAAACAGTATTTATTCATAACAAATGGCCGGTATGGCGTTTAACGGTTAAAATAATTGGTAATACAAAGAAAGTAGGTTTTGTGGGATATCAATTCTTTTGATTTATTTAAATAATAACTTATTTTGGCATATAAATAACAATTTTATTCTCAAGTACGAGTTTTTAGCTTAATGAAACCCCAGCTACTCAAAGTTACCAATGGTCCGGCCCACTCGTTCAGCGTCAGGCAGGATACTTATCCTTACATTAATAACCATTGGCATTACCATCCCGAAGTTGAGCTGATCCATATCCGTAAAGGTGCAGGAACGCAATTTATTGGCGATAACATTAAGCGGTTTAACGAAGGCGATGTGGTTTTGGTAGGGTCATATTTACCGCATTACTGGCGATATGACGAACTCTATTTTCAGCAGGATGCCGAAGCGCATGCCGATGCGGACGTAATTCACTTTCTGGAAAACTTTTGGGGCGATCCGTTTTTAGGCTTACCCGAAAGCAAGGCTATTAAAATAATGCTCGAAAAAGCCAAACGGGGCATCCACATCACCGGTGAAACAGCTAAAAAGGTGGCTGAACTTATTAAGCAAATGGCCAACAGCGAAGGCATCCACCGCATTATTATATTGATCGAACTTTTGTCGGAAATAGCCTCTTCTAACAATCTGGCATATTTATCTTCCATAGGTTTCCGGCACGATTTTAATGATGTGGAGAACGAACGCATTAATGCCATTTATGAATATTCGCTGGCCAATTTCCGCAACAAGATCCAACTTAAACAAATTGCCGATGTAGCCCGCATTAGCGAAAACTCATTTTGTCGCTATTTTAAATCGCGCACGCGCAAAACTTACTCCCAGTTTCTAATCGAGATCCGCGTTGGCGATGCCTGCAAACTGTTAATTGAAGACAGGCTGAGCATTAAACAGATCTGCTTTGAATGCGGTTTTAATAACCTGGTAGGGTTTCACAAATATTTTAAACTGATCACAGGAAAAAGCCCCTTAAGTTATCAGCGGGAATACACCAAAATTTAGCTATTCATAATGGCGCCGCAATTGATATCGATAGTTTGCCCGGTTATAGAGCGTTGCCGGGTTAGATAGTAAACCAGATCGGCAATTTCATCGGGCTGACTCATACGTCTTAAAGGGACGCTTTGCATAGCGATATCATAAAACTCATCTTTGGTTATCCCGATATTATCGGCAATACCCTGTAAACCATCCTGCGACATTTCGGTATCCACCCAACCCGGGCAAATCGCGTTCACTAATATTTTCTGCGGGGCAAACTGAACGGCCCACGATCGCATCAAACCCAACAATCCCGCCTTAGAAGCACAATACGCTGAGTAATTAGCTACACCCAAACGGGCCAGTACCGATGATGTGATCACGATTTGTTTTTCCTCGCCCGTATTAAGCAACTGTGGCAAAAAGGTATTCACAAAGTTGTAGGTGCCTGTAAGATTTGTTGAAATGATATCATCCCAGCGGTCGGCATCACCCCAATAGTTTTCGCCTCCAATGCCGGAGTTGGCTATTAAACCATCAATTAAAGTTCCGCCTATTTTGGCTGCTGCTGCTGCTAAACTCTGCTTGTCGCGGATATCAGCAACTAAAACCTGATGGCCATTTCCTTTTAATTTTGACAGGGTTTGCCGTAAAGTCTGCTCACTTCGCCCCAATAAAAAACAGACATGGCCTTCTGCTGCCAATTTTTGAGCTATTGCTTTACCTATTCCGCTACCCGCGCCGCTGATGATGTATGTTTTAGAAGCCATTATTAATTGTTGTATATGCACTAAGATAGCTATTCCTTATAAAGCAGGGAAATTTGTCCATGTGCTTGCGCCATTCATCCATTTTTTATAGCACCCCCGCACCGCACCTTTGTATTGTCAATAACGACAAATAAATTATCACAACAATGAAAACTCAATTTTCTGTACCAACCCGCGAACAAGTAGCTCCTGCCAACCAAGCCATATTTGATAACCTGCAAAAAGCCATTGGCTTTGTACCCAATTTATACGCAACCATCGCTTATTCCGATAATGGCCTGGGCCGCTTCATCGCTTATCAAAATGCCAAAACATCCTTAACCAATAAAGAAAAAGAAGCCGTTAACCTGGTAGTGAGCCAGGTGAACGAATGTGTTTATTGCCAAAGCGCTCACCTTGTATTAGGTAAAATGAATGGTTTTACCGATGAACAACTGCTCGACATTCGTAAAGGGAAAAGCGAAAATGCGAAACTAAACGCACTGGTTAAGCTTGCCGCCGATATTACCAAAAACCGTGGAAAAGCAGATGGCGATTTAGTTGACGACTTTTTCGCGCAAGGTTATACCAACGAAAATTTGGTTGATACCATACTATTGATCAGCGATAAAACAGCAATGAACTACCTGCACAACTTAACCCAGGTTCCGGTTGATTTTCCGTTAGCCCCCGCTTTGTAAAAATGACATCGTACATACGTACCGGTCATTATATTTGCCGGTACGTTATTTTTATTTATAGCTTCATACCATGAATACAGAACAACCACGCCCACCTATACCACCATTCACCATGGAGACGGCGATACTAAAAGTGCAAGCCGCCGAAGATGCCTGGAACAGCCGCGATCCCGAGAAGGTTTGCATCGCCTATACCATAGATACCGAATGGCGCAACCGTACCGAGTTTATCAACGGCCGCGAAGAGGTAAAACAGTTTTTAACCCGCAAATGGCAAAATGAGTTAGACTATAAGCTTAAAAAAGAACTTTGGGGCTTCCGCGAAAACCGCATGGCTGTAAGGTTTGAGTACGAATGGCATGATCACTCCGGCCAATGGTTTCGCAGTTATGGCAACGAGCTTTGGGAGTTTGACGCGAACGGCTATATGGCTAAACGCTATGCCAGCATTAACGATATGCCCATTACCGAAGCCGAACGTAAATTATAACACCCTATTCAGATGACCGATCAATCCGCGCTTACATTAGTTAACCCTCAAAATGGCAACCTGGCATTTAAGGTGTTTCCCTTTACAGATAATAGTTATTTTGACCATGTACAGCGCAATAATTATTTCACGCTCATCTGGTTAAAAGCTGGCATGGGCAAAGTAAAAGCTGATTTTTCAGAACATTCATTTGAAGCCAATACCCTGTTCGCTTTCTCGCCTTATCAGCCATACATGTTTTTACCCGATGGCGAAATAGAAGGCATTGTTATCAACTTCCATTCAGATTTTTTTTGCATACATAAACACCACCAGGAGGTTGCCTGCAATGGGGTGCTGTTCCATAACATTTACAAACCTCCTTATTTACATATCGACGAAATCACAGCGCACTCCTTCAATATGCTGATCGATCAGATCCGCACCGAAATGCAGATACACGGGCTTGCCCAGCACGAGTTATTGGTATCGTACCTGAAAATATTTTTGATCACTGCTTCGCGTTTAAAAAAGCAACAACAGCCCGATGCAGAAAAAGCGCTCGCCAATAATCCCGAACCTTTTATTTTACAAAAGCTGAAGGATAATATTGAACTACACTTTAAAACAAAACACTCACCCAGCAACTATGCCGATCTGTTAAATATTACCCCTAAGGCACTGGCTAAACTTGCTAAAAATCACTTCAACAAAACCCTTACCGATCTGATAGCCGAGCGCATCATTATGGAAGCCAAGCGTGAGCTTTACCTATCCAACAAAGCCGTTAAAGAAATTGCCTATGAGTTGGGCTATGACGATGAAAGCTATTTTAGCCGCTTTTTCAAAACCAATACCAGCATATCGCCCCAAGTATTTAGGGATACGGTTGGCTTTAACAAAGCTGCTACGGGCTAACCCAACAGCGCCCGTAAGGTTTCTATGCTGTCGGCCTCTTCCATGGGCTTATCGGTACGCCAGCGCAATATCCGCGGGAAGCGCAGCGCGATGCCAGATTTGTGCCGGGTAGACCGGTTGATCCCTTCAAAGCCTATTTCAAAAACCAATTGTGGCTTCACAGTACGTACAGGGCCAAATTTTTCGAGCGTGTTGCGCTTTACAAAATTATCAACCTTGCGTATCTCTTCGTCGGTTAAACCGGAATAAGCCTTGGCAAATGGAACTAATTTATCACCATCCCAAACGGCGAAGGTATAATCGGTATATAGATCAGCCCGGCGACCGTGCCCTTTTTGCGCATAGATCATTACCGCATCAACCGATAGCGGGTCTATTTTCCATTTCCACCAATCGCCACGGCGACGGCCAACCTGATATGGGGCCGTTTTGCGTTTTAGCATAATACCTTCGGCAACCATTTCTCTCGACCGGGTTCTTTCCTGTTCCAATGCCTCCCAGGTATCAAACTTAATCAATGCAGATATCCTGAATATTTCCGGATATTCTGTGGCGCTTTGCAAACCCTCTAATATCTCGCGCCGTTCGCTTTGTGTTTTGCTGCGGATATCTTCGCCCGCATACTCCAAACAATCGTAAGCAATTACCGCAACCGGACTTTCTTCCAGTATCTTTTTGCTTAGGTTTTTCCGGCCAATACGGGTTTGCAAAATATTGAATGGCAGTGGTAAGCCGCTGCTAAAGCTTAATATCTCACCATCTAAAACCGTCCCGTCCGGCAGGGCATTCAAAAATGGGTGCAACTCGGGGAACTTTTCGGTAGCCAGATCTTCACCCCGGCTCCAGATGAAGATCTGTCCATCGCGTTTGATCATTTGTGCCCGGATGCCGTCCCATTTCCATTCGGCCTGCCACCCAGCGGCATCACCTAACGAAGCCTGCAATTCATCCGGGCTTTTTTGTTTTTCGGATGTTTCCTGAATGGGATAAGCCAGAAAAAAGGGATAGGGCCGGGATACATCATCCGACGCGCCCTCTTCCTGAACCAGTTGATCAAAAGTGTAATCGTCTGGCATCCACTTGCCCATAATGCGATGGGTTAATGTAGCGGCATCGTGATTGGTAATATCTGCCAGCGCTTTGATCACCAGGCTTTGCGATACGCCAACCCTAAAGCTACTGGTTAATAATTTATTAAACACAAAGCGTTCCTGGTTATCCAGCATCGCCCACGAGCCAAGCAGCCACTGCTTTTTTTCTTCATCGGTTTTGGTACTGAGTTCGTTAATTTCAGCTATCCACTCTGTTAAGGTTTTGTTGCTGCTTTGATCGTTCTGCGGAAGCAGCAAGGCTATTGTTTCAGCCAGGTCACCTACTACCTGGTAGCTTTCGGCAAAAAGCCATTCGGGGATGCGCGACATCTCCATGGCCCAGGTTCTAACCAACGTGGCATTAATTTGCCGTTTCGGTTTCCTCCCGGAAAAGAGGGCCAGCATGTGCATTTTATCGGTATCCGGAACGGACAGGAAATAGTTTTTCAGTATCTTAACCTTTTCGTTGGTTTTGTTGGTTTCGTCTAACGAGAGGAAGAGTTGGGCAAAGGCTTTCATTCGGCATCTCCCTTCGTTTGGTTTATCGCGGCTTCTTCGGGCAATACAACCGGCTCTTCCTCACCTTCATCATCGCCGTAAAGGGTATGCACTTCGTGCGCGTCAAAACCGATTTCGGTTAAATATCGCGAAAAGCTGGCTGTGTAACCATGTGTTAAGTAAACCTTTTCGCAACCGGTAGCGTCAATGGCGCTTATCAAACCGTCCCAGTCGGCATGATCTGATAGTACAAAGCCCCGATCCGCAGCCCTGCGTTTTTTTGCGCCACGGATACTCATCCATCCTGAGCAATAGCCAAAATCATATGGGTTAAACTTTTTCATCCAGGGGGTACCAACGGATGATGGTGGAGCCAGGATAATTCCTTTTTTTACTTCTTCTTTAGGTGTATCAATGGAGATCCGGGTAGTTGGGTTTAAGATGACACCGTTACGGCGCAGTGCCTCGTTAGTATTTTCGATAACTCCATGTGTATATACTTTACCAATGGATAGATCAAGATTTTGCAAAATACGTTGCGCCTTACCCAACGAATAGCCCACCACAACCGATGACCTGCCTTCTTTTACATTTTGGCACCACCAGCTGTTCATATCATCAAAAATCTCTTTCTGCGGTTTCCATTTGTACACCGGCATCCCGAAAGTGCACTCCGAAATAAAATGATGGCACCTCACGGGTTCAAAGGGTGTCGCTATACCGTCGTCCTCGGTCTTATAATCACCGGATACTACCCAAATCTCGCCTTTATAACAAATCCTGATCTGCGCCGAACCAATCACATGCCCCGCCGGGTAAAGCGAAATCTCTACGCCGTTTTTAATCACCTTTTCGCCATACTCAACGGTTTGCAATTGAATAGCGCCCAAACGGTATAACAACACCTCCTCCGATAGTTTATGTGCCAGATAGCGTTTACTTCCGAAACGGGCGTGGTCGCTGTGGGCATGAGTAATTACGGCATCGTCCACCGGTTTCCAGGGGTCAATATAAAACTTGCCCTCGGCACAATATATGCCGCTATCTGTAAATTCGAGCAAGGGTTTCTTCGCCATAAAAAAGGCCCGGTAATATGCCGGGCCTTTGATAACATTAATGCATAAGCAATGTTTTATTGCTTATTGTAAACCTCAATTGATTTTTTAAGCTTATGATTAGATATTCCTGTTAAAACCCCGTGCAAAATAAAAGTACCACCCGCTAATGCTAAAGGTGCAGTATAATCTTTAAAGGTTTTATCCGGCCCTAATGCTTTAACCAGTAAAACCCCACCTACTATAAAGCCACCAAAAGACACGTAACTTGTATAGTTCCATATGTAATGTGCCTTTGCCAGGCTCAGCGCTTTTTCATTATCACCCACATATTCTAAAAAAGTAGCCTTGGTTAATTGATCTACTGCCTCGCTATCCTGCTTTTGCAAATAATATCTTTTGGTTGTTGTGGTTGTTCCCGGATTAGAACCAGAGCCATAAGTATGCGTATAGCTTATGGTATAAAGTAAATTGATTTTACCATATATTTCGCCAAAGTATAGCCTACCATCGTTTACAACAAAATACATTTTTTTTGATTTAATGGCTGTCAGGCCATCAAGCTTCATCTCTTCTCCATCAACGGTTAATGTGTTTCTTCTAACTTCAATTTTAGTGGCATCAATACGCTCGCCGCGTTTATTTACAATATAGCTTGAATCTGCATCGGGCAGGCCACGGGTTACAAAACGGTATTTGGTATTACATGATGTAAGACCGATAAAAACAAAAATAATAAGTAGAGTACTGAGGTAAAATTGCTTCATAAAATTGGTTAAGGTTGAATAATATATTTATTTAAGGGCATTAAAATATCGATAATTATCCAAACATAGGCTACTATTTTATAAATAGCCTAAAACAACAAACCCCGGCTTATGGCCAGGGCTTGCTTTATTTGATATTATTTTATGCTATCTATCCTTATTAATAGGCTTAACCGGGGTACCTGCATTGGTTAGCTTACCATCCATTAAAATATAGTCGGTTAATATTTGGCCGGCTTCAACCTTGTTGAAATCAAGGTCTTCGTTTTTAGGTTTGGTTTGGCCTTTTTTCAAGGCTGGTAAACCCAAAGCCACTCGTACCATATTACTTTGCTCAAGCGATTTTGCCTCATCTTCGTCACGTTGCTTTTTCAGGTCTGCTTCACTTAGCGAAATGCTTTTTTCAGCATCACGTTTTTTGAAATCAGCAATACTGTTCAATACATATTTGTAACCGGCACTGTTTACCATACGGTCGGCATGCATTTTAGTTAGCTTAGGTATTACCGCGGTAAAACTACCAACTTTAGTATAATTGCTTTTGGCTATGGTATCAAATGGCATTGCCGATGGCTCTGTATCTTCGCCATATTTATCTGCTGGAATTAATGATGGGAAGCCAATATCCGGTGTTACACCCTTATGCTGTGTTGAGCTACCGTTAACACGATAAAATTTAGCTATGGTTAAATTGATCTGACCAAAATCGCTCAGATTAGTTTTAGTTGGCTTGGCCGGACCAGAACCTATCAAAGCCATGATCTGATCTTTAATAGATGTAGGGATCACCTTATCCATACTGATCTCGCTTTGTACGCTACCCTTACCATAGGTTTGTGAACCAATGATCAACCCACGACCATAATCCTGAATGGCACCTGCAAAAATTTCGGATGCCGATGCGCTAAAACGGTCTGTCATTACAGCAAGCGGACCAGCGTATGATACCGTTGGATCTTCGTCTTCTTCAACCTCTATCCGGTTACGGGTATCACGAACCTGAACTACCGGGCCCGATTTGATGAACAAACCAGTCAGGTTAATTGCTTCGGGTAATGAGCCACCACCATTTTGGCGAAGGTCTATAATTATACCATCAACATTGGCTTTCTTTAAGGTATCCAATATCAGCCTAACATCGCGGGTGGTGCTTTTATAGTTGGCATCGCCATTACGGTAAGCTTCAAAATCCATATAAAACGCCGGGATATTGATAATACCTATTTTTATGGTGCGGCCGTTTGAGTTATAAGTACGGATTTCTTTTTTAGCCGATGCCTCCTGCAAAATGATCTTTTCGCGAACGATCTCTACGATTTTGGGTTTATCAGATGCCGCTGCGGCTTTAGGTAGTATTTTCAGTTTAACTAAAGTTCCTTTTGCTCCGCGAATAAGCGAAATGGCATTATCTAATCTCCATCCAATGATATCCTGGTATTCACCATCCTTACCCTGGGCTACACCGATAATACGGTCGCTCACATCAAGTTGTTTGCTTTTAAAAGCCGGGCCACCCGGTACAATGCTTGATATGGTTACGTAATCGTTAGTTAATTGTAGTGTAGCGCCGATACCTTCTAACGAGCGCGACATCTCCATATTGAACTGCGACGCGTTGAACGGGTTAAAGTAGTTGGTATGCGGATCTACCGATGTGGTAAAGGCATCCATAAAGGTTTGAAAAACTTCCTGGTTGGTTAGCTTATTGCTTTGGCTCAACAGATCGGTATAGCGTTTTTTAAGCTTGGTGCGATTAGCAACCATATCCGGGCTGGCCAGCTTTAGGTTTAACAGGTCGTATTTAACACGCTTGGTCCAGATGTCGTTCATCTCAGCTTCGCTTGCAACATATGGCAGGTTTTCCCGGTCATAAGTAAAAACCTCTTTGGCATTAAAATCAAAATTGTTATCTACTTGTGTAAGTGAATATTTAACCCGCTCTTCGTATCTTTTTTGATAAACGTTAAAAATGTAGAAGATGTCGTTCAGGTCGCCATTCTTCATATCGTCGTCGAGCTTGGTTTTAGTAGGCTCAAAGCTTTGTATGTCTGATGCTAAAAAGTAATTGTGGTTTTCGTCAAGCAGTTTAAGGTACTTGGTGTATACCACGGCAGACAGGGAATCGTTAAGGGCAACCTTTTTATAGTTCTGCGTGGTTATCATTTGAGCGATATACCTGCTCACCAGCATTTGTTTTTCGTCGGGCTGTAAATCACTGCCCCCTCTAACTTTTATTGGATGGGATGGGGCGGCCTTACATGCCAGCGCGGCAGCAAGTAATGCAAATAAATATAACCTCTTGAACATATCTTTTACTCTCTTTAAATCAAAATTGGAACCAAACATCAATTTTCTATCTGTATTATTTTTGCTAATGTATATAAAAAGCGAAACAGCCTGTTAGCTGTTTCGCAATTAGTATAGCAATAGTACGAATAACGTGCTTTTATTGTTTGTTATTATAAAATAAAATGACTTTACCGTGGGATGACCTTTAGATGATCTTGTTCTCGTAAGCGTACCTCATTAAGCCGGCGGTATTGGCGGCTTCGGCCTTACGCAAAATGTTACGGCGATGGGTTTCTACCGTTCTTTCGCTAATAAACAACTTTCCGGCAATATGCCTGGTGGTAAATTCTTTAACTACCAATCGGAGTATTTCAATTTCCCTTGTGGTGAAAAGAGATTCAGCTTTATCTGCGGGCGAATTAAAACTATCCTGTATAGTGCCTGAAAAATATTTTTGTCCGCTTGCCACCGTAATTAACGCTTTGAGTAGTTCTACTTTACTGGTGGCTTTTAAAATATATCCGGATACACCGGCATCAACCATTTCGTTAACAATTTTGGGTTCGTTAAACATGGATAACGCGATAACACGTATCTCCGGAAATTTTTTGAGGACCATAACAGTAAGCTCCGCACCCGATATAACCGGCATACTTATATCCGTTAATAAAACATGCGGGCGCGTTTTTTCAAGCAATTCTAATACCTCGGTAGGGTCGCTGCTTAATCCGCATATCTCAAAACCAGGCTCGTCTGCCAGCAAAGCGCTTAAACCCTGTAGTATCAGGTAATGATCGTCTACAATAAAAATTTTGAGTTTGGGGGCGTCCATCCGGGCAAGATGTGTTAAATACTATCCTTTTTTGTTTTCAAAAACTTCGGCGTATTGCACATCATTCTTCACATTGGCAAAGCGTTTGGCTTCAACAACTTTTAACTTCTTATCAATATCTATAGCCTGTGTATTCATTTTTTGGGCAAAGCAAATGTCCTTGGCATCCAACAGATCCTGCCGGGCTTGCTCATATTCGCCAATATCAGCTTTCAATAAGCCTAAGGATACCATCCCGTTAACTACGGCGAAGTTATTATTGCTCTTTTTACCGAAGTAGATGATCTGCAGTAGATACCATTTGGCTTCGGAATAGCGGCTCTCTTCTATGTATAATGTGATAAGTTGGTTAAAGCTCTCAATAGCTTCGGGGTACATCCGAAAGCGAAGGGTATGATATAAATCCTTCATGATAGCGGCTTCTTCCAAATCCTGACTGTAGCGGCCCCGGCCCCAAACAACCGCCTGATTGATGTTTTTAGTATGAAGAGGATTTAAAGCAATAAGATCGATTGTATTTGTATTGACTGGTTGGATAACCGGGAATCGTACCTGAGGTACCTTTTTCCAAAACTGGGCATTTGCTGTTAAACCAATAAAAATACTAACTAAGAATAGTAAAAATGCTTTCCTCATAAATCAACCCGTTTTATTCCTATATAAAACAAATATACGTTTAATATTAAATTAAATTGCAGGCATATTGCTGTATGACAATTGTTTTACTTTAAGTGTATTAATTTGAGCAAGCGCTTTTAAATTGCCAGTGGTTGTCCACTTTAGTATAGGTCAAGGTCCACTCTCTGCCAGTACCACAATGGGTATCATCTTCAGAATAAGCCTCAATTATCAACCGGTTGGTAAACTGGTTATAAGCAGGGTAAGATACAACCCAATACCCCCAGCCAAATTTCTTTTTCCATCTTTCACTATAGGTAGCATCGTTCCCTCCAGTGCTCTTAAAATTTTCCACATCGGCATCTTCAACTATTTTTACCTCGTTGAGTAGTTGACCATCCCATTTGGTATTAGTATCTGCCCTATTGGGAGGTGGCGGCGCTATCGTAACACCGCCTATTGTGGTGTATTTGGTTGCTTTTAACGATGGCGTATCGGGTGGATTGATAGCCATCGGGTGGATAAATAATTTACGATGGTTAAAAGAGCTATCCATCCAAGGCAAAATAAATTTATTAATAAACGCATGCGCTTCCTTGCGTTCCAGTGGGATGTAGGTGTTTTTTCTTAAATAATCAATATCAGTAACTGTAAGTTGTGGCTGTTTTTGGGCAGTTGGTTTACATGCTGCCATTAGCAACACAGCAACCGTTAACCAATAATATTTCACCATAGCTAAATATACATTATTTCTTCTTCCGCTCCTCCAAATAAAAATGCCATAACAACATGGTAGCTATGGTGCGATATGGCTTCCAATTATCGGCTATAGTCAAAACATCTTCTCGAGAGGCTAATGGTATGTTTTTCACCTTTTTTAAAGCGTTAACCGCTGCCAGGTCACCTATCGGAAATACATCGGTATGATGAACGATAAATATCAAGTAAATATCAACCGTCCAGTTGCCAATGCCTTTTATGGCGCATAGTTTTTGCCGGATGGTATCGTCATCCATTAACGCTAATTTGTCCAGGTTGAGTGCGCCGCTTAAAATATTTTCGGCTAGGTGACGGATGTATATCGTTTTTTGTCTGCTAAAATAACAGGTGCGCAATTCTTCGTCGGTTAGCAGCATTACCTTTTCAGGAGTTATCTCCTGGATCCTTTCCTTTAATTTATTTAATGCCGACAATGCCGATGCCAATGAAACTTGCTGCTCCAATATAACGTGAACCAATGATTCGAAAGTATTGGGGCGTTCCCATAAAGGCGGGTATCCGTATTTTTGGATGATGCGCTGCAGGTCGGCATCATTGTTGCCAAGCTGGTTACAAAGCTGTTTAAAGTTGGTAGTGTTAAACTGACTGAACATCGGCGTTAAATTAAGTAAATACTGTTACTTTAGAATATGATATACCTGGTAATTGTAGTTGTCGCTATTTCACTCATTTATTTTTACAATCAAAACACCAAACAAGCTAAACTTAAAAAGTTAAAAGTTCAACTGATAGAGGCTTGGGGGAAACCTGCCGACAATTACAGAAACATAGATCTGGTATCTGCATACCACGATCATGCTAAAGCAGACGGCTCCCTATCCGACCAGGTTGCCAACGATATAGACCTTGAAAGCGTTTTCAATTATGTGGATAGAACAAGTTCAAAACCAGGCCAGCAATATTTGTATCATCAACTTCGTTCGCCCGAAACCGATGTTGAGAAACTTAGGGAATTGGACAAACTGGCAGAAAAACTAACTGCCGACGAAGCTACCCGAACCGATGTTCAATTAGAATTATTTCGGCTCAGCAATAAAAACGCTTATTACTTGTACCAGCTTTTTACCAGCCAGCACCCACCTTTATACAACGTTATTTTGAGCATCTACATCAGGCTGGCCTGGGCCATCTGGATCTCGGCGGTTATTTTAACCATTGTATTGCATATTGGCGCTTTGTTTCTGCTGGCTCTGGGCTTAACCTTGTTTAACTTTTACCTGCATTATAACAACAAAAACAACATCTTAAAATACATCCATTCGTTACCGCAGCTTTTCATTTTAACGCATGTAGCTAAAAGTATCTTTAATAAAACAGGAGCCGGGGATAATATCCAACCCCATTTAAATAACACCCACGATCTTAACAAATCACTCCGTTACGTAACCTTTGAGAGCGGTGTAGCCAACGATCCAACCGATATGGCTTATGCTGTTTGGGAACTGATCAAAACCATATTGCTTATTGAGCCGGCCATGTTCATTTCATCCATAAAAAAGGTTGTTCAATACCGGGATGATATTGAGGCCTTGTTTAAATATGTAGGTAAAATTGATATGGCTATTTCCATACAATCGTTAAGAGTTGGTTTGCCTTATTACAGCAAGCCTAATTTTATTAATAACCATCACACTTTAAGTGTTACAGGGTTATACCATCCGCTGGTAGAGGATTGTGTACCCAACTCGCTGGATACTTTTGATAATCAGGGTGTGCTGGTTACCGGTTCAAACATGTCGGGCAAAACTACTTTTATCAGGGCAATGGCTTTAAATACATTATTATCGCAAACACTCTATACCTCGTGTACACAAAAGTATGAAGCGCCCCTTTTACAATTGTTTACCAGTATCCGCGTAAGCGATGATATTGAGGAGCATAAAAGCTATTTCCAGGCCGAGGCTATCTCCGTACTCAACATTATGCAGCAAAGCCAGCTTCAACCGCTTAAAAGTTTGGTTATTATTGATGAGATCTTCCGCGGCACCAACACCATTGAGCGGGTTGCTGCTGCAAAGGCTATTTTATCCTACTTTACAGCAAACAAAAACTTTGTATTTGTATCAACCCATGATTTGGAACTGGCCGAATTATTAGGTGACGAATACGCTGTCTATTGCTTTGAAGAGCAGGTTGCCGATACCCGGCTGGTGTTTGATTACAAGATAAAACCCGGCATCCTTAAAAATAAAAATGCCATAGCCATAATGGCTGGCTTGGGCTATCCGGAAACGGTTATTGACGATGCTTACGCGATGAGCGAGAGGTTGAGGGATAAGTATAAGATTTAAGGCATAAATTTTGATTGTTTACTAATTTTTTTAGGATTTACATTCCATATTTGCTTAATTTTACTGTATGAGTACCCTACCGCCACTAGCCGAACGCATGCGCCCAAAAAACCTCGACGAATATGTTGGTCAAAAACATTTGGTGGGGCCGGGGGCTGTTTTGCGCAAGGCTATACAATCGGGTTCGCTGCCTTCTATGATATTTTGGGGGCCGCCGGGGGTAGGTAAAACTACGCTGGCTTATATTATTTCGCAATCTTTAGACAGGCCTTTCTTTTCGCTTAGCGCGATAAACTCGGGTGTAAAAGATGTACGCGAGGTGATTGAAAAAGCATCCATATTGCGCGATCAGGGTGAAACTTTACCGGTTTTGTTTATTGATGAGATCCATCGTTTTTCAAAATCGCAACAAGATTCATTGCTTGGCGCTGTTGAACGGGGCATAGTTACGCTGATAGGCGCCACTACCGAAAACCCATCATTCGAAGTAATATCGGCTTTGCTTTCGCGATGCCAGGTTTACATTTTGAAGCCATTGAGCGAGGACGATCTGATACACCTGCTGCAAACCGCTCAGGAAACAGATGATGTGCTTAAAAAACGAAGTATTACCATTCAGGATTATGAGGCATTGATCCGCCTTTCGGGAGGCGACGCGCGTAAGCTGCTTAATATTTTTGAGCTGCTTATTAACTCTATAGATGGTAAAAAAATTACCATTACCAACGATCTGGTATTACAAAATGTTCAGCAAAACCTAGCCCTGTATGACAAGGCGGGGGAGCAGCATTACGATATCATTTCGGCCTTCATTAAATCCATGCGCGGTTCCGATCCTAACGGTGCCGTTTACTGGCTGGCCCGGATGATAGCCGGTGGCGAGGACCCTTTATTTATTGCCCGCCGGATGCTCATTTTAGCTTCCGAAGATATTGGAAATGCCAACCCAAATGCTTTACTGCTGGCCCAAAGCTGCTTTACCGCGGTAAATGTGATTGGGATGCCCGAGTCGCAATTGATCTTATCCCAAACGGTTATTTATCTGGCCACATCGGCAAAAAGCAATTCGGCAACTACGGCTATTGGCGCGGCTATGGCTTTGGTTAGGCAAACCGGCGATTTACCTGTTCCGCTACACCTGCGTAACGCGCCAACCAAATTGATGAAGAACATTGGCTACGGTAAAGACTATAAATATGCCCACGGCTTTGAAGGCAACTTTGTTGATCAGGATTTTTTACCCGAAGCCATCAGGGGCACTAAAATATACGAGCCCGGCAATAACGCCCGCGAAGCAGAAGCCAAAGAAAAACTCAAAAAGCTTTGGGGTAACCGGTATAAGTATTGACAAGGTAAAACGCTTTCTCATAAAAAAGAATGTGATTTTTTGTAATATTTTGATTTACCTTGTATCTAACTAACAAAATCAAAACATTAACATGACCACTTCTTTTATACAGCACGAGTTTAAAGCTTTTTGGCGTTCAAAAAATACAGGTAAAGCTATCGCGGTTCGTGTGATACTGGGTCTTTTTATTCTGTACTTCGCGGCTTGCATTGGTTTTGTAGCCTACCACTTAGATAACATCTTAAAGAAAACCTCGGACGAGCCAAACACGGTTATCGCCTTAGGAGGCCTGATGTTTTACTATTATATTTTTGATCTTTTAATGCGCTTCCAACTACAGGAATTGCCAACGCTAAGGGTTCAGCCATACCTGCACCTTCCTATCAAAAAAAATACGCTGATCAGGTATCTGTCCCTGGCGTCATTGCGGTCTTTCTTTAACCTATGGCCTTTTATACTGTTTACGCCTTTTATCTTTAAGGTTATTGTACCTCAATACGGCGCAATAGCGGCGCTTACCTTTTTTATCGCTGTAATTAGTTTTGCTACATTTAATAACTACCTCAGCTTGTATATCAAACGCAAATCCAACTTAAACGGATGGGTGTCGGTTGGCTTTGGTATAGGGTTAGCTTTACTGATGCTGTCCGATTTTAAATTTCATATTATTTCTTTCCGTGAACCATCAAAATGGTTTTTCGGGCATTTAACAACTCAGCCTATATTGGCATTGTTACCCCTGGCATTAGGTACGTTGGTGTATTATGTAAACTTCATGTATCTGAAAGGTAATTTATATCTTGAAGAATTAGGCTCCCGAAAAGAATCATACAAAAGCAGTACCGAGTTTCCGCTGCTTAACTATTTTGGTAAAGTTGGCGATCTGGTGGGTAACGAGATCAAACTCATCTTCCGCAATAAGCGCCCCCGCTCGGCTTTAGTTATGACGGTGATGTTTTTGCTATACGGATTACTATTTTATACCAACAAACACTACGGCGAAGGCTGGAAAGTTTTCTGCGGAACGTTTATGACGGGTGTTTTCATTATCAACTACGGTCAGTTTATGTTTGGCTGGCAGGCCGGTCACTTTGATGGCATTTTGGTAAGCAAAATTAACTTCCGCGATTTTTTAAGGGCTAAATATTTATTGTTCACCGCAGTATCAACCGTTGCCTTTATATTGACCATTCCATATGCTTATTTTGGCTGGCACATCATCGCCGTACACTTCGCCATGTTTTTGTGGAACATTGGGGTTAATACTACTATTGTACTGTTTTTTGCCAACCGTAATAATAAGCGGATAGATTTGAGCAAGGGCGCATCCTTTAACTGGGAAGGTGTTGGCGCAACACAATTATTAATAGGTTTCCCTTTGCTATTATTCCCATACCTAATATATGCGCCATTGGCCTGGTTTAACCATCCCGATATTGCATTGGTGATATTGGGCGCTGTAGGTTTGCTATTTGTAACGATACGCGGCTCGCTGATCGTTAAATTAGAAGAAGATTTTCAACAAAAAAGATATACCATTGCCGAAGGCTTTAGAAATAAATAATCATGATAGAAATAAAAGACCTGAAAAAAGTTTACGCTGCTGCTATAGTAGTTGATATACCACATTTAGAGATTCGCAAGGGCGAAAGCATTGGTTTAATTGGCAACAATGGCGCCGGTAAAACCACGCTGTTCCGCATGATGCTTGATCTGATCCGCCCCGAGCGCGGCGAAGTATTATCAAATGGAGAAAACGTGGCCCATAGCGAAAAATGGAAAAACTATACAGCATCGTATTTAGATGAAGGCTTTTTGATAGATTACTTAACGCCCGAAGAATATTTTTACTTCATCGGCGGACTGGCGCAACAAAGCCGCGCCCAGGTAGATGAGTTTTTGGCAACCTTTACCGATTTTTTTAATGGTGAGATATTAAAACGCGGTAAGTATATCCGCGATCTATCTAAAGGAAACCAATGTAAGGTTGGTGTTGCTGCCTGCCTGTTGCAAAACCCGGAATTGCTGATGTTGGATGAACCTTTCGCGAATATTGACCCAAGTACCCAGATCAGGTTGAAGAATATGATCAAGGATCTGAACAAATCGCGTGGAATGACAACCCTTGTATCAAGCCATGATTTGAACCACGTTACCGATGTATGTGACCGCATTTTGCTGATGGAAAAAGGAAAGATCATCAAAGATATTGCTACCAACTCATCAACTTTAGCCGAGTTGGAACAATATTTTGCCGTTGGCTCAACTTCAACATCTTTAATAGAAGAATAATGACTATCCGCGAGGCAACTATTGACGATGTTGAAACGATTCGCCGGATAGCCGAACAAACCTGGTGGCCAACTTATTCTCCCATTTTAGGTACAGAACAGATCAGCTATATGCTGGGTATTCTGTACTCTGTTGAAAAGATAAGCGGACAGATACTTAACGCCGAGCAAACGTTTATTCTTTTGCTCGAAGATGAACAACCTGTAGCTTTTGCTGCATACTCTCCGCGCGAAGACGCGCCGGAAATCTATAAATTACATAAGCTTTATTGTTTGCCCCAAACACAAGGAAAGGGTTATGGTAAAGTGTTAATTGATGCTGTTATCCAACGGGTATTATTGGCCGGCAAGCAGGTTTTGGATTTGAATGTAAACCGTTACAATAACGCCAAAAGCTTTTATGAGAAGATGGGGTTTAAGGTTGCCTACGAAGAGGATATTTCTATCGGGCCATATTGGATGAATGATTTTGTGATGCGGAAGGAGTTATAAACTGTGTCAATTGCGAGGCACGAAGCAACCGCGAACTGTACAGGGGAATATGCATGGCCCCGCTCTGCCTCCGTGCGATTGCTTCGTGCCTCGCAATGACAATTACCTACAAATCCAATTCCAACAACACCGGGCAATGGTCTGAATGCCTTGCCTCCGATAAAATAGCTGCGCGTTTTATTTTATCCTGTAAAGGCATGGTAGCCATATTATAATCGATACGCCAGCCTAAATTCTTGGCCCTTGCGTTGGCCCTAAAGCTCCACCATGTATAATTATGAGGTTCAGGGTTTACATGACGGAAGGTATCTACAAAGCCCGATTGTACAAAGTTATCCATCCACTCGCGCTCGGCAGGTAAAAAGCCGGATGAGTTGGCGTTCGATTTTGGATTGTGAATATCAATGGCTTTATGGCAAATGTTATAATCGCCGGATACAACCAGGTTAGGGCAGGTGGTTTTTACGTAATTAAGGTATTCGCCAAACTCATCTAAAAATTTGAACTTAAAATCCTGCCGCTCCTCACCGCTTGAACCGGATGGGAAGTATGTGCTCATTATCGATACCTCGTCAAAATCAACACGGATGTTACGGCCTTCGCGATCAAAATCGCTAATGCCACAGCCGTATTCAACATGTTTTGGGCTGCGTTTGGTTAGGATGGCGGTACCGCTGTAGCCTTTCTTTTCGGCGGGATACCAGTAGTGTTCGTAGCCTAATTGCTCAACTAAATGCAAATCGGTCAATACATCGGGTGTGGCTTTAATTTCCTGTAAGCAAACTACATCTGCATCGCTGGCTTCCAGCCAGCCCATCCAGTTTTTACTCATGGCAGAACGTATGCCGTTAACGTTGTAGGTTATGATCTTCATATCAATAAAAGCTGCTGAATTTGAATTACGAATATCGAATAAATATTTGCTATGTTTATTGGAACATCACAACAATGAAAAAATTGCTAACTATAATCGTACTGTTTCTATCTGTATCGGCATATGCCCAGGCGCAAAAAGGAGTACTGTTTAGAATGCGGATAATGCCCAATCACCATTATGATATACTTGTTAAAATAAACATGAATATGATAATGGATGTATCTGGCGATAGCGCTGCTGTCCGTAAATTGAAAAATGAAGGTCAAAAATTTCCGATGATTATGAATATGGAAAACAATGTAGGCATGGATATTAAGACAGCTATGCCCAACGCTCAAAACAGGATACCCGCGGTAACTAACATCAGGATACAGGATATCAAAATGACAGTGAACGGCCAAACAACCCCTTTGCCCAATATATTGAAAAGCCAGGTAATGTATGGCTCTTACAGCCCGGTAGGTACTACATTTGTTTTAGATTCGTTGGCCGGCAAAAAATTGGGAGATACTCTTACACAAAAAATGCAGAAAACGTTTGAAAACTACCAGTCAAAAATTCAATTTCCCAATACACCAATGAAGGTTGGTGATACATTTACACAAGATTTGCCTTTGAACATTCCACTTATTTCAACGCCTTCGGATGTGAAAGCCAAAACGATTTATACCTTACGTTCAATAGAAGGAAATAAGGCCTTTTTTGACACAAAAAACAATTTGGATATGGCACTAAACCTACAAGGGATATCAATGACGGTAGTAGGAGATGGTAATGGCAAAATGGTTTATGATATTACATCAAACTATGCTACAAGCATTACAATGAATATGAACTTAAATTATACTATGAATATGCCCCAGTCGGAAGGAACAAAAATGAACGGTAGGATGAAAATGGAAATGGGGTTACAAACTACCATTATTCCGAACTAATTAATCTACAGAGTCGATCAGGTATTTTTGATCAATTTGCTTATCCGCTTTAGCGCCCAATTTTTTGATCTTATCTGCCGTTACCGTCAAATTACCACGGCCGGTTGATAGTTTGTTCAATGCCTTATCATAGCTATCCTGCGTTGAGCGGATGCTTTTGCCGATGCCTTCCATATCACTAATAAAGCCTACAAATTTATCGTACATCTCGCCGCTTAGGCGGGCAATTTCTAACACGTTGCGGTTTTGGCGTTCCTGCTTCCAGATGCTGGCTATGGTGCGCAAAGTTGCCAACAACGTAGAAGGACTTACAATAACCACCCGTTTATCCCAGGCATAGTTAAACAGTTCGCCATCCAGTTGTACGGCGATGCTGAACGATGATTCTATGGGTACAAAAAGCAGTACAAAATCGGGGGAGTTGATCTGGTACAGATCGTGATATCTTTTGGATGATAGCCCGTTGATATGACTCCGCAGGGATTCAATATGCGCCCTCGCGAAAAGCTTGCGGTCTTCTTCGGTATCACAGTTTACCAAACGTTCGTATGCAACCAGCGATACTTTGGAATCAACAACCAGATGCTTTTCATCTGGTAAATCAATAATAACATCTGGCTGGTAACGGCTGCCATCTGTGGTTTGCATGCTGGCTTGTATGCGGTACTCCTGATCTTTCACTAATCCGGAACGCTCTAAAACCCGCTCTAAAATTACCTCGCCCCAATTGCCTTGCTTTTTGCTATCTCCTTTTAGGGCCTTAGTTAGATTTTGGGCCTCATCGCTAATTTGTTTGTTTAGTTCCATTAACTGACTGATCACACCCTTTAAAACGTTGCGTTCTTCGGCTTCCATTTTGTAAACCTTGTCTACCTTGTCTTCAAAATCTTTTAGCTTTTCTTTAAACGGATTTAAGATCACATCCAGATTAGTGCGATTATGCTCGGTAAACTTTTGCGATTTATCATCCAGCAGTTTACTGGCCATATTTTCAAACTCATGTTTAAATTTGGCTTGTACCTGCTGTAGGTAAACTTCCTGTTCGGCTAAACGCTCGCGCTGAGCATTCAGAGCTTCCTGCGCTTTGGTGCTGATGTTTTTTTCGGTCAGTAACTCCTGGTTAAGATTGGCTAAACCGGCTTCTAAACGCAGGCGTTCGTTATGCAATGCTTGCGACAGGTTATCCCGTTCAACGGCAATATTGATGGCGCGCTCTTCGGCACGGGCGAGTTTGATCTTAGCTTCGCTCAGTTCATTTGCTGATATACCACCCCCAACCGGTTTCTTTAAAAACAATACTACGGCGATGATCAATATCACGGCCGAAACGATCAATAAAGCAACATCCATTTGATAATATTTTTAGTAAACAAAGGTATCAATTTTGTCAAAAACTAAAAATATTATTATTCCAACACGTAATGGAGTTACTCTGTCCTTTCTACCCGTAAACCAGCATCACTCACATTGCGCAGTGGATTATCGCGCATGTTTTGTTCTATTTCAATGTGGTATTTACCAGCCAAAGCAAATTTGAAATTGGTTTTGAAAATGGTTTGGTAACTATACAGATTCCCGGTTCCGGCGCCTAGCCATTCACCATCTGGATTAGCGAGTTTGAATTCGTAACGGATAGTTTCGGTTTTTTTATCCGGGCCGGTTTGGTGTATCAGCACAAAAATGTTGGAGTATTTGTAATTTGGCGTAACACGCAAATTTAGGTACAGGTTATAAGCGATGGCGGTGTTTTTGATCTCAAAATCACTTCGCACCTTGTTATTGTACGACCAGGTTTGATTGTCGATCTCGGTATTCTGATCGACAATCATTTTAGGGTCTGTTACGTTACAGCCATTTAACGCTATGCCCAGCACAGCCGCTATGATAACAATAAAGCTTTTTAAAGCCTGTTTCATTATTCGTTCCCGGTTGGCTTAGGGTTGTTATTCTCTGGATTGTTTGGGTTACCGCCGCCGCCATTACCGCGGTTTGGTCTGTGCCTGCGATTGTTACGCCTGTTAGGGTTAGTGTTTGGCGTAGCACCTCCTTCCGGGTTTATTGCACCATCAACAGTTCGCGGCGTTTGCTGTTGCTGCGGCGGACGCTGACCTTGCGGACGCTGTTGCTGACCCTCCGGACGTGGTTGTTGCGGGCGTTGCTGTTGATTTCCCTCGGGGCGTGGCGGCCTTGGTTGTTGGGGCTGCTGAGGCCTTTGCTGCTGTTGCTGCTGTGGGTTTTGTGATCTTGGCCTGTCGCCGGTATTAGCCGGTTTGTCGCCATCGCGGCCAAATTTCTTTCTGTCGTTATTATTACCGTTGCGGTTTTTGTTTTTATTGCGGTTACGATCATCCAAACGGGTCAAGCTGTCCTGACCAACTACATTTTCGTAATCCGGTAATTTTTCTATTTCCTGAACATCGGCAAACTCACCCAAATCAACAGCTGTAACGCCATCGCGGTTCAACTTCTGGATCTCTTTTACACGGTCTATCGGAACCGGAACCCAGTTATCATCTTTGGGGTAACTAAACCACATGATCTTTTTGAAGATGTCTGTCTTTTGCAAACGGGCATCACCTTTTTCAGTTTTGAGGTAGTTTACATTATCCGGGATGTGCTTTAAGGCATCCATGTAAGTATCCAGCTCATAGTTTAAACAGCATTTTAGCTTGCCGCATTGGCCGGCCAGTTTCAAGGTGTTTAAAGATAGGTTTTGGTAGCGTGCCGCTGAGGTAGAAACGGTTTTAAAATCGGTTAACCAGGTTGAACAGCATAATTCGCGGCCGCATGAGCCTATTCCGCCTAAACGGCTTGCTTCCTGACGCATACCTATCTGGCGCATCTCGATACGAATGCGGAAAGATTCGGCCATGCGTTTGATTAACTCACGGAAATCTACACGGCCTTCGGCAGTATAATAAAATGTGGCTTTGGTTTTATCGCCCTGGTAATCTACATCGCTTATCTTCATCGATAAACCTAATTCGATAGCCAGCGTGCGGGCCTTGTGCATGGTTTCCCATTCCAGATCTTTCGCTAATTTCCATTTGTCTACATCGGCAGGGGTGGCTTTTCTGTAAATCTTTTTGGCAACATCGGCCTCGTTTACATGGCGTTTAACCATTTGCATACGCACCAGTTCACCCGTCATGCTTACGTGGCCTATGTCAAACCCACCGGTGGTGGTTTCAACTGCAACCAGTTCACCGGCTTCCAGATAGAGGTTATCTAAATTAACAAAAAACTCCTTCCGCGAACCTTTGAATTTTACTTCAATGATTGGGAAAGGCTTATAATTTGTTGGCATATCCATGTTAGACAGCCAATCGTAAACATCTAATTTGCTGCAACCATTAGTAAGGCAACTGCCGTTACTTTTGCAGCCTGCAGGCGCACATCCGCCTGTTGAGCAACTTCCGCATCCCATAATTTAACTCGGTATATAATGTGTCCCTTGCGGGATCGTTTTAAACTTTAGTATCTTAACAATCTGTAAAGATACATCTAAAAATAAAATTTTCGGGTTAGCATTTCTTTCAACGTGATAATGTGCCTTTTCTAACAGGGCGCTAACCGCTTCGGCCATGGGCAATGTCATCACCGAAATCATTTTTTGAGCCGTATCCAGCTCCTTTGCCGGCAGATGCACCAGGTTTCCGGCACCAGCCAACAGCATACAGCATTCGCGGATATAGCTGATGCCATATCGCATAAAATTCTTTTGATTTTCGCGGCCCAGCTTGGCAAGCACATCAACAAAGTCGGCAATTTCGAGGCCTTTGTTAGAGAAACACATGCGTAGCCATTTGATGAAATAGTCGTGATAACTATTTTCATCATTGTTAAGCATAGCCAGCGCCTCGGTTAAATTACCATCGCTTAAAAAGGCGATCTCGGCGGCGGCATGTTCTGTTTGGTGGTGCTCATCCATCAGGTGTTGTTTGATGATGGTATCATTTAAACAAGGCACCTTGATGAGCTGTGTACGCGATAAAATGGTATTCAGGATCTGATCCTGATTTTGAGCCACCAACAGGAACAGGGTATTGGGTTGCGGTTCTTCGATGATTTTCAGCAGCGCGTTACCGGTTTTATCCAGGTATTCGGGTAACCAAAGGATCAGTATTTTATAATCAGATTCAAAAGGTTTAAAGCTGAGCTTTTTGATGATCTGATGACACTCGGCAATGTTAATGTTGGCCTGTTTGTTTTCGGCATCTAAATAACCGCGCCAAAGGTCAAGACTTAAATATGGGTTTTTGATGATGGCATCGCGCCATTGTTCAATGAAATTAAGCGCGGTATCATCTTTATGTTTGGCGAAAAACGGGTATGAAAAGTGCAGATCGGGGTGAACGAGTTTTTGGTATTTACGACAAGATGAACATTCGCCGCAGGAGTCGTATTCGCTTTTATCCAAACACGATACATATTGCGCATAAGCGATGGCTAAAGCCAAGGCTCCCGAACCTTCGGGACCTAAAAATAATTGCGCGTGGCTAACCCGGTTCTCTTTCACCGTATTGATCAACCGTTGTTTGATCTCTCCCTGCCCTACTATTGAACTGAACTGCATTTGGTGCAAAATAGTGAAATTGATTTGAGATGCGAAAATTTGTATTGATATAGGTATGGTGTGCATATAATTTTACTCTTGGATAGTAATTATGCCTTTTCGCATACTTTGCAATTCTAAAACTTAACTTTGCAGTATGTCTTATATCTCACATCTCAATACTCAAATCTAAAATGAGGATAATGGCTTTTGATTATGGTACCAAGCGCATCGGCATTGCGGTGACCGACCCTCTGCAGATCATCGCTACGGGACTGGATACCATTCACCCTAAAGATATTGTGGAGTACTTGAAAAAGTACTTTGCGTTAAACCCTGTTGAGCGTTTTATTGTTGGCGAGCCTAAGCAGATGGATAATACGGCTTCGCAATCGGCACCGCATGTTAGGGGTTTTGTTACTATCCTGAAAAAGAATTTTCCGGATATACCGGTTGAGATGCTGGATGAGCGGTTTACTTCGAAAATGGCTTCGGCGGTTATCGCGCAGAGCGGGATGGGGAAGATGGACAGGAGGAATAAGGAGTTGGTAGATACGATATCAGCGACTATTATACTTCAATCGTACATGGCAAAGAGCAAGTTCTGAGTTTATTGACTGAATTTTCGTATCTTTGTGTTAGTGAAACGCCAGGTTTCTGGGTAGAGTTTATACTGTTGGAAAACTTTAAAAAACTCCCCCTTATTCCCCCCTTGTCATTGCTGACAGAAATAAAAAACACCATATATACCCATAATTTGTTACTTCGGTTATTCGGGTAATTTCAAGTTTTCGGGATTGTTTATCTTTGTAAGATGGAGATTCTTGACCCCGCTTTACAGGCCTACCTGGACCAGCATTGTGAACCCGAACCCGAAATGTTAATAACTATTAACAGGGAGACAAATTTGAAGGTGCTAAAACCGCACATGCTTTCGGGCCATTACCAGGGTAGATTGCTGAGTATGCTGAGTAAAATGCTTAGGCCCAAATGCATCCTCGAAATAGGCACATACACCGGTTACGCCACGATTTGTTTGGCCGAAGGCTTGGTTGAGGGTGGCGAAATCCACACCATTGAAGTGAATTTGGAGATGGAAGAAATGATCCGCAAAAACTTCAAAAACTCGGGGTTTGAAAAAATTATTTTTCCACATTTTGGTGATGCACAGCACATTATGTTGGAATTATCGGATAAAAATTACGACCTTGTATTCATTGACGCTGATAAAAAAAGTAATTTCGCTTACTATCAGTTAGTTATAAATCAGCTAAAACCCGGAGGGGTAATTATTGTTGATAACGTTCTGTGGAAGGGAAAGGTGTACAGCGAGGCACAAGATAGCGACACCCGACTGATCCGCGAGTTTAATAATTTGATCACTGCCGACGACAGAGTAGAGCAATTGATTCTACCCGTTCGGGACGGAATTACGGTGATCAGAAAAAAGTAACTATGAGAAAATTATTACTGATTACATTGCTATTTGTATGCTCACAAGCATCAGCGCAAAATACCTCAAAGTCGTACATCGACAAGTTCAAAGATGATGCCATTCGCATCATGCACCAATCAGGAATCCCGGCAAGTATCATATTAGCCATCGCAATGCACGAAAGTGGCTGCGGAAACAGTAAAATAGCCCAAAATTTGAATAATCAATTCGGCATGAAGGGTAACACTGTTATATTTTATAAACAGAATAATAAAAAATTCAGTACACTTTATAAGCAATACGATTCGATAGGCGATTCTTTCCAGGATTTTGCCCGTATCATGACCGAAAAGAAAAAATTTGCCGGCTTATCCGAAAAATTTACTCACTACGATTATTTAGGTTGGGTTCTCGGCATCCAAAAAGCCGGTTATGCCAGCAGCCGCAAATGGGGCAAACAGGTTTTAGGTTTGATCACCAAATACAACCTGAACAGCCTTGACGAAAATCCAGATACGCAGCCAAGCCTTGCGTCTGCGATTGATGGTGTGCAATAATTAGCCTCTGTTTTCCTTGTAGTTCAAAAGCATATTTTACCTTTGGTAATAATCAATCCATTTATGCATAGAATTGTTTTTGCCTTATCTATAATTGTTGTTTTAGCATCGTGCTCGGCACGCAAAAAAGCTTCAACATCCATCAGTAATAGCCAGGCACGTAAAAATAACGAACAGATACAAAAGGAGCACAAGGCTGCAATTTCTGATTATCCAACCTACACCGCCGACCAATACATTCAGCGTTTTAAAACCATAGCCGTACAGGAAATGAATACCTATGGTATTCCGGCCAGCGTTACGCTGGCCCAGGGTTTATTAGAATCGGGTAATGGCAATGGCGATCTGGCCCGTATCGCTAATAATCATTTCGGCATCAAATGCACAGCTGATTGGAAAGGTAAATCGTACTATAAAGATGACGACCTGGTTAATGATTGTTTTAGGGTTTATGATCATCCGGAAGATTCATTTAGAGACCACTCTAACTTTCTAAAACGCAAACGTTACGCCCCGCTATTTGAGTTGGATAAAAATGATTACGTGGGCTGGGCCAATGGCTTAAAGGCCGCGGGTTATGCTACCAACCCCAAATATCCGCAAATGATTATCGGCGTGATCCAAAAATATCATCTGGACCAGTATGATCGGCCAGAAGGCGAGATACAAAAGATCAAACGTGAAGACCGTGTGCTGGCGCAGATCAACAACAACATGGGTAAAGTAGCGAAGGACTCCATTATTAATGTAACCCCGGCAGATAAATCATACACCATAAAAACAGGCGATACACTTTATAACATATCTAAACGTTTCGGATTAACCGTTGACGAACTCAAGGCTTTGAACAACATGGGCGATAATAATATCAAACTTGGCCAAAAACTTGTTGTTGTAAAGTAAACGGTGTTAATTTTTGTTAAAGATATGGCGATAAGGCGTGGAACGTTTAGTTTTAACTCCACAATGAAAATATGGTTGTTCGCTTTTTTGTGGAGTATTTACCTTCCAGCGGCTTTTGCACAAACAAAAACCACTGAAGGTATTGTGTTTGACAAAAGTACACAAGAGCGCATTGCCAAAGTGAATGTTGTTAACACAACAACACAAGCAAGCATATACAACAACCTTAAAGGCGAGTTTAAAATACCGGCAAAAAAAGGCGATGTGTTGGTTTTTACCAAAGAGGGCTTTTTTAACGATACGGTTAAGATAAAAGATGATACCTCACTTGTTGTTTACATGATCAGAACAGCGATCCCTTTAAAACCAGTATATATTGTAGGCAGGTTTTTATCGCCAAAAAATCAATTAGAAGAAAACAAGAAGCTATATAACCGGGCTTATGGTTCGTTAGCAGATCGTAACCTGTTGAACATTAGCAGTGGCGGGGTGGGTTTAAGCATTGATGCCTTATATAACATGCTGAGCCGGGAGGGTAAAAACGCAGAACGATTGCGCGAAACGATTGACCGGGATTACCATCAAAGCGTTATTGATGCCCGCTTTAACAGTACTATTGTAGCATCTATCACAGGGTTAAAAGACCCCAAGCTTACCGATTTTATGTTTAAGTACCGCCCAGGCTATTATTTTGTACTGGAGGCCAGCGATTATGATTTTATTAAATACATCCGCAACAACTACAGGCGTTATCAGCGTAACCCAAGTGCTTATTCATTGCAGCGTTTAGATCTAACCAAGTAATGAGTTTCCCTTTTATTATAGTTTGCCCCATGTTAAAGGTAAGCGGAATGGCAATTTTCCCTTTCATCCTGGTAAAGCAAAAAGAGTTTAAGCTGGATGAGATATTAATACGACACGAAACTATTCATTTACAGCAAGAGCTTGAATTGCTTATTATTCCGTTTTATCTACTTTACCTGCTTAACTATCTGATCAATTTGTGTCGTTACCGGGATCATGAAAAAGCCTATTTAAACATTGTATTTGAGCGTGAAGCGTATGGTTGTGAAAACGACTCAACTTATTTACGCCAGCGCAAGTTTTGGGCGTGGATCAAGTATATCCAATTCAGCAACCATACTTAAACCCGCAGCCGTTTAAAACTTCCGATGCCAATTTTGAAAAATTTTCTTTTATTTTGCCGCATGTCCAAATTTGGCTTTTACTTATTCATACTGGTTTCGTTTTTCTCTATCGGGACAGCCGTTGCCCAAAAAGCCGATTCTATAAAAATTGACACCAATACACTTAATAAGTATCGCATTAATCCGCCAAAAAATGCTTTGCCGGTACGCATACGGCCGGTATTGATCACACCGCAACCTATCCCGATCACGCCCATTGATTTTCAGATCAGTTATTGGCGCAAATCAGTAGTTGCCGGTTTAAACTTAAATCAATCAACATTTAGTAATAACTGGAGCGGTGGGGGTGTAAGTTCTTTTGCGCTGGGCGCCAACTTTGATTTTAAAGCCGAGTACAATAAACAGCCTTTTAGTTATACTACCGAGCTTTTGTTTTTATATGGCATATCCAAGAATAAAGGCCAATACTCACGGAAAACTAACGATCGTATTTTTTACGATAATAAGATAGCTACGCAATTATCCAAAAAGTGGTATTTTTTCGGGTCGGTAAGTTTTGAGTCGCAGTTTGATGTTGGTTATCAATATACCGACGGGAAGGACCCTTTATTGATCTCCAAATTCATGTCGCCGGGTTACTTTACCGAGTCGATAGGTTTTGAGTATAAGCCGGTAAAATATATTGATATCCGTTTAGGTACCGGTACGGCACGGCAAACCTTTATGCTGGATACAACCATTTACCATAACATATCGGGCAATTACGGTGTACCCCCGGGTGGTAGGTTCCGTAACGAGCTTGCGTTCCAGGTGGTATCAACCATTAATAAAGATATTGCTACCAACATGAATTTGCAAGCCCGTTACGCGTTATTCATCCCCTACAATAACTTTGACCGCATAACTCACAGGCTTGATGCTACGTTGAACGCGCGGGTTAACCGTTTAATTAATGTTACCCTTAACGGTACGGTACTTTACGATATCACAACCAATAAAAGTGTACAGGCTTCACAAGGTTTGGCTTTGGGTGTGATTTATAAATTCCCGAATTAAAGTGCCCATATCGGCATTTAACTCTTCCGAAAAAATGGCAATAAACAAATGTGCGTTTTTGCTTCAAAATCATAACTTTGTGGCCTGAATTTTTACGATTATATAATACGATATAAAGATGTTTGAAAATCTTTCGGATAAACTCGACAGGGCATTTAAAGTACTGAAGGGCCAGGGTACCATTACAGAAATAAACGTGGCCGAAACCATGAAGGAGATACGCAAAGCACTCCTTGATGCCGACGTTAACTATAAAACCGCCAAAGCATTTACTGATGATGTAAGGCAAAAAGCTTTAGGACAAAACGTATTAACCTCCATATCTCCCGGTCAGCTATTAACCAAGTTGATGAACGATGAGTTAACCGAATTAATGGGCGGTGCAACTGCCGAGCTAACTTTCCCGGCTACACCAACCATCATTTTGATAGCTGGTTTAAACGGTGCAGGTAAAACAACATTTACCGGTAAACTGGCTAATTATTTAAAAACTCAAAAAGGCAAAAAGCCATTATTGGTTGCTGGCGACGTTTACCGCCCGGCTGCTGTTGAGCAATTAAAAGTATTGGGTGAGCAAATTGGTGTTGAGGTTTACGCCAATTTAGAATCGAAAGATCCTATTGGTATTGCCCGCGAAGGTTTAGCACAGGCCAAACAAAATGGCAATAATGTATTGATTATTGATACCGCCGGTCGTTTATCTATTGACGAGGCGATGATGGTTGAGATTGAGCAGGTAAAGGCAGCGCTTAACCCACACGAAATATTGTTTGTGGTTGATTCCATGACCGGTCAGGATGCTGTGAATACCGCCAAAGTATTTAATGATCGTTTAGATTTTACCGGTGTTGTACTAACCAAACTTGATGGTGATACCCGTGGTGGTGCTGCGTTATCCATTAAATCGGTAGTTAATAAGCCTATCAAATTTATTGGTACCGGCGAGAAGATGGAAGCGTTGGACGTTTTCCACCCTGATCGTATGGCTTCGCGGATATTGGGTATGGGTGATGTGATATCGTTAGTAGAGCGTGCGCAGCAACAATTTGACGAGAAGCAGGCTGCAGAACTTCAGAAGAAAATCCGTAAGAACAAATTCGACTTCAACGACTTTTACGGCCAGATACAGCAGATCAAAAAAATGGGTAACATGAAAGATCTGATGGGCATGATACCTGGTGTTGGTAAAGCCATGAAAGATGTTGAGATAGATGACAATGCTTTTAAAGCGATAGAAGCCATTATCCAATCGATGACACCATTTGAAAAAGAGAACCCTGATAGCATTAACCAAAGCCGCCGTAACCGCATAGCAAATGGCTCTGGTACTAACCTTACCGAGGTTAACCGCTTGATAAAACAGTTTGACGACATGCGTAAAGTGATGAAACAAATGAGTAACCCTGCGGCTATGGCCAGCATGATGAAGCGGATGCCCAAAATGTAACAGCCTTAAGCATCGCTTTTATTTTGCGTGTAATTAATTGCTTAAACGTGTGTTTACTAACACCAAAACGCTGTTTTTTTGTTAATTTATTACATATAGGTTGATTTATATATTTTTTTGTTTGTACTTTTAAGCGAAAGAAATCACAATTAACCCCCTATTAGTATGTCACAAACTGTAGATCCAGCCTTAGCCGAAGAGTGCGTTGCACAATACACCAAAATGTATACCGGTAATGATACAACAGCAATCCTAAATGCCTATTCAGAAAGCGTTTCATTCCCAATCGAATCTGTAACTGGGTTTATGGCAGCGGCTACAAGTGCTTCTACTGCAGACATTCTTGAGATTAAGTTTGGCGTATATACCGAAGCTTTTGCTGCCAAATATCCGGGTGCAATTGCTGGCCGCTTAACGCTGTTTTTATACACCAAAGGCCATGGCTTAGGCGATCCGCCACGCGATGTGTTTAATAACGGAGCACTCCAACCTTAAATCAATAGTGGTATTAAGCTGGTATCATTTCTTTGAACTTACAGCGTTCGCGCTATCTTTAATTTTTTTATCCGATCTCAAAAAGTTTAAAATAGGCGGCTATGTAGCCTATTTGCTTTTAGTTTGTGTAACCGAGTTAACCGCTTCAAATATCGAAGCATTTGGTTTGTATAACAACCACTTTGTGTATAACATATACATTGTGTTTGCTACCGCTATTAGTTTATACATATATTACCAGATACTGGATTATAAGGGTAAAAAAAAGATGGCTTATTTAGTCTTATCCATCCTGGCCGTTCTGTACATCACCATTAATATGTTCTTTGTTCAGGGATTTATTGATTATGATACCTATGGCAATACTGTTAATACATCAGTCAGCATTATACTACCGGTACTGGTTTTGGTTAAACTGTTTATAAATGATGATATAAAAATTAAGCTGACTGATAATCCTTACTTTTGGATATGTACCGGCACGCTGATATTTAACCTGTGCGATTTGCTTATATTGGGCTTACAGCAGTTTATACAAGTTAAAAAGATTACCGTTGGAGGCGTTATGCTGTACAATATCATCATGCCGATATTTGCGGCATTTTTATATGGCTGTTTGTGTTATTCATTTATATTATGCAGGAAGTTGACCACCAGGTTGTCACTATCATAGTTGCGGTATTAGCTTTACTGGTATTTATTGTGCTGGTTGTTTTGCTTTTGGCCGTATATTACAGCAACGCCAAACAAAAACTTATCCGCGAAAAAGAGATCCTTAAAACAACTTACGAGAAAGCGATATTACAAGCCCAGTTTGAAATTCAGGAACAAACCCTGCGTAATGCCAGCCAGGAAATTCACGACAACATTGGCCAGGTGCTGTCCTACGTATCGCTCAGTTTAGATCGCGCATCGGGTTTGGATGAATCATCAAAAAACGTGGTGATTACCGAAAGCCGGGCTTTGGTAAATCAATCCATGAATGATCTGCGTGATCTTTCCAAAAGTTTTAGTTTAGATAACATAATAAGCAATGGCCTGTTACCAACCATAAAAGCCGAAGTTGCAAGGCTTAATAAAAGCCGTTTAATTGAGGCCGTTATCAATATTGAAGGTTCTGTTTATAGTATTGGCGAGCATCAGGAATTAGTATTATTCAGAATATTGCAGGAGTTTGTTAACAACACACTTAAACACGCCAAAGCCCGTCATTTAATTATTAGCTTGCGATATAATTTTGATAGGCTAACCTTAAGTTTAAACGACGACGGCGTTGGGTTTGACTTTGAAACCCAACAAAATAAAAATGGCTCGGGATTAAAAAACATGAGGGCCAGAGCTGCTCTAATTGGCGCGGAAGTAACCGCCATCAGTGAACAGGGAAAGGGTTCACAACTTATTATACAACTTGATAAGGCTTCTTAAAATTATCTGTGATATTAATCAAAAACATTTGTATTTGCTAATTTTTTTAGCAAATTTGTTGCTATGTCGCACGAGGAAAATCAGGAGTATTTTAAGGGGAGAGGGGCACAGGTAAACACCCATAACAAGTTTTTAAAGAACAAATATGTAGTAGAGCACGAAGAAGGCATTGACGAACCCATGCTCGAAAATACCTGCACACAGATTTATGAAGAGCATGCTAAAAAGATAGTAAGCGAATCAAACAGTCCCGATCTGCATTTTATGCACTCCATTAATCCCTATCAGGGATGCGAGCATGGCTGCATTTATTGCTACGCCCGTAACACACACGAATATTATGGCTTTAGTGCCGGTTTAGATTTTGAACGGAAGATTATTGTGAAACGCAATGGCGCTAAACTGCTCAAAGATTATTTTAATAAGAAAAACTATAAGCCTACGGTTATCCTGCTATCTGGAAATACAGATTGCTACCAACCCATGGAGCGGAGACTGAAATTAACCCGGGCATTGCTTGAGGTATTTTTAAAATACAGGCACCCGGTAGGCATCATCACTAAAAATAACCTGATCCTTCGTGATATCGATATTTTAGAGCCAATGGCTAAATTAGGCCTGGTCCATGTTAATGTATCCTTAAATTCACTCGACGAACAACTACGGCAAAAACTTGAACCGCGCACCATAACAGCTACCGGAAGGTTGGCTGTTATTGAAAAGCTATCAGAACGCAATATCCCCGTAAGGGTAATGGTGGCGCCAATTATACCTGGATTAAATAGTACCGAAATGCCCAATATTATTAAGGCCGCCGCCGATAGGGGCGCTTTAGCCGCTGGTTTTACTATTGTGAGATTGAATGGAAGCATTGGAGAGATATTTACTGACTGGGTGGAAAAGGCATTCCCCGACCGGGCCGAAAAAGTATTGAACATGATAGCCGCCTGCCATGGCGGCAACCTGAATGATAGCCGCTGGGGAACCCGAATGAGTGGGGAGGGCAATATAGCCGAATCTATACATCAGCTCTTTAGGATGGCTTGTACACGCTTTTTAGCAGGCAAACAAATGCCAGAGTACAACTATTCGCATTTTACGCCATTAAAGGGCCGGCAAACCAATTTGTTTTAGTTGGCGCCTATACGATTTAACCCATCTTTTGCTTTTTGCTCCAGGCTGTTTTTAAACTGCTTGTTTTTAAAGTCGAAAACCATTTGATATGCTCCTTTGGCCTTAGCGTAATCTTTATGCTGTTCGTATATCATTCCCATTTTGGTGGCTGATGTTGCGGCATAATGGTAGGTTGATGTTTTGCCAATGCCAATTGTATTTTGATAGTACTTTAAAGCATTAACGTCGTTATCCATAGCGTCGTAAATGCGGCCAAGCCGGTAATAGTATTCTATCTTATCGCGTTCAAGGGTAAAATCGTTAATGGTTTTCCCATTAAACAATATTAAGGCCTTGCTGTAAAAGCCGCCATCACAAAGTAATCGTGCACGAAGTAACAATACATTAGGTGGCATATCATTAGCTTCGTCAAGAGCCTGCTTATCTTTGTCGTTATACAAATTACCCTTTGCCTTTACAAAAGCTACAAATCCACGATAACGGGCCATGTCTCCATCAAGTAAACATTGCCAGGCTAAATGCAAGTAAGCATCTTTAATAAAGTTGGCTCCTTTGTTGGTTTGTAAAAAACGGTTAAAATAATTATTGGCATCATTATCATCCCTATTCATCTTAGCCACGCCAATCAGATAATCAATGTACGGATACGGTTGATACTCGCTGCTCTGATGGCGCTTTTGAAGCCAGCTTATGGCCTCGGAGCTATGGCCGGTACGTAACGCTATGTAACCCACAATATAATCGGCTAATAGACTTGTACTATCCGCACTAACCACTAAGTGTAGCATTTTAGCATACGCCTGCGGATCATTAACTACATCTGTTTGAATATAGGTGAGGTAATAGATCAACTCATCGTAATGATAAGCATAACCAGATTTGGGCAAATCAACCGAAAGCTTCTCCAGCATTTTAACCCCGGCTTGGGTATTGCCTTTGATACCAAGAAATCCTAAAACTGATTTTAAAGCCCCATTAGGTAACGATCCCAACAGAACATTAACTACACCCAATGGGATATTGTTAGGCAAAAACGCCGGAAACTTTTTTGAGTTATTTTGTAATAACCGATAAGCCTTATTGATCTCAAAGCCGGCAGCCGTGTACTCACCAAACCGGCTATGTAACAACGCCCATTGCAGGTTTACCTGTGCAATACAGAAATTATAGTACGGTGAGTTCTGATCCTCATCGTTCAGGCGATCTATTCTGCCCGATTTGTTATTTTTTAAACGATCAAAATCTGCTTTGTTCTCGTTAGTTAGTATGGTAAAAAAGTCGTAGTAATTATCAAGCAGTACCGTGATCGAGTTTTGAGGGTGAGCCGCTTTCTCTTTATCGATCAGTTGCCGTCCCTCGTGTAAACGAAGGCCGATTATACATTTATAGGCTTGAACACAGTTACTGTTGAAATCAAAATTCGCAAAAACCGTTTGGCTAAAGCAGAATAAAACAACAGTTGTTAGTATAAGTTTACGAAACATTGGTCAAAAAAAATGGCGCCTTTACAGGGCGCCAAATCTATTCATTTAATACGAAAATCTTTGTATTAAGCTGGTTCAGCTTCAAGCGCCATTTGTTCATCAACCAATATACGGCCACAATGTTCGCACACGATGATCTTTTTTCTTTGGCGAATGTCTGACTGACGCTGAGGAGGGATCTGGTTAAAGCAACCAGAGCATGAATCGCGTTGGATAGTAACTACCGCTAAGCCATTTTTTGCATTTTGGCGTAAACGTGTGTAAGCTATTAATAAACGCTCTTCAATACCTTCTTTTGCTTTATCAGCTAAAGCAACCAGTTCTTGTTCTTCTTTTTGAGTTTCGGCAGTAATGGTATCCAATTCTGCTTTTTTAACATCAAGGTCTTTTTGGCGCTCTTCCAAATCAGCAACAGCTTTTTCGTAGATAGCGGTTTTGTTAGTTATTTCAAAACCATATTCCTTGATCTTTTTCTCGCTTACTTGTACGTCAAGACCTTGAATTTCGATCTCTTTCGATATCGCATCATATTCACGGTTGTTCTTAACATCATTAAGCTGGGTTTCATACTTTTTAGTATTAGCCTGTGCATCTCTGATCAGATTTTTCCGGGTTACGATAGAATCTTCCAGATCATCTAATTCACTTTTTATCTTCTGAATACGAGTTTCCAAACCGGCAACATCATCTTCCAGATCAGAAACTTCCATTGGAAGTTCACCTCTTACCTGGCGAATTTTGTCAACCTTTGTGTGGATGGTTTGTAGGTCGTATAGAGCTTTTAGCTTTTGTTCTACGGTTTGTTCCATTAAATCAAATATTTGATGGGGTTTGTATTTACTTCTGTTAAACGGACGGCAAAGTTAGTGAATTTTTTCGTAATAAAATCAACTAATAAATTCTGTGTAAATTGCTCACTTTCAAAATGTCCAATATCTGCAATTACTATCTTTTCTTCGGCATCAAAAAACTCGTGATATTTAAAATCGGCGGTTATAAAAACATCTGCGCCGGCAGCAATTGCATGTTTCAATAAAAAACTTCCGGAGCCCCCGCACACGGCTACGTTTTTAACGCTCTTGCCACGCAAATTAGTATGCCTTATTACACTGGCATTCATTTTATATTTCACAAATTGTAAAAAATCCGCTTCGCTCATTGGGTGCTCTAATTCGCCTACCATCCCCGAACCTATGTTTTGATATTGATTGGTGATAGGATACAGATCATAAGCAACCTCTTCGTAGGGGTGCTCCATAAACAAAGCCATCAATATTTTGCTTTCCAAATTTGATGGGTAAACGGTTTCTATCCGCACTTCTGCTTCCTGATGGTTTTTTCCGGGCTCGCCAACAAAGGGATCGGTGTTAGCATTACCTTTAAACGTTCCTGTTCCTTCCGCATTAAAACTGCATTCACTATAATTACCAATATGCCCCGCACCTGCATTAAATAAGGCCGCACGTACTTTATCGGCATGGCTGGTTGGTACAAAGGTTACCAGCTTTTTAAGTAAGCCTTGTTTCGGCGCTAATATACGGCAGTCCTGCAATCCCAAAGTTTCGCAAATCCGGGCGTTTACACCGTTTTCAACGTTATCCAGATTGGTATGAATGGCATAAATAGCAACATTATGTTTGATGGCTTTTTCAATAACCCGCTCCACATAAGTTTTACCATTAAACTTTTTTAGCCCTTTAAATACGATAGGGTGGTGCGATACAATAACCTGGCAACCTTTAGCAATGGCTTCGTCAACAACAGCTTCGGTACAATCTAAAGATATCAGCGCTTGACTAATTTCCATATCAGGCTTACCAACAATTAATCCGGAGTTATCGTAATCTTCCTGGTAGGCCAGCGGAGCAATGCTTTCAAGGTAACTGGTTAGTTCGGCAAGTTTCATAGAGCTCAAAAATCAGAATAAACATTAACAGTAACAAGCTGAATATTAACCCATAGTTGATACTGTAATTCCCCAACTATTCCCTAAATTCCCCAATTGCAAATATGTTCCCCAGTTAAAAAGCTCATTTTTAGCTTTTTGAACAACTATTACTAATTGGTACTCTATTTGAACTAGATGATATACGTTCATTAAAATCCTCTTTCCCCTAATTGAAGATTGGTTGATTGTTTACTATAGATTTATGGCTGTAAGTATTTAAGATACTTTCAGCCATTTTTTTTGCCCCCGATTTTTTGAATTTGAAATGACCTAATCAATTTCAAAAACACCCTATATTTGTAAGGTAAACTTACAAGTTTAACTTCATATAAAATGAACAAACAAAATTTGCACCTGGCATCAGATTTACGGACCGTGATTGCACGCCTCTCCAAAAAAATGCGTAAAAAATCGGTTTGGGCCGATAAGTTATCGCTTACCGAGCGGTCAACCATCGGTTCTATCAACCAATATGGTACAGTGCTGGCAAGCGAACTGGCCCTTATTGAAAAGATAACAACCCAATCCATGTCGCAAATCTTAAATCATTTGCTTGAGTTGGGGCTAATCATTAAAACTCCTTCCGAAACAGATAAACGCAAGGTATTGATATCACTATCGGATACCGGATTGGACCTGCTGTATAAATCGCGAAGCGAAAAAGAAGAATGGCTGAATAAAGTTTTATCAGAAAACTTTAGCAATGAGGAGCGCGCTATATTAAGCAAAGCTATTGGCCCCCTAACGCGGCTGGTTGATTTTGATTGAGGTTGAGGTTGAGTAAGGTTACACCGTAACCATTAGAGGGATTATACTATGAATATCAATACATTTAGCGCATTTAAAAGCCGTAACTACCGGCTATATTTTGCCGGGCAATCCATTTCGTTAATTGGCACCTGGATGCAAAAAACAGCAGTAAGCTGGGTTATTTACGAGTTAACGCATTCTAAATTTATGCTGGGGTTAACCCTGTTTGCCAGCATGTTCCCCTCATTCCTTTTCTCATTTATTGGCGGCGTTGCCGCCGATAGGTATGACCGCTACAAGTTATTATTGGCTACCCAGGTAGCCTCCATGATCCAGGCCATTTTAATAACCGCCCTTGTATTCTTCAAGCATTATTCCGTTTGGGAGATCATCGCATTAAGTACCTTATTAGGATTGATCAACGCCTTTGATGTTCCCGCAAGGCAATCATTGGTTTATCAAATGATAGATGATAAGGCCGATCTTCCAAATGCTCTCGCGCTCAACTCATCTATGGTAAACTTATCCCGGTTGATAGGCCCGGGTATCGCAGGGCTAATATTAGAGAAACTGGGCGATGATGTTTGCTTTGGCCTAAACGCTGTAAGCTTTATTGCTGTAATAGGTTCTATTTTAATGATGAGGCTGCCAGCCTATGTTAAAAAACCACACACCAAAAATGTGCTGGGGGAATTAAAAGAAGGTTTCGACTATATCAAAAATACACCTTCTATAGGCTTTGTTATACTAATGCTTGGCATTATCAGTCTATTTGTTCTGCCCTACTCAACCCTGATACCTGTTTACGCTAAGGATATTTTCCACGGAACTGCATCAACATTTGGCGTGATAGATAGTGTAATTGGCTTGGGTGCCTTTTCGGGAGCTATGTTCCTGGCATCATTAAAACCAGGTAAAAACTTAAAGAAGATATTAGCTCTCAATACCCTCATATTTGGCGCAGGCCTGGTTTTGTTTTCGCACGAAACCCATTATTACCTTGCCCTTATATTCTCAGCAGTTGGTGGTTTTGGTATGATGTCTCAGATCACCATCAGCAATACACTCATCCAAACCACGGTTGATCCAGATATGCGTGGCCGGGTAATTAGCTTTTACGCCATGGCCTTTTTCGGCATGCAACCTTTGGGTGGTTTGATCATCGGTTCCGTTTCGCAGCAAATTGGCGTTCAAAATACCATGCTTGCCGAAGGCGCAATCGCTGTAATAATCGGCTTATTACACATGCGTTTTTTGAAGAAAAGCAAACTAAAAAAGAAACAACTGGCTATTATGGAACAGCAACCGGTAGCCGTAACACAATAAACATCTCTAAAAGAACAAATAAACATGGTAACCTCTTATTAGACAAAAAAACAGCATTAGTACTCATTGATCTGCAAAAAGGAGCCCATTTTACGAAACCGACTTACATGAGCAATTAAAAGCCAAAGGTTACTGGCATTGTAATTGGCGGCATATCAACAAGTGCCGGGGTTGAAGGAACAGCAAGACCAGCAGCCGAACGAGACTACAACATCACGTTCGCCACTGATGCTATGACAGACAGGAAGCTTGAGGCACAACAATAGTATCAACACATCTTCCCAAGATTAGGCGAAGTTGACACTACCGATAAACAATCGAAATGTTAGGCTAACAATCAATAATTGGAAATGGGGCCTGTTAAGCTCCCATTTTTGCTATCTGGTAACTTTCGAACGCAACCTTTTTATTGTATTTTAACGCAGCCTTTTTATAATTAATCAAATCAACAATTGAACCGATAAAGCAAAATCCGATTGTAAAGAAGTATAAAATACCCATTCCGATTTGACCTGTAATAAACCGTTGTAACCCCGGAACCACCAACAGGCCAAGTATTGAAAAAAGCAACATATCCTGTTCCTTTTTCCGTTTACCCGAATAGATCATATTGAAATTGCGGGTTTGGCTTTCTGATAAGCCGGTAACTGTTTCCTTTAAAAAATACATCTCGTCCACGGTAATATCGGGGAAAGAGAAAGCGGCATTGTCAAACATTGTGTTAGGTTAAGATTAAGTTTTTTTAAATATATAAAAACGGGGTATTAAAAACAATATCCTTCTTGATATTATTATTAACGCTGGTATTCCCAACCAATGCGCATGTAATGATGCCTGTATATTACCATGAAAAAGGAATGAAATAGAATGCCCTATACCACAACCGGGGCACCAGGTTATGCCCATGAGCTTTAACGGGCATATTTCAAAATGAGATGCCTGATACGGGTTACTTACAACTAAGGCAAGCATTGCTGCAACCCAAAATATCAATTCAAAATTATCGGCTATTGCTTTTCTTATATTATGCATTCTTACTTTGGCCCATTATCAATAAAGATACGCTAAGTAAGAATAATAAGGGCTATAATAGATTACTAAATAGAATGCCCGGTATTTGTGCCGGGCATTCTATTTTAAAGATTCTTGCTCTTGCTCATTACCGCTAAAGCAACGCCTAACGAGAACAGCAGGCCCAATAATAAGGCGCCAAATATTTGTCCCGAAAAATCGGCTATTGTTCCGGCATTAATATAGTTGATGTATAATATTGCTGCCGCTACTGCTATTATACCACCAACAATTAATATTTTAAACCCTTCTATCAATGCTTCAATAAACGTTATACGACCGTCTAAAACATTATCCCGGTAAGCGCGGACACCAAAATATAATCCCAGTAAGGGAATCAAGCCCGATGTATACTCAATTGGTTTCAAATCCGTATGCGGACCGGTGGTAACTCCGCTCCAGTGCATTATAAATATCCAAAGCCCGCTAAGCAAGCCGATGATAACACCTGTGATAATTGCATTCTTCATAATTGTTAGTATTAATAAGGTTGAACTATTGGTTATATAATTGAATTTACGACTTTTTGTTTGCAAGGTTTCTTATATAACTCAAAATTTATCTTTTCGGCCTCCAAAGCTTTTTTATTTATATTTGCAGCGTTTTGAATATCCGTGAAATTTTAGATCGCTACAAGGCTGACGAACGGATACAGACGTTGGCTAAAGCGCTTAACAGCGTAAAAAATCCGAGGGTACAGCTCCGCGGATTAGTCGGATCAAGCGATGCGGCAATGGCGGTAGCTTTGTATTTTTTGAAGCACAGCCACATGCTTTTCATCCTTCCCGACAGAGAAGAAGCCGGTTATTTTCAGTCGGATCTGGAGAGCTTCCTCGATAAAGAGATCCTGCTTTTCCCATCATCTTACCGCAAACCATTCGAATTTACCCAACCCGATAGCAGCAATGTTTTAGCCCGTGCCGAAGTATTGAACGAGCTAAACCATTCATCCGAATACGGAAAACTGGTGGTAACATATCCCGAGGCTTTAGCCGAAAAGGTGATTGACCGTGCATCGCTGGAAAAGAACACGTTGGAAATAGCGGTAACCAATAAACTCAGTATTGAATTTATCAATGAGTTTTTAATTGAATACGATTTTGAACGGGTCGATTTTGTGTATTCACCCGGCCAGTTTTCTGTTCGTGGCGGTATTGTAGATATCTTCTCTTTCTCTCACGATCTGCCTTATCGCGTAGAATTTTTTGGCGATTTTATCGAGTCGATCCGAACATTTGAGATAGAGAGCCAACTATCCGTTGAGCAGGTTAAAAGTATCACCATTGTACCCAATGTTCAATCTAAGTTCTTGACCGAGAGCAACATTTCGCTATTGGAATACATCGATCCATCAACGCAAGTTTGGATAAAAGACGTGCAGTTTACACTGGATATCATCCAAACCGGCTATAAAAAAGCCACCCAATTATGGAAAGCGCTTACCGCAGAAGATAAAACGGCCAACCCCGATTGGATAGACCCTAAATTTGGCTTTACCGATGAAAAACTGATTGGGGATCAGTTGCACGATTTTGCACTGGTTGAATTCGGCAAGCAGTTCTTCTACGCCCCGACTGATAGCGTTCAGTTCGATATCCGCCCGCAGCCGTCCTTCAACAAAGATTTTAGCCTGCTTATCCACAATTTCAAAAACAACGAGGCGGAGAAAATTGAGAACTGCATTTTTACAGATTCAACCCGCCAGCTCGAAAGGCTTTACGCCATTTTTGAGGATCTGGATAAAACCATCAAGTTCACACCGGTTAATATCTCCATGCGCGAGGGCTTTATTGACCTCACGCAAAAAATAGCCTGCTATACCGATCACCAGATATTCGACCGCTACTATAAATACAAGCTCAAAAAGGGCTACCAACGCTCGCAGGCCATTACGCTTAAAGAGCTCCGTGAACTAAAACCTGGCGATTACATTACCCACATTGACCATGGCATTGGCAAATATGCCGGACTGGAGAAAGTAGAAGTAGGCGGTAAACAACAGGAGATGATCCGTTTGCTTTACGCCGATAACGACTTGCTTTATGTAAACATCAACTCACTAAACCGCATATCAAAGTATAGTGGTAAAGAGGGTACCGTTCCCAGAATGAACAAGTTAGGTACCGATACTTGGGAAAAGCTCAAAAAAACAACAAAAAAAAAAGTTAAAGATATCGCCCGCGACCTGATCAAGCTTTACGCCGTCAGGAAAGCGCAGAGCGGTAATGCATTTTCGCCTGATAGCTATTTACAAACCGAATTAGAGGCTTCGTTCATTTACGAGGATACCCCCGACCAGGAAAAAGCGACCATCGACTTTAAAAAAGATATGGAATCGCCGCACCCGATGGACAGGCTAATTTGTGGCGATGTAGGCTTTGGTAAAACCGAAGTTGCTATTCGTGCCGCCTTTAAAGCCGTTGCCGATAGCAAACAGGTGGCCGTATTAGTACCAACCACCATTTTAGCCGCTCAACATTACAAAACCTTTACGGACAGGCTAAAGGGTTTCCCTTGCAATATTGATTACGTAAACCGCTTTAAAACACCAAAGCAAATTAAGGATACCCTACAGCGTTTAGCCGATGGCAAGCTCGACATCATCATAGGTACACACCGCCTGGTAAGCAAGGATGTTAAGTTTAAAGATTTAGGCTTGATGATCATCGACGAAGAGCAAAAATTTGGCGTTAGCACCAAAGAAAAGCTAAAGGCTATGCGCATCAACGTGGATACTTTGACCCTTACGGCGACACCTATCCCGCGTACATTGCACTTCTCGTTAATGGGCGCGCGCGATCTTTCTATTATATCAACGCCACCGCCCAATCGCCAGCCGGTAGTAACCGAACTGCATGTGTTTAACGACAAGCTCATTAAAGAAGCCGTTGAGTTTGAAATTGACCGTGGTGGCCAGATGTTCTTTATCCATAACCGTGTTGCCGATCTGCCCCAATTAGGCGGCATGATAAAAACGCTCGTACCAAAAGCACGTATCGGTATAGCACACGGTCAATTAGAAGGCGATGATCTGGAAGATGTGATGCTCAAGTTTGTAAACAACGAATACGACGTACTGGTGGCCACAACCATTATTGAGGCCGGTTTGGATATACCCAATGCCAATACCATCATCATCAATTACGCCCACATGTTTGGCCTGAGCGATTTGCACCAGATGCGTGGCCGCGTTGGCCGGAGTAATAAAAAAGCTTTCTGTTATTTACTGAGCCCGCCACTATCAACCTTAACATCCGAAGCACGTAAACGCCTAAGCGCCATAGAAGAGTTTAGCGATTTAGGCAGCGGATTCAATGTTGCCATGCGAGATCTGGATATCCGCGGAAGCGGTAACCTTTTAGGTGCCGAGCAAAGCGGTTTTATTGCCGAGATTGGTTTCGAGATGTACCACAAGATACTGGATGAAGCTATTCAAGAGCTTAAAGACGATGAGTTTAAAGGCTTGTTTAAAGATGAAAAGCCAAGACCATTCATCTCATTCACCCAAATAGATACCGACCAGGAGATCCTGATACCCGATGAATACGTAACCAGCATCCCCGAACGCTATAACCTGTACACCGAGGTAAGCAAAATAGAGAACGAAACCGAACTGGCCGCCTTTGCCCAGCAAATGCACGACAGGTTTGGCCCCGTACCACCACAGGTAAACGATCTGCTGAACACCATGCGCCTGCAATGGTTAGGCAAAGCCATCGGTTTCGAAAAGATATCCCTGAAAAAGAATGTGCTGCGCGGATATTTCATCACCAACCAGCAGTCACCATATTTCGAAACTACACAATTCAGGCAGGTGCTCAACTATATGCAGGCCAACCCTCGTACTTGCAATATGAAGGAGGTGAAGAATACCCTACGCATCAGCATTGAGCGTGTAAGTAGTATTGACGAAGCGGTTTCTATTTTAGAAGAAATAGCAGAACCCGCCAGGGTTTAAACTCCAAGAACCGCAATAGTCAAAGTAATGCGCCCGCCGGCATAAAGGGGGGAATAAGGGGGTATTTCAATTAGCATTCCCGCATTCAATCTGTCAAGCTTAATCCAAGAGGGGGGATAAAGTAGGTTTTTTTCATCAATCATTCAGGCATTCAATCCCTGTCTGCCGACAGGCAGGCTTCAGTCATTATTTAAGAGGGGGGATAAAGTATGGATTTTTTTTCACCTCTTCCTTCTTACCTCCTACATATTCCATTCAACTACAATATACGAAAATCAAGCCGCATTCCCAAAAAAACTTACCCGTCCAGTAAAAAAACAAACAGCTCTTTAGGCCCGTGCGCGCCTAAAACCAATGTTTTCTCAATATCCGCGGTGCGGCTTGGCCCGGTTATGTTTGATATCATTGATGGCAACTGGTTACCATACTTGTTCTTCAATAAACCAAAACCATCCTTCAAATCCATCACCAATTGCGATGTATAGGCCAGCACAATATGCACGTTAGGATAAATGCTCAACCGCCTACCGGCAGCGTTCCCATTGGATACCAGTATACTGCCATTGCGTGCTATCAAAGCCTCGCAAAGGGTAAAACCAACTTCCGCTTGCTCAAAATCTTTATCGGTTTCAAAAAACGGATATTCGTATTGTTTCAGCATATCTTGCAAAGGGGGTTCCCAGCAGTATATTTTGCGCCAGTTGCGTTCTTCGGCAAGGGTAAGCAACTCCTCTATAAACTGGATCTCGTCCTCACAAAAAATAAACTGACCAGCAACCGCCGCAAAAGCCTCCGCGAATATCACTTCCTTGATCTCTTCATCCGGCGCGTACAAAGGCAAATCCTCAAGGTTTGGGTATGGGTTATCCCGCCTTTCAAGCAATGCCTTCCGTATCTTTTTTAACAGCTTCTCTCTGCTGGTGGTAATGTCCTTCATTTATAAACAAATGTGTGTAAGCCACACACAAAAGCAAATATGAATAAAAATAGCCGTTTTAGCTTTATTGGCTCAAAAAAACACCGTCATAAAAAAGCCACTATGAAAAACATAGTAGCTTTATAAATTATTGACCGGTGATATTATCCAATATCGCCTGCCATATTATCTTTCGATGGATCAAGCAAACTATCCGGAATAGCATTGTTATCCGGAATAACCGCAACAGGCTCACCATTCACAAATTTATCATAAGCGGTACGGCCTTCAAACGGACGTTTACCCAACAGATCTTCCAAATCACTTTGGAACAGTACTTCTTTCTCCAACAGCTTGCTGGCAACCTTTTCCAAACCATCACGGTGTTTGTTAATTAGTTCTTTAGTTTTAACATAAACAGTGTCAACCAAAGCACGTACTTCCGAATCGATCAGCTCTGCTGTAACATCCGAATATGGTTTGCTGAATTGGTTTTCTCCCTGCGGATCATAGAACGATAGGTTACCTATCTTATCATTCATACCATATATTTTAACCATGCCATAAGCCAGGCGGGTAATGCGTTCCAAATCGCTCAATGCACCGGTTGTGATCTTACCGAAAACAATATCCTCAGCAGCGCGGCCACCCATTGATAATACCATATCATCAAACAACTCTTCTTTGGCTACTAAAAACCTTTCGTTAGGTAAATACTGTGCGTATCCTAAAGCGGCAACACCACGCGGTACTATAGATACCTTAACCAACGGATCGGCATGCTCTAAAAACCAGCCTGCAATAGCGTGGCCCGCTTCGTGGTAAGCTACCACACGTTTTTCTTCTGGCGATATTAAAGTATTCTTTTTCTCTAAACCACCAATCACACGGTCAATCGCATCCTGAAAATCCTGCATATCAACCGCTTCTTTGTCTTTACGGGCAGCTATCAAAGCCGCTTCGTTACAAACATTGGCAATTTCGGCACCTGCAAAACCAGGGGTCTGGGCCGATAGTTTTTTAGCATCAACATCGGCAGCCGTTTTAACCGGACCTAAGTGTACTTTAAATATTTGTTCGCGACCGTTCAAATCCGGTTTGTCTATAGATATCTGCCTGTCAAAACGACCGGGGCGCAACAATGCCGAATCTAATACATCCGGGCGGTTGGTTGCTGCCAGTATGATAATACCAGAGTCGGTCCCAAAACCATCCATCTCAACCAATAATTGGTTCAATGTGTTTTCACGCTCGTCATTACCGCCAACCATGTTGTTTTTACCACGGGCACGGCCAATAGCGTCAATTTCATCAATAAATATGATACATGGCGCTTTATCTTTAGCCTGGCGGAACAAGTCACGAACACGTGATGCACCCACCCCCACAAACATCTCAACAAAGTCCGATCCTGATAAAGAGAAGAACGGAACATGCGCTTCACCTGCAACAGCCTTAGCTAGCAAGGTTTTACCCGTTCCCGGCGATCCTACCAATAACGCGCCCTTAGGGATTTTACCACCCAGGTTGGTGTATTTTTTAGGGTTCTTCAAGAAATCAACAATTTCCATCACCTCATATTTGGCTTCTTCCAAACCAGCAACATCATTAAATGTTACGGTTACTTGCGCCTCTTTATCAAACAAGGTAGCTTTTGATTTACCGATATTGAAAATCTGGCCACCCGGGCCACCGCCCGAACCGCCCGACATGCGGCGCATAATAAACACCCACATACCGGCAAATAATACCACCATAATAATAGTTTGTACTAACCAGCTGCTCCAGATGCTCTCGTGCGAATCAAACTGAACATATATCTTTTGGTTTTCAGGGAAATCCTTCTGCGCGTTGTTCATCGAGTTTTTCAGGCTCTCGAATGACGCATCAGAAAACAAGTATTGCGGACTAGCTGTAGGCGACATGTTAAAACCTGTCTTTTCCTTAATATCTGCATATTCGGGTTTGTTCAGGCTATCTTTTTTAATGTAAACTTCGGCAATTACCAAATCACCGCTTTTGTAGGCCACCATGTGGTCAACATCATGCGTTTTTAGCATTTTGCTTTCAAAACGCTGCCAATTAATTGGTTTGCCATTGTTCCCGCTTACCAGTAACGAACCTGCCAATAAGGCAAATACTACCACGGCATAAAGCCACATGATATTGAACTTAGGTGCTTTCGGGTTTATTTTTTTATTGGGATTTCTACGGATAGAAGGTTTCTCGGCTTTATTATCTTTCATCTTGTTTATAAGCTCAACTTGCGTTTAATTTTAATTATCCAGGAATTGATAAATTGACTTAAGCGCTTTTGTAATATTTTATTTCGGCATCTCCCCACAGATCTTCCACACCATAATACTCCCTCTTATCAGTCCTGAAGATATGTATAACCACATCAAAATAATCCAATAATATCCATTCACCATGCTCTAAACCCTCTTTGTGTCGCGGGTCTTGCTTGGTGGCTTTATAAATCTCTTCTTCAACACTGCTTGCAATTGCTTTAACCTGTGTGGCCGAATCGGCATGACAAATCACAAAATAGTCGGTTACCGAGCTGCTCAAATTTCTAAGGTCTAAGCGGATGATGTCATTCCCCTTTTTTTCTTGTATGCCATAAACGGCTAATTCAGAAATGTAGGATGATTCTTTGATTGCTTTATTTTTTGCCATTAAAAAGATTTAGTTTTGGACGAATTGATTAAAATTTGTTTTGACATTGCAAAATAACACATTTTCAGGATTATTTGTTGGACAAAATTTGGTGATATTAACCGAGGTTGATTCAACTAACAATTTCCTTAAACAATCATTGGCAAATTCCACGCCATTAACCGAGGGTACGGTCATTATGGCAGAAAGCCAGTTTGCCGGTCGTGGCCAGCAGCAAAACCGCTGGCATAGCGAACCTGGTAAAAATCTTACCTTCAGCATCCTTTTAAAACCTTCGTTTTTAGCAATTGCCCAACAATTTAACTTAAACGTAGCAATAAGTGTGGGTATTATCAAAGCTTTACAAAAACTTTTAGGCCATGCTGTAAAAACAAAATGGCCAAATGATATTTATTTTGACGATAACAAGCTTGGCGGTGTTTTAATTGAGAATATGGTTCAGGGTAGCCAGATCAAAAATTCCATCATTGGCATTGGTTTGAACGTAAATCAGGATGTTTTTTCGCCAGATGCGCCTAACGCTACCTCTGTAAAGCAGATATTACACAGGGATTATGATTTAAAAGCATTATTAGCAGAAATTTGCGGTGAAATAGAAGCCGCCTATTTAATGCTGCGTGCCGGAAATTTTGAGCCGTTAAAATCGTTCTATCTGGGAAATCTATATTGGTTAAACCAGCTACGCCCGTTTAAAGCGAATGATGAGGTTTTTAATGGTACGATAGAAAATGTTTCGCCAACGGGCCAGATAACTGTAAGGGTTGACGGCGAATTGCGACTATATAACTTTAAAGAAATTGAATTTTTAAACAAACACAATACCCAATGAAAAAACTGATCCTGGTAATTGCCGTATTATTTGCTGCCGGCGCTCATGCCCAAATATTAACCCCGGTACACTGGAGCTACGGTTTCAAAAAAACAAGCGCTACCGAAGCCGTTATATTCATGAAAGCAACTATGGACGATGGATGGCACGTTTACTCGCAAACCGTGAAAGAAGGCGGCCCGATAAAAACATCATTCACCTTTCCGGTATCTAAGCAATATACCCTAATTGGCAAAACCATTGAGCCAAAGCCTATAACCAAATTCGAAAAATCATTCAGCATGAATGTGAGTTTTTTTGAGAACTCGGTGATCTTCCAACAAAAAATCAAATTAAAACCCGGCATAGCCAAAACAACCGTAAAAGGCAAATTGGAGTACATGACCTGTAACGATCAAAAATGCCTGCCTCCCGAAGATCTGGATTTTAGTGTAGACATTAAATAAGCACGACCCTCATTATAATGAAGAATAAATTAAAGGTTAGCCTTTTACTTGCATTCCTGTTTTTGGCCTGCACAGCAGTACTACCCACATTCGCGCAAAATAAAGCCGTTGATACCGTTTCTACTGTCGATGTGCAGTTCACCAGCATACCAACCGCTGCCGATAGTTTAGCCCTGCGCAAAAAGCAACAAGCCGTAAGCCAGGCCCAATCAGTTACCCAAATGGCTTCGGCTACTGCCGCTAAAGCATCAAAATCCTTACCTAACGATCATCCAAAAACGTTGTGGGCAATATTTTTAGCTGGGTTAGTTGGTGGTTTTGCCGCTTTAATTATGCCATGCATATTCCCAATGATTCCGCTTACTGTCAGCTTCTTTTTAAAACGCGGCGGTAATAAAAAGAAAGGCATCGCCCAGGCGGCTCTGTATGGCCTTTCCATAATTGTTATTTATGTAGGTTTGGGTTTAATAGTATCAATCATTTTTGGTGCTTCAGCATTAAACGGATTGGCAACCAATGGCATTTTTAACTTTTTATTCTTTCTATTACTCTTAGTGTTCGCATCTTCTTTTTTAGGTGCTTTCGAAATAAACCTTCCGTCATCATTGGCGAATAAGCTCGACCAAAACTCTGATAAAGGCGGTTTAGGCGGATTATTTTTTATGGCCGCAACCTTGTCTGTTGTCTCTTTCAGTTGCACTGGCCCCATAATTGGTTGGATTTTGGTTGATACCGCTACCACTGGCGCCCTATTGGCACCGGCCATTGGTATGTTTGGGTTTTCATTAGCCTTAGCTATCCCATTCACATTATTTGCTATATTTCCATCTCTTTTAAAATCATTACCTAAATCAGGTGGCTGGCTAAACAGCGTAAAAGTGATGCTAGGCTTTCTGGAACTTGCATTCTCGGTAAAATTTTTATCCAATGTTGATCTGGCTTATCATTGGAATTGGTTCGACCGCGAAATTTTTCTCGCCTTATGGATCGTAATAGCCGCATTAGCGGGCTTATACCTTATTGGGAAACTAAAGTTCTCTCACGATTCGGACCTTCCTTATATAAGTGTTCCCCGGATATTTATGTCCGTAATCCTTTTTGCTTTTGTTGTTTACCTTATACCAGGTATGTGGGGCGCACCTTTAAAATTTGTGAGCGCTTATTTACCGCCGCCAGCCACACAAGATTTTAATCTTTATAATTTACAATTAAACGGCGGTACAGCATCTGCACCATCTGTTGATCTTAAAGATATCGGACCAAGAAAATACGAAGAAGGCTTTACCCGCGGTAAAGTAATGGACCTTGAAGGCTGGTTTGATTACGATCAGGCACTTCAAGTTTCCAAAAAAGTACAAAAACCTATTCTTTTGGATTTTACAGGATGGAATTGCGTTAACTGCCGCCAAATGGAAAACAATGTATGGTCAAACCCCGAGGTTCACAAAATGTTAAAGAACGATTATGTGTTGGTTGAGGCCTATGTTGACGATAAAAAAGTTGTTTTAGATAAAGAGCAGCAATATACCTCTTCGTATAGTGGAAAAAAAATCACACTTTTGGGCGATAAATGGAGCGATATCCAGGCAGCAAGATTTAATTCGAACTCACAACCTGATTATGTGATTCTGAATAGTAAGGGAGATCAGCTACTGCCGGCGCAAGGGGCAGACTATAATCCAGACAATTATATTAAATTTTTGAAAGCCGGTATTGCCGCATACAAAAACAATAATGGCTCAAATTAAAAATATAGGTGTTTTTACCTCCGGCGGCGATGCCCCCGGCATGAATGCTGCCATAAGGGCAGTTGTACGTACCGCTTTATACTATAATCTGGAAGTAACAGGCATCCGCCGCGGTTACGAAGGTATGATCAAAGGTGAAATGATACCCATGGACCGTAAATCGGTATCAAACATTATTCAACGTGGAGGAACGATTTTAAAAACCGCCCGCAGCGATGACTTCCGCACACCCGAAGGCCGTCAAAAAGCATACGATCAATTAAAAGCACATAATGTTGATGCTCTAATTGGCATTGGTGGCGATGGTACATTCACCGGGGCCCGTGTTTTCAGCGAAGAATTCGACATTCCGATTTTAGGTTTACCCGGCACCATTGATAACGACTTACAAGGCACCGATTATACCATTGGTTACGATACGGCCATCAACACGGTTATTGATGCTGTCGACAAGATCCGCGATACAGCCGAATCTCACGATCGTTTATTTATCGTCGAAGTTATGGGTCGCGATTCTGGTTTGATCGCCCTGCGCACAGGTATAGCCGCCGGTGCCGAAGCCATCCTGATCCCCGAAACTAAAAGCAATACAACAGCATTGTTTGATAGATTGGAGCGCGGCCGTAAAGATAAATCATCAAAAATAGTGATCGTTGCCGAAGCCGAAGAAGCCGGTGGCGCGTTCGAAATTGCCCGCCAGGTAAAAGAAAAATATCCTAATTACGATACCCGCATCTCCATTCTTGGCCACATACAGCGTGGTGGCCGCCCAAGCTGTATGGATAGAGTGTTAGCAAGCCGTGTTGGTGTTGCCGCCGTTGAGGGTTTACTGGCCGGCAAACGTGGCGATCTGGTAGGTGTGATAAATAACGAAATTGCCTTTACCCCATTTGATCACGCCATTAAGCACCATGTAGATATCAACCCCAATTTATTGAAGATCGTAGAAATACTGTCTCTGTAAATTTTAGTTTGAGTTCTCGAGATCGGCGGCGCAGTCTCTTTCCTGTTCAAATAACAGGCGCTCGGTTACATCATTAACCACAACAATACGGCAAGTGGTATTATTATACTTTAACTCATGCCCGGTTACCTCGGCATAAATAATTTCGCCCTGTTTGTTTTGGTGTCGCCATACCCCACTTGGGTTTGAGCCTATCTTTTTACCTTTGATAATACCCTTTCTAAAAATATATTCATTAAAAGCGGCAAGGTCAAGCTTGGGGCGTATATCCCTTATGGTCATGTTCAAAAAGTCTTTACTGCTATAGCCATAATGATCAATAGCGGCTTGGTTTACTTTTATAATGCGCAATGATGGCGTTTCATATACCCACATTGGGCTTGGGTTTTTATCAAACAGCACACTAAAATTGCCCAAGGCATCATTCAAGTGGTTCTTTATAACCTGTTGGTCGCTTACGTCTTTAATAACCGATAATATGATCTCCGCATTGCTGGCCCAATCAACAAAATAGCTCCTTTTTTCAAAAAGCCATTTTACTTTGTTATTTACGTTAACGCGGTAATATAATTCGGCAGTTTCTTCCAGTTGCAGATCACGGTAAGCCTTCAAAATCATTTCTTCATCTTCGGGCAAAATTATTTTTAGCAAGCTATCCTTATCGGCGATAAGTTCTTCGGCACTGATTCCAACAACAGAGCGAATGTTGGGGCTAATAAAAACATACTTCTTTTCCGTAAGGCTGTAGGCCCAGGCGCAATCATTCAGCACAAGCAGTAGTTTGTCAAGCATTAGGAGGTCATTTACTATCGCTAAAATAAACATTTATCAAAAACATCTACCTATAAAACAAGCTTTTAAAAGAAATTTTTTTATTAAAACACTTTTACTAACTTTGCAACCCCGCAGAAAGTACTCCGGGGCGTATGTTGAATACATAAAAATTAAAAAATGGCAACTAAAATCAGACTGCAAAGACACGGTAAAAAAGGTAAACCTTTTTATTACATCGTGGTAGCGGATTCCCGTGCTCCAAGAGACGGTCGTTTCATTGAGCGTTTAGGTTCTTACAACCCAAACACTAACCCAGCTACAATTGACATTAATTTCGACAAAACTCTTGAATGGGTTAACACAGGTGCACAGCCAACAGATACTTGCCGTGCAATATTGTCGTACAAAGGTGTTATGTACAAAAAACACTTACAAGGTGGTGTTGCTAAAGGCGCGCTAACCGAAGAACAAGCAAACGAAAAATTTGCTGCCTGGACTGATCAAAAATCAGGAAAGATCACCGGTAAAAAATCTGACTTATCTACAGCTAAAGAAGAAGCTAAAAAAGCTGCTTTAATTGCCGAAGCTAAAAAGAAAGAAGACAAAGCCGCAGCTATCGCTGCTAAGAATGCACCTCCGGTTGAAGAAGTGGAAGTTGCTGAAGAAGAAGCAGAAGTGGAAGCACCAGCTGCCGAAGAAGCAACAGAAGAAGGCGCTGAATAATTTATTATCAAATTACACTGTTATAGCGAAGAGTTGTTCATCAACCTCTTCGCTATACTTTTTTAAAGCCATTTACAAATGAAGATAGAGGATTGCTTCCGCATAGGCACCGTTACCAAAACCCGTGGTTTAAAAGGCGAGTTGCAGGCTTTTATTGATTTTGCAGAAATAGACAAGATAACTTTTGATGCCCTGTTCATCACATCGGGTGGCAAGCTGATCCCATATTTTGTGGAATCATTCAAGATGCCACAAAAAAACATCGCTTTTATTTATTTAGAAGATGTTGACCATATTGATAAAGCTACTCCGCTTGCCAAAAAAGACATCTACCTCCCCAACAAAATTAAACCCGTAAAAGACGAGAACGATTTCACTTTACGCGATTTAATGGGCTTTACAGCCATTGATGAAGACGAAGGCGAATTAGGCCGGATCATCGAGATACAAGACCTTCCCCAACAACTGATAGCCACCGTAGTTTATAAAGACCGTGAAGTTTTATTCCCCCTTAGCGAAGGCATCATCACCGGAATTGATATTGTTAAGGAGGTGGTTTATGTTGATCTGCCTGAAGGTTTATTGGATATTTACCTGGACTAAAAATATTTTTGTCAAAAATACTTGACAAAGGTCAATTTTGTTTTACATTTGGTAAAACAAAATTGACTTATCATGAAACGCACACTATTATTTCCATGTAAGCTAAGGTATCTGGGATACCTGCTGGCCATACCGGGCCTTATTTTAGGCTACATGGTAGCATATCAAAAGTACGAGATACCTGGTTTTGAATTACGCATTCGCGAAAATGACAGCCTGTTTATAAGTGCCATCGAAAACTTTACCAACGAACTGGCCCTTACGCTTGTTATTGTCGGTTTGATACTCGTTGCTTTCTCCAAACTAAAGCACGAAGATGAACTTACGGGTAAAATACGATTGAATGCTTTGTACTGGTCCATCCTGATCAATTACTGTTTTTATACACTATTCAGCTTGTTGTCATTGTTCTCTGATCGGAATTCGCTACACATCATTGTTTCGGGCTTTCTCAGCACCTATGTTACGTTTACTATCTATAATTTTTTTATCCCATTGGTTATTTTTATACTTCGCTTTTATTACCTGTTATATCGCAATAAAAACGAGTATACCATAAAACAGGTGCATTACTTACCCAATAAACCATACCTGTTTATAGGCAAATGGGTATCCCTTATCATTATAGCTATGCTGGTAGTTAATCAGTTATTTAAATTGAACATAAAGTGGTTCGAAACATCGTTTATGTTATTACCATTAAGTCTTTTATTGTGGGCGTATTCAAAAGAACGGGCCGAAGACGAATACATTAGCACCATAAGGCTCGAAGCCATGCAGATCGCTGTATATGTAAATTACGTCATATTACTGATTTCGAATATGTTGGTTTATGGTTTTGATTTTTTACTGATACAAATGATCAACCTTGTCACCATTCCACTCATCTTTATTGCCTGGTTTCAGTACCGTTTGTACCGCAGCAACCAACAGGCCGAACTTAAAAGCGCATTATCATCATGAAAAACTCACTTCGCGTTGAACGCGCCATCAAAAACATAACCCAGGCCGACCTTGCCGAAATTATTGGGGTATCGCGCCAAACCATCAACACCATCGAAAGTAATAAATATGTACCATCAACCGTGTTGGCACTCAAAATCGCCAAAGTATTTGAAAAGCCGGTTGAAGATATATTTGTGTTGGAAGAAGATGATTAATCATAAAATCAATCTTGATTCCTGTTTCTCGGTTCTTGCATCTAACTTCCTATCTTTGCGCCATGCGTTTTGATATCATTACCGTTTTGCCTGGCTTGTTAGAGAGCCCTTTTGCACATTCCATTTTACAACGCGCCCAAAAAAAGGGCATCGCCGAAATTGTAGTGCATAACCTGCGCGACTACTCAACCCAAAAACAAAAAAGTGTTGACGATTACCCTTACGGCGGCGGCAGCGGTATGGTGATGACCATTGAGCCCTTCGCCAAATGCATTGAGGCTTTAAAAGCCGAACGCGAGTATGACGAAGTGATCTTCATGTCGCCGGATGGTGAAACCCTGAATCAAAAGATAGCCAACCAGCTCTCGATCAAAACAAACATCATTATTCTTTGCGGGCATTATAAGGGCATTGATCAGCGTATCCGCGATATATTTGTTACGCGCGAAATTTCTGTAGGTGATTATGTCCTTTCGGGAGGAGAGCTTCCGGCGGCCATTGTGGTTGATGCCGTAGTGCGATTGATTCCCGGCGTACTGAGCGATGAAACCTCGGCCCTGTCAGACTCCTTCCAGGACGATATGCTGGACGCGCCCGTATATACCCGCCCCGCGGATTGGAATGGCCACAAGGTGCCCGACATCCTGCTGAGCGGCAATACACCCGCCGTTGAGCAGTGGCGCTTTGAGCAAGCATTGGAACGTACCAAACAACGCCGCCCCGATCTGTTAAAGTAAATGAGCAAGCAAAGCATCATACAAACCTTAACCCAATTAAGCCACCTGCTTTCACCAATAACATCACGGTGGATAATTATCGGCACAACGGGCTTAATGCTAAGCGGATACGATGTTGAACCAAACGATATTGATATACTTACTGATAAAGAAACAGCATCGTTAATAAATTCGCTGTTAAAGCCTTACGAGAAGCCTGTGCAATTAAAGGACGATGGCAAATTTCGCTCTGCTTTTAGCAGATACGTTATTGGCGATGTGAGTATCGAGCTAATGGGCAATTTGCAAGTAAACACAGTAAACGGATGGGTGGATGTATTGCCATTAATAACAGATCCTCAAAAAATTGTATTGAACGGCTCAAATTTCACCATCCCATCAAAAACCGAACAAGCAAGCATTTATACCTTGTTTGGCCGCCAAAAAGATGAAGCGGCACTTAAGCTGCTCAGTACTATATAAAACAATCCCAATTTGTTAATTAAAATACAAATGTGGAAAATTTTAAAATAGGGCTTTTATAAACAAAAAATTATCCCTATAATTGCAATCCGATTTTTACGGGTTAAAAATCGACTTTAAAGGCTAAAAATCATGGATTTAGTAAAATTTGTTGAAGAACAATCAGTAGAAAAAAAGGTATATCCTACTTTCAAATCAGGCGATACCATTAGTGTACACTATAAAATCAGAGAAGGTAACAAGGAACGTATCCAGGTTTACCAAGGTGTTGTTATTCAACGTAACAGCAACGGAAGTACAGAAACTTTTACCGTACGTAAAGTATCAAACGGCATTGGTGTTGAGCGTATCTTCCCGGTTAACTCTCCAAACATTGATAAAATCGAACTGAATAGCCAAGGTAAAGTACGTCGTGCTAAATTGTACTACTTACGCGAACTTACTGGTAAAGCTGCTCGTATCAAGTCAAAAAGGGTTTAATTACACTTACAAAATATTACAAGCCTTCCTGTTTTTGCAGGGAGGTTTTTTTGTTTGTACCCGTTAAACGGGATTTTATTATTTTGGTGCAATAATTACAAATGGACTTTAGCTTTTTAAATAAAATAGTTTGGGGCAACAGCATTAAAAGTATCCTGCTTTTCGTTGGTATTTTATTGCTATGCGTCTTACTCAAAAAAGTATTCTCAAGATTGTTGAGCCGCTTGCTGCTAATGTTATTCGGCCGCTTTGGTAAAGAGCTTAACGCCGCGGTTTTTGTTGATCTGTTGGTTAAGCCCGTTGAGTTCTTCATCAGCTTGTGGTTAATTTATCTTGCCGTCAATCAACTCAGTTATCCCCTAAACGAATCCATCTACACCCGCAAAACCATTGTTGATAAGGTAGAGGTAGTCAAAACGATCACCATCATCCAGGTAGTTGATAAACTATTCTTGTTACTGATGATCATCTCGCTATTCTGGATAGTGTTGCGCATCATCGATTTTATAGCCCATGTGTTTGCCTACCGGGCCTCGTTAACAGATTCTAAGGAAGACGACCAGCTTGTTCCTTTTGTAAAAGAACTGGTTAAAATAACAGCGGTTACTGTTGGCTTTTTTGTCACCCTGGGTTATGTGTTCGAGATCAACGTGCTCACCCTCATTACCGGGCTTGGTATTGGCGGTATAGCTATTGCGCTGGCCGCTAAAGAGAGTTTAGAGAACCTGCTTGGCTCGTTTACCATCTTTGTAGATAAACCCTTTGTAGTGGGCGATTTTGTGAAAGTGAATGGCATTGAGGGGACGGTAGAAAAAGTAGGCTTCCGCAGCACACGTATCCGCACTGCCGAAAAGAGCCTGGTTACCATGCCCAACAAAAAGATGATAGATACCCCTTTAGAGAACATGACGGTACGTAACTATCGACGCATCAAATTCAACGTAGGCCTAACGTACAATACCCCGGTTGAAGAGATTCGTGCTATAGCCGATAAAATCACTACTTATATCAACTCACACGCGCAAACCAACGATGACGCCATAGTAACGTTCGAAAACTTCGGATCGTCCTCATTAGATTTACAGGTATTGTATTATATCGAGATGATGGACTACAACCCTTATCTTAAAATTAAGGAAGAGATCAACTTCAAAATAATTGAGATCGTTCAGCAAAGCCTTGGCGACTTCGCTTTTCCCACACAAACGGTTATCCACCAATACGAGGCTCCGCCAGCCGACCCCAACAAATAACATTATAAAACAAAAAGGCCGCTTTTATTTAAAAGCAGCCCTTTTTTATACAGATCACTTAAGTTTATCCCTTTCCACCCAAGCCTAAAAAGCCTTTGCGTTTTTTCTTGGCTGTGGTATCAACCACACCATTAGCTTTATTAACAGAGTCTTTTTTAGCCTGCGCAGCCTTTTCCTTCTTTTTGAAAAATCCCTTCAGCAAGAAGTTATTTTGAGCGGCTTTTAAATCTTCATTTAAGGTCCCCGTAGTTTTCTTTACCGAAGTCATTGTGTTTTTAGCTTCGTTAACGGTATGCTCCATATCTTTAGCCATCTTATCGTTATTTAATAAACGGCCAATGCTACCTTTTCCACCGTTTACCTTAGCAACGATTTCCGATAGGTCACCAGATAGTTCGGCAACGTTATCTAACACTTTGGTAGCTTTAGCAATCAGCTTATCAGTATCAAATGGTGGTATAGTAGCTAATTTTTGTCCTTCTTTAGCCATTTCGGTAGTAGTTGCACCACCCGGTGAAATAGTGATCAGTTTATCACCAATCAACCCGTCGGATCCGATAGATAGTTTGGCGTCAGATTTAACAAACTCTTTATAGTGGCTATTCAAAGTAAGGTCAACTCTTACCGATGTATCTGTCAATATCGTGATACCATCCACAACACCAACGTTAATACCTGCCAGGCGCACATTGTTACCAACCTGTAAACCGCCTACGTTTTTAAATACGCCGTTGATTCTATAAGTCGAACTGAACATGTTTTTTTGACTCCCTATTAAAAATACGGCCGCAAACAGGATAGCTATACCTATAGCTGTGAATATTCCTATTTTTAGTTTTTGTCCGGTAGTGGTTTTCATATTATTTATTTAAAAAATGATCTTACAAATTCTGATTTTGATTTCTCCAATTCCTCATAGGAGCCTTCGGCAACAAACTCACCTTCTTCCAGCACAAGAACCCTATCAGCGGTTATCTGCGCGCACTCCATATCGTGTGTGATAATGATGGATGAGGTTTTATATTTCCTCTGCATCTGCAATATGAGCTCACTAATTTCCCTTGATGTAATAGGGTCCAAACCAGTAGTAGGTTCATCATAAAGCATAATTTCGGGGTGTACTATCAATGTGCGGGCCAAACCAACGCGCTTGCGCATACCGCCAGATAGGTCAGATGGCATCTTGTCTATCGCATCTGCCAATCCTACAGAGTTTAATACTTCTTCTACCTTTTTATCCAATTCATCCTGTTCCCTAATTCTTAAAACACGCGTTAGCGGAAACTCAAGGTTCTCGCGCACGCTCATAGAATCGTATAAAGCTCCGCTTTGGAATAAAAAGCCAACCTTAACACGGAGGTCTTTCAACTCTTTATCGTTCATGTCTGATACCTCGTCACCCAATACCTTGCATTCACCCTCATCCTGCATCAACAAACCGGAAATACATTTGATGGTAACAGATTTGCCCTGGCCAGAACGACCTAAGATCACCAGATTCTCTCCCCGTTTTAAAGTAAGGTTGATATTTTTTAAGATATCTTTTGATCCAAAACTTTTCTTTAGGTTTTTGATCTCGATAACAACTTCATTCTTATCCCAATCCTTATCTTTTTTTAAGACATCGGCTCTCTTTTCAGGTTGCTCTTTTATTTTTTCGTCCTTTTCCATTGTTTAATAAAAAAATAATTGGGTTATCTGAACAGCTACAACATCTAAAAAGAATATCCATAACGAAGCGCTTACCACGGCCGAGTTTGCTGCAATACCAACACTTTCGGTACCATTGTTTGAGTTAAAGCCTTTATAGCAACCTATAAAACCTACCGCAAAACCAAAAAATACGGTTTTAATAACGGCGGGTAATAGATCGGTAAAATCAACAGAGCTAACACATTTGTTAAAATATAGCTGCCAGCTGGTATGGTCGGCAAAGTGTACTGCCAAAAAGCCGCCAAACAAGCCCAATACATCACCCATCAGGGTTAAAACAGGTATCATAATGGTGGTGGCCAGTATACGTGTAACAACAAGGTATTGCATAGGGTTGGCACCCGATACTTCCATGGCGTCAATCTGCTCGGTCACCTTCATACTACCGAGTTCGGCACCAATGCCTGATGATATTTTGCCTGCGCAAATAATAGCGGTGATAACAGGGCCTATCTCTCTGATAATAGAAACACACACCATGTAAGGCAGCATACTACTGGCGCCGAATTTTACCAGCGTTGGCCGCGATTGCAGGGTAAGCACCACACCCATAATAAATGAGGTAATACCTACCAGGGTGATTGAACGATAACCTATTTCATAACACTGGCGAACAAACTCCGACCACTCAAAGCCCCCGGTAAATAGATTTCTGAAAAAGCCGGATAAAAAGGTGGTTTGTTCGCCTACCTCTCCCATCCATTTTTTCCAACCTGTTAGTTCTTGTTCTGCCATGTTTAAATAATTATTAATGTTACAACAATTGAAAACCGTTTTGTTTTTAGTACACTAAAATATATATTTTAGTAACTACTTCGTTTATTGGCGGTTCTGCCATTTAATTACGCCCGGGCTACAAACTCAAATTCATTGGTTTTATTTACATCAATAAAAAGTTGATATGTAAACTATGGCATTAAGCTTACATCCCGCAAGCGTAATAAGCATTGCTCTGTTTAAAATTCCGTACTTTTGCACAAAATTGTGTTTAATCAATGTTGAAGAAGGCTATCATAGTTGGGGCAAGTGGATTGATCGGTAGCGAGCTATTGAACATTCTATTGCAATCGTCTGACTATCAGGAGGTTTTGATATTGGTTAGGAAAGAATTAACTATTTCAAATCCAAAACTGGTTCAGCTGGTAGTGGATTTTGAAAACCTGTCTCAATGGGCCGGTGCCATAACCGGGCATGCCTTGTTTAGTTGCTTAGGCACTACCAAAGCCAAAACGCCCGATGAGAACATCTATCGTAAAATAGATCACAATTATCCATTGCAATTGGCGCAGATCGCACATCATAACAAGATGAAGCAATACCATTTGGTTTCGGCCATCGGTGCCGATGTTAATTCGTCTATATTTTATACCAAGTTGAAAGGTGAAACAGAGCGGGATATAGAAAATGTTGGTATACCAACTTTACATATTTACCAGCCATCATTTTTAGAAGGTCGTAAAAAAGGGGAGCGCCCAATGGAAAAGGTACTTACCACATTAATGAAAGCGATAAACCCCCTATTAATAGGCGGGCTAAAAAAATACAGGAGCATACCGGCGGCAACAGTTGCCTGGGCCATGTTCAAACAATCATTAAAAAACGATGTGGGTATTTATATCCATACTACAGATAAAATAAAACAATTAGCGTGAGTACTTATATTTCAGCAGAGGGCCTGGGCCATTCATTTAACGATACCTGGTTATTTCGCCAGTTAACATTTGGCATTAACCGTGGCCGCAGGGTTGCACTTGTTGGTGCCAATGGCGCCGGTAAATCAACTTTATTAAAACTTTTGGCCGGTAAATTTTTACCTGTAGAAGGTAAGGTGGTACGCAGTAAAGAATTAAAATTAGGATACCTGGAACAAGACCCACAGTTTACTAAAGGTGCTACCATCAGCGATTTTATTTTTCAGTCTGATAATATACAGCAGCAATTGATCCGCAGGTACGAAGAACTATTGGAAGACGATCCGGACAATTATGCCGAAATAGAAAAAGTTACCGAAGAAATAAGCAATCTGGAAGCCTGGGAATACGAGCACAATATCAAAACCATTTTAGGAAGGTTAGATATTCACCACCTGGAGCAAAAGATAGAAACCCTATCGGGCGGACAAAAGAAACGTTTGGCTTTAGCTCAGCTGTTAATAGCCGATCCGGAGATCTATGTACTGGATGAGCCTACAAACCATTTGGATATTGATACCATTGAATGGTTAGAAAGCTTATTAACAGAGGGCAATAAAACCATACTGCTTGTTACTCACGACAGGTACTTTCTGGATAATGTATGTAACGAGATCATCGAGATAGATCGTGGTAAGATCAATAATTACTCTGGTAGTTATTTGTACTATTTAGAGAAAAAAGAAGAGCAGGAAGCTGCTGATGCCGCGCAGTTTTCTAAGAATAAAAACCTGCTTCGTAAAGAATTGGATTGGATGCGCAGGCAACCGCAGGCTCGTGGTACCAAATCAAAAGCTCGTATTGATGCCTTTTATGAGTTAGAAGACAAAACCAAAGACGGTGGACCAAAAGAGAAGGTACAATTGAGTACCAAAACTGCCCGTCAAGGTAATAAAATACTGGAAATCAATAATATAAGTATTGGTTTTAATGGTAATAACCTGATAGACAATTTTAGTTATACATTTAAAAAGGGAGATCGTATTGGTTTAGCCGGAAAGAATGGCACAGGTAAGTCAACCTACTTGAACTTAATAACCGGAAGCTTACAGCCAGACAAAGGAACCATAGCAGTTGGAGATACCACCGTTATGGGTTACTTCCACCAAAGTGGGATCACCTTTAAAGGCACCGAGCGGGTTATTGATGTTGTTACTGATGTGGCCGAATACATTACCATGGCCGATGGTAAAACCATCACCGCATCAAACTTGCTTACACAATTTTTGTTCCCCCCTGCCAAGCAATATGGTTTAATCTCTAAGCTAAGCGGTGGCGAGAAAAAGCGTTTACAATTGATGCACATCCTGATGAAGAATCCAAATTTTTTGATTCTGGATGAGCCGACAAATGATCTGGATATTGATACTTTGAATGTATTGGAAGAGTTCCTGATCAACTACCCTGGTGTATTGATACTGGTTACTCACGATAGGTACTTGTTGGATAAATTGACCGATCAACTCTTCATTTTAGAAGGTAACGGCAAGGTGCTAATTTATAATGGTAACTATTCATCATATCGGATAGATTTAGAAGAGGCCAAGGCAGAAGCTAAACGTGCAGCAAAAAATCCGGCTCCAAAACCAGTTGAACAAGCCACTCCCAAAAAAAACAAGTTGGCCTTTAAAGAGCAACAAGAAATGCTAACCCTTGAAAAAGATATAGCACACCTTGAACAAGAAATAAAGAGTTTCACCGTTCAATTGAATTCGGGAATTACAAATCATGAGGAGTTGGCTTACCTGGCTGATAAGATACAGGACATGAACAAAGCCCTTGAAGAAAAAACATTCCGTTGGTTAGAATTGGTTGAATTAAACGAGGCATGAAAGAATCAGATATATTAGCATCTGTTGGTGTTGTTATCCTGTTAATCGGTTTCTTTTTGAACCTGAATAAGAAGATAGCATCCGACAGTAAATTTTATATTTGGTGCAATATTATTGGTGCTGGCATGAATTGTTATGCGTCCTATATGATCAAGTTTTATCCTTTCGTGATACTCGAAGCAATATGGACAGGGGTAGCAATTGTCTCGCTGTTTAAGAATGTTCCACGTGGAACGTCAGGTGAATAATTAATGAACTTATTAAAATGTTCCACGTGGAACATGCAATAAAAAGATGTTTAAAAAATATAATGTTATTGTGGTTGGTGCAGGCCATGCCGGATGTGAAGCAGCAGCGGCAGCGGCTAACTTAGGCTCGTCGGTATTGTTGGTTACCATGAATATGGGCACCATTGCACAGATGAGTTGCAACCCTGCAATGGGTGGTGTAGCCAAAGGGCAGATAGTGCGCGAGATTGATGCTTTGGGTGGATACTCCGGTATTATATCTGATAAAACAAGTATTCAATTCAGGATGCTAAACCTGAGCAAAGGCCCTGCCATGTGGAGCCCACGCACGCAGAATGACAGGATGCGCTTTGCCGAAGAATGGCGTTTAGCATTAGAAAGAACACCAAATGTTGACCTGTTTCAAGACATGGTATCATCTCTGTTAATTAAAGGAAATACCGTATGCGGAGTTAAAACGGCATTAGGTATTGAGATAGAAAGTGATGCTGTAGTATTAACGAACGGTACCTTTTTAAATGGTGTTATTCATATAGGTGAAAAGAAATTTGGTGGGGGCCGGTCGGCAGAAAGGGCTGCTACAGGTATCACCGAACAATTAGTTCAATTAGGTTTTGATGCCGGTAGAATGAAAACCGGAACCCCCCCGCGCATTGATGGCCGCTCGTTAAATTACTCGTTAATGGAAGAGCAATGGGGCGACGAAAAGCGCGGCCGTTTCTCGTACACTGACGTTAAATTAATGGAAGAGCAACGTTGTTGCTGGATCACTTATACCAATAGCAAAGTACACGAAATGCTGAAGGAAGGCTTTGAAAGATCGCCCATGTTTACGGGTAGAATTAAAGGCTTAGGTCCGCGTTACTGTCCATCCATTGAAGATAAAATTAACCGCTTTGCCGAGCGTGATCGGCACCAGATATTTGTTGAACCGGAGGGTGCGCATACTGTTGAGATCTATGTAAATGGTTTCTCAACTTCGCTGCCAGAAGATGTACAATATAAAGCTTTGACCCAAATACCTGGTTTTGAAAAAGCAAAAATGTTCAGACCGGGGTATGCTATTGAATACGATTACTTCCCCCCTATTCAGTTAGGTTTAACTTTGGAGACTAAACTGATATCAAACTTATACTTCGCCGGGCAGATCAACGGAACTACAGGATATGAAGAAGCGGCTTCGCAAGGATTAATTGCGGGTATCAACGCGCATCAAAAAGTATTTGATAAACATGAGTTGATCATGAAAAGATCAGAATCATACATCGGTGTTTTAATTGATGATTTGGTTACTAAAGGTACCGAAGAGCCTTACCGTATGTTTACGTCAAGAGCCGAACACCGCTTATTGTTAAGGCAGGATAATGCCGATATCAGGTTAAGCCCAATCGGTTTTGACTTGGGATTGATCAGCCAGGAACGGATGGATAAGGTGAACGCCAAGATAGCTAACTCGGATAAAATTGTAGATTTTGTAAAAGATAAATCTATCAATGCATCTGATGTAAATTCGTTGTTGGAAGAGTTGGGTACAAGCCCGCTTAACCAAAATGTGAAGATGGTGAATTTGATCGGTCGACCTCAGGTTGGATTTAATGATCTCCGAAAAGTTGATTCAGGTTTGAACGATATCTTATCTCAATATGATGAAGAAACTTTAGAACAAGCCGAGATCAAAATAAAATATGAAAGCTATTTTGAAAAAGAAATGGAGATTGTGAACAAGATGAAGAAAATGGAAGACAAGGAAATCAATCCCGAATTCAATTATCAGCAACTGGTATCGCTATCAAAAGAAGCACGCGAAAAATTGATGCGTATCAAACCTCGTACTTTGGGGCAGGCTTCCCGGATTTCAGGGGTGTCACCATCAGATATTTCGGTATTAATGGTTCATGTAAGCAGATAACAACATAAATACCTGGTTTACAGTAAATTATAAAATATTCGATCAGGGCAAATATTTTTAATTTTTAATATTACGGTTCATCAAAACAAAAAAGTGTCTTATAAAGCTTAAAAATGTCCTTTAATAAAAAACGTGTTTTTTTTGTCCAAATTTTACTGCTGGCAATAGCCCTTTTGGTTGGGATTGGTTGCGCAAGCATTCAAAGACCCCTCGGTGGACCCCGAGACAAGACTCCGCCAAAACTATTGAAGGCAACACCGGTAAACCAGACTAAAAATTTTGCGGCAAAAACTATTCAGTTAGATTTTGATGAATATTTTAAACTCGCCAATAGTTACCAGGAAATAACGATCAGTCCGGATATGCCGAAAGCGCCGGAGTATAATATCAAGTCGAAAAGTTTGGTGATCAAATTAAAAGACACGTTGCAAAAAAATACAACCTACGTGATCAATTTTGGTAAAGCCATTGCCGATGTGAACGAAGGAAATATTTTAAAGAACTTCACTTACGTTTTTTCAACCGGCGCACATATCGATTCGTTGAGTGTATCTGGTGTGGTGGTGAATCCGCTTACACAGGCTAAAGAAAAAGATGTTACAGTAATGCTGATCCCGGTAAAGTTAGATACGGCTTACTATCGTAAAAAGAAACCTGCCATTTACACCACTACAGATAGTTCAGGCGTTTTTAAAATGAGCAATCTGCACGAGGGCGTTTATAAAATTTACGCTTTAAAAGAAACCAATAATAACAAGATATACGACAGTGATGACGAAGTGATAGGTTTTACAAAAAACCTTGTACACTTAAAAAAAGATACCTCAGATATCCATCTGCAGCTATTTAAACAAGTTCCCGAAAAGTTGAGGCCTATCGAGCGAAGGATAGATCAGGATGGTAAATTATATTTTTTATTTAATAAGCCTATTCCGAATGCCAGCGTGCGGATTTTGAATGATCAATTAGATGCCCAAAAAATAGTTGAGTTTAGTAAGCAAGCTGATACGGCAACGATCTATTTAAAATCAATGGTGTTCGATTCTATCAAGGTTTCTTTTTTAAGCAACAATGTACCATTAGATACCATAACACTACGCAGAAGCCAGAAGGATACTTATAAAAGAAAAATATTACTGGATTACAATCTATCAAACGATAAACTAAAACCAGGTAGCGAATTACAGCTCAAAACTAATTACCCGATAGCCAGTATTGATCCAGGAAGGATTACTATGACTGAAGATTCTGTTGATGTAAGCGAAACCGATTTTAGCATACAGCGTAACCCCGAGGATGCTAAAAGATTTACATTAAAATATAAATGGAAACCGGGAAGGTTGTATAGCATTGGATTTAACGAAGGTAGCTTTATTGATATATACGGTGGAAAAAATGCCCGGATAGTTAAAAAGTTTGACCTGGATAAGCCTGAAAATTATGGAAAGCTAATATTAAATGTCACCGTTCCGGATACTGGCCAGTATGTTGTACAACTTTTAAATAGTAATGATGTTGAAGTGCATAGCGATATCATCAGCAAAAACACTAAACTGGTTTATGATAATTATTCTACCACAAAATACCGCATTAAGGTTATATATGATACCAACCACAACGGTAAATGGGATACCGGTAACGTAAAGCAAGGTATACAACCCGAAAATATATGGTTATTTAAAAAGGATATCCCTTTACGATATAACTTTGATGTAAGTCAGGATATTGAGATACCGAAAGAAACTAAATATCCTTAAACCAGCTTGAGTAAAGTATATAATTGTTTGGCAGTTTTTTGAGTAATTCGCGCTGATCATCGGTTATTGGTTTGATTTTTTTTGCTGGCGTGCCTGCATATAGATAGCCTGATTCGCATATGGTATTCTCTAATACTACCGAGCCTGCCCCAATGATCACGAATTGTTGAACATCAGCGTTATCCATTACAATGGCTCCCATGCCTACAAGCACATTATCATGCAGCGTACAGCCATGTACCAAAGCATTATGACCAATGGACACATTATTCCCGATGGTTGTTGCAGCGCGCAGATAAGTGGCATGTATCACGGCACCATCCTGAATATTGGTATTGTTACCGATATGAATATAATTAACATCGCCACGGATAACCGCGTTAAACCAAACCGAGCAATTATCGCCCATAATAACATCGCCAACTATGGTTGCATTTGGGGCAATAAAACAATCATTTCCCCAGGTTGGGCTTTTATCTTTAACGGGTAGTATTACAGGCATGATTATATTTAATTATTTTATAATTTAGTGCACACAAAAGCGGGAATAGCTCAGTTGGTAGAGCATCAGTTTCCCAAACTGAAGGCCGCGGGTTCGAATCCCGTTTCCCGCTCTTAAACAAATCAAACTAATATTTCATGTTATTAGACTACGAAGTTTCAAAGCTTGATTTACCAAAGTTATTCAAAAATAGTTTTAACAGAAGTCTCTTTATAGCCGAATACCTCCATTTTGGCAACGATGATAATGCTGATTTTTATATTCAATATATAGATGAAAATATTGATAGTCGCAAAATAAAGGCGCAGGAAGATGCTTTAGAATTATCAATTGCTTCGGGCATATTCAAACCACTTTATTTTGAAATCGTTAAAAAGATAATTAATTCAAAAAGATCTGATTGGATTAAACTACTTTGTGTTGATTGGCTATTCTCATTTTACAACCATCTTAAAAAAACTGATTTTATCGAGATAAATGAATACCTTCTAAAAACGAATACTTCTGAATTAATAAAAACGCAATCAATTTTGAATTTACTTTTATATAAAAATAATGAACAGCTAATACTAACATTATTGTTCGAACGAATTCACTTAGCTAAAGACAGCACCGTATATTATAGATTAGTAAATGGCTTAAATAGCACTTATCTAACAGATAAAGTATCAAAAAAAATAAAACAAGATATTAATAGACTAATAGAAACTTCTTCGCATTTAACTGATAATCAGAAAAATGAACTTATATTAGTTTAGTTATCTCAACACCGTATCCTCAATCTCCTTCTGATGCTCCGGGTAATCAGTAGTATAATGCAAACCCCTACTCTCTTTACGCATCATAGCCGATTTGATAACAATGTAAGATACCTGTATCAAATTACGCAACTCGCAAAGCTTAACAGATAGTTTGGTTTTTTTGTAAAAATCTTCTGTTTCTTCATATAGTAAACCTAAACGGCGCATTGCCCTTTCTAAACGGAAATCGGAACGAACGATACCTACATAATCGTTCATTACTTTTTGCATCTCGCGGATGTTATGGGTTACCAGGATATCCTCGTTTAAGAGTTGAACTCCTTTTTCATCCCAATCTGGAATATTACCGGGTAATGTATTAGCTTCAAATTGTTTAATGGCATCCTCGTAAATACGATGTGCAAATACCAAAGCTTCTAATAATGAATTGGAAGCCAAACGATTAGCGCCATGTAAGCCTGTTGATGAACATTCGCCGCAGGCATATAAACGCATGATGGATGATTGACCATGTTCGTCAACCAAAACACCTCCACACATGTAATGACATGCCGGCGAAACAGGTATCATATCCTTAGTCATATCAATACCGATATCTAAACACTTGGCGTAGATGTTAGGGAAATGTGCTAAAATATCTGCTTTGCTGCGATGACGAATATCAAGGTAAACGAAATCCTCACCTGATTTTTTTAGTTCAGCATCAATGGCTCTTGCTACAATATCACGTGGGGCTAATGATTTACGTGGATCATACTCCTGCATAAACTCTTCGCCATTACGGCGCTTTAAAACACCACCAAAACCACGTACAGCTTCGGATATCAGAAATGATGGATACTCACCAGGGTTATGCAAGGCTGTTGGATGGAATTGGATAAACTCCATATTACGCACCTTGCCTTTAGCCCTGTAAACCATGGCCACACCATCGCCGGTAGCAATTGTTGGATTAGTTGTTATACTATAGATGTGGCCCGCACCACCTGATGCCATTACAGTTACTTTAGATAATATCTTTTCTACTTCGTTAGTCTCAGTATTAAAAGCATAGATACCGTAAGCGGTTATATCAGTTGATAACTTATCTACAAATTCTCCTAAATGGTGTTGGGTGATCAGATCTACAGCAAAATGATGCGTTAATATCTCGATGTTTGGGTTTTGATGGATCTGTTCCAGCAATGCACGTTCAATTTCAAAACCGGTTATATCCTTATAATGTAGTACCCGAAATTCTGAATGACCGCCTTCTTTAGCCAGGTCATAATACCCTTTATTGGTTTTATCAAAGTTGGTTCCATAGTCAATAATTTCCTGGATACGCTCTGGTCCTTCTTTAACTACAATTTCAACAACTTCTTTATCGCATAGTCCGTCGCCGGCTATTAAGGTATCTTCTATATGTTTTTCAAAAGAATCTTCTTTTTTGTCCACAACTACGGCAACACCACCCTGAGCGTATTTTGTGTTAGATTCATCTTCGTTACTCTTTGTAACTATCAGTACCTTACCATGTTTTGCAGCTTTAAGTGCAAAGCTTAAACCGGCAATTCCGGAACCGATAACTAAGAAATCAACACTTCTGGTCATATCAAATTCAATAAATGGTATAAAAGTAGGATGTATGTTAATAAACCTTATAAAGGTGTTAATTTTGCGTGTGTAAAAAATCAAAAAAAGGTAAAATAGTTGATAAGTGCTTTACTTGATTCAATTTTATAAAACTTGTGGTGAGTTTTTACTCAGGTTTAACAAGGTAATTAACATTTTTAAACACAGGTAATAATTAACATAAAAGTTTTTCATTATTTATTTGTGAAATAAAATGTTCAGATAATCAGTTAGATAAGATGAAGAAAATATTAATAAGATGTTAATAAATTATTACAAACAACTTTATAAAGAAAATGTGTCACTACTTTTCAACCAAACTAACACACTAATAAGTAATAGTTCTATTTATATTAAAAAGTAATTGTATTTATTGTAACGTTGATAATGGATACATTTGAAGAAATAAAAGTGAAGCGATCTGTGGAAGAAAATATTGATCCAACACTCGACTTGTTTGCCGAGATTGAAAAACTGAAGAAAGAGAAAAATGCTGTTGTGCTTGCCCATTACTACCAGGAGGGCGACATTCAGGATGTTGCCGATTACATTGGCGATAGCCTGGGCTTATCACAGGAAGCAGCCAAGACCGATGCCGATATCATCGTTTTTGCAGGTGTACATTTTATGGCCGAAACAGCCAAAATACTATCGCCAAACAAGAAAGTTTTATTACCCGATTTGAAAGCGGGATGTTCATTAGCCGACAGCTGCCCGCCGCATTTGTTTAAAAAGTTTAAAGAGCAATACCCTGATCACCTGGTAATTACCTATGTGAACTGTACCGCTGAGTTGAAAGCGATGAGTGATATTGTTTGTACATCGAGCAACGCCATCCAGATTGTTGAGAGTTTGCCAAAGGAGCAGAAGATAATCTTCGGTCCGGATAAAAATTTGGGTGCTTATGTGGCTAAAAAAACCGGTAGAGACCTGGTTTTGTGGAATGGGGCCTGTATGGTACATGAGATATTTTCGAGAGAGAAGATCACCAAACTAAAATCTCGGCACCCGGAAGCTAAATTACTGGCTCACCCGGAATGTGAGGATGTGATTTTGGAAATGGCCGATTACATAGGATCTACAACAGGTTTGTTAAAATATAGCATCAATAATCCCGCTAAGGAATTTATTGTAGCAACAGAATCGGGTATTATACACCAGATGCAGAAGGATAACCCGGCTAAAACATTTATCCCGGCGCCACCGAATAACAATTGTGCTTGTAACGATTGTCCGCACATGAAACGTAATACACTTGAAAAACTGTACCTGTGTATGAAAAATGAATCGCCTGAAATATTTGTTCCGATGGATATTATTGAACGGGCGGTAAAACCAATTGAAAGAATGCTGGAAATTTCGGCACGATTGGGACTATGACCGTTGATTTATTTTGATTAACATGATTCCGCTGATGTTATAAAGCACCATGAATGAATCTGGAATATAAATCATTTTTGAAATTAGGGGTATATGATTGACGATAGATATAAATATTCTGAAACTGACCGGTAAGATAATTGGTTGCGCTATGAAAGTTCACAGCCAGTTGGGTAATGGTTTTCCGGAAGTTATCTATCAACGGTGTTTAGCTATTGAACTGAATAAGACAGAACTGAGTTTTATAAAAGAATTTGAAATGACAGTTTATTACGACAGTATTAATGTTGGCGTTAGGCGAGTTGATTTTTTAATTGAAGATAAGATCATGGTTGAGTTAAAAGCGATCACCCGTTTGGAAGATGTTCATTTGGCTCAAGCTATAAACTATTTGGAAGCGTTTAAAGTTGAAACTGGCTTGCTAATCAATTTTGGATCAAAAAGTCTTGAATTTAAGCGTGTTACCAATGAAATGAAATTGAAAAAAGAATTATAAATATAGCTGTGCAAGTAATCAGCGAAATAATAAAATCATTATAAAATCAACGGTAATGTTTGATAATAAAGAAAAAACAGAGATAGCGCATTTAGGTGAATTTGGTTTGATTGACCACTTAACCAAGAATATTAAACTAACCCATTCAAACACTATAAAAGGAGCAGGTGACGATGCTGCTGTTTTAGATGCACAGGGAAAAAAGATATTGGTATCAACCGATATGTTGTTGGAAGGTATTCATTTTGACCTGGCTTATACACCCCTGAAACATTTAGGCTACAAGGCCATACAAGTAAACCTAAGCGATATTTATGCCATGAATGGTATAGCTACCCAGGTTACGGTTTCGTTAGGATTTTCGAGCAAGTTCCCGTTGGAGGCTGTAGAAGAATTGTATGATGGGATGTTACTGGCCTGTGAAAAATATAAAATTGACTTGATAGGTGGCGATACTACATCATCAAAACAGGGTTTGGTTATTAGTGTAACCAGTATTGGTTATGCAGATGAGCAGGATATTGTTTACCGTAACACAGCACAAGAAGGTGATTTGCTTTGTGTAAGCGGCGATTTAGGTGGCGCTTATGTTGGTTTACAGTTATTGGAGCGTGAGAAATTGGTTTATTTAGAAAACCCTAACGTTCAGCCTGATTTGGAAGGTAAAGATTATATTGTTGAGCGCCAGCTAAAACCAGAGGCCCGTTGGGATATTATTGAATTACTGAAAGATGTTAAGGTTGTACCAACTTCGATGATCGATGTATCGGATGGTTTGGCTTCAGAGATATTACACATTTGTAAACAAAGCAACAAAGGGTGTAATTTATACGAAGAAAAAATACCTATCGATCCGATGACCTTTGATACAGCCCGTGAATTTAATTTAGACCCTACAATTTGTGCTTTAAGCGGTGGTGAAGATTATGAACTACTATTCACCATTAAACAAGCCGATTATGATAAGATCAAATTTAACAGCGATATCAGTGTAATTGGGCACATTACCGAGCCATCTGCAGGTTGTAATTTAGTTACCAAGGCAGGTAACTCGCACGAGTTAAAGGCACAGGGCTGGAATGCTTTTAAGGGTTAAGTAAAAGTAGTTTATCTAACTGTTTGCACTCGCGTTTGTTGAGTAATTCAATGGTATAAGGCACATCCTGTAAAGGACGATTACGAACATCTGCTTTTAGTGGCGCTATCAGGTCAACCATATCAAAGCCGGTTACTACTTCGCCAAAAACAGTGTAACTATGATCTAATTGAGGTGTGCCACCCACTGAACGGTATACTGCGCGTTGTGATTCTGGAATTTTAAAACCTTTTAAACGGGTTTTTTCCAGATTATCCATTTCGGCATCTGTATATCTTCGTCCTTCAACAATATAAAATTGGGTACTGCTTGATGCTTTTTTAGGGTTATCATCACGTGCCGCGGCTAATACTCCACGTTTATGAAAAAGGCTATCATTAAACTCGGCATCTACTTTATATTTTAAACCGCCGTTACCTAACTCAATACCAGGTTTGGCATTTTTAGAATCCGGGTCACCACCCTGGATCATAAAATTGAGGATAATGCGATGGAAAAGTGTTTGATTTAATATACCACTTTTAACTACTTTGATAAAGTTATCGCGGTGTTTTGGAGTTTCGTTATATAAACGGATAATGCAATTACCGTAGCTGGTTTTAATGCGTATGTATTGATTTTTTGGAGCTTTGGCGAATATTGTTGAAACGATAAATATGGGCAGAAATAAGGTCAGTAATTTTTTCATTAAGATGATTTATAAAACTTCGTCGAAATAATCAATGATCAACGATTTGATGATCATTTCCTGCTCCAGTAAGGTATAATTTGGGATAGCGTTTATAACTTTCCAATGTGGCCATCCATCCTGATCTAAACCTTCTAACTCGTAAAAACCCAATTTACTAAAGAGTTTACAATTGGCTATGTGCATTAGCTCTTCCTTTTGTCTCTTCGAAAATTTTTTGGGGCCTTGCCCCAGTTCCTGCACACCGATGAGAAAGAGCATTACCTTAATATCTGGTATATCAGTATCAAAATCGGTGGCTATCCGTTTTTGAAGTTCGTCCCATTTAAAATTTACTTGAGCAGGTGTCATATAGGCGCAAATATACTTTAATGTTATGACAGGTGTTTGTAAAATGAATGCCATGATATTCTTTAAATCACAGGAATGTTACGAATCCGATAAACGTTACAACATCAAAATTGAAATATTATGCTACTTTTGTTAATAATTTAGCAGTGTTTTAAACTAATGTTTGTAAATTAAGTTTAATATAAAGCATTGTTAATACAGAATGAGAAAAAGAAGAAATCATATTCGTTTTGCCTGGATCGTATTGATCTGCTTTATAGCGGGGCAAACTATGGTTTATTCTCACCAGCATTATAACTATAAGGCCGCGTTAACACATAACGTTAAAACGCCGCAGCCTGTGCAAACCGTAACGGATACCTGTAGTATTTGTGATATGATGCATCATACGCAAATGGCATTGTTTGACACGGCCGGTTTTACACCTACAGTTACACTTTGCGAAACCATTTACTCCAATCTTCACGATTATAAGGGCATTGCGCTCATTCTTTCTGCAGGCCGTTCGCCTCCCACAGTATAACAGTTAATAAAAATTTTATCGTATTAATTTCTGCCGGAGTTTTATCCGGTGGATGATCCTTTTATTCAATTTGACATGTTATCATGAAATTTAAAATATTCATTAGTTCGTTATTTGCCCTTTTTATAACTTTTTCGGCTTTTGCCGATAATTCTGCCACAGTTGCTGGCAACGGTACATTAACCGGTACCGTTACTGATAAAACCGATGGCTCACCCTTAATTGGTGTAACCATCAGTATTCCCGATCTGAAAAACGGGACGACTACTAATGCCAATGGTAAGTATACTTTAAACCGTGTACCAAAAGGTGTTTTTTTAGTTCAGGTACGCTATATTGGTTATGCAACTATTAACCAAAAGGTTGATTTTACTAAAACTATAACACTTAATTTTCAGATGCAGGTTTCATCTATCGAAGCTGGTGAAGTTGTAATTACCGGGGTTGCCCGTGCTACGGAGTTAAAGAAAAGCCCGATACCTATTATCGCGGTAAGCAAAGAAGCATTAGACCAACGTGCCGGTGCAGGTAATGTGATAGATCAGATCGCCAACTTACCTGGTGTTAGCGCCGTAACTACCGGACCAAATGTGAGCAAGCCATTTATACATGGTTTGGGGTATAACCGGGTAATTACATCGGTTGATGGTATACGCCAGGAAGGACAACAATGGGGCGATGAGCACGGTGTTGAGGTTGACCAGAACGCGGTTGACCGGATAGAAGTAATTAAAGGCCCGGCCAGCTTAACTTATGGCAGTGATGCTATTGGTGGTGTGGTTAATATGCTGTCGCCAGCGCCAGCTCCCGAAGGTAAAATATTGGGTTCGATACAGGGAATTTATGGTACCAATAATGGTTTGTACAACGGTTCGTTCCGTTTGCAGGGTAACCAGAATGGTTTAGTTTGGGGTACTGTAGTATCGGCCAAAGGCGCTAAAGATTATCAGAACCAACATGATGGCAGGGTTTATAATACTGCTTACCAAGAGAGAGACGCAAGGGCGATGATAGGGATCAATAAATCGTGGGGATACTCGTATTTCAATGCTTCGATATTTGATGATAAGCAGGAAATACCTGACGGCAGCCGCGATTCTATATCACGCCAGTTTACAAAGCAAATTACCGAGGATGATGCTTTCCGTCCGATAGTATCTTCGTCAGATCTTAATTCATATAAAATTTCGCCTTTGTACCAGCGTGTACAATTGTATCGCATTTATAACAATAGCAGTTTTATTTTAAGCGATAATGCCAGTTTGAATGTGAATTTGGGCTATCAAAAAAGCCACAGAAGGGAATTTACGCACCCCACTGCTACCGATATTCCGGGATTGAATTTGAACCTGAATACTTATACTTATGATGTGAAGTACAATTTCACCTTCGCTCATGATTATGAAACATCGGTTGGGGTGAATGGAATGTATCAGGATAATACTTTGGGTGCGGGAACGGATTTCCCGATACCTAATTATCACCAGTTTGATATTGGGCCCTTCTTTTTTATTAAGAAGAGCTTTGGTAAATTGGATGTATCAACTGGTGCCCGTTTTGACAGCCGTTCGTTTACCGGAGAAGCCGCTTACATTGATAATACCAACGCTACTTTCCCCTCGCTTTATACCGGAAACAACCCTGCAACCGCGCCAAATGTTGATAAGCAGTTTGACGCCTTAAGCAAAACCTTTACCGGATTTTCGGGAAGTTTTGGTGCGACGTATAATTTCAGCAACGAGTTTTTGATCAAGGGTAATGTTGCCCGTGGCTTTAGGGCGCCAAGTATCGCAGAGCTATCGGCTAATGGTGCTGATCCAGGTTCGCAGATATATCATACCGGAAATCCGAACTTCGTTCCGGAATTTAGTTTGCAGGAAGATATTGGTGCGTTTTTGACCTTGCCTAATGTTACCGCAAGCGCGGAGTTGTTTAACAATGATATATCGAACTATATATTTCAGCAACAATTGCTGAATCCAGATGGATCGCCGGTAATCACCAATGGCTACAATACATTTAGCTATGTACAGAGCAAGGCTCAAATTTATGGTGGTGAATTGAATTTAGATATTCACCCGGTAAAATGGCTGCATTTTGAAAACTCCATGAGCTTAACTTATGGCCAGAATAAAGGTACAGGTGGCAATGTTGCCGATAGTTTGAAGTACCTTCCGTTCATCCCACCATTGCATACCCACTCGGAATTGCGCGGAAAATTTGATAAAGGTTTTGGCGTGTTTAAAGGTATTTACGCTTTTGTTGGCTTTGATCATTTTAACGCCCAGGATCATTTCTTTTCTGCTTATGGAACTGAGACATATACCGCAGGATATAATTTGATAAGCGCAGGGATTGGTGGTAACATTACCAATGCAGCCGGTAAAAAGGTTGTTGAGCTATTTTTAGAAGGGACCAATCTGGGTGATGTAAATTATCAATCGAACATGAGCAGATTGAAATACTTTGATAACCCTAACGGCGCGGGACCAGGTGTTGCGCCGGGTATATTCAATATGGGCCGTAACATTAGTTTTAAGGTTGTGGTGCCGTTTGATCTGTAGGCCCCCTAACCCCCTAAAGGGGGAAGAAGATGGAAATTCGGATTTTCAATTTCGGATTTTTAGAGAGTATTATAAAACAAAGAAACCCGCTTGATGGCGGGGTTCTTTGTTTTATTTGGTTTCGGTAACCTTGATCTGGGTTGTTTCGGTTATTATTATTTCCGGTTTGCCTTTGTAATCAATTATTTTACCTGTTATGGTAACGGCTTTTCCTTTCAAAGTTTCTTCGGGGTTACCGGTGAATTTTTTGCGGTCATCGCCCTTGATCAGCAGAACCAGTAATTCGTTGGGGTGGGCGCCGCCGACATCAAGCAGCGTTAAGCCCGGTCCGGCTAAAAATTTGCCGCCATATATTTTATCGGTAATGGTAACCTCTTCGCCAATGTGTTTAGCCGCGTCTTTGGCGGCAATGTTGGTTTGGGCAAATGTTTTAACGCTTGCAAAACCGATCAATAATATTAATGCTAACTTTTTCATTCTAATTAAAATGTGTTTTACATAAAGTAACAGCATTTACACCAAAACACCTAATAATTGAATGTAATAAGTTGGTGATGCTTTAGCGTTTAAAGTATACTATTAGCGACGCTTTGCTGATGAGATTATTGCTCAACGCAAACCCAACATAAGCGGCAGACGCGTTTTTATCAAGCCCAAGCTTGGCCATTGTTAAAGCATATACAGTGATTATATAGGGATGCGGCGCATCGCCAACGGGCGGGCATGGGCCACCGTATCCCGGTTGACCGAAATCGGTATTGCTTTGAATGGCTGTTGCCGGCATTAACTGTTTATTGGTTGAGCCTGCACCCTGCTTTACCTCGGTAATGGTAGCGGGGATATCAAATACAACCCAGTGCCACCAGCCGCTACCGGTTGGCGCGGCGGGATCATGTATGGTAATGGCGAAGCTTTTGGCATCTTTAGGAGCGTTTTCCCAATAGAGTTGTGGGGATTTGTTTGCGCCCGAACAGCCAAAGCCGTTCAAGCTAAATTCGTTACTGAACTGGCCGCCAAGGTCGTTGCTTTTTAATGTGAAGGTTTGTGCATTTACTGAAAAAGTTATCAGCATTGCGAATACGGTGTAGAATAAAGTTTTCATGATCTTAAATTTTATAGATCAAAATTGCTTTATTGTATCTGCTCTGTTTACTGGAAAAGGCTCAAAAAACCTCGGAAAAAGGTCATGCTGATTTTTGTTGCAACTGATATTGTTTTGGTGTTAGTCCGTATTGTTTTTTGAAGGCCGAGGTAAAGTTGGATACGCTTTCGTAACCGAGAGCGATATATAACTCACTTGCGCGCTTGCCTTGTGATAATTCGGCCGAGGCTATTTCTAACTTGCGTTGGCGAATGTATTTACCCGGACTAACGCCATATGTTTTTTCAAAGTCGCGCTTAAAAGACGACAAACTTTTGTTGGCCAAAAAAGCGATCTCATCCAAAGTTAAATTGTTCACCAAGTTTTTTTCGATCAGTTTTTTCAGCGAAAGCTCATCATTCATTAATGGTTTGAATAGGACAGCCATTTCGCTCAAATGGTTTGGCGGGATGCTTAGAAACAACTCTTCTAATTTATGTATGCCTAATGCTTGGGGTATCGTTGGCTGATGCTGGATAATGTGCATCAAATTTTGCAGATAGCCAGCCAGGTATGGGCTTTGTTTAAACTTAACCAACTTGTTATCGGCATCAAAAGCATCAGCTGGTTTGATATTCATTTTGTTTAAAAAGCTGACGATGTATTCCGTTGGAAAGAAGATCAATATACTTTGATATTGGGATGTATTTACAGAATGCTCGGCAATAATGCTGTGACCCTCGGTTATTAAAACGGCATCGCCGGTATTAATGATGTCGTGTTGGGCCGATTTGTAGATGTCTTTTACGCCGTTGATAATAAAGCTAATAGCATTACAATTAAAAACCACGCGATGCTTACCCGGTGTGGAGCTTTCTTTATAGCGCACAAAAGATATATCGCCGCAGGTAGTTTGCGGTTGATTTTTTACGGACTGTGGTATATGGACGTGCTGCATATACAAAAATAGGTATTGTATTTTAGGTTTTTGAATATTATATAAATCCAGTATCTTTCCCGTATTGCATTAGCCGCTAACTTTAAAGGTTGGATCGGCGAAGGTTCAGCCAAACATTTATCCAAATGAAATATAGTTTACCGGTATTGTTTATTTTACTGCCACTAAGTGTGATGTCGCAAAAGCTGAAAAAGGTAAGCAGTGATAACCCGAGATCGACGATTAAGGAAATCTACGAAGTTTTGAAATCGGACACGGCTATCAAACAGGGATCGTACAAAAAACATCAATGGGGAAGGTTGATAACCGAAGGGTATTATAAAAACAATAAGAAGGATAGCATATGGCAGGAGTATGGTTATGCGGGAAAGCTATCGTCCAAAAGATATTACAAAGACGGTGTTGCGGTTGGTGTTTGGGAGTTTTATGAATGGAACGATAATATTGATAAATACAATATGCCGGGAAATACATGGATAGATCATAAACCCGCGGTTGCTGATACGTTAAAAAGTGCGATTATAAATGGTAGTGATACACTGTATGCTGTGTTAGACCATCCGGCTGTTTATGTACCGGGAGACAGAAGACAGCAGTTGTTGCTGGTGCGGGCTATCAGGTATCCGGCGAAAGCCAAAGAGAATAATACCATGGGCAAGGTGCTTATTGCGGTAACTGTTGCTGAGCATGGGCACGCCACTAATTATAGGATCAAAAAAAATGTGAAGAACGGCTTGGGCGAAGAAGCTTTACGGGTTGCGTTGATGATGGACGACGATTGGTTACCAGGGATGTTGAATGGCAAGCCGGTAAGATCGGAATATGTTTTCCCTATTTCTTTTGCCCTTGCTGAATAATAAAATATATGTTAGTTAAAACCTTTGGCAGTGCCGTTTACGGAATTGAAGCCACAACCATTACAGTTGAGGTAAATATTTCGCCGGGAACGAAATTCTTTATTGTGGGGCTTCCGGATAACGCCGTTAAGGAAAGTTATTTTAGGATAGACTCGTCTTTCAAAAATTGCAAATACCATTTTCCGAGACAACTGGTGGTAGTTAATATGGCTCCTGCCGATATTAAAAAAGAAGGTTCATCATACGATTTAACTATTGCTGCTGGTATACTGGCAGCCTCAAATCAAATGAATGCAGATGAGGTTGAAAAGTATATCATTATGGGAGAACTATCCTTAGATGGTACTTTGCAGCCCATTAAAGGTGCTTTACCGATTGCTATACAAGCGCGAAAAGAAGGTTTTAAAGGATTCATCTTACCCAAACAAAACGCACGTGAAGCCGCCATTGTAACCGACCTTGAAGTTTATGGTGTTGAAAGCATTAAAGATGTGGCTGGCTTTTTTAATGGAACAACCAAGCTTGAACGAGAGATAGTTAATACCCGCGAAGAGTTTTACAACAGCATTAACAATTACGATAGTGATTTTAGCGAGGTGCGCGGGCAGGAAAATATTAAACGAGCATTAGAAATTGCCGCTGCTGGCGGGCATAATGTAATATTGATCGGTCCGCCGGGGGCGGGGAAAACGATGCTGGCCCGGAGGTTGCCATCGATACTGCCCCCGCTGAGTTTGCAGGAATCGTTAGAGACTACCAAGATCCATTCCGTTGCCGGGAAGCTGGCCGCGAGCGATGCGCTGGTTACGGTTAGACCGTTTAGAAGCCCACATCACACGATCTCGGACGTAGCCCTTGTTGGCGGAGGAACAAACCCGCAGCCTGGTGAGATTTCGCTGGCACATAATGGGGTTTTGTTTCTGGATGAATTGCCGGAGTTTAAGCGTACGGTGCTTGAGGTGATGCGCCAGCCTTTGGAGGAGCGAAAGGTTACCATTTCGAGAGCCAGGTTTTCGGTGGATTACCCATCGAGCTTTATGTTGATAGCGAGTATGAACCCCTGCCCTTGCGGTTATTATAACCATCCCGAAAAGGATTGTGTTTGTCCGCCGGGAGTGGTACAAAAATATTTGAGTAAAATTTCGGGACCTTTGTTGGATAGGATCGATCTGCATGTTGAAGTTACGCCGGTAAATTTTGATGAGCTATCATCGGACAGGTTGGCCGAAAAAAGCGAGGGCATACGGGATAGGGTGATACAGGCACGCGAAATACAGATCAAGCGGTTTGATAAAACGGGAATGCATTCGAACGCGCAAATGAGCACTAAAATGGTACGTGATCTTTGCCAGATCAATGAAGCGGGACAAAACCTGTTGAAGAAAGCGATGGAAAAATTAGGATTGAGCGCAAGGGCATATGACCGGATATTAAAGGTTTCGCGTACGATTGCTGACCTGGCCGGAAGCGACAATATTGAAATAGAACATTTGGCCGAGGCTATTCATTACAGGAGTTTGGATAGGGAGAATTGGGCGGGGTAAGTTGTATGCGGTTGTTCTATTTAGAACAACTAAAGGCCTATAATTTCAACAGATTTCCGTACTTTTGTATAAGAATCGCAAGGATGTCAAATCCGAATAAAATTACCCAACCCGCGAAAATAAAGGGGAAAACCACATAAAAGTCTTACAATATCCCCCTGTCATCGTTTCGTTCCTCGCAATGGCAGAAAGAAAAAACACCCATATATACCCATAATTTGTTATTGTGGTTACTCTGGTTATTGGACCGAATCTATATTGCTTGCTGCGTTAAGTATTTGTAAATTGTAGCCGTTTTACATCTACCTTATTCATAAAAACATAGCTACTGGCCAGACAATGAAAATGTTGGAGCAAATTAGTATGGGTATAAAACCAGTGCATGTTGCATTGCTGGTTTGTATGCTGCTATTTTGTTTACCGGATAACGGGGCCCTGGCAGCGGATACAGCCAATGTTTTCCACGGAATTAAGGACCTGCCGAAGCAAGCGCGTCCCGCCAAGGCGATGGATATCTATAAGAGTAACTTCAGAAAAGTTGATTCGGCAAGCGTGATGCGCAAGCTGGATGAACTGGTTGGTTTTGCTCAACGTGATGGAGATAAGCAACTTGAAGCTGCTGTTTTTGAAATGCGGGCCGACTACTTTTCGGTTAATAGAGGGTTTAATTCAATAAGTACATCGTATTACCAAAAGGCGATTGATTTTGCGCTGGCTAATAACATGACTGCCGATGTTGGGATCTATCAGCATAAAATGGGATTGTATTACTACACCTATAGGCGTAGTGTTGATGCCTGTAAGTACTTTTTAAAAGCACAGGATGTATTTAGAAGTGTAGGTTTTGATAAAGTGCCCAATATTTCTGCTTACCTTACACAAGAAGCCAGCTTTTATTATGACTTAGGGGATTACGAGAATGCGATGTTATACCTTAAGGAAGCGCTAAAGTATCCTATAAGTTTTCCGAGGACAAAGATCGGTACCATTAATACCATGGGGTTGATCTATCGGAACAATAAAGAATTTGAACAAGCGCTTTCCTGTTTCAATGCCGCGCTCAAATTGAGTAAGGATAACAAGGATACTGCCTGGGTGGCTATTAGTACCGGCAATATTGGGTCGGTTTATTTTATGCAAGGGCATTATAGCGAGGCTTTACCGTTTATTACGACGGATTATACTACATCGCTAAAATATGGTGAAGGTGCCAATGCCGCGCATGCCTTACTTAGGTTAGCAAAAATTAGTTTGGTGAACCGTAATTTAAACCAGGCCGGCAGCAGGCTTAGTGAGGTTGAGAAATTGATACAGGTAGTACACGATGGCTTAAAACTCAAGATAGAATATTACGCTCTAAAAGCCGAACTGAGTGAGTTGGAAGGGAAGCTTGCCGAAAGTATAGCTTACCTAAAAAGCATGGAACAGGCTAAAGATAGCTTGCAACAACGGAATAATGTGGCCGCTGTTGAGCGGACTAAATTAGGTTGGGAAATGGCGAATCACCAGGTGTTGATCAATCAGCTAAAAACCGATGCCGAGCTGGGGGCGTTAAAACGGAATGCTATTATTATGGTGTTGTTTTTTTTGATTGTGATATCGTTACTGATATACAACCAACAGCTGTTAAAGGTTAAAAAGGATAAGAGTAAGCTGATAACAGAAAAAAAACAGGTTGATGAAGAACTAAAAAATGCCGAATCGGAATTGCTGCTATATACCGAGAGCATCCGGAAAAAGAATGTGGTGATCGAAAATTTTAGAAAAGAAATTGACCGGCTTGAAACCAAGGTTGTTAATAGGGACGAGGCCGAGCATCTTGAAAAAATGATGCAGGCGCATATTATGACTGATGAAAACTGGGACGAGTTTAAAGTAATATTCTCAAGGGTACATGCCGGGTTTTTGCTGGCAATAAAGAAGAACTTTCCAGGGCTATCTGGCACAGACACCCGTATTTTAACCCTGATGAAGCTACAACTCAGTAACCGCGAAATGGCAAACATGCTTGGCATAACCACCGACGGCATAAAAAAGGCTAAACAGCGCCTGCGTAAAAAGATGGGATTGCAGCTTGACGCCGATATGGAACACGAGATATCGAAACTGTAATATTGATTTACGGAAACATTCTCCAATAAGCAAAACACAAGGTTGTCCCCCATTTGTCCACCACCCTATACTAGGCTTAGGAGCTGATATGGGCTATCTTTGCACTTCCCCAATTTAGTTTAAGCGCCTAAATCACATAGTAATATTGGGCCTAAATTAAGATATGACTAAGCTGAATATTTATATAGTTGAAGATGAGCCTATTTTGGCAACGCTGTTAAAATATACGTTGCAGGGTATGGGGCACTCGGTTTGTGGGGTTGCAGAATCATACGATGATGCTGTGAAAGGCTTACAACAAACCGAAGCAGACCTGGTGATAACCGATATTATGTTGCGTGGCCCGGAAACGGGAATTGCTATTGCGCGCTATATTAAAGCTAATTTGAATATGCCGTTTATATTTCTGTCCTCAATATCAGACGAGGAAATGATAGCGGATGCAATGAGTACCGAACCTCTTTCGTACCTGAAAAAACCTGTTAACAAAGATGCGCTCAACACCGCAATATCACTATTCACGATGTTGAATATACCTGAAGAAAAAAAACATTGATTAACGCTGAACACTTTATTATACATAACCCTTTCCCTTTAATTGGCAAAGCCTCTCAATTTTGAGAGGCTTTTTGCTTTTATATTGATGATGATATAGTTGGGATATTTTAGCTATCTTTTGACGTTGTTAATAACATAAAAAGATGAGTACCGATCCTATTATACAAATACGCGGCCTGTCGAAATCATACGGGGCAAAAACGGTTTTAAAGCATTTAACACTTGATATTTTTCCGGGCCAGGTTATTGGCTATATCGGCCCCAATGGCGCTGGTAAATCAACCACGGTTAAAATTTTGACAGGTTTGATACCCGATTTTGAGGGTGAAGTAGTTATCAACAGGCTTAACATGGCCGATAACCCTCAAGAGATCAAAAAGCTGATAGGCTATGTGCCCGAGAATGCGGAGATATACGAAGTGCTTACCCCGATGGAATACCTTGATTTTATTGGCAAGCTTAACAACATGGAGCAAGATGTGGTTACCGAGCGCTCACAAAAACTTTTGGGCGCGTTTGGTTTAACAGCGAACCTGAACGACAGGATGGATACCTTTAGCAAAGGGATGAAGCAAAAGGTATTGCTTATATCGGGCATTATCCATAACCCGCAGATCATTGTTTTGGACGAGCCCCTTTCGGGATTGGATGCTAACGCGGTTATCACCGTTAAAGAATTAATTGTCCGCTTATCGCAGGAAGGCAAAACGATATTCTATTGTTCGCACATGATGGATGTGGTTGAGAAGGTGTCTGATAGGATATTGCTGATTAACAAGGGAGAGATCGTTGCAGATGGAACTTTTGAATCGCTCAAGCAAAACCATAGCGATACGCTGGAACAAATATTTGCCAAGCTAACCGGCCGGGATACCTCAAGCCACGAAACGGATGCTATTATGAACGCTTTTGACTAACCGCTGTTATGATAGATAAGTTATTTTTATGGATAATAGCGCAGTTTAACCCACTTATGGAACGTGCGGGTATCAACACGGTTCAACTGCACGAGATACTGCGCATTAAGCTTATTATTGATGACAGGCGACCACGTGGAATTGTGACCAACAAAAACCAGGATAAGCCGAGAAAAACCTCTACATCATGGTTCGCTATTTTGGGGAGTTTGTTTTTTGGGGCGTTGTACGGAATGATATTGTTTATTTTAGATAAACCGCTGCTTGCCCAAACCGTATATTTTAGCGCGTTTATGGTGTTGCTTTCGGTAATGATCATCACCGATTTTACGAATGTGCTGATCGATGTTCGCGACCAATATATCATTGCACCACGACCGGTTAATGATCGTACTGTTGCAGTAGCGCGGATATTGCACATTAGTGTCTATGTATTAAAACTGGCGCTGTTACAGGGTTTACCGGGTATGATCATGATCGGGTTTATTGATGGGGTTGCGGCGATTCCGTTATTTTTTGTGCAGATCATTTTGGCAACGTTGCTCAGTATATTTTTTGTTAACATGATTTACCTGGTGCTGATGCGATCGGTAAGCGCGCAAAAGTTTAAGGACATTATCGTTTATTTCCAGATCTTTTTTTCCATTATGATGTTTGGTGGGTACAGATTGCTGCCCAGATTGATCGATATGTCTACACTGGCCAGTTATGATATGTTGAGCCATCGATGGTCGTACTTTTTGCCCCCGGTTTGGATAGCCGCCATAAACGAAGCCGTATTGCACGCGGGAAGATCTGGCCTGGCAGCTACAGGTATTGCAGCACTTGGCTTTGCGTTGCCATTTGTAAGTATTTGGTTTGTAGTTAAGGTGCTGGCCCCGGGCTTTAACCGGACTTTATCTATAATCGCGATGTCGGACGGATCTGTTGCCAAGCCTGAAAACAAGAAGGTAAAGAAGAGGAGCATTATTGATAATGTAGCCAACCTTATCGCGCCCGATCCGATAGAGAATGCCGGGTTTAGAATTACCTGGAAACTGGCATCGCGCACACGCGAGTTTAAAACGAAGGTTTACCCTCAGTTTGCGTTTATACCGGTATATTTTGCTTATTTTATCTTATCAGGTAAAGGAGATATGGCTACGCAACTTACCAGGATACAGCATGGGCGGAGTTATATTTTTCTGTTATACTTTAGTTCGCTTGTTATGTCGGCCATATTGCAGCAGATATCGCAAAGTGAAAAGTACAAAGCATCGTGGGTGTATTATGCTTTGCCTATTGATAAGCCCGGAAAAATTTTGGCCGGTATGTATAAGGCTATTAGTACACTTTACATTTTGCCTTATTTTATTGTTCTAAGTATTGCCAGTATAGCCATTTGGGGGCCGCAAATTATTAATGATATTATACTCGCCTTTATTTTATTGCAACTTTATGGTATTGTAATGGCTTTGTTTATGGTGAAGGGATTGCCGTTTTCGCGCCCTGTATTAGTGAAGCAAGCGGGAGGTAAAGTTTTTGTAAGCCTGATGTTAACCCTGGCCACGTTTTTATTTGGAGGTGCCCACTACTTTTTGGCACAATGGGAAATGGTAATCTGGATAGCCATTATTCCGGCTGCATTACTTTATTGGGTGATGATGCGGTACTACGCCAAACAAACCTGGGAGAATATTGAATTAAGTGAAATAGACTAATTATTATATCCAGACACGTTGGATTAATGGTATTAGAATAAGCCCCGCTCTTCCAGTTTTTTACGGGCTTCTTTTTCTTTTCGTTTTTGCTCACGTTTTTCCTGGCGGAGTTCTTTTTTGGTTTTTACGGGGCTCGTATCGGCAACAGCTACATCTTTCTTCTTGGTTGTGGTATCCTTTTTACCAAACAAACGCTGGAAAAAGTTAGGCTTCTTTTCGGGCTGAACCACAACCACCGGAACATCGGCATCATCATCAGCCTGTTTCAGTAATTTGTTAATTTCGGTGGTATCCGCTGCGGGCACTGCACGGCGCAGGGCCGATTTTAAACGAACATCGTAAAAGCCATAACCGGTGCTATCGCGCTGCGTATAGCCGTACATACTCATCATATTACCTAACGAGTTAAAGTAGCCTTGCAGGCTGCCCCTTAAACTACCGTCGGGCTCAAAATAGTATAAACCCGATTTTGGCTTGGGTACAATGCTCGCCAAATAAATACTTTCGCCCAGATTAAGTTGCGATGGCGTTTTGCCAAAGTAGTATCGCGATGCTTCGCCAATACCATATACATTGCGTGCCCATTCAATAATGTTGAAGTAAACTTCGAGCATGCGTTGTTTGGATATGATGTGCGTGTTCTCAATCATCCAAACAATTAGCGTTTCTTCAATTTTACGCACCATGGTTTTTTGGCGGCTCAGGAAGGCGTTTTTAACCAACTGCATAGAGATGGTGCTGCCACCGCGTTTAAATTTCTTCTCTTTAAAATCAACAGCGATTGATTTACGGAGTGATTCTTCAACAAATCCATTGTGTTTAAAAAAGGTTGGATCTTCGGCCGTCATTACCGCATGTTGCAGGTAGGGCGAAATTTCTGATAGCGGTGTATAATCCGGGTTGCTTGGCCCGATCTGGCGCGAGGGCATAGGTTTCCCTTTTTCATAAGGAGTATAAACAAACGGACCATTAAGTTTGCTTAAATCGGTACGGCCGTATTTTACTACATGGAAATTATCCTGCTTTAAGCTTGAATCAAATTGAACATCATCGGGTTTTGAGGTATCCAGATAGAAATTGAGATTGTATGATAGCTTGCCGGCAACCTGTATCCCCTCAAGGGCGTCAAATGTACCTTGCGGGAAGGAATTGAATATTTTTTGAGCATCGGTATAATCGGTATGTAGCTTTAACTCGTAAACCTTAACCGGTTTAAGAGTGTATTTGATGTACGGCTTAGCGGTAACATCCTTTAAATGAATTACCGACGAACTATCAATAGAGATATAGTTTTGACCAATAAAAACATTGGCATCAATTGAGCCGGAAGGTACAATGATATCGTTAGCTGCTATTTTAGGATGATTGATGAGCAGGTTTCTAACCGACCAATAGCCAAATATGCGGGTTTCGCCATCGCTACGCTCTACCTTTTTGACCTGGGTGCTAATGGTATCGAAGGTTATTTTAAGTCCGTATTTTTTTTGGATGAAGGGTAATTCAACAGCCTTGTTATCAGCGTAAAGCTTCACATCGATAAACTTATCCGACGGGCGCATTTTTCCGGTAAAGTGTAAAGTTGATTCGCCGTTGTTTACGATGATGGTTGACGTTAGGTTACTATTTTCGATGAGCGCGCTTTTAGCCAAAATGTTGACATTGATGCTATCACTATGGAATTTAACCACAAAGTTTTTGAGGTCGAGTTCATCGGGGATTTTATAAAGCACCTGGTTAATGAGGTTGTTGGCTACAACAGAGATATCGCTGCCGGGGCGGTTTGCCGTGGTATCGCGCTTCTTTTTAAACAAAAAATCGAAGTTACGGATGCCGTGCGAACTGGTTAAATTGAGGATGCCGTTATCCAGTTTAACCGAAGCCAGTTTAATATTACCTAAAATTAGGGGCCATATTTTTATGCCAACTTCAAAGTCGCTTATTTTTAAAAGGCTGTCGCGGTTTTGGGGCACAACGGTTATTCCTTTAAAAGCAACGGTACTTAGCCCCACAAAGTTAGCAGAGCCTATTTTTACATCTAAATTATACTCGATTTTGGCTTTTAGCTTAGCTTTGTCAATAGCTGATTGCAGCAGTTTTTCGCGCTTATTAAAGGCAATGATGCCCCCAATTAAAACGAGAATAAATAAACAAATTAGTACAATTCCGCCAATGCGGATATATTTACGGTTTAGGCGATGCATCAGTAAAATTTAACCAAAACTAATAATCTTATCTTTACAACGGTTTCCTGCCATTGAATTTATTGTAACAAACTCCGGCACAAGCTGTTTTATATTTATTTGTATTTTAAAAAATGATAACCAAAGAACAAGTACTTACCGCCCTCGGTAATGTTGAAGAACCCGATCTGAAAAAGGACCTGGTTACCCTTAACATGATAGAAGACATTGTGATTGATGGCAACAAGGTAAGCTTTTCGGTAATATTGACTACCCCGGCCTGCCCACTAAAGGCCATGATTGAGAACGCCTGCCGTAACGCGATATTGCATTTTGTGAGCAAAGAGGCAGAAGTATCAATCAACATGACTTCACGTGTGACAACCCAAAGCAACAATAGTTTGCCGGGGATCAAAAATATAATAGCCGTAGCATCTGGCAAGGGCGGTGTTGGTAAATCAACCGTGGCGGCTAATTTGGCTATCGGTTTGGCTAAAACCGGCGCTAAGGTTGGTTTGATAGATGCAGACGTTTATGGCCCATCGGTACCCATTATGTTTGGTTTGGAGGGAGCTAAACCCCGGGCTACTCAAGAAAACGGCAAGACGAGGATTGAGCCTATTGAGAAATACGGTATCAAATTGTTATCGATAGGCTTTTTTACCGATCCTGATCAACCGGTGCCATGGCGTGGGCCAATGGTATCAACCGCGGTAAAACAATTGTTTAACGATGCCGAATGGGGCGAGTTGGATTATTTGGTAGTTGACCTTCCGCCTGGAACGGGCGATATTCATATCACCATTACGCAAGGTTTCCCGATAGCGGGGGCTGTGATCGTTACAACCCCTCAAAACGTGGCTTTGGCCGATGCCCGCAAGGGAGTTGGCATGTTTATGATGCCAGCCATTAATGTGCCAATATTGGGTGTGATAGAAAACATGAGCTACTTTGTACCGGCCGAATTGCCAGACAATAAGTATTATATTTTTGGAGAAGGCGGCGGCCAAAAGCTGGCGGCACAAATAGGCGCGCCGTTTTTGGGGCAGATACCATTGGTAAAAGGCATTACCGAATCTGGAGATGCCGGTAAGCCTTTGATACTGGATGATGCAAACCCGATGTCGAAAGCGTTTATAGACCTGGCTGAACGTGTGGCCCAGCAAGTATCGATAGTAAATGCCAGGGCGCCGCAACCGGCAGATATACAATAAATTATTTATCTTTACAGTAAATTATTATACAATGACATTGATAGAACAGGTGGAAGCGGCTTTAGATACTATTCGTCCGTATTTGGAGACAGATGGTGGTAATGTATCTATCGACGAGATTACCCCGGAAGGTGTGGTTAAATTAAAATTGTTGGGCTCGTGCGGCTCATGCCCCATGAGTATCATGACGTTTAAGGCGGGTATTGAGCAGGCTATTATGAAAGTTGTTCCGGAGATTACAGGTGTTGAAGCCATTAACTTAACCGACATTGACGACCCGGCAGCAATTTTGCCCGAGAATTTACGATAAGTTAAAGTGTGTTAAATGTTACAAGCTTAAATATACTATTGGCTCAAAATTTGCGTAATTAGTACAACTAAGATTGTTTAACATTGATAGAGATTAAAAATAGTGTTTATAAAATGAAGCGCCTGATCTTCATATTGCTGACTATCATTACCGCATCATCTGCTTTTGCGCAGCAAAATAGTGATGATCTGGTACAATTTTCGGGCGTTGTTTTGAGTGCGGATAGTAGTACGGTTATCCCCTACGCTACCATCACTAATGTGAGCAATAAAAACCAGGTTAACCTATCTAACTATAAAGGTTATTTTTCTTTTGTAGCACATGAGCGCGATACCTTGCGTTTTACATCTATTGGCTACTCTTCTACCGTGGTTATTATCCCATCAAACGTTAAAGATCATAGCTATACCTTGCAGGTAAAACTGAATGGTAAATCAATCAATTTGCCTGTAGTGCATGTTTTCCCCTGGGCCACTACGGATGAGTTTAAAAAGGATTTTATGACCATGAAGATAGCGGATGATGATTTGGAAATTGCCCGTAAAAACCTGAGCGGAAAATCAATCGCCTCATTGGGCAGAACTTTGCCTCGTGATAGTAAAGAGATTCAAAATGCATGGTCGCAGGGCGAAACTCAGAACCTGATGAACCAACACTCATACACCAACCCGCTGTTTAACCCATTTGCATGGGGCGCGTTTATCAAAGAAATTACAGCGGGTAATAAAAGCCGCGGTGTAAGCGATAATTAACGACCCTTTTTTACGGCCGGAAACTTCATCCGGTAATCAACCTTTACATCGCCTTTAGAAATATCTGTTAATCTTTTTTGGATCAGGCGTTTGCGCAAGGGGCTTAGTTTATCGGTAAACAGTTTCCCTTCAATATGATCGTACTCGTGCTGGATAACCCGGGCCGCTAATCCTTTGAAGGTTTCTTCGTGATGTTTCCAGTTTTCGTCGTAATAAGATATGCGTACAACGGGTTTGCGATAAACATCCTCACGTATATCGGGGATGCTTAGGCAACCTTCGTTAAAAGGCCATTCTTCGCCGGTTTCTTCGAGTATTTTAGCGTTGATAAACGTTTTTTTGAAATCCTTTAATTCGGGCTCATCATCATCAAAAGGTGATGCATCAACCACAAATAAGCGCATAGACATACCTACCTGCGGCGCGGCTAAACCAACACCACGGGCGGCATACATGGTTTCGTACATGTTTTCAACCAATTCTTTAATGTGGGGATATTCATCGGGCTCAATGTTGGTAGCCATTCTACGTAAAACCGGATCGCCGTATGCTATGATAGGATATTTCATCACTGCAAAAATAAGAGTTTATTCATTAGGCTCAAATAGCAATGTTATCATCTGATTCATATCAAAAATCTCATTGGCTATATTTTGCATTTCTTCGGCAGTAACAGCATTTATCTTGGCAAAAATTTCTTCAAGTGTATCAATGTGACCAAAATCCAATAAGCTTTTAGCCATGGCGATGATCAAACCAATCCGGTTCTCTTCGCCTAAAGCTATCTGGCCTACAAATTTTCTTTTTGCCTGGTGGAGCTGTAATGTTCCGAGTTTTTGATCGCGTAGCTTTTTGAGTTCTTTATGAATCAGTTTGATGGCGCGTTCGGCTTTCTCTGTATCCGTTCCGAAGTAAATGGTGAACAGGCCAACATCCGAGAATGCGGAATAATTAGATTCGATGCTGTAAGCGATGCCGTATTTTTCGCGAATTTGCAGATTAAGCCTTGAACTCATGCCTATCCCGCCCAAAATATTATTGAGCAATAGTAATCCGTTCTTTTTAGGGTTTGATGATGAGTAAGCCTGGCTGCCAATAACGCCATGTGTTTGCGAAATTGGCTTTGAAAATCTTACTATTTCCCCCCGGTTAACTTCGGGTTTGATCCGGTTTTTTTCGGTCGTGTTTGCTTTAACATGGCCAAAGTACTTATCGGCCAGCCGGATCAGTTTCTTAAAATCATAATCGCCCAAAACGGCAAAAACCATTTGATGAGTGTTGTAATTTTGAGTGATGAAGTTGCTGATATCCTGCTTATCTAAAAGGCTAACCGAGGCCGATGTACCTAAAATGTTGCGGCCCAGATGATGGTTTTTAAATAGGATGTCTTCAAAATCATCCTGTATGGCTTCGTCTGGCTGGTCCAGATAGGAAGCGATCTCGTCTAAGATCACGCTCTTCTCTTTCACCAATTCCTCTTCGGGGAAGGTGGAATGGAAAACCAGGTCTTCGGTGAGGTCAATAGCGCGTTCCAAATGCTCCTTTAAAAACGAGGCGTGGATGCAGGTATATTCTTTTGTGGTATAGGCGTTTAAATCGGCGCCAACCAATTCCAGGTGGTTTAATATCTGGTTGGTGTTGCGGCGTTCGGTAGCTTTAAAAAGCAGGTGCTCAATAAAATGAGCAAGGCCGTCTTTGCCGGGAGCTTCATCGCGTGCGCCGGCGTTTACTAAAAAGCAGCAATGCGCTATTGTAGATGCGGCGTGTTTATGTAAGAGCCTGATGCCGTTGGGCAGGGTGTAAATCTGGTGATCCATTAAGCGGTAAAGATAAAGAATATTTGAGTGTTAGTTTTTAGGGATTGCTAATGCTATTTTAGTAATTTAGCTACATGATCATACACGTAGCCGACCTCAGTTTTAAGAAAATGATAGATTACGATGCTATCAACAGCCGATGCCAGCAAATTGGTGCCGAGTTGACCGTGGAATATGAAGCCCGTAACCCGATCTTCATCGGTGTTTTGAATGGCAGCTTTATGTTTATAGCCGAGTTGATGAAGTATATTGAGATACCGGCGCAGGTTGCCTTTATGAAGCTATCATCGTACGCGGGTGGTTTAGAAAGCAAGCGTGTGATAACAGATGAGTTTGACCTGAACGTAGACATAGAAGGCCGTGATGTAATATTGGTTGAAGACATTGTAGACACGGGAAACACGTTGCGCTACCTGATTGATAAATTGCAAAGCCGGAAACCGGCATCGGTATCAACCTGTACCCTGCTTTACAAGCCGGATGCTGTAGAGTTGGAGATATCCGAATTAAAACATGTTGGCTTTGAGATTGAGAATAAATTCGTAGTTGGCTTTGGTTTGGATTATAAGGAGTTGGGTAGGAATTTGAAGGATATTTATCAGTTGGTGCTGTAGGAATTGAAAGAGCTTAAGCATTGATATTTGAGTTGTTTTGCGTACTTTTTTGAATGTAAGATGTATCAGGTAAGATGCCTGCCTGTCGGCAGACAGGGAAGATGTGGTGTGAAAATTCTTACTTTATCCCCCCTCTAAAATAATGACTGAAGCCTGCCTGTCGGCAGACAGGGGTTGAATGCCTGAATGATTGATTGAAAAAAACCTACTTTATCCCCCCTTTGAGGAAATGATTGAGTAAAACGAGAGAATTAATTTTAAAACCCCCCCTTATACCCCTGTTTTGTTATTGTGGTTATTGCAGTAATTTAAATTCCCAGAAGGTGTTTTCTGAATATGCTGATGCGATGCTGCCGATGTGTTGGTTATCGATTGGAAAGCTTTGAACAATCCAGTCTTTTTCTGAGCCTATGGTACTGTGCAGGGTGTTGTGGGTACCATCAATGCCCGGGATGTGTTTGAGGGCATCATCTATCCCTTTGGCTGTCGCTTTTAGCAAGGCTTCTTTGCGGGTCCATAACAGGTAAAACGTTTGCAAAGGATTTGCTGAAGCCTTGACAAAATCAGCTTCGGGTTTGCTGTAGCTGATGTCCATGATATCTTCGTAATGCATGTTGAGGTCAGGTTGTTCTACGTCAACGCCTACTTCGGAATCGGAGATTGCTATCAGGATATAATCGCCGGAATGGGATACATTGTAATGGAGGTTGGTATCGCCTTTAACGTGGGGCTTTTTGTTCTCGCCGATCTCGAAGATCAACTGTTTGGCATCCCGGTTAAGGTATCGCGCAAGCAAAAGCCGGAGTATGGCACGGGCTAAAATGAAGCGTTGCTTGTCTTTTTCGCGGTAGTAGCGGTTTGCCCTTTCGTGTTCATCGGCGGTAAGCAAATTAGATATAGCATTAATATGTTTAAGGTTTGAAGGGATGTTGATTTGCCAGATGTGGTTTGAATGGGATATAGTATAGGTGCATAATGAGCCATCAAGCCATTCAATGTTTGAAAGTTGATTGATGCGTACTTTGGGGTTGCTCATAGACTACAAAACTATCAGGATAATAGATGCTCTGCAAGATATGGAGCTAAATATAATAGACGGGCTACGTTTTCGAGATGCCAGAAGTGGATACGTTTGTTCATGTTGCCCCCCAATAGCGGGCCCATAATGTACAGATTGGGGGCTGCCTCAAAGCTTTCGTTCACCAGGAAGCCTTTGCCAGATAAATTGACATGGCAGAGGTTTTGCTCAACCAGGCTGCGGATCAATCTGGATGAAGAATCGTGCAGTTCGTTTGCGCCGGAACAATTGATGATCACCTTAAAAGGCCGTTCATCTGTTTTTTGATGGCCATCCTGATCAAGATAATTTAATAGGGCTCCATTTTCGCCTGGTTCCAAATTGAGAAATGAGCCTTTTAAGAGATGGAGCTTTTGTTTAGCTATTAAACTATTGGCCGCGGCTTTGTAGGCTGGTCCGGAGCGACGAATAAGGCGCGTTAAGTGCGGGCCATATACCCCGAAGAATAGCTTTTTGGAATCTTCGTCTAATGGTTGCATTAGTTCGAGCGTATAGCCGATCACCCTATCCACGTAAGGAACAATAACACCTTGCTGTACCGCCGGGGCGAGATCTTTTTTGGTGGCCTCAATAAGGGTGTGGATATCATAACCTCCGGTCGCTTTAACGTGGTCAAGATTTTGGCATGGATAGACATCATAGCGGGTATCCGAAATATGATAAGGCATTATGCCCGTTTGGGATATGGTGACAATTTGATTGGTTAGTTCTAATAAGTCCGGACGATGATCTAAGAGGTACATTAGTTCGATACAGCTTGCGTTGGAGCCGATGATGAGCAGGTTTCTGTTTTGTGGATCCGGCGTTGTGGCAAAGGCTTGCTTGAGTGTTTGCAGGTTATCGTCTAAGGCGGGTTGGTACAGGTCGTTAATGTAAACGTAATTATCATTGTTATGCTGCCCGGCATTTTTTTTCACTGGTGCCGAGCCAATGGCTACAACCATCTTTTTGGTGTTTGCGGTGGTCGTTGATCTATCGGGATACTCTAATTCTACTGCGTAGTATTCACCACCGGTATATTTTACTCCAATAGCTTCAGCCTGTATTTGAGTGATATTAGCCAAACCGCTTTCCTGAACTTGTTTTAGCAAACCAAGCATTTTGCTCTGCATATATATGCCGAACACAAAGCGGGGTAAATAGATAGCTGCCCAATCGCTTTTTTCGATCAGGGGTCGGTTTTCTTCGAGCCAGGTTTCGGCCGCCAGCCCACCAACTGAGCGGTAATAAGCACTCCAGCTATCAAAGTTTTCTGTTAGCCAGGTAAAGAACAGGTCTTTTTCTTTGCCAGATGAGATGAAATCGGAGATGGCGGTAATGGTTAACGAATTAACCGAAGAGCGTGAACCGTAAGGTATACCTTTCCAAAACTCATGGTGCTTTTCAACTATAGTGATATTGAGTTTTGGATGGGAAGACGGCTCATTAACAAGCTTTGTGAAAAGCTCGATGAGAGTGATGGTTGCCGCGGCGCCACTTCCGATCACTAAGACATCAGCTATTTCCATTTGATGATTATTCAAATTGGTTTAGGGCATTAATAGTCGTTAAAACATCAGCTTCGGTATGGAAATATGAACATGGCAGGCTTAACGTGGTGTTGTGTATTTCCTCGGAAATGGGAAATTGCTGCCCAACAAACAAATGTTTTAGGGCGTTTTGCTGGTGCGGTGCAACCGGATAATGAATACCTGTACCAATGCCTTGTTTTTCGAGGTAATTCTTCAATTCATCCCTTCGCGGATGGCGGATGTTAAATATGTGGTATACATCGTAAAAGTCGGGGTGCTTATCTGGCAATATGAAATTGTTATTCAGGTTGTTTAGGTACAGGTTAGCCAGTTTGTTTTTATGCGCGCTAATAGCATCGAGATAAGGTAGTTTTACATTCAGGAACGCAGCCTGCATTTCGTCGAGGCGGTTATTAAAGCCGACAACTTCGTTGTAGTATTTTTTATCGGAGCCGTAATTACGCAGGTGCTGGAGCCTGGTGTTATAGGTTGGGTCTTTACAAAGTATACCACCGGCATCGCCCAAAGCACCCAGGTTTTTGGTTGGATAAAAGCTGAAAGTGCCAAAATCGCCAAAGGTACCGGCCTGTTTACCTTTGTAGGTGGCGCCATGTGCTTGCGCGCTATCTTCGAGTAGGTATAGCTTATGTTTTTTTGTGATGTTGATTATTGGGTCCATATCGCAGCACTTCCCGTAAAGGTGAACTACAATAATGGCTTTGGTTTTTGAGGTGATTGCCGTTTCAAGTTTTGAAGGATCAATATTGTAGGTTTTGATATCCGGTTCTACCATTACAGGCACCAAATTGCATTGCATTACCGCTAAAATGGTTGCTATAAAGGTATTTGCAGGTACAATAACTTCGCTACCCCCGGGAAGATTTAGTGCTTTTAGTGATAGTATGAGAGCATCTAACCCGTTTGAAACACCAACACAATAGGGTACAGCGTTGTATTGAGCAAAGGCTTTTTCAAAGGCCTCAACCTCCCGGCCTAAAATGTAATAGCCATTGGCTAACACGCTGTTGAACTTTGCCCGGAATTGATCTTCAAAGGGAGCATTTAGCTGCTTCAGATCTTCGTATGGGATCATGCTTTAAGAATATGGTTCGTAAATATAATCCGAATGATCGTAATGTGTAGATGCCAGGGATAGCAAAATAGCTCCCAAACTGAAATTGTAAAAGTGGTGCCACTCGCCAACCTCAATAATTAAGCATTGGTGAGGGTTGTCTAATACGATCTCTTGCCTTTTTGTTCCATCGTGCAAACCAACGGTAAAACTCCCATGCAGGGCAATTATTCCTTCAACCAACTCCAGATGCCTGTGGCCGCCGCGCTCTAAATGGTTAAGGTCGGTAATATAGTACGATCTTTTTATTTTGAAAGGCAGCACATGGTCTATTACCGTAAGTGTGCCCCGTTCATCTTTGTAGTTGTCTAAATCAATAATATAGGCCATTTAGGTTAGATTATGAATCTTGCTTTGCGTTTTCGCTATCAATGAGGTCTAAAATATGCTCATCAATATCGATGTTAAATTTCCGGCCGAACAAGCAATCTGATGCAATGAGCTTATCGTAATCCTCGGTTGCCAGAAACTTTGGTCGGAAACCACCGTTGGTCCAATCAACATAGCGGTAATTGTTGTTGATCACATCATCTTTATATATCGAGTTCATAATCACTGTTTGATAAATAAACTCATCGCTGCCAAAGGTGTATTTAAAATAGGTTTGAACATCGTGGTGGCTTTCTACATATTCTACAATATATAGTGCGCAATCTAAGGTGAGTGTCCAAAAGGTAGAGTAGCCGTAAGGTTTGATGTTTTCGGGTGGTTTGCGTTTATCTATAAATAGGTTTACAAACTGTTGAATATAGTATTTGCCTTTAAAGTGCATATCGGCAAAGTGGTACTTATCAATACGGCCCTGCGCGCCGGTCCACTCGTCAAAATCTTTATAATGGATAAATTGCTTGCCCTTGTGCTTGCTTAAAAAACTGCTGATGTATTTGGCTGATTTAATGGGATAGTCCTGTCCGCTCATTAAGTTAACAAAGTCATACTGTATGCCCGATGCTTCAATTTGTTTTAAGCCGTTAAAGGTGGCTTTCACGCTGGTATAGCTTGCCCATTTAATGTCGATCCTGTCTTTAATAAAAAAGACGTTTGGCATATTGAATAGTATTTTATGAGTGTCCATAGATAGCTTTTTATCTACATGGATGTAAAAATCAAAATCGCCATTATTAAGTTTATCCACCAGCCTTTTAGTTTGTTTGGCAGAGGTATACGTAACAATTAAACAAGCAATTTTCATATTAAGTTTAGTGCTGTAATATAAGCAGTTTTTCGAAACTACATATTTAGGTACTAAAAATATTACCGATGCATTAAATAGCTCTGAATTTACGCCAACAATTAAATTGAAGTGGTGTATGCTGTTTTTAGGATGCTAAATAGAGAAGAAGACTATCTTAAAACAGCCTCAGAAAATTTAATAAAACATTACGCTATGATATATGCTTATTAAATATCAAAACAAAAGTGATGGAAAACGAAAATACTATAGCCGCCGAAGAGTTTAATATTACTCCTATTGCCATTAAAGAGTTTGCGCTTAACAGTGCCAAAATGGATGTGATATTGCAGCTACAGGTTGAAATACTGGCCCACATAAAAGGTGAAGACAAAACAGAAACGTTTGCGCGTGTAAACGAGAAAGTGAAAGAATTGACTTTAGAGTGGTATATTCAAAACAGTATTAAAAAGTAGGCATTAACTAAGTGCTTCTTATGGCTTTTTTGGGTTAATGTTCCAGGTAACGCCAACGGCTATACCAGCCGACTGTAGTTTTACCTGGCTATAACCAATACCGGTTAACGGAACTTTCATATAAGGCTGCACACCAATGCTGAATTTTGAATTGAGCTGGTACTGATAGGTTGCCTCTAAATTAAGTACGCCCAAAATGTGCTTGTTTTTGTTGGCAATATCATAATCACTTGGCCCCACTCCGGTATAATCATAATTATAATGATAGTTTTCGCGCAGCATAATGTATGATGATATGCCTGTACCTAAACTAAATGTGTTTTTTGCCCTTTTGTAAACCTGATAATCAATGTTGATGGGTATATCAAGCACGCGGCAATCGGCAGTAACGCTAACCGGGTCGGTTTTAAACTTATAAGCCGAAACGCTGTGATAATCAGCAAAACTGGTTAGATACGGTTTTTTCGAATAAAGAGCGCCGGTACTAACGGTAAGTTTTTTAGTTATACCTACAGAGAACAATATGCCGGCATTGGTTCCAACCATGCTATTACTAAAGGAGCTTACACCGTTAATATCTGGAGAACCCAAAACGGTAATAGCCAGCTGTGGCCTTTTTGAATAGCTTTGTTTAACCACTTTATTTCCCGCTTTGGCGGATACGATCTCGGGTTTATTATTATCAGGGAAGCGGGTGTTAAGTGCGTTTGATGTGTTTAACCCGGATAGATCAATGGGCGCGATATTGGCTGCAAGAACGTCTGTATTGTTAGCTGATAACATACTTCCATCGGCTTTAAACAGATCACTTTCTGCATTGTGGGCTGTTTGTTCATTAGCAGAACGCATGTTTTTTGAAGAGCGGCTTATAGCATAGTTAATACTATTGCCTTTGTTTGCAACATGTTTATTGATCGCAAAAGCCTCTCCGGTGTTAGTAATACCTTGGGTTGTATTTTTATGAGTACTTACAGAAGCTGAATGTTCTGTTACAGTATCTATAGGTTTGGTTGAGCCTGGGGTATTGTAAACAGGTTGTTTAACCGGGTTATTTTTAACCATTACCGGGTTATCATGATGCGATATTAAAAACCAACCTAAAGCCAAAACCAGCATTGCCGCTATTCCGCTTATGATAGGTAAAAAATATAAAATGCCACGTTTTTTGTCTTTGTCGAGCAAGGCTTCCATGGCATCCCAGTCGTCCTCGCGGAAATTAGCTGTTCGGGGTGGGTTTTGCAGTCCCTCCCTGAATATATTATCTAATTCCTTTTCCTTATCTCTTTTCATTACCGGATACCCCTGTTAAAATAACTTCCTATTTCTGATGTGCTTATTGCCACTATTGATGAATAACCCGAACCTGTATAATTTGCGGTGCTTGTTTTAGTATCAATATCTAATATCATTTGCTTTAATTTTTGCCGCGCCTTATGCAGGTTTGATTTTGATGTGCCTGCGTTAATGTTTAGCATAACCGCTATCTCATCGTGCGTGTAACCCTCTATCGCAAAAAGGTTAAATACAGTTCTGTAGGCTTGTGGTAGTTGTTGAATTAAACTCAACAGATCGTCGTAGTTCAATTTCCTATCGGGTAGTTCACCATCTGTTAAATGTTCGGCCTTATCCAGATCATCAGTATAGGCCATTTTTAAATTGGCTCTATAATAATCAATAGATGTGTTCATCATTATTTTGCCTAACCAAGCTTTAAACGGGCGGCTGGCATCATACTTGGCTATATGAGTAAATACCTTAAAAAATCCCTGGTTCATCACATCAGCGGCTTCATCACGGTTGCCGGCATAGCGTAAACAAATGCCCATGGCAAAGCCATAGAATGCCTTATAGAGCATCTTTTGGCATTTCCTGTCTTGTTTCAAGCAGCCGTTAATCAGTTGATGTACTTCTTCTTCGCCCATGTAGGTTACAACCCGATAGTATACAAAACTATTACCTATCTAACCAACAACACGTTAGGTTTAAGCTAATGGTTGCCTGTAGTATATAAAAAAAGTAAATTTATTTATAAATATCTGTATTGCAGATATTTAATTTAATGCGCCTTTGATGATATATCACACCGAACCCCGATCCGTAAATATTTAATAATGCAAAGCAACCTTTTACCATTTGCTTTCGTGATGGATTATACAATTCATTTCTAATACGATCATCTTATGGTTCCTGTTTCGGTTGTTATCATAACTAAAAATGAAGCTGATATTATTGCTCAAAGCATTAATAAAGCCTTGCTTATCACGCGTGATGTTGTAATAATAGACAATGGCAGTACCGATAATACTGTACAGATAGCCCGGGAAGCCAGGTGCCGTGTATATACTAAAAAATGGGATGGGTACGCCGCCAATAAAAACAAAGGAATTGAATTGGCCGAATACGATTGGATATTGAGCATTGACGCCGACGAAGTGCCGGATGATGAATTGATCAACGCCCTATCTAAATTAAACTTAAATGATTCAATGGTGGTGTATGATATTAAATTCAGATCCTACTTTGGTGATAAGATGATCCGTTTTGGTAAATGGGGGCATGATCATCACATCAGGTTATTTAACCGCACACAAGTTAAGTGGTCCGATTCTCCGGTACACGAAACGCTGGATATTCCCGCCGGCGTGCAGCGTAAAAAGCTACAAGGTAACCTGCAACATTATTCGGTTAAAGATATTAACGATTTCCATAACAAGAGCGTTAACTATGCGCATTTGTGCGCAAGGAAGTATTATCTTAACGGGAAACGATCAACCTTTGTTAAACTATATTTATCGCCCTTGTTCAATTTTGTAAAGAACTACGTGTTCCGCCTTGGTTTTTTAGATGGCACTGAAGGCTGGGCAATAGCGAGCCTTACCGTTAAGCATACCAGGCTTAAGTATATACTATTACAACAATTAGAAGAATCAAATACTGTTGTAAAACCGCAACAAGTATATATTGATGAAGCCGTTTTAGCCGAATATTAATAGATCACCAATAGCAAACAAAACAGGCAAATGAAGGGTAAGCTAATTCATAACCTTTCGGCAAATACGTTGCAGCTTGTTGTTAACCAGGCTTTCGGTTTATTGATATTCTTAGCTCTGTCAACAGGCTTGGATAAAAACACTTTCGGGCAAATCAACCTGGCCTTAGCCATTTTGCTGGCCGCATTCAATATCCTTTCTTTTGGGATCGATCAGGTTATCATTCGTCAAATAGCATCCGGAGAAACCCCCGCTTCGTTATTGTCAACCTATCTGTTCCATGTTATTATAAGCGGGCTTGTATTTTATACTTTGCTACTTATAGCTGATGTTATTTCTCCGCAAATGTTTGGCGATAATAAACTGTTGTTGTTCATAGGTGTCGGAAAATTGATGCTGTTTATCTCTACGCCTTTCAAACAATTGGCGGCCGGTTTCGAGCGGTTTAAGGTGCTGGCACAGATGTCGGTAATATCCAATATTGTTCGCGGGCTTGCACTGTTGGTCCTCTTCTTATTGCATAGTTTGACCCTAAGTTATGTTGTATTTATCTTTATTGTGGGAGATGCCATCGAATTATTGTTCACCATCATTTTGTTCAAACATCAGCTTAAAATACCCATCGCGATAAGTTGGGATAGCAAACAATACATCCATCTAATCAAAGAATCTGTTCCGCAAATTGGTGTGGTTGTTTTCACATCGGCATTGGCCCGATTTGATTGGATCTTTATTGGTTTAATGATATCATCAGTAAAATTGGCAGAATATAGTTTTGCCTACAAAATTTTTGAATTAAGCACATTGCCCTTATTGGCTATAGCCCCACTGCTGGTTCCGCGCTTTACACAATTGCTTAAAGAGAAAGAGCTGCCTATAGCCGACTTGCATAGGTTGCTGCGAATAGAGATGATCATTTCCACTTTGGTTGCACTGCTTTTATACTTATGCTGGGCACCTCTCATAGATTGGATAACAGCGGGCAAATACGGAACGGTTAACGCCAATACCATACTCATATTATCGCTATCGATGCCATTGCTTTACTTTAACAATTTTTTGTGGAGCATTGGGTTTGCTAAAGGGCGATTGAAAATTATATTGGGAGTAATTACTTTAACCTTCATAATTAATGTTTTAGGTGATATAGTACTCATCCCGCTTTTTAAAAACGAAGGCGCGGCGGTAGCTTACCTGTTAGCTATGTTGGTCCAATGTGTTGCTTATCTTAAAAAGAATGATGAAAAGGGATTAAGTACAATTTGGCTATCATTGTTTTGGTGTATCATAGGTGCCGTTATTGCTGGTTTTATTGCTGGTTATGTATTGCAAAACAACATCCTTATCCCGCTTTTGGCTGTCGCTATTTATTTGATCGCGCTGCTATTTACGAAACAACTGCGAATGAGCGATTGGAAAAACATCCCATCGCTTTTAAACTGACCAATTTATCGGTATTGGTACTTTACAGGCAACCAAATCATTTTTTGAGCCGTATTCTTTATGATCAAATGCATTTGATAAAAGATGAAGTTTAAAAATTTGGTGTTTAATTTAAAAAAACATGCTGCTTCTGTAGATTGGAAATTGCTTGTCTTTTTGATCCTCTTTTTGAATGTTAAAATAGCAGTTAAAGTAGCGGCTATTATTCTCATCTATATATTACAGGTTGATTTTAAAATAGGATTTAGCTTTAAAAACACCCGGCTACCACTTTTTTATCCTATCGTAATTGGCGTTGCCGTTTTAAACTGGATAATATTCAGCAGCCACACCGCCCTCAATTATAATATTGTTTGCCTTTTGGGGATCGGATTTTGGTTGTTGTGTATCCTGGCAATGCATCAGGTTAAATTAATGGTTGAAACAATTGGTATCGAAACCATTCATAAAACAATTCTGGTTTTCTTCCTGATCAATGCGGCGGTGTCCCTCTTTGTATTATTGAATATCATCTGCCAGATACACGATGTTAATCCCTATCGTTTTCAGGGTTTGTATCAAAAATACTTTATCAGTACCGGAGATTATGTTAAGGGTATAACGTTTGATGTGTCTACAACTAACGCGGTGCTAAACGCCTTTGGTGTTATTTATTTCCTTGTCCGCAAAAATGTGGCTATAGTACTGTTATGCATGGCGATAATGTTATTTACAGGCAGCAATACCATTAACCTGATGCTGGCAGGTGTATTGGCACTACTCTTTGCTTTCAAAACCACAAAAGATCAAAAAAGTATTATTGTGGTTTGCCTGATGTTTCTTGGGGTTTTTATGTTCAAAATTTCGCCACAAAATGACGAGTACTTATATAGAACGTACTATCGGTTAAGGTATCGCGAATACCCACCAAATGAGGTTGTTAACCTGTATCCTGTATCCATCACACAAAAGCCTGATAGCGTGCTTTCAACAGAAGAGCGACAGGAAAAAACAGCAGCCATTTACATGATCAATGCTAAGAAAGCATGGGAGCTTAAACATAACAACATTTTAAAATGGCTTGCATCACGTAAGCCCCAAATACCCAAAGCTAGTATTCATTCACCCGAGTATCAGAACAAAATAGATACAAACAATGAACGCCGGAGATTGATAGCGTTTGTTAACACCCATAAAAATAGCTTGCCAGAAGCCAGGCGCCTGGAAATGGCAAGCATAGTACCTGGAAAAATATCGGCTATGCAGCAAACCTTAAGCTATTTGCAGCAATACCCGCAAAAAATTTTAACAGGTGCTGGCATTGGCAACTTCTCATCAAAAATGGCCTTTAAGGCTACAAATCTTGGAGTAGCTGGTGGGTTTTCGGCAAAGTATGCTTATATCAACGGTAGCTTTTTAACCAACCATTTGGATTTGTACCTTAATTTTTTCGGACGCTCTGGCGATTGGCATTCGCTTATCAATAGTCCAAATTCTGTTTACGATCAGTTATTAAGCGAGTATGGGTTGATTGGGTTAATAGCGTTTGTTGTTTTTTACCTGGGCTATTTTATAAAAGATTATAAAAAGCTCACCTATGGTATCCCATTATTAATACTCATAAGCGGTATTTTATTACTTGACTATTGGTTTGAGCAATTATCCATCATCGTGTTTTTTGAATTGTTGATGCTGGTGAATATTAAAGAAAATGCTATTAAAACTGTATCTGATGGAAGCGAGTAAACCCGTGATAACCGTTTTGATGCCCGCCTATAATGCGGCACGATATATAGCTGAAGCGATTGAATCGGTGTTGCTGCAAACGTTCGCAAACTTTGAGTTACTTATTGTTAATGATGGCTCTACAGATGCAACGGTTGACGTCATCAAATCATTTAATGACACCCGAATAGTGCTGATCAACCGGAATAACGGTGGCGTGGCAAAAGCTTTAAACACAGGATTAGAATATGCCCGGGCCGATTACATAGCCCGTTTTGATGCCGACGACATTTGCCATCCTAAAAGGTTAGAAATACAGTACGGTTTTATGGGATCAAATCCCGATTACCATATTTTGGGCTCGGCTGCCGACTACATGGATATGGCGGGCAATTATGTATTTAACTATCAACCACCGGGGCATAGTAATGAGCAGTTGCAGTATTTAGATTATACACTTTGCCCATTTATACACTCTACCGTATTTTATAAAAAGGATGAGATCATTGCTGCAGGAGGGTATGACCCGAATGCTTTGGGATTTGAGGATCATCTTTTATGGCGGAATATTCTAAAAAAAGGAAAGGTTTTTAACCTCTCGCAATCATTGATCAAGGTGCGCTTAAATCCTGAATCGGTAACGATAGATGAAAAATGGTGCCCTCGTGAATTCAGGCAAATCAAATACTCGGCCTTGCAAAAAGGAACTATCAGCGAGGGACAGGGAAATGAACTATACCGGATAGCCCGGGAACAATATCGCCCCGAAATAAAGGAAGGGGCTTACTATGCCTTACTCGCTAAAAAGTTTTTATGGAACAATCATCAACCAATAAAAGCCCGTGAAAACTTAAAAGAAGTGCTGCAGGTAAATAGGCTTGATTGGAGAAGTTATGGTTTGTTCATGTTATCTTTTTTGCCCGCGGGTTTGTTACTCAAATTATATAATACCATTAAATAGACCATGTTTATCCGCATTTTAAATAAACTGATATCCAGGTGGAAGGGGCATGATTATAAAATTGATCATCGGGTTCCGCTGTACTATGTCCTTTTATTGGTGCTGGACCGCATGGTAATGTTGGCTAATGGTTATATAAGCGGCATCAGCAATAATGGTCTGTTTTTTTTATCGGCGAAAGCCAAAGTTAAGGCAAGGTCAAAAGTTAAGGTTGGCCGTTCGGTAACCATTGCTCAAGGCGTATTTATTGATGCGCTTTCTGAAAAGGGGATATGGTTAGGCAACAATGTATCGGTAGGTATTAACACCCGTATAGAAGGCACTGGCAACTTGCAGTTTTTAGGCAAAGGCATGCGAGTGGGTAATAATGTAGGTTTGGGATATGATAGCTTTTACGGATGCGCGGGCGGGATAGAAATTGGCGACGATACCATTATAGGCAATTATGTAAGCTTTCATTCAGAGAATCATGTTTTTGATAGTTTAGATGTACCCATACGCTTGCAAGGGGTTACTCACAAAGGAATTCGCATAGGCAAAAACTGTTGGATTGGCGCCAAAGCCACTATTTTGGATGGTGCTGTTATTGAAGATGGTTGTATTATAGCAGCGGGAGCGGTTGTAAAAGCAGGGTTATATACGGCTAACAATGTTTATGGAGGAGTACCGGCTAAACTGATCCGTTATCGCGAAGAAAAGGAGGTGTACAATGGCCTCTAAATGCATTAAACTGTTTGTTGATGCACATTCATTTGATGCTGGTTTCCAGGGAACACAAACATTTATCAGGGAGCTTTATACACAATTGCTTAAGTATCCCGAACTGGATATTTATTGGGGAGTGGAAGATGGGGATAAGGTAAAACAGTTGTTCCCATCAGTTAAACCGGAAAACATATTGCTGTATAAAAAGCGAAGACCGGCGATATTAAGGCTTGTGTTTGATATACCGGAACTGATAAAAAAGCACAAGTTTGATTATGCCCACTTTCAATACATCGCACCAATGCAGCAACCCAACTGCAAGTATATTGTAACCACGCACGATGTTCTTTTTAATGACTTTCCCGATAGCTTTTCATTTGCCTATCGCGTAAGCAGAAACCTTTTATTTGGCAGGAGCATTAAAAACGCGGCAATAAAAACAACCGTTTCCAATTATTCAAAAGAGCGGATAGCCCATCATTACGGTATCCCGAAAGAAGAGATAAAGGTTATTCCCAACGGGGTAAGCAAACTTGAAATTTCAAAGGAATTTGCACGGAAAAATATCAAAGCCAAATTCGGTATAGAAAACTTTATCCTGTATGTTAGCCGGATTGAACCAAGAAAAAACCATGTGCTGCTTTTAAGCAAATACCTAAAACTGGAGTTATTTAAACAGAATATCCCGTTGGTATTTATTGGGCAGCAATCAATAAGGGTTAAGGATTTACAGGATATCATTCAAAAACTAACGCCCTATCAAAAAGCATTGTTCCATTGGTTTCCCAATGTTAAACAGGATGATCTAAACAATTTTTACGCGGCCAGCCGGTTATTTGTTTATCCATCAAAGGCAGAAGGTTTTGGTATACCGCCTTTAGAGGCTGCTGTTTGTGAGGTTCCGGTTCTATGCTCATCTGCAACAGCAATGGCCGAATTTGAGTTTTTTGAACCACATACTTTCAACCCGGATAATGAAAAAGAGTTTGAGTCAAAACTGGCTTCAATCATCGCGAATCCACCATCGCAGAAGGGACTCAAAAACACGGCTGAACAAATATTGGCTAAATACCAATGGCAGCAAAGTGCGTATTTGTTTCATAACCTTTTAACCATTGGGTTAAGAGATAAACCCAGTAAAATTCAATCAATCTCAAATAATATAAATACATCGCAGGCAACCCCCGGGCTACATTTCAAGTATTAACTAATACAATGAAACTCAAGATAGCAATATTAGGAACCCGCGGAATTCCAAACCATTATGGTGGCTTCGAACATATATCCGAGTATGTTTCGGCAGGCTTGGTTAAGCGTGGTCATTCGGTGTCGGTGTATAACTCGCATAACCATCCGTACCAGCAATCAACCTGGAACGGGGTTGACATTGTGCACTGTTACGACCCTGAATATTTGATGGGTGCCGCCGGTCAGTTTGTGTATGATTTTAATTGCATAATGGATGCCCGCCGCAAAAAGTTTGATGTGGTATTAATGATGGGTTATACCAGCAGCTCTGTTTGGGGCAAATTATATCCTTCAAAAAGCACCATTATCACTAACATGGATGGCCTGGAATGGAAACGTTCCAAATACTCTAAAAAAGTACAGGAGTTTTTAAAATATGCCGAAAAGCTGGCTGTAAAACATAGTGATTACTACATATCCGATTCTATCGCCATTAAATCTTACCTCGGCGAAAAATACGATATTGATAGCAAGTATATCCCATATGGGGCAGATCTGTTAGAGGATGAAGAACGAAGTGTGGTGTCATTAAATGCCAATGTAAACCCCGATTACTTTTTACTAATGGCGCGGATGGAGCCCGAAAACAACATTGAAACCATATTGGATGGGTTTAACAAGAGCAACTCCAACAAAAACTTTAAAGTGATTGGCGACACGGGTAACCGCTTTGGCAAATTTATCACCAACAAGTTTAATAACGACGAGCGCATCCAGTTTCAGGGGCCAATTTTTGATAACACCAAGGTGAGGTCAATGCAAAATAACTCGTATCTGTATTTTCATGGGCATAGCGTTGGCGGAACCAACCCATCGCTATTAGAGGCTATGGCCAGCGAGGCTTTAATAGCCGCGCATAATAACCCGTTTAACCAGGCGGTATTAACAACAGACGCCTTTTACTTTAACAATGCTACCGATGTATGTCAGCTCGTTGAAACCGTACAACGCCAGGCTCCCGAAAGCGCAATGGTCAAAAACAACCTCTACAAAATACAGAATCAATTTAACTGGGAAACAGTGATAGAGCAATACGAAGACTATATTTTAGAGTGTTATTATCACTCAAAAGGCCGTTAACTTAATGGAAGCCAATAACGCCATATATGGTTTTGGTGATCAAGAAGAATTGACCATGCTTGATGAACCTGGTTTTGATAAGACAACAGTAACCAAAGCTGAGCTGCAAAAACAAACTGACGCTATTCCGGATAAAAATCCACATAGCTTTTTAAAACAGATTTTTGTTATTGATGATACCCTCACCAACAAAATAAGCTATTATCATATCCTGCTGCTACTTTTCAGTTTACCCTTTGATCTTTTTTATAGCCATATCATCCTGATCAGTTTTGGTTTACATACATTGATCAATTTGAAAAAGGAAAACGTCCGGTCAATATTCAATGTCCGGACCGTGATTTTGCAATCAGCTTTCTTTATCACCCTTTTGGGAATAGCCTACTCACCAAATAAAGGTGCCGGATTTACCGAATTGGGCAGGCAATTAGCAATTCTGCTTATACCCATATTGTTTTCAACTACTTCGCTTGATCTGAAAAAGTATAAGGATAATTTTTTATTGGGTTTTTCTTTATGCAGCACGTTAACCATCGCTTATTTGTATTTAGATGCTTTACGGGTTATCCATTATTATGGCTACTCTATTGAAACACTTTTTTCAGCGGCGTTCACCAATCATAACTTTTCGGATCCGGTTGGAATGCATGCTACATTTTTGGCGCTGCAAGTTGGCTTGGCCCTGGTTTATCTGTTATCGGTGTTAATCAACTCAACAAAAATAAACGCGAAACTATTTTACGGTGCATGTTGCGGACTGCTTTCTATTGGCTTACTTCAATTGAGTTCAAAATCTGTTTGCGTGACTATATTAATTGCGGTATGTATCGCTCTTCCCTTTTTTATTTTGAAGGGAAAACGTAAGCGGTCGCAATTCATCATAGTGAGTTTTGCTGTTGTTCTATTTTCGACATTGATCTTATCCAGATCACAAACATTCAGAGATCGTTTTTTTAATGATCTGAAAGATGATATATCCCAATCAACTAACGGTGACATTACCGATCCGCGTTTATCAAGGTGGAAAGTTGCCGGTGAGTTAATAATCAAATCGCCGGTAATAGGTTATGGCTCGGGGGCCGAAACTGATTTGCTCAGCAAGGGTTATTTCGATAAAAAACTATATAATTCTTTTTTAAACAAGCTAAATGCACATAATGAATACCTGAGCCTGTTATTAGCAACCGGTATTTTGGGATTACTAATTTACCTGAGCACGCTGTACTATGGCTTTAAAAATGCGATGGCAAGTAAAGATGTTCTTTATCTCACGTTCATCTTACTCATCGTAATTGTGTCTTTATCCGAAAACGTGTTGGATGTAGATAAAGGAACCATGTTTTATGGTTTATTCTTTTCGTTTTTTGCTTTTACAAATAGTGGGATAAAAGAGCTTAAAAAGCAATAATTATTTGATAATCCGGGCAACCGGAATAACGGTTTATCCGTGTTATATATAAAGGGTATCAATAATAATCAGCTTGAAGAACCATCAGTTAAAAGATAGAAACGTGTCGGGTATCAATAAAAATATCATAGCAACACTCGCATATTTTGATGTGTTTAACTATCCGCTTACCGCGGGAGAGATCTTTTTATTTTTGGGCGATAAATGCGATAACGAAGCGTTTAATGCCACACTTTCCCATTTGCTTATTACCGATTCGGTTTACAAGTTTGATGGCTTTTATACTTTAAAAAATGACCCTAATATAGCTATAAGGCGACAAGAGGGTAACAGCAAGGCTGCTGAATTAATTAAGATAGCTGAAAAAGTAGGACATATATTGATCCGCTTTCCTTATGTGCGTGGTATTGCTATATCGGGTTCATTATCAAAAAACTTTGCCGATGATGAATCTGATATCGATCTGTTTATCATTACCGCTAAAAACCGTCTCTGGATAGCCCGCACCTTATTACACATGCTTAAAAAATTAACCTTTTTGGTAAACAAGGAACACTTTTTTTGCATGAATTATTTTATTGATGAAGACGGTTTAGAGATAGTTGAAAAGAATATTTACACGGCTACAGAAATTGTAACCCTGATACCTTTAGAGGGCGACATTACATTCGAGAAGTTTTATTCGGTCAATGCGTGGACCACTACTTATCTGCCCAATAATTACATGCGGGTTGCAACTGCCCGGCCATTAAGAAACACCGGGTTAAAACGCCTGATAGAGTTAGCTTTCAATAATAAGCTGGGCAATGCTATTGATAATATGTTGCGTAACATAACCGCCTCCCGCTGGCTGAAAAAAACACTGCAAAAAAGGGTGAACATGAAAGGTATTGTAATGGGCATGTCGGCAACCAAACATTTTGCAAAGCCCGATCCGGTTAATTTTCAGCATAAACTAATTCGCCGTTACGAGAGCCGAGTGAACGAGTTATTGCATGATACTGAAAGCACCTTAGCGCACGTATAATTATTTCTTTTTTAGGGTGATGATATAATAATCGCCGATAGATCTCCATGGCCAGGATTTCTTCAACTCGTTTTCCTTTTTCTTTAGGTAGCTATATGCAGATGCATGTTTTTCGGCAAAGTTTTCAATGTACGATGGTGGTACTATGGTACATAAACCTTCCAAATCAACCAGATCGAAAGAATCTTTAAGGGTGTTGATCACAAAAGAGGGATTATAATACCAGCATTTAAAATAAGTGCCTTCAATATGCGCCTTTGCCCCATTACTGCTAAACAACCGGCGAACCGCGGTTTTAAATTTCCCTTTAAATACCAATAGTGATTCCCACAAGCAAAACTTAGGGAGCAAAACCAATGTGGCCATACCGCCTTGTTTTAATAATGGAGATAATGATAATAGAACACCATCCAGCTTATCGGTACAATTCAATCCGGCAAAATTTGAGAATATATGATCAAACGGCCCCCGGTTTTGCAATTGATTTAATTGAGTGTACGAGCATAATTCGGTACTGATGGTATCGGATAAACCGTTGCGTTCAGCCTTATTTCTCAATTCCAATTGCATGCCGGTTGATATATCGGTAGCATGTATATAATGGCCGCGTTGAGCAAAAAAAACGGCATCCTCGCCGGTGCCGCTATTCAATTCCAATATTGCGCTGTTAGGTTTAAGGTAGTTTAATACGTGTGTTCTCACCCGTTCACGTTTATAGTTAACGATGGTGTTTTTAGAATATATTTCATCAAATATCACCGACTGCTTGCTGAATGCCTCGGCAGTAGCCTGCTCATTAAGTTGTCCGGATTCTATTGTCATGATACAAGCCTTTCTGTTTGTGCCAGTTTTATTTTTTCAATCAGTGTAACCGGGGTATAATATAAAATAGACAGGGCTTTTTTGATTGATTTTAATGTGATGTTTAGAGGGTCGGTAAATAATTTAATCAGGTTATGCTGGGCTAAATGCATGTGATAATTCTGATGTACATATTTATGCAGTTGCTTATAAAAAGCCGGTGGGTAAGTGTTGCTGAACATTAAAGCCATCTCGTCCGAATCTGTCCAGTTGGTTTTATTATGCATGGCCGCTTTAACTTTTTGATGAAAAACAGTTCCCGGTAAGGGGTATGAAACAGAAATTCCGATCTCGTGCGGAAGCAGATCATTTATCATTTTTATTGTTAAAGCGATGTCTTCCCTGGTCTCATTCAGATACCCGAATTGTATAAAAAATGAGGGCTTAATACCGTGCTTTTTAAGCAAGCGTGTAGCAGTGTAGATCTGTTCAATGGTTGTACCCTTATCCATGGCATCCAATATTTGCTGCGAACCACTTTCGGCACCTATCCAGGCATTGTCGCATCCGGAAGCGGCAAGCGCTTTAATCTGGTCATCCTGCAAAAGCAGATCGGCGCGGCTTTGTATTTTGTATTTGAAGTTCAGGTTTTCCTGTTTAACTAAGCGGGCAAACTCTGCTACCCACCCGGGTTTTAAACCGAAGATATCATCGCAAAACCAAACATGGTCCATGTTGTATCGCTCTTTTAAAAACTTCAATTCTTCAATCACATTCTCCGGACTGCGGGAGTTATACCGGCTGCCATAGATAGGCTTGGCGCACCAATTACATTTAAAAGGGCAGCCACGCGTAGTACCCATATTGAGCGAAAAGTAGCCTTTACTTTTTAGCCACATTTGGCGATAGGGTTCAACATCTACCAGATCCCAGGCGGGCAAAGGCAACTCATCCAGGTTTTTCAACACGCCACGCCCCGGATTTTTTTTAGCTGCTCCATTTTTTAAAAATGCCAACCCGGTTATCTCATCATAATTATGCTTGTTGTTTGTGATAGAGTTTACCAACTCAAGTAATGTATTCTCAGCTTCACCTATCATTATAAAATCGGCACCTTCTTTCAGGTATTCTTCGTAATGATCGGTGGAATCTGAGCTTGATACGATAACGGTACATCCACCAGCCTTGGCCAGTTTGCACATTTTAAAAGCGGCTTCACGCATATTGGTGAGGCACATTTTGGTGAGATAGTTAAACCCATCATCGTAGATCACAAAAAAATTGGGAACGTTAGTGATAATAGATTGGCTAACCTCATCGGCCGTGCTCGAAAACATCGTATCGAACAAAGAAACATTATATCCATTCTGACGCATTAAAGCAGCTGCGTACAGTGTTCCCAATGGTGGGTAGGGCTGTCCGGTTTCCCATTGCTTAGGGTCAAACCTTAAAAAATATGAATGGGTGAAGAGGATATTATTTGCCATTCTGTTTTATTTGGTAAACGGTATAATTATAAAGGCACTGGCTTGCATCATACTCTTTGGCTACTAGGTTGGCCAGGTATTGCCGTACTTCGGCATCTACATATTTGGTGTATTCGGGGAATAATGGAATAAGGATCATTCCGGGTTTATGTGAATCTATATCTTTAAAAAGTACTTTTTTATCGGCTTCCGTTTGTTGGGTAGCGTTAAAAAAAACGCTTGGAGATAACCGTTCGGTATAAACCTGTACCTGCGCCCCATAGCCGGCTACTAAAACCTTTTCGGTTGATGGTGTATTCGCTTTTACCCACTGGCCCAGTTTTTTACAAGCTTCCTCTTCTGGTTGTGTGAATGGTTCGCGGCAATATTGTTCCGCAGTTAGAGTTTTGGCCGACAGCAATTTCTTTAAGTTAACCAACGGCTCCAATAACCTGGGAAAAAAGCATAGAAACACAATGGCCAGTACAGGTTTTGATGGAAGCTGATAAACATTGATAAGGTGTGATAGCGTTAAAGCGCTGATTATAGATATTGGCGGTAACATCTCTTTAAGATGCACTCTGGCATAATTGCCAACTATGCAAATACCTAAAAACTCAACAACGAGCCAGATTATAAGCCAGTCGGCTTTGCGGTTTATAAAAATATAGCCCAGTACTAATGGGTAAAACAAGACCAGTTCGGAGTAAAGGAACATATTGAAAAACTGCTCCATACGCCACATTAACACATGGTCTGTAGTACTGCCCGGACCATAGTTATCGGCGAAGGTGTAGAATAACATTTTGTGAATATCAATACCTACCAACCAACAAAGGGCAATTAACAAAGCGGTGCCAACTAACAAACCCAGGCAATAGTTTAGGCTATACACCCAGCCCTTGCGGAAGGCTGTAATAAACATAGGTACGATGCCAAATGCGGCAGATTGGCGAAAGCCTAAAGCAAATGCTGATAATACCCCACTTAAAAAAAAACCTCTTTTATTTGATGCAATAAGCAGAGTATAAAAGGCTATGGTGATAAACAGTATCTCGTACGTTTCCGTGTAAGACACGTATTTGCCATCAGCGCAATGCCAAAGTACCGATAGACCATAAAACAATACGGCAAACAGGCCCGTCTGTTTGTTAGCAAAGTGGGTGGCTATTTTATAAACACAATAGATCCCTACAGATTGGCAAATAGTACCCAGCACCCTCGGAAACCAATAATTGATGCCAAAAAGCTTATCAGACAAGCCGAATATGGCAAATATCAAGGGTGATTTATTATCTATACCCCCGGTAGAATAAGGTATTAACCCGTTTCTGAACCAATTGCGCCCGATATAATGCCACATGGCCTCGTCGGCCGACATTAAAAAACCATTGGTAAACAGCGCGATAAATAGCTGTAAAACAGCCAGAAATAGAATAACATATAAAATGTTAAACTTTAGCGGCTCGCTATTTTTAAATATGTTCACATCGCTGCTCATGCTTAATTAAGGCTTGTGCGTGGATTAAGATTTAGCGAGCAAACACACTTTACACAAATATCATTGGTTTGCATATTAAGTGTTTTACGAAAATGGATAGCATCATCACTATTCAATATCGACGACAAAGAGTCTGTATGAATATTGCCGATAACACCGTGAAAAAAACATGGGCGAACACTGCCATCCGCTTCAACCACAGTTGATACCCAGGGGGCGTTGCACTTTTTAAAAGGGAACGGACCACGGTTATAAAACGCTGCGTAATAGTCATAAATGTTCTGCAGCTTAGTAGGGCTTTCCGCAATAAAACCGTTGCCCATTTTATCAATAATAATATTAAGAAGAATTACCTGTAACTCATACAACTCGCTTTCTGATAATAATATCTCATGTTGCTTAGGTTCGGTCCAACCGGTTTGGCGGTTAAATGCTTCGCTGCTTACGTCGGCAGGTAAAAAGCTGATTTGGTCCAAACCAATATTTTTTGCCTCACTAATAATGTTTTCCCAATTGCGGAAGTTTAACCGGTGTATCACGCAGCGGGCGGTAATTTTATAATCAGGTTTAATAGCCTTAATTGCAGCTATCCCTTCACGCAACTTATTAAATGCTCCGGGGATGTTCCTGATAGCATCATGAAGGGCCTCATCACCATCCATCGAAACAATAACATCATCAACCCATTTCAATATTTGTTCGGCGTTATGTTTTAATGTTAAACCGGTTGAGAGTAAGCTTATGCCGATGTTGTGGCTTTTTAAGATTTCGCATAGCTTAAAGAAATTCTTGTTCAGCAACGCTTCACCGCCCGACATTACCACCTGCTGTGTTCCGAGCTTTTTTAAAGATGATAGCAACCCCATAATATCATCTTCGGTAAGCTGCTTCAGGTTTTTATTATCCTTCCATATATCGCACATTACACAACGGCAATTGCAGGCGCTATGTGGCATTAACACCACAATAGGCATAGCCGATATTACACCTGTTTGCAAAGTGCGATAGCGTTTATAGGTATGTAGTAGCGATTGCATAATTAAAAGCCCTGAATCTCTGGTTGGCGATAGCGCCATACTCTTTGTAAAAGTTTGATCTCGTATGGGTAGCTAAACAGATTATTCTTATAGCGCAGGGCCGACATTAATTTAATGGCCCTCCGCTTAAGCTGGCCTAACCTAATGTCGGTAACTGTTGGGTAAAGGCCGTTCAGCACGGTTTCAAAGTTTCTTATCTTGTCTATCATCTCGGGCGTTAACCAGGGTGTAAGCGGGTTTTTCCGCAAGTCAAAACTTTCCCAGGCAGGGCTTATCCAATCTTCCAGCGTTGCCGGAAATTTAAACCCGCTAGCCAATACTTCTTTATACATTTCCGATCCCTCAGTAGGCACCGGGCTATAAGTATAGATCACAATCTCGGTATTGGGGTTTATCTTTTTCACCTTTTTAATAAAGTCGATATCAAAATCTATCAGCTCCTGCACTTCTGGGGGGGTTGGCGCGGGTGTTCCCAACACAAACGAGTATTCGGGAATGATATCAAACTTGCGCATCCGATCGGCAAAGCGTAATATCTGCTCGCCGGTTTGCGAGCCGCCTTTATCCATTTGCTCTAACACTTTGTCGTTGCCGCTTTCGGCGCCAAAAAAGATACACTTGCAGCCCGACGCCCGGATAATAGCCAGCGATTCGTCTTTAAATTTATCCATCGTATCAATGCGCGCCATTCCCCACCAGGTCATGTTTTCGTGCATAATGAGTTTGGCAAATTCAACGGCCCGTTTTTCAGATACGAAGAAGTTGTTATCATGAAATTCTATCGCATCGGCACCCCATTTATCCTTGATGGCCTTAACATCTTTATAAACCGTTTTTGCCGATTTAGCTTTCCATCTTGCCTCGTAAATTGGCACCACCGCGCAAAATGAACAGGTAAACGGGCAGCCAATACTGGAGTGATAAGCCAGCGTTTTTTCGCCCAGATAGGTTTTACCCAGGTATTTTTCCATCGGGTAAAACTTAGCCAGTTTATCATAGGGTAACGCTGGCAAGGAGTCCTGATCTAAAAGATCTTCCTTCCCGTTTTTTACGATAGTTCCATTGGCTTTGTATATCAGGTTTTTGATAAATTCATAAGGCTCAAAGTTCTCCAAAGCATCAATCAATCTCGGAAAGCAGTTATCACCGGGGCCATTGATAATAAAATCAACATATCCAGAATCTAATACCACTTTAGAGTGATTAGAGGGGAAATACCCACCCCATATCATGGTTGTATCCTTAAAGTTTTCTTTTACCGCTTTGGCAATGGGTATAGCCTGGCGCAATTGCGGGCCGGGCATTACAGTAAAACCAAGGTATTTTATATCTCCCGATGCCAGATAATCCAATATAGTTTGCTGCGGATCAACCTCGCGGTTGCCATCTACAATAACCCATTCGTACTTGTCATCAATAGATGCCGCGATATTTAAAATAGAATTGGGAATGCGATAAGTTGCATTCGCGCTTTTGGGGTTAAATAATAAAACCTTATTCATGCTTTGGATAAGTATATGTAGTGTTACTGTATATTATGAATACGCCGGATGCCTATGCCCGGTTGCCTGTGTCACAAATAATAATCGTGTTGGCAACCCTTGTTAAAAACGGCACGTATCTAATTACAACTGTGTTAAATCTAATCTTCAGACCGTGATACAAACCATCAGGAACATCATCAAATACAAATCCTTTCATGTCCCCGATAAGGGCTCGCAAGAGGCGTATAACCTTTGGGCCGATAATTACGACGACCAACCGGATAACCTGATGTTTTACTTAGACGGCGTGGTTTTTACCCAACTAATGGCCAATATTTCCGTTAAGGATAAAGTAATAGCCGATATAGGTTGCGGCACCGGCAGGCACTGGCCTATGCTCTTCCAAAACCTACCGGCTAAATTAACCGGTTACGATGTTTCGGATGGGATGCTTAACCGCTTAAAACTCAAATTCCCGGATGCGGATACAGTGCAGATCACAGATAACTTTTTAGGGCATATTCCGGATAATACTTACGACCTGATCATATCAACCCTAACGGTTGCTCATATCGAAAACCTGGACGAGGCCTTGTTGGAATGGTGCCGGGTTTTAAAGCCCGGAGGTAATATCATTATTACCGATTTTCATCCCAAAGCATTGGCCGCCGGGGGCAAACGGACCTTTCAATATCAGAATACACATATCCCGATAGTCAATTTTGTGCATCCAACCGATGCGATCAAATCCTTTTTTAAAGAACAAAATTTTGAACTGATTAACGAAGCCGAAAAAGTAATTGATAATACCGTGATGCATTACTACATAAAACAAAATGCGATGCACGTATACTGGAAATTTAGAGGGATGCCCATGATTTACGGATTGCATTTAAAAAAAGGATGATGGTTTTAAATGATGTGAAATTGATGGGTAGTAACGATGTTTTTAACATCGGGATTGATGGCGCCCAGATCTCTTTCATATCAAATACTCCCTTTGCCGAGTTTGACGACAGGCTGCAATTAAATTTAGGGAATGCTCTGGCTATCCCCGGCTTGATCAACTCGCACGATCATCTGGATTTTAACGTTTTCCCGCAATTGGGTTGCAAAACCTATTCAAACTATGTAGAGTGGGGCGACTACATTCATACAAATTATAAAGAACAAATTGACCGGGTTTTGGCTATCCCGGTAGCCTTGCGTGCCAAATGGGGCGTTTATAAAAGCCTGCTTTGCGGTGTTACTACGGTTGTGGATCATGGCATAAAGCACGATACCGGCGAAGAGTTGATCACCGTTCATGATCATTGCCAAAGCCTGCATTCCATCCGCCTTGAGCGAAACTGGAAACCACGGTTAAATAACCCGTTAAAGCTGAATATCCCGGCCGTTATTCATATTGGCGAAGGAACAGACAAAGCCGCAGAGTTTGAAATTGATGAATTGATCCGCTGGAATATTTTACAACGCGATTTGATTGGTATACACGGCGTAGCAATGAATCCGGAACAAGCCAAACATTTTAAGGCCTTAGTTTGGTGCCCCCAAACCAATTACTTTTTGCTGAACAAAACAGCCCCGGTTAATGCATTGAAAGATAGCACAACCGTACTCTTCGGAACAGATTCAACCCTTACGGGGAATTCGGATATCTGGGATCATATCCGTCTGGCGCGAAAAACCACCTTGTTGAGTGATGAAGAGCTATACCAATCATTAACAACTAATCCATCCCACATTTGGAAAACCAACAGCGGCCAACTTGCCGAAGGCAAGGATGCGGATATTGTTATCGTAAAACCACATGTAAGTTCATTTTTTGATATCACGCCCGAAGATATCTTGTTGGTTATTCATCATGGAAATATCCGCCTGTTTGATGAAACACTATCTGTCCAATTAATCAACCTTAACCGCGATGCCTACAGTAAAATTGAAATAAATGGCACTTGCAAATATGTTCAGGGTGATTTATCAGGATTGATCCATCAGATCCATCAATACTATCCCGAAGCCAAGCTACCTGTAACAGCGGAAGGCCTTTTATCTGTTCACTAAATGAAGATCGTTTTTGCCAGCTATGTATATACGCCGGAGTTTAATACCCCCGAAGCATGGCTGCGCCGTATTAACTTTTACGTTTGTATTCAGGAGGCGCTGGCTGTAAATCATACCATTATTAGCATTGAGCAGATAAATTACGAAGGCGAATACCTGCAAAATGGTATTCAGTTTCAATTCAAACGCTTATCTAAATGGGGTAGGTATTTCCCGTTTAAGCTACACCGATACATCAAAAGTTTAAACCCGGATATCGTATTTATTCACGGCTTGCATTTTTCATCGCAGATCATCCAATTACGATTATTGCTTGGTTCCAAAATCAAAGTGATCGCTCAGCACCACGCCGAACAGCCACACACGGGCATTAAAAAAAGGATCCAAAAATTAGCTGACCGGTGTATCAATGCCTATCTTTTTGCTTCGCGCGATATGGGGATGGAATGGGTTATCCGCGGCAACCTGGCGTCGCCCAATAAAATTCACGGTGTAATGGAGGTTTCATCCGTATTTAGTCCAATTGATAAAGCCCTCGCGCAGGCAATAACCGGCATTAGTGGTGCCCCCATATTTTTGTGGGTTGGCCGTTTGAATCAGAATAAAGACCCGTTAAATGTAGTTAGAGTCTTTTTAAACTTCGTCAAAATCAATACCTCGGCACGGTTATATATGATCTACCAAACCGAAGAATTACTGTCCGAAATTATTGAACTATTGGATAATAACCCTACTCTTCGTGATGCCATCGTATTGGTCGGAAAAACCCCACATGCTGATTTATTATACTGGTTCAACGGTGCCGACTTCATTATTTCTGGTTCCTTTTACGAAGGATCAAGCGCCGTAATTTGCGAGGCCATGTCGTGCGGTGTGATCCCTATTGTTACCGATATTCTTTCCTTCCGGATGATGACCGACAATGGCAAATGTGGACACCTTTACGAAGCAGGAAATCAGCAGGCTCTATTAACCACCCTACTTAAAACCATCGGGATGAACATGGCTCAACAGCGCGAGTTCACCTTAAAACATTACAAAGAAACCCTCTCGTCCGAAGCCATTGCCGCGAGGATAGAAGCAGTAGCACTATCACTTTGAGAAAATAGGCTCATCATATCAATAGCTACTTGTTGTATCGGGTAAACCAATACAGGGGTATGATCAAGTTGTTTTTCGAGTAACAATTCAAATACCCGGGCATTCATTTCTTCAAAATTGTTAACCACATGTAAGTGTTCAACAGCTTTATCCATGGGTTTAACAAACGATACAACCTGTGCCCCGGCATATAAGGCCTCTAATAACACGGCGCCAAAACCTTCATATTCGGATGTATGTAAAAATACCTTCGAGCGCTGCATTAAACCCAAAACTTCAGCATGCGGCAATTCGTGCCTCAGCACTATGTTTTTACCTAAACCATGCTGTTTGATCAGCCTTCGAAGCTTTTCCCTTTCGGGGCCCTTACCGCAGATTACCGCTTTTACATTAGGTATATACCTCGCTATAGTTTTCACCGCCTCTATAAAAACATCGTATCGCTTAAGTGCTATTAACGATCCCGCCCCCAAAATATCAATATCCCGCTTAAGCGGGCTTTCGCCGAAAAGGCAAATATCAATACCGGTTGTAATGGTGTGCTTGGGCATAATACCATAGTTTTTATAAACCTCGTTCCTAACAAAATCCGATAAGGCTATTAACTGTTCCGCCTTTGGTTTGATGAGCTTAAAATAGCGGTTACCCGGTCTGGCATCTTGCCCCAAAATCCAGCTTAAATGTTTTGTGCCATATCGCTTGCCAAAGTAATGCCCAATAAAAGCGCATTCATCAACCCAAAAACTTAATAGGCCAATAACATTGTTCTGCTTGTTGAGCTTTCGCAAAACCTGCCATATTTTGATCCAGTTAAACAAACGGAATAACTTGTTCCTGTTTTTTCCGCCAAAGGCAATCACATCAACACCAAACCATTGGTAGCTTGCTTTGGCAAAGGGATACTCAAACGCCAAAACAACAATATTTAAATTAGGATAGGCTTGCTTAAGCGCGCGTACAAAAACCTGCTGTGGTGGCAAACAAGTGCTATCCGCTTCATTAACCGGGAAGCCGGGGCTCAATATCACTAAGGTTTCAGGCTTGGGCATATCAATATTACGGCAGCTAAACCTTGTAGGTTGCTTTGCTTACAATTTACGCAGGCACCAGGTGGTCATACAGCGCAGGTTTTGCACATTGGTTGTTTTAATGGGCTCATGCAGTTGTCCGCCTAATTTATGCGTGTATCGCAACAATGTTTGTTCATTAACCAAAAACCGCTCCGAGCCATCGGGCAATAAATAGCGGCCATTACCCATATCACGTACCTGCGTTTCAATGCCAATATCCGATGCCAACCGTGCAAACAAATATCCACCCGGCTTAATCACCCTCCATATCGAATTCAACATCGCGTCGAAATGAGCATTGTCTTTAGCGAAGTGGAGCACCGCGCTGCAAATAGCCAGATCGAAAGCAGCATCACTAAAAGGCATGTCTTCAGCATTCGCAACCACAAAGTTCTCTAAAAGGTTTAATGGCGCTAACTTTAACGACAAACCTTTAACAGCCTCAATCGTCCCGGCATTCGGGTCAATACCAAAAACATCATACCCGTTTTTCAAAAAGTAAACGATGTTTCTACCCCCGCCGCAACCCACATCAATAACAGACTGACAATCGTCATAGGTCCCTTTCAATAACTGATCGAACAGGTAAATATCAATATTGCCGTATAACTCTTGCAACTCATTTTTCATAATAACATCAATAACTTAAATAACAAAGAAGGGGGTATAAGGGGGATTTTTTAAATTAATTCTCTCGTTTTACTCAATCATTATATAATGGAGGGGGATAAAGTAGGTTTTTTTCAATCAATCATTCGGGCATTCAATCCTTCAGTCATTATTTAAGAGGGGGATAAAGTAGGATTTTTTTCAATCTTGATTCCTGATTCTTGTCTCTTGATTCTCGCTTACTTCATACATCTTACATACAATAAAAGTACAAAAAACACTTGACAAATACTAATAAATTTAGTAAAATTGTATTTCAAAAATACAGATTATGACAGCGGTTGATAAGGAAAATAAAGTAGCAGAACTTAAAGATTGGGCACAAGAGGCAATGGAATTGTTAGATGAGGTAAAACCCTATCGTAGTATATTTTACAAGCAACGTGTGGCCAAGTTAAAAGAGATGTTCAAGCACATTACACTCGAAGGCACCGCGGCGCAATTACGCTCGGGTACACAAGGCTCATACTAATCCAAACCCGGCGCCAGCAGATCCGGGTTTACGCCGCCATCATTAGCTTTGGTAATTTTACTCAGATCGTAACGGGTTTTCCCGGATATTTCAGCGCCTTTGATCAGGCCCTTATCAAACAAATTATTTAACACCGAAGCGGCCACAGCGGTAAAGCGTGCGGCATCAATGGCGGGGTCAAGTTCGGCAAGTTTGGCGGCAACCTCGTCAGCCGCTCCTTCGCCCAGCTGGGCCAAAGCATAAACAATTTTATCCTGGTCATTATTACTATCCTGATAATGGGCCGGTATGTGTAGCGGTTTAAATTGCTCACGGAAAGATTCGTCGGAAATGCTCATAACAGATAAAAGCATTTGCGGTCAAAATGTTTTAAAAGCTTTACATTAGTGTAATGAATACCAGCACCATCATCTATCTTGAGTTCATCCGCAAGGTAGTTCTTTCCTTACCGGGAACCCGTGAAGGTTTGTGTTTTGGTACCGAGGGTTTCTACTTCCAAAAAAAGTTGCTGGCCCGCATGAAAGAAGATGGCGAAACCTTGGCCATGCCGGTTGCTAACAGAGACGCATTGATAAAAGCCGATCCTGATATTTTCTATATCACCCCGCACTACGATAATTCTAATTACGTACTGGTTAAATTAGCAGCAGTACAACCCGAAGTTTTAAAACAATTGCTGATTGATGGCTGGCTAACACGCGCCTCAAAAACAGCAATTAAAGAGTATCAGGAAAGGGTAAAAGGCATAATATAAAACGGTGTCAAAGGAGGAACGAAGCAACCGCATGGAGCCATAACCACCATGCGGTTGCTTCGTTTCACAATAAAAATTAAAAATTCATATCATCAGCGCTTGGCCCGTAACTTCCCGGTATCGGTACATCCAATAACCTTAAAAATACACCCATTTGTGCCCTGTGATGCACTATCTGGCTAAAAGCCATCCGGATAACTTCGCCTTTAGTTGATAAACTCAATATCTGGTCGCCATTGCGTAAGGTCCACATAGGCTCCAGGTCGGCTTCCGTAGCTTGCTCCAAACTCGCTTTACCTTCGGCAAACGATTTCTCAAATAGCTCCAGTAATTCTTTTGTGTTGTTAATAAAGGTTGATTCGTACGGGTTAGCGGCAAAATCCAGTTCGCTGGTATTTAATGTCATAGTTACCCAGGCAGGTAACTCGGCAATGTGGTTGGCTAAACGTTGTATGGTCATGCTTTTAGCATGCGGCGCCCACTGGTATTTATCATCCGGAATGCGGCTTAACATTTTGCGGGTGGTTTGAGCTTCCTGCTCCATTTCTTTAACTAACATTTTGATAATTGACATAGCTGTTTGATTTTTTGGTTTACAATACAAAGTAAACACCAGCTAATGACAACCCTATGTCAGCAGGAAATCTCGGTACCAACTAATTTTGCAGAAATATTTTCAATCAGCTCTTTCACCCTATCGATCAGCTTATCCGGTTTAACTATCGTAGCCATATCGCCATACATCATATACCACCGCGCAAAACCTTCTATTGATCCTGTTAAAAATATCATCTCAACCGTATCATCATCCATGTGGCGTTCAGATATATAACCGCTGTAGTATTTTTGCTCACCCAGGTAAGGCACCGCCTTTTTGTTTACACGGATAATCACCTCCTGCAAGTCCTTATCCTCATACCAGTTTTTCAAATGGTTTTTCAATGGCGGGTGCTTCCGCGAGAAATTTTCTTCTGTTAGCCGGATATCCTGTATCCTGTCCAACCTAAAGTCTCTGTAGTCGTCCCGCAAACGGCAATAGGCTATCAGGTGCCAGTAACCATCTAAATAAAATACCCCAACCGGTTCAACCAGGCGCTCGGTATGTTGCTGACTATGGTTCGAAAAGTATTTTAACGCGATAACTTTAGCCTCACTAATACTTTTCAAAATCGGCTGAATTACGTTCAGATCAGGATTTATAGTGCTGGTCCGCCGCCCTTGTAAAATTTCAATATGGGTATCCATATCTTCCAGCAAGTCTTTTTCGGTAGTGCGTAAAACGGCCTTGATCTTATACATCGCCGATCTGTAATTGGCGCTGTTGGCCGTATCCGTTAGGTGCTCTACCAGTTTTTCGGCAGTTAAAAACGATATCGCTTCCTCTTTGGTAAACATTACAGGTGGCAAACGGTAACCATCCATAATAGAGTATCCCACGCCAGCTTCGCCTATTATCGGTATTCCCGCTTCTTCAAGCGCTTTCACATCCCGGTAAACGGTACGCAAGCTTATCCCAAACCTATCTGCAACATCCTGCGCCTTGGTCACCCTGCGCGATTGCAGTTGTATCAATATGGCAGATATGCGGTCAATGCGGTTCATAATTCAAATATCCTCATTATCGTTTATGAAATATACATATATAAAATAATTATTTGCCTAGGTGTGTTATGATATTTTATTTGGTAAATTTGAATTAAGGGCAAATTAAAACTTCATGTCAGAATGATAATTTCTAATTAACCCTGGCAACTCTTTTAACCCTGATTGCTTATTTTAACCTGAGATGGAACCCGTTGAAGCAGAAACCGGCAAACAAATTATTGCGCTCCTGGACGAGGCGTACTCATGCCGTATAAGCAATTTAAAAGAAAGTACCAACCTCGCCAATAAAGCCCTTTCCCTAAGCCGTAAGATAGCTAATAAAAACCTGATAGGTAAAAGCCTGAACCAGTTAGCGCTTTACGCGATGATACAGGGCGAGTACGATAACTCAATGGTCCGGTCAGAAGAAGCCATTAAGTTTTTTGAAGAACTACACGACGAGAAAGGTATAGCCGATGCCAAATACAGCATAGCTGGCATTTATTACAAAACCAATAATTACCATTTGGGTTTGGTTTACCTGATAGATTGCCTGGCCACATACCGCAAGTATAACGATTACCATAACCAGGCACGTGTTCAAAAATCATTGGGCACCATATATCAGTATTTTGGTGATCAAAAAAACGCAATCAAATCATACGAGGAATCGGTAGATGCGGCAAAAAGTGCCGGTGATACCAACCTCGAATCAAATGCCTATAACCCACTATCGGGTTTATACATTAAACAACACGATGCCGAAAAGGCGATGGAGCTGGCAGAGCGTTCCATCAGCATGAAAAAGCAAACGGGCGATATTCGCGGATTGGCTTTTTCATTATACGCCCGGGCCAAAGTGCACGATTATAATAAAGACTTTGACAAAGCCGAACGTGATTTTGAGCATGCCATAGCCATTCATCAGGAAATGGGCGAAAAACTGGGCCTGGGTATGGTCTATTGCAAATTAGCGGCAATGTATGTCGAAATTAATCAATACGAAAAAGCCAAAACAATACTAAAACAAGGCCTCGAACTGAGCGAACAATACAACATCGTTATCATCAAATTCAGGTGTAACTACCAGCTTTATCAGATCTTTAAACTGGAAAATAATCCTGTTAAGGCCTTAAAATATTTGGAACGCTATCTGGAACAAAAAGAGGCCGTTATCAATACCCAGACCTTAAAGATAATTGAGAATTACGACCTGCTTTCCAAAATGGAATCGTTGGAGAGGGAGGCCCGTGTACAAATTGAAAAAGCCGAGATCATCGAAAAAAAGAACCGGGCCGAGCAAGCCGCGCTGGTAAAGCAGGAGTTTCTGTCAACCATGAGCCACGAGATCCGAACCCCATTAAACGCGGTAATAACCATAGCCGCTTTGCTGAGCGATAAGGTGGGTAAAAAGGAAAAGCAATTTGTTAATTCACTACGTTTTGCCGCCAATAACCTGTTGCTCATCATTAACGACATCCTCGATTTTACCAAACTTGATACCGGCAAAGGCAAGCTTGAACTGCACCCCACAAATTTTGGATTGCTGCTCGAAAACATAAAGAACACCTACGAGAGCCTGGCTAAAAATAAAGGACTGCAGCTGTTTTTAACTTTAGATATCGGCCTGTGCGAATCGTACCTGGTTGACGAAACCAAGCTTTCGCAGATCATCGGCAACCTCATTACCAACTCTATCAAATTCACCGAAACCGGCCGTATTGATGTAAGGGTTGATAAACTAAGCAGCAATGGAGATACAGATACCCTGCGCATTAAAATTAGTGATACAGGCACGGGTATTGCCAGCAATCACCTCGAATTAATTTTCGAAAGCTTCTCGCAACCAAAATCGATCACCACCCGCAAACAAGGGGGCTCCGGTTTGGGTTTAGCTATTGTGAAAAAGCTTGTGGAACTGCACGATAGCCATATTGAGGTAGCAAGCACACTTGATCAGGGTTCCGAATTTTATTTTGATCTGGAACTCAATCGCTCAGCAACACCAAATAAAATGCCGCTGGCACAATCAGATTTGCTGAAAGATAAAACCGTATTGCTGGCCGAAGATAACATGATCAATGCCATGGTTGCCATGAAACTGCTCTCCAACTGGAAAATGAAAACCGAGCATGCCAAAGATGGTTTACAGGCGCTCGAAAAATCGCGCTTAAAAGCTTACGATTTTATTTTGATGGATATCCACATGCCCGAAATGGACGGCTTTGAAGCCACCAAAAGCATCCGCGACGAGAAGAGTTTTAACTGTACCAAACCCATATTTGCCCTAACAGCAGATATAACCGCCGAGCATCAGCAAGAATACATGACCTACTTCAACGGGTTCCTCCGCAAACCCATCGAGATCAATAAGCTGTACGAGGCTATGGTTAACGAGCTGTAAAACTACTTTACGCTTTTCTTCTGCACAATAAAAAATCCGGCTATAAAAAACACTACGGCTATGCCAAGGCTAACGTATATCTCGTTGGTAAACAATTCAACGCTTAAGGTTGGTGGTGCTGGCGTAGGTGTTTTTGGCTGTTTAAATAAACCGTTAATAGCCAAAAGCGGGTGTGCGTAAGGTATCCAATAATTATATTCCCATTTAACGCCCACCAGTATCATACCGGCAATGGTTCCTAAAAAACCAATACCCATCGGCTTCAAAAAGTCGGCCCATACCAGGCTCAATAAAAACTGTAAAGAAAGTATACCTAACGAAGCCAGAAACAGTTTCAAATAAACCTGCCCCAAAAAGCTCTCCATGTGGAACTCGTTAAACTTAAGCTCAGGCTTTAAAGTGCTCAATAAGTTGCCGCTCGCTATGGTGAAAACATAAAAGAGCAATAGGCACATAAACACCAAAAACAAGGCATAAACAAACTTAGCCGCATAAACCGACCATTTTGAAATAGGCAACGAAAACAAGGTTTTCCAGGTATCGGCCTTGTGCTCAATGCTGTTTACCGAGTAGCCAATAATAATAACATAAATAGGGAGCAGCAACGAACCCATAACCCCCAATATGATACTCGCGTACGACATCCATAAAAGTTGCCCCGGCATTTTACCCATTTTATCGCTATGGGTTAAATAGCCAACAAATACCAATAAGCAAATAACCAGTGGTAATATAATAGAACACCAAAAACCCAGCGTTTTGCGGCTCTTATAAAACTCAGAACGTAGTGATAATATAAATCCTTTCATTGTTACGAGTTTTGGGTAATGGATAAAAATAAATTCTCAAGGTCCTTTTGTACCTTACCAATCGCGTAAACCACATGGCCATGTTGGTTCAGCAAAGTATTGATCTTCCCTGTGTCTTCTTTTGATGTATAAGGGATAAATAGGTTACCATCGCGCACATCGCTAACCGTATATCCGCTGCGACCTAAAAGGTTGGCAGCATCGGCGCTGTCTGTCAGTTCAACGTGTACCAATGGTTTGCTTAGGCCCTGTAATTCTTCAATACTACCCTGAAAAAGCATTTCACCATGATTGATGATACCTACATAAGTAGCCATCCGCTCAATCTCGGCCAATAAGTGGCTCGATATAAACACGGTTTTACCCTGTTCCCTAACCAGTTTCATCAGCAACTCGCGAATCTCGATAATACCATTAGGATCCAACCCATTAGTAGGCTCGTCTAAAATGATCAGTTTCGGGTCAGATAATAAAGCCAGCGCAATACCTAAACGCTGTTTCATCCCTAACGAATACTGCCCGGCTTTTTTATTGGCCGCTTGCTTTAATCTAACCAATTCCAGCATCTCATCAACGCGCGAAACCGGAACCTGCAAAAGCAAGGCCCGGTTACATAAATTTTCACGTCCGGATAGGTGGCTGTAAATGGCAGGCTGCTCAATCAATGAGCCTATTTGCGATAATATCTCGATCCGGTGAGTGGTAATATCCTGATCAAATATTTTGATGGTGCCGTTATCCGGATGCAGCAGGTTAAGCAGTAATTTAATTGTGGTGGTTTTACCTGCCCCATTCGGGCCCAGGAAACCATATATGCACCCTTCCGGAACTTGTAGCGACAGTGATTTTACAACCTGCTGATCGCCAAAGTGGAAAGAAAGCTGATCGGTATTGATTACCATTCTCTTTGTTTACTAACGGAACATACCGCTTTAAACAAAGTTATACTTTTATTGAACAATGAGGTAGCTTGTTTACTTTGATTTGTAATGTTTGCAACTTTCTTTAATTCAGCGCTATCCTGTTTAAACTGGTAGTTAACGCCTATTGCCATTGCAAATAATACAGGTAATATTAAAAGTATGAATGGGTTTGTGTTAGTAATTAGTTTTTTCATGACAGGTTTGTTGTTTGATTGTTTTGATGATACAAAAGAACATCAAAGGTTTAACCTGCTAAAAACATTTAGACCAACGGGCACTAATTATAGATGAACAGGCAAATACAGGTGCAAACCCGTTGGTCGGCTGTTAATTCCCGTTCATCGGTAAAATCAGAGGGTACATCTAAAGGCAGTCTGTTATATTGTTATTTATTTTACTTTAGATGCAGTAAAAAATATTTTTTCGTCCCTTTAATTAAATTATGAAAAAAGGCTGGCAAGTTTTCTTCCATGTAGCTTTTTGGGTGTGTATGATAGCCTTCTTCAGCTTCATTACGCACAGCAGCACAAAACTGAGCAACTTGGCGCTGTTGGTCATTTTTGGCCTTTACGGATTAATAAACATTAGTCTTTTCTACATCAATTACCTTTTCCTGATACCTAAATTTTTAAATAAAAAAAGGTACCTCATCTACAATATAAACCTACTCATCCTGATACTGGTTTATGGTTTTATTAAATACGGAATAGCGCTTTATTTTAAAGATTATGTGCTGATACGGGGTAGCAAGCACGAAGCTATCGGCTTTGTGTCTTATTACGAAAGTGCCTTTTTCACAAGTTTGATATTTGTTTTTCTAAGCACTGTACTCAAATTTACAATGGACTGGTTCCTGAACGAGCGCATCCAGCGCGATCTGGAAAACCAACGCCTCAGTGCCGAACTGGCCTTTTTAAAATCGCAGATCAACCCTCATTTTTTATTCAACTCTCTTAACAGTATCTATTCGCTGGCCTACCAGCGATCAGAAACCACACCCGAAGCTATCCTGAAGCTCTCCGAGATCATGCGCTACATGCTCTATGAGTGTAACGATAATAAAGTAGACCTGGGTAAAGAACTCCAATACCTGCAAAACTATATCGACCTGCAAAAAATACGCTATGGCAACAAAGCCTTTGTTGATTTTGAAGTGAACGGGCTTATCAGCGGCCAGCGCATAGTTCCGCTTTTGCTGATATCTTTTATCGAAAACGCTTTTAAACATGGTGTAGCTAATGATCCGGCCACACCTATCCATATCTTAATGGATGTTCAGCCAGATCATCTTTCATTTAAAATGGAAAACAAAAAACATCAGTTTAATAAGGATGCAACCGGCGGAATAGGCCTTAACAACGTAAAACGCCGGCTTGATCTGCTGTATCCCGATAAATACCAATTGAAAATTGATGATGGCACCGAGGTGTACACAAGCGAATTATCCTTAGATTTATAGCCATGATACGATGTTTGGTAGTTGACGATGAGCCATTGGCCCTGCATATATTAGAAGACTATATTCGCAAAATTCCGTTTTTAACTCTAATTAAAGCTACCACAAACCCTATCGAGGCACTGTCACTGGTCCAAAATGGCGAAGCCGATCTGGTTTTTCTGGATGTTCAAATGCCCGAACTAACCGGTATTCAATTCCTTAAAATAGCCAACGGTAAAGCCAAAGTGATATTAACCACAGCTTATTCCGAATATGCTTTGGAAGGATATGAATTAGATGTTGTTGATTATCTGTTAAAACCCATCGCGTTCGACAGGTTTTACAAATCAGTGCAAAAAGCGCAATCTATCATTAATCCCTCAACAACACCAGTGCCTGCTGCAGCATTGCCAGAGCCAACACAAAAAGATCTGTTAAGCGATTTCATCTTCGTTAAAACTGAACATAAGATCCAAAAAGTTTATCTGCACGATATCCTTTTTATCGAAGGATTAAAAGATTATATTTCCATATTTACCCCAACAGAGCGCATCATCACCCTCCAGATCATGAAAAAAATGGAAGATGCCCTACCCGAAAAACATTTTATCCGTGTGCACAAATCATACATCGTAGCACTCAACAAGATCGATAGCATCGAACGCAGCCGCATTTGGATCAAAGACAAAATAATTCCCGTTGGCGATACCTATCGCGATAATTTCTTTAAAATAATAGATGCTAAAAACATCTAAAAGCAAATTCTAAACCAATCTCCGTCTATTTAGACTAATTATAAATAAAATTGTTTTGTGAAGATATTTTCTATTTCTTTGCGACTGTTTATAATTGGTCTAAATAAATATGAAAAAATTCTATCTCAACCTATTCGCAAAAACAGTTTTGGTTTATTTGCTGATATTAACAAGTTTCTATGCCGAGGCTCAATCTACTCGTGGAAATATTAAAGGTCAGGTTTTAACCAGCGATGGCAAGCCCGCGGCTGGTGTAACTGTTAGTATAAAATCAATAAATAAGCAAGCCATAACGGCCGATAATGGCAACTATATCATACAACATCTAAATTCAGGTAGTTATAACCTTACCATAAGTTATATTGGGCACAAACAGCAGCAGCAAACCGTAACGGTTGAACCGGGTAAAACAACTACACTAAATTTTACATTATCGCAAAACGCCAATCAATTGTGCGATATCAATATTAATTCGGGTAAAAACGTTAACACCACCCATGTAGCTTTAGGAAAAGCAGATATCAGCCCGATGGATTTACCACAAAGCACAGGCGTAGTAAGTAACAAGGTGATCGAAGATCAACAGATCAATAGATTAGGAGATGCTGTAAGAAACGTAAGCGGTGTTACATTAACACAAACACGAGGTGGCGTTGGCGAAACATTTACAGCCAGGGGTTATAGTATAAGTATCGGCGGTGGCTCGGGCAGTATATTTAAAGATGGTGTTTTAACCAACACCGCGGGTTTCCCGGAAGCAAGTACATTAGAGTCGGTAGAAATCCTCAAAGGCGGTTCGGCCTTGTTATATGGTAATGTATCTGGCGGGTTGATCATCAACATGGTGACCAAAAAACCCAAGTTTGATTTTGGTGGCGAAGTATCAATGCGCTATGGCAGTTACAATATGTATAAACCAACGATTGATGTTTATGGGCCCATTAGTAAAAACCTTGCCTTCCGTGTAGTGGGCACCTATGAAAACGACGGTAGCTACCGTAACCAGGTAAAAACCGAACGCGCTTACGTTAATCCATCATTGCTATACAAAGTGGGCGATAAAACAACCATTTTATTATCTGGCGATTACCTGAAATCAAACCTTACACCTGATTGGGGTATTGGAACATTAAACACAGGCCAGCAAATACCAACCGCTGTTCCTCGTTCTCAATTCATCAATACCGCCTGGGCATACAGCCACATGGATCAATACTCCGGAACGTTAACGGTTAACCATCAGTTTAATGATGCATGGCACTTTAAATTTATTACTTCGGCGCAGGGCACCCAAATAGATTCATATGGTTCAAGCTTGCCAAACAGCGTAAGCGCCACAGGCGATTGGGCACGCGGCGTAGCCCGGGCTAACACAACCGAAAACAATTATACCGCGCAGGCTAACTTGAACGGTAAATTTAATACCGGGGCAATTGCACACCAGGTATTAATTGGTACCGATGTTGCCCGTGTGGTTAATTTAACCAATGGATACACTTTTACTGGCCTGGGTACAATTAATGGCACAGCCAGTTCATACGATCTGATCAATATTGTTGACCTTGATAAGTACCAGCAACGTACCGATATGCCTGTAGCGAACAATATCACGCGTACCACAGCCCCGGTTTCTCGTTTTGGAGCTTATGCGCAGGATCTAATTAGCTTAAGCGATAAATTTAAAGTATTGGCAGGTATCCGTTGGTCTATACAAGAAATAATGCGTACGAACATTAAAGATGTTGCTACTGGTGCAGAGTCATCTACGCCTAATACTACTGTTACCAAAGATGATAAAGCCTTTTCACCAAAGTTTGCTTTAATCTATCAGCCATCAAATAGAACATCCGTTTATGCTTCATACACCAACAACTTTATTGTAAATACCGGTACCGATGTTGATAATGTACCCCTATCGCCATCCATTGTTAACCAATATGAATTAGGTTCAAAAAATCAATTGTTTGATGGTAAGATAGCTTTGAATGTCAGCATCTATCGTATTATAAACAGTAACCTTGCTGTAATGTCACCAACGTTAAAGGACGGAAGCACCAATTCAATTACTACAATTAAAAAATTCAGTGGTCAAACAACCAGCGATGGTTTAGAGATCGATCTGAGCGGGAATCTGTCAAAAAACTTTTACTTCATTACGGGCTACAGTTATAACCACGCCTATTTCTCTAACACAACCGGCTTAACAGGTTCAAATCTGGAAGGCGAACCTATTGTGATAAACCCAACCCATACCGCTAACGGCTCATTATTTTATACATTTGATGGCCCTAAACTAAAAGGGTTTAAATTAGGTGCATCTGCATTCTATACAGGCTTCCGTTACGCAGGGTACAACAATACCATAAACCAAACACAAAAATATAATCGTTTATTACCTGTAGGTGGTTTTGCAACAGTTGATCTATCAGCTGGTTATACCTATAAAAAACTTTCGTTACTGGCCGCTGTAACCAATGTAACCAACACCATGAATTACTTAATTCACGATAATTACAGTGTTACACCAATACCACCAACACAATTTATAACCACACTGGCATATAAATTTTAACAAACAAAAATTAAGTAAAGCGGGGGCATCAAAAGTGCCCCCGCTTTTTGTATATACCAATTTAATAATTAAACGATAAAATAATTCCTTTCATTTATCGTTATTTATATATTAAGCAATAAAACAGCGTAATAGTTTACCTTTTTGCACTTCAACCTCAATAAGCCTAACTTTTTGTTTACAACTTGCGTATAACAACGCCTAACTAATTAATTGTTAACTAACTTATTTAAGTATGATTAAATCTTTGTGGATCCCATGTGTGTGTTTTGTACTGTCGCTAACCGTTAGCAGCCCTGTTTATACACCAAACAGCTTTTCAACTAAAGATTCAACCGAAATTTCAAGCGAGGCCTTGTCTGGCCAGTTATTTAACCAATACGTCGAAAGCATCTATCAAGCTGCCGATCTGCAATCAAGCGGTTTGGATGCCGGTGTATTTAAAAAAGCCGTAGTTGGCTATTATAATTTAAAAACAGAGAATAAATTATCGGCAAACAGTTCGGTAATAACCATTGTTGATCTGGCTAAATCAAGCTGCACCAAACGGATGTGGATCGTTGATCTGCAAAAAAAGGAATTGGTATTAAACACCTGGGTAGCCCATGGCTCAAATAGCGGTAATGATATTGCCAGTCGTTTTTCAAACAATGTAGATTCGTTTGAAAGCAGTTTGGGCTTTTATGTTACCGATAATGTTTACATGGGCAAACATGGCCGTTCATTAAGGTTAAATGGTATGGATCAGGGGTTTAATGATCGTGCAAACGAACGTGATATTGTACTGCATGCCGCGGAGTATGTTGGCGAGGGTTCTATCAAAGCGTTAGGCCGTTTGGGCCGCAGCCAGGGTTGCCCTGCCGTTGCACCGCAATATTGCAACCGCATTATAGAAACCATAAAAGGTAAAAATGTATTATTCATCAACGGTAACGATGCAAGCTATACATCAAAGTACTTAAACCCCAACATGGCAGCTCGTTTAGCTTTCCAGGATAACAGCAATTCTCCCGAAAAAGCAATGTTGTAATAGTTATAGATATTCATAATAAAGGCGTTAAGGTTTTCCTTAACGCCTTTATTGTTTTTATATGTTTGCTAAAAACTTTTGTAAGTGCGCGTATAATACAATATCCAACCCGTAAACATCCTTCCTAAACTGAAGGTTTCCACCGGGCTCTGCCCAACAAGTAACATACGTTATATAAACGGGCATCTTTTTATTCAGCATAACGCTGGTTGGTTCCGGCTTATCCTCACCCATGTACTTGGCTATTAAATTATATTTAGGGCCATCGCCAAACAGGGCGTGTGCAAAATCAAGAGGTTTTTCTAACCGTACACAACCATGGCTAACTGCGCGAACTGGTTTATTAAAGGCCAGCTTAGCGGGCGTATCATGCAAGTAAACACTGCTTGAGTTTTTAAACAGGAATTTAACTTTGCCCAAAGAGTTATCTTCTCCGGGTTGCTGTTTAAAAGAATACTCAGCCTTTTCACTGTCAGATATACTAGCCCAATCTATAGTTTCAGGGTCATCAACAAGTTTTTCGTTTTTGTAAACATTAATGTTTTTGTTTGCCAGGTAATATTTATCCTTGGCGGCTTCTACAATAATTTCCTTCCCGGCAATACTTTGCGGAATGTTCCATATCGGGTTAACCTCGGCAACATATATTTCGCTGTTCAATTGGGGTGTTTCACGCTGAAAAGGTCTGTCAACCTTATCACTTTCATCATATTCAACCAGGTTATCGCTGCGGTCGTTGTTCCGGCCTTCTCCAACACAAACTTTCATATTTAAGGTTGATTTACCGCCATCCATTAAATCCAATTCAAATGCGGGAATATTCACCAGCACATACCTTGATTCGGAAGGCTTATTCTTCCAGCGCAAGCGTTCTAAATTCACCAGTAAAGTACGTTGGGTTTCTTCTTTGGTTAATCCCGGCACAATCACATTACTTATCAACGCTTTTTGTAAGGTAACATATTGCGAGTCTTTTGGCTGAATGCTATCTAAAAATGTTTTAAGGCTCTTAACCGCAAAAACACTGCTCATACTTATACTATCCGGGCGTTTGGTTGCGGTATAATAATTAGCATAAATTCTTCTCGGGTTCATCACACCAAACTGCAACGCGTTCGAATAATTGATCAACGAATTGGCAATGGTCAGCTCCAGCTGTGCCATATCCTCATAAGCTTCATCCGTAGTCTTTATCGCTTTCTTATCATAAAACCTGGCCAGCAAAGATTTTAATTTTTCTGTCTGGAACATTTTAGGATCAAGGCCATGCTCGCTGGCTTTAGCCAAATAGTCTGGTAAAACATTCAGGTCATTGTTGGCTAAATGCTCCATTAAAAAGGTCGGATCATAATCATTACTACTGTAATAAGCCTGAATAACTTTAGGGTTGGTGAGTTTAGTTTTCGGATCTTCGAGGGCTTTTTTAAATACCGGAGCAAAGCCTTCGGGGGTTATATCTTTAAATACTTTATTCTGTGTTTTGTCAAAAAGGCTTTTGCCCATATCAGAGCGGCTTTTCTTTTTACAACTAGTAAAAGTAAACAGAACAATAAGGCCTGTCACGGCCAATACAAACAGGGTTAATTTTTTAGGGGATAGCATATGTATAATAATATATATGCTATAACATAGCAATCATTATACCAGTAAGTTTATTGCAACTTGTTAGGCTTGGCCCAAAGCTTTTTTGATGGAGTTTTCGGCCTGTAAAACCAAGTCTTCGTAGGGTGTTGTACCGGGTTCAATAGGCTCTAACACTTGTAGGGTAATGTGCTCAAAAGCGCTCATCGGGAAAAAGCCATATTGAACCATCTTCCACGAATTATCAATAGCCAGTGGAACCAGTAACGCTCCCGGGCATTTTTTTAATATAGTAGCTACCCCACCTACATGAAAGTTTTTTACCTTACCATCTTTTGCCCGCGTTCCTTCCGGGAATATAGCTGCCGACCAGTTGTTTTCTTTCATCCGGTTGGCCAGTTTTACAATCTCCATAATAGATTGTTTGTTATCCTTCCGGTCGATATTTGCCCCGCCGCCTTTTCTTAAATTGTAGGATATGGATGGGATACCCTTGGTTAACTCAATTTTTGAAATGAATTTGGCATGATGCTTCCGCAGAAACCAGATGATGGGCGGAATATCATACATGCTCTGGTGGTTACTCAAAAATATGATAGGGCGGTTTGTTGGCAAATTTTGATGATTGGTAAACGTTACCCGGTTACCTAACAAATAACAGTTATAAACTAAAAAAAAGTTCATCACGTCAACCACAAATTTGTGGGCCTTATAACCACCTATATTATAGGCCAACCATTGTGTAGGATGAAATATGCCTAACCAGAACCAAAAGCCCAGGTAATAAATAGGGGTCAGTATATAGCCAAAAAACTTATGCATCGCAGCAAAATTAATATTTTACTTCAAACAAATTAATGCAGCTTATTTTCCATCAGCATTATCTTCAATTTAAGCACCGCTGCCACCGTAACCGAATCGGTTATCTCACCCCTATCTACCATTTGATATACCTGTTCAAAAGGCACTTTTTTAATAATTAGTTGCTCGGTATCCTCCGGTTCGGCTTCATGCTGCTCCAGGCCTTGAGCTAAATAAACAATACTCAATTCATCGCAAACAGAATTTGAAAGGTGCATCCGTTGCAGCTCGGTCCATTTGTTGGCTTTTAAACCAGTCTCTTCCAACAACTCGCGCTTGGCCGAATCTAAGGGATCATCCACGTGCGGGCCACCTCCTTCGGGTATTTCCCAGCTATAGCTATCTGTTGGAAAACGGTATTGCCCAACCAGGTATGTATTCAAATCCTCATCTAAGGGAATTATACCTATAGCCAGGTTTTTAAAATGTACCTTACCATAAATACCCGGATTGCCCGATGGATTGATCACTTGGTACTCGGTAACACCGATCCAGGGGTTATCATAAATATTTTGTTCGGAAGTTATTTTCCAGGGGTTAGCTTCAGGGTTATGCTCCATACCGCAAAATAAAGCTATTTCTTCATACTTTCTGGTAAAACCACACGCCGCTCATAATTACCGGTAATAAAATAGGTATTAACCAGCGTTTTCAAACTTTCGGGGTTAACATTATCTTCCATCGCCTGATAATTTAGCGCATCGCCAACATCGCCTTTATTCAAATATTGCTGATACAAATAACTCAGCCAAAATGCATTGGTTTTTAATTGAGTTTCCATCAATCGGTTATTGGCTGCTTTATATTTTTCAATATTAACAATATCCGGCCCGCTGCTTTTTATTTTGTTGATCTCGTCTAATGTAGCCTTGGTGAGCTTTTCAACATTATCGGGTGCGCAAACAAAACTAATTGTAAATGTAAAACGGCCAGTGGGCACCGTATATAAATTATAATTTACATTGGTGCTGTAAATGCCGCTTTCCTGTTGCCTAAGGCGCTCCATCAAGCGTATTTTAAGCACATCGCTTAATGCTTGAAATTGGATGTTGTTTTCCCGATTATAAGTGTAATCTCCCAAAAACTCTATTGTTACGTTAGCTTTAGGTTCAAGCCCCGAATACGTGGTTCTTGAACGGCGACTTACCGGCGGCGGTGTTTTTGCGGTATTTGTTAAGCCGGTTGATGGTAACGAACCCAGGTATCTTTCAAGTAGCGGCGTTATATCTTTAACATCAAAATTGCCAACAAAAACAAAAGTAAAGTCGGCCGCGTTTGCAAACCGCTCTTTATAAATATCAAAGGCGCGGTTAAAAACAGATCCGCTAAAAACACTCATTCCTCGTGCAGAATCCCTTTTACTATTACGGCTTGTGGTCATTGTTTTTAAATTGCCCATATAGTCCGCATAAGCCAAAGAATCTTTTCGCGGCTTGATAAAATACTGATTGGTTAATTGTAGGGCCGTTTCTAAGTTTGATGGCGTGCATGAGCCCGAAACACCTTGTAAGTAACGATCTATATAAGGGTTAACACTAACCTGCCGGTTTGCCAGGTACTGCTTTAACTGCGCGTAATTTAAATCGCCCAGGCCCCCGGCACGCACTGCCGCTACCGCGCTTATTGCTGATATCCTGTCGGTAATACTATAGGCCTCCGTACCCCCTACACCGAACGATGTAAAACGGATATCGTTAGTGCCAAATTCAGTTGGTTTTAAAACTACTTTTAAGCCATTACTTAAAACCATTTCGGTAACATTAACCGTGGCTATTGTTTTTTGCGAGAGTATTTTACTTTTAGATGGCCGCTTAGTTATCAGCGATTCTTTAACATTATTAGTCCGTATTGCGGTGATATTCTCGTTTAATACATCGTTTAGCCAGCCATCAACGGTCTGCATGTCGGGTAGCTTGTCTTTATCTTTTTCGGGGCCCATAATAATAACGTCCCTGTTTGGGCTCGATATAAAATGATTGCCAAACTGATCTACATTAAGCAGGCTTATCTTTGGTAAAAAATATTGAACCAACTTTAGCTCCTCCCATTCACCCGGTATAGCATCACCGCGTAAAAAATTGTTTAGGTATTGATTAACATAGGTTATTGATTTTGTTTTTTCGCGCTGCTGATTAGCGTAATACTTGGCGCCATAAAACGTGTTGTAAGCTTTGGTGAATTCCTCCTTAGTAAAACCAAATTTGGCCGCTCTGATTGATTCGCGCCAAATAGCTTTTAAACTGTACTCAAGGTTAGGTGTGGTGGTAGTTACATTTGCATTATAAACGTTGATTGCGCCAGGGTAATTACCTATGCTTGCACCCGCGTTCATGATTTGAATGTTGCCCAGGTTCCGCAACTCCCGGTAACGGTTCTGAATTAGGATGTTAAATATAGATTGGATAATATTATCACAATAATCAGCTTCGGTAACTATTGGTTCAGACCGATGCTTTAACAAAATTTCGGCATAGGTTGTGGGGTGCTCTTTATCCGTTATGGCCGCAAACTGATGATCTTCTAATAAGGGTATCGTATAAGCGGGTCTGTCTCTTTCGTGTTCGGGGTTTTTCAGGTCAGAAAATTTGGCTTTGATGGTTTGAACCATTTCATCAACATCAAAATCTCCCACGGCAATAATCGCTTCCAGATCGGGTCTGTACCAATCATGGTAAAATTGTTTAACGGTTTCGGGTTTAAATGTGGTTAATACCTCCTCAGTACCAATAGGTAGGCGTTTACCATACCTTGAGCTGTTAAAAAGTAAAGGGTATATTTTTTGATTAAGTCTTTCATTGCTGCCGCTTCTATAACGTTTCTCTTCGAGCACAACGCCACGCTCTTTATCCATATCGGCAGGGTCAAGCGTAGCTTCCTGCGCCCAGTCGCGTATAATTTGTATCCCATTGCTCAAAACAGCCGGGTCATCGGTTGGTATAGGCAATTGGTAAACCGTTTCATCAAAATTGGTATAGGCATTCAAATCCGCCCCAAAGCGTATACCCGCTTTTTGCAGGTAATTGATCAGTTCGTTTTTTGGATAATGGGTTGTACCATCAAAGCCCATGTGTTCAATAAAATGTGCCAAGCCCTGCTGGTTGTCGTTCTCTAAAACCGAACCCACTTTAGTTGCCAGGTAAAGTATTGCCCGGTTAGCGGGTTCAATATTTTTACGCACATAATAGGTAAATCCATTAGGCAAGCGGCCTATCCGCACGTTGGGGTCAACAGCTATAGTTTTTTGGTATTGTTGCGCAACGGCAACTAAAGGAAAAAACAGGTATAATAATAGGCTTACCCGCCCCGGTTTATTTGAATTTAACATGAGATATTATACTGATACAAGTAAATGTATTAACATTTCTCCTCATTAATACGGGCAATGGTATATTTTAATGTAAAATTCATATGGTAAATAATATTGCAAAAAAAAAGCCCCTGCTGTGAGCAAGGGCCTAAAATATCTGATAGAATTATAAACCGAAGGCGGCTTTTACTTTATCTACATAGTCTAATTTTTCCCAGGTAAACAACTCAACCTCTACAATTTTGGTTGTTCCGTCAGGCAGGCTAAATGTTTTGGTAACTATCTGGCTTGGGCGGCCAAAGTGACCGTAAGCCGCGGTTTCTAAATAAATAGGATTACGCAATTTAAAACGGGTTTCAATAGCATAGGGTGTCATGTTAAATACACCTTCAACCTTTTTAGCTATCTCGCCATCTGTTAAACCAACCTTAGCGGTTCCGTAAGTGTTTATATAAATACCCATAGGCTGTGCAACACCAATAGCGTATGATACCTGCACCAACACCTCGCTGCAAACACCGGCAGCAACCAGGTTTTTAGCAATATGGCGTGTAGCATAGGCAGCAGAGCGGTCAACCTTTGATGGGTCTTTGCCCGAGAATGCGCCACCACCATGAGCGCCTTTGCCACCATAAGTATCCACAATAATTTTACGGCCAGTTAAACCGGTATCGCCATGTGGTCCTCCAATCACAAATTTACCGGTAGGGTTAATGTGGTATTTAATATCATCGTTAAAAAAGTGGCCGTATTTAGGATACTTGCTTTTAACGCGCGGAATCAGAATATTAATGATGTCTTTACGAATCTGCTCAAGCATGGTACCTTCTTCACCAAAATCATCGTGTTGGGTTGATACAACAATGGCATCAATACGAACCGGCTGGTTGTTATCATCATATTCTAAAGTTACCTGTGATTTTGCATCCGGGCGAAGGTATTTTACTTCATCATTTTCGCGGCGGATTTCGGCAAGGGTAACTAATATCGCATGAGCAATATCTAAAGCCAGTGGCATATAGTTATCGGTTTCACTGGTAGCGTAACCAAACATCATACCCTGATCGCCGGCGCCTTGCTCTTCTTTGCTTTGGCGGTCAACACCCTGGTTAATATCCGGCGATTGCTCGTGAATAGCAGATAGTACGCCGCATGAGCTGCCATCAAACATATATTCGGCCTTGGTGTAACCAATTTTGTTGATCACATCGCGGGCTATCTTTTGTACATCAAGGTAAGTTTTTGATTTTACTTCACCGGCCAAAATAACCTGCCCGGTAGTAACTAAAGTTTCGCAGGCTACTTTTGACTCCGGGTCAAATGCCAGAAAATTGTCAATTAATGCGTCTGATATTTGGTCGGCAACCTTATCCGGGTGCCCTTCGGATACCGATTCTGAAGTAAATAGATATGACATGAACTTTTTAAATTTAATTGTATATACGTCAAAAGGGGGATTCAGATAGTATTGCAGGTGAAAAAGAGGCGGATTTTAGCACTTTTTTACGTGGTTGCAATCTTGGTCCGGGTTTAACCGAGCGTTTTCAAATCAGTCCACTTTCGTGGAGCGAAGTTAAAACAATTTTATAAAAGTGGAAAATACAAGTACTTTTGATTGCCCATAGCGATTGAATACTTGAAAAAGAAAGCATTATTTATAATAAACCCGGTTTCGGGTGGTAAAAAGAAGGATAAAGTTCCGCAACTGATCAAACAGCACCTGGATGGTTCGGTGTTTGAGTATGATATTATATATAGTACCAAAGAAACGCCCATTTCCGAAGTATCGAAAGAAGCCGCCCAAACCTGCGATATGATTATTGCCGTTGGCGGCGATGGTACTGTTAACGAAGCGGCATCGGCCATAGCCGGTACCGATAAGGCATTGGGTATAATTCCCTTTGGCTCTGGTAATGGGCTTGCCCGGTTCCTGAAGATCCCGCTTGATACGGTCGAGGCCATAAAAAACCTGAATAATGGTAGGATTGAGGTGATTGATGCCGGTAAAATAAATGACCAGTGGTTTTTTAATATGGCAGGTATGGGTTTTGACGCCCACATCAGCGAAGTGTTTTCGCATGGTAAAACGCGGGGCTTTAGCCAATATTTTAAATCATCTTTACAAGAAATATCTAATTATAAAGCTCAAAAATATAATTTGGTGATTGATGGTAACGAATATGACAGGGAAGCCTTCATGCTCAGTTTTGCCAACTCGTCCCAATATGGCAATAATGCGCATGTATCGCCAAAGGCATCCCTGCATGATGGTTTGATAGATGTATGCATTATAAAACAATTCCCGGTTTACCGGCTTTTAGAAATGGGCTTGCGCATGCTTACTAAAACATCCGAGGGCTCAAAGTTTGTCGAAATTATTCGCGGCAAGCATATTAAGGTGAAACGGGCCAATGCCGATGCTGTTCATTTAGATGGTGAGCCTCAAATTATGGGTGCCGAAGCCGAAATACTCATTATGCCAGGCTCGTTAAAAGTTATTGTTGGCAGTAAGTATAAAGTTTAATAACATTACCATGTCTAAAAAAAACAAGAATATTTCTGGTGTTATGTATTCAACCGATCCCGGTTTTCAATATCAATATGAGGGTAATGATGGCTCTGAAACCCTGCCTCCGCAACAACAAAACCTAAAAATATATCTCGATCGTAAGGGCGGCAGCAAAGTAGTTAGCCGTATATCTGGTTTTATAGGCAGTAACGATGATCTTGAAATCATGGGTAAAAAACTAAAAACTAAGTGCGGCGTTGGAGGTTCCATTAAAGACGGCGAAATATTAATACAAGGTGATTTTAGGGATAAGATAATGTTACTGCTAACTACAGATGGTTATAAAGTTAAAAAGGCGGGCGGGTAATAAACGTGTTGCAACACGTTTAAAAAGGCTGTTAGACACCAAAGTATCCGGTTAGTTACAATCTTTTTTAACACTTGCGCTTGTGATTGTAAAAAAAATTGATTTCTATTGTAAAAAATTGTCTTCGGAAAGGCAATTTTTTTATTTATATGCGTTTTTAGTTTCACCAATTAAAACAAAAGCGATTAATATTAATTAATTATAAAGAATAGCAAAAAGTGTTTTTTTAATGCATTAAAATTATAAATTTGCTATTCGCTATTTGAAAAACAGCACATTATATTAACTTACATTTATAAAACTAAAAACTAAAATTAAATTTAAAAGTAATGGCAAACGCACCAAAACCAACTACAGTTAAAAAAGAAAGCTCAAGTGCATCGGGCATGTTTTCATCACTGGCAATTCCTATCTGTATAGTGATCTCTATACTTGTATTCATATTCGTATTGGGTGATGGAAGCCACTTTAAAGGAGGTGATCCTCTTGCGGATGCTACCGATACTTTCGGTCTGATCCACAAAGGTGGTTACATTGTGCCTATCATCTTAAGCTGTTTATTAATGACTATCACTTTCTCTATCGAAAGGTTCGTAGTTATAGGCAAAGCATCTGGCTCTGGTAGCATTGATTCATTTGTGAAAAAAGTACAAGCGTTTTTAAACACAGGTAACATTGACGCAGCAAGCGCTGAGTGCGATAAACAAAAAGGTTCGGTTGCAAACGTGATCAAATCGGGTTTGAAAAAATACCGCGAAATGGAAGAAGAGCCTAACCTGGATGTTGATCAAAAAACATTAGCTATCCAAAAAGACATTGAAGAAGCTACTTCGTTAGAAATGCCAATGTTAGAGCAAAACTTAACCATCATCGCAACTCTGGTATCTATCGGTACATTGATGGGATTGTTAGGTACAGTATTGGGTATGATTGGTGCCTTCCGTACAATGGGTGCTGCCGGTGCTCCAAACGCGTCTGAGCTTTCTGCACACATTTCTGAAGCCTTGATCAACACATTCCTGGGTATCAGTACATCAGCTATATCAATTGTAATGTATAACATCTTTACATCAAAAATTGATAAATTAACTTATGCTATTGACGAAACCGGCTTCAGTATTGTACAAACATTTGCCGCTTCACATAAAAACTCAGCAAAATAATTTCTTAGGTCATAATTGATTTAAGAGAGTTTAGTTAACAGCAGTAATGCTGATCTAATTAATGTTTATTTAAAATAAAAATATGCCCAGAGTTAAAATAGCAAGAAAAAGTACAGTAACCGACATGACGGCCATGTGCGACGTTGCGTTTCTGTTGCTTACCTTTTTCATTATGACGGCCAAATTTAAGGCCGAAGATCCGGTGCCTGTGGCTATACCGGGGTTTACCAAAACAGTGATTTTGCCTGAGGATAATATTGGTACGATAACAATAGGTAGCGGGAAAGTTTTTTTTGGTGTAGAAGGTGTTACAATACGCTCTACTATGCTTGACGAAATGGGCAAGCTATACAACATCAGCTTTACCCCGCAAGAAAAAGCTATGTTTATCACACTACCAACATTTGGTGTGCCAATGGGCCAGTTAAAAACTTATTTGAATACAGAACCCGATAAAATGAAGAGTTTCCCAACAACCGGAATCCCTACAGACTCGGTTAGTAACGAATTGTTTAACTGGATAAAGCAAGCCCGTTTGGCTGATAGAGCTCTTTTTAGTAAGGATCTGCGCTTAACCATAAAAGGTGATAGCAAACAAGAGTATCCAACTATTGGAAGGGTAATACAAATTTTGCAAAAGCAAAAAGTTAATAAGTTTAGTTTAATTACAGCGCAAAAAGGAGCCCCTAAATAATAAGAAAATGGCAGAATTAGATACCTCCGGCGGGGGTAAGCATAAAGGTGGTAAGGTACGGTCGAAGAAAGCTTCAACCCGTATTGATTTAACCGCGATGGTGGATTTGGCTTTCTTGCTGATCACCTTCTTTATTCTTACCACAACGCTTAACAAGCCCAAAGCAATGGACTTGGCTATGCCCGATAAGGATGAGCAAAATACACAATTGCCTGTTGCCGCTTCAAGAACCATGACCGTACTTTTAGGCTCAAATAACAAACTTGAATGGTTTGTTGGCGAGCCTGGTAAAACAGCGGGAACGGTTGACGGTTATGGTAAAGAAGGCCTGCGTAAAGCATTGATTGAAAACTCGGATCAAATTAGAGCATCACACGGCGGCCAGCCGATGATCGTTTTGATCAAACCAAGTGAGAAATCAACTTACGAAAATCTGGTAAATGCGCTCGACGAATTGAATATCACCAAGATAGATATCCACGCCATTGTAGATATTACCCCTGTTGAAATAAACGAGTTGAAAAACAACAAGATTTATTAGGTAATAACAGAATTAATAAAACGTTAAATAGAACATTAAAAGTCTAAAAATGCTAAAAGATAAATTAGATATTTTTAATCCGGAATGGCTTGATGTTGTTTTTAAAGGCCGTAACCAGGCATATGGTGCGTATGAGTTAAGGAAACAAAACCCTAGAACAACCAATAGGGCTTTGATCATAGCTTCATCAGCATTTGTATTTGTGCTTGCTTTGCCAACTTTGATCAACATTATAAAAGGCTATATTCCAAAAGCCGACGAGAAGGTCAAACTGACCGACGTTGTGCTAATGTCGCCGCCACCTATTGATCAAACTAAACCACCGCCGCCGCCACCAAAGGAGCCTCCGAAGCCCAAGGTTGACCAGGTGAAATTCCCACCTCCGGTAGTAAAGCCGGATAATGAGGTGCGTGAAAAAGATCCACCTACAGAAAAGCAATTAGAAGTTGCCGATCCGGGACAAAAAGAGCAAAAGGGTGACCCGAATGCTCAGGTAAGGATTGACGAGCCTGTAGGTAATGCCGATATAACCGCGGTTACAGAAGCAGGTGATGGTGATAAACTTTTTACTGCTGTTGAGATCAACCCTGTTTTTCCGGGTGGTGAAGAAGCATTTGGTAAATTTTTGCGTGATCACATCCGTTATCCAGCCGTAGCTAAAGAGAACAACGTATCTGGTAAAGTATTTATCCAGTTTGTTGTTGAGCGCGATGGCAGTTTAACAGATATTAAAGTAGTACGTGAGCCAGGTAGCGGTTTAGGTGACGAAGCTGTGCGTGTGCTTAAAATCTCACCTCACTGGAAACCAGGTATCCAAAACGGTAAACAAGTACGTGTACAATATACTGTTCCGGTTAACTTTAGTTTAGCTGAGTAGTACACAACGCATGTTAAATGATAATGAAAAGCAGAAATCGCTCAGCCGGCGATTTCTGCTTATTTTAGGAGGACTGGCTTTCGTTTGTTTTTTAACTTTGGGCTTATTGGTTATTTTTTGGGATAAGTTTCCACTGGATATGCCAAAGTATCAAAGAATAGGTTTTGGTTGTATTGTGATAATTTACGCGGTTATTCGCTTCTCAAGGTTATTGAGAAAAAGACAGGATGAAGAATAGTTTAGCACTCGTTTTTTTTGCTTCGGTTGTTTTAATGTCTTTTAACGCGTGCAAGCAAAAAGATAACAAAGGTAATCTTATTGATACCTACAACCAGGGTAGCATTAATTTTGTTGCCGACGAATCATTAGCGCCAATACTTGATCAGGAGTTTTATGTATTTAAAGCCCTAAATAAAGAGGCAAAACCAACTATGCTATACAAATCAGAAAACGATGCATTGCGTCTTTTTTTGAATGATAGCGTTAGGGTCGCATTTTTAGCCAGAAATTTAACTGCTGCGGAAATTGACAGGTTCAGGCAAACGAAAAGTCTTTATCCGGAAATATATCTTTTTGCATATGATGCCATTACGATGATCGTGAACCAGGCATCAGCAGATACCTTAACATCGGTAGCCGATATTAAGCAATTGCTTAACGGAAAGATCAAAACGGATAAAAATATTGTTTTTGACAATGCTAACTCAAGTTTAATAAGATATTTGAGGTCATTTTCTGGTAATAATCAAATGAACCAGAAAAATATTTATGCACTAAACACCAATATTGACGTTATTAAGTATGTTAGCGAACACCCAAGTGCTGTAGGGTTTATTAGTTACAGCTGGCTGTTAGAGCCAGATAAATCTTATGCACCAATGGTTGATAAGATAAAAATTGTTGGAGTTAAAGACGAGAGTAATAAAGATGATCCTAAAAGGTATTTTAAACCGGATCAAACCACCCTTGTACAGGGAGGCTACCCTTTGGTACGGCCTTTGTATATAATAAATAATACAGGCCGCCCAGGTTTAGGTACTGGCGTTGCATCATTTATAATGAGTGAAAGAGGACAGCGTATCGTATTAAGAGCAGGCTTAATGCCCGATTCGATACCAACCCGGGAAGTGAGTTTTGGAAAGTAATAAAATTATAATATATATAACCATGAAAATAGTAAATAAAGCATCTGCCGCAGTCTTGGGCTTGGTATTTATGGGTTCATCGGTTTTTGCGCAAAGTTTAGCCGACGCTAAAAAAGCCATTGACGCCGAGCAATATCAAAAGGCCAAATCAATGTTGAAAAACTTGACCGTTACCCAGTCAACCAAGGACGAGAATTACTTCTACCTCGGATTAGTTTATCTGAAGCAAGATTATGCCGATTCGGCAAGAGCTACCTTTAACAAAGGTATAGCCGTTAATCCAAAATCAGCATTAAATTTGGTTGGTTTAGGTACCGTTGATCGTATTGAAAAAAATGAAGCATCAGCCAAAGCAAATTTTGATAAAGCAATGTCGCTGGCCGGTAAAGATGATAAGCCATATATTTATATAGCTAAGGCTTATATCATGAAGCCCGTAATGGCTAAAGAGGCTATGGCCGTTTTAGAGAAAGCCAAAACATTGAGCAAAGATGTTTTAAAAGATCCTGACTTGTTTTCGGCTTTTGGTAATGTGTACAGCGCGCAAGGTGATGCAAGTAACGCTGCCGATCAATACCTTACAGCTGTTGGCCTTGATCCAAACTCGCCGGTTATATTGGTTAACCTGGGTGTGATATGGAAACAAGCTAATAATTACGAAGATGCTACAGCTAAGTTTAAAGAGGCCTTAACTAAAGACCCTAACTTTGGCCCGGCTTACCGCGAAATGGCTGAAAGCGACTTGAAACAAGCGGCTAATGATCCTAAAGTAACTGTAGCTAAACGTAAAGAAGGTGCTGACTACTACAAGAAATATATTGACCTGACTGATAGATCAATAGAATCTCGCGTACGTTATGCCGACTTTTTGATTACCGCGGGTGACTTCAAACAACTGGAGATTGAAGCTACCGAATTAGCAAAACTGGATAAAGCTAACTTAAAAGTTTACCGCTATTTAGCTATCGCTGATTATGAAAATGGAAACTATGCACCTGGTTTAGCAGCATCAAACAAATTTATTAAAGAGGCAGATGCCAAACGCATACTTCCGGTTGATTATGTTTACCAAGGTCGTTTGTTAATTAAAACTAATCAAGATTCTTTAGGGATATTGGCCTTGCAAAAAGCAGTAGCATTAGATACTACTCAAGCTGATTTATATAAAGAAATAGGGGCCTCTCTTTATGCTGCAAAAAAATACCCGGAGGCAGGTGATGCGTACACTAAATTTGTTAATTCGTCATCAAAACTTAACTTGACAGAAAGGTTTACACAAGGTCGTGCATACTATTTCGGCTTCGAGGCGCAATCATCAGCAGCTCTTAAAAATAAAGCGATAAAACCAGATTCATCTTTATTAACAAAAGCCGATTCGGCATTTAGCTTTATACTTCAAAAAACTGCTACTAAACCATTTGCTTTAGCAATCATTTACAGAGCTTATGTAAATGATGAAAAGGAAACTGACCGAGAGAAAAACTACAAAGGATACGCTTTACCTTTTTATCAAAAGTATGTTGAGATAGTTGAACCAACCCATCCGCAAGATGCGTTTACTAAAAGTAAATTAGTTGATTCTTATACTTACTTAGGCTACTACAATGAATTTGTAAGTAAGGATTCAGCAAAAGCAGAAGAAAATTGGGCTAAAGCAAAAGAGCTTGACCCGGCAAATAAACAGGTGATTAATTATTACGCCCGTAAGGGGGGATCTCCAAACAAAGGCAAATAGAAACTATAAAAAAGGCATCTGAAAAGATGCCTTTTTTATTTAACATCTTCATTCTATATTTGCCGCATGGAATTACAAAGTTTACCTGTAAATTATCTGCCCATTATATTCCAAATGATTGTGGCAATTGGCTTTGTTGTGGTAACCATGTTTGCTACCCACAAGCTTGGCCCTAAACGTGTAACCAGCGATAAGCTTTCAACGTTTGAATCGGGTATCGAAGTTATCGGTAATGCCCGTACCCCTATTTCAATTAAATACTTCCTGGTAGCTATACTGTTTGTGTTGTTTGATGTTGAGGTTATCTTTATGTATCCATGGGCCGTAAACTTCAAAGATTTAGGTAACCAGGGTATGGTAGAGATGTTTATTTTTATGGGAACCCTGCTTTTGGGCTTTATTTATATCCTGAAGAAAAAGGCATTGGATTGGGATTAATTAGAACCATTCCAAATACCGTCTGTTAGTGTGAAAAAAACACTATTGAAAATTTAAATTTATAATTTTGTACTCATCCTGATTATTGGGATGAGTTTTGTATTTCAGAACATTATGAGTGATATTCAAATTGTTGAAGCTCCGCCAGGTATAGAAGGTTCCGGGTTTTTTGCCACCTCGCTTGATAAGGCGATAGGCGTAGCCCGCGCTAACTCTTTATGGCCCTTGCCTTTCGCTACCTCATGTTGTGGTATCGAGTTTATGGCAACCATGGGCTCACATTATGACCTGTCTCGTTTCGGCGCCGAGCGTTTAAGCTTTTCGCCCCGCCAGGCTGATCTATTGATGGTAATGGGTACCATTGCCAAAAAAATGGCACCAGTGCTCCGCCAGGTATATTTACAAATGGCCGAACCTCGTTGGGTTATGGCAGTAGGTGCTTGTGCGTCAAGCGGTGGTATATTTGATACCTACTCTGTTTTGCAAGGTATTGACGAGATCATCCCGGTTGATGTTTACGTTCCCGGATGCCCCCCTCGCCCCGAAGCTATTATCGATGGCTTTATGAGTATTCAAAAACTGGTAAAAACCGAATCGGGCCGCCGCAGGGAAGACCCTAAATACCAGGAGTTATTAGCTAAATACGGAATCCAATAATGGGTAAAATATCAAACGAAGAGCTTCTTCAAAAACTATCTTCTAAATTTGATGGCCAGGTTTTAAACGTTACCGAGCCTTATGGCTTGTTAACATTTGAAATCACACGCGAAGATCTACTTGAAGTATTGGGCTTTTTAAAAACCGAGCTGCAGTTTATTCACCTTACAGATATCACGGCCATACATTATCCCGAACAGGAAAAACAATTCGCGGTAGTCTACCATATCCATAGTTTGGTAAATGGTATCAGAGTACGTGTTAAAGTTTTTTTAGCTGCTGACGATGTACATATCCCTACTGCTGTAGAATTATGGAATGGCGCTAATTGGATGGAGCGCGAAACGTATGACTTTTTCGGAATTATTTTCGACGGTCACCCGGATCTGCGCAGAATTTTGAATGTTGACGATATGACGGTTTTCCCGATGAGAAAAGAGTTCCCATTAGAAGACCCAAACCGTATAGATAAAAAAGATTACTTCTTCGGAAGATAAAAATATTCAGAAAAGAATGCAAAATCATCTTTTATTAACAGATAACGATCCACAGAGTGAACTCTCGACTTTAAACCTCGGGCCAACCCATCCTGCAACACATGGTGTATTCCAAAACGTATTGCAGTTGGATGGCGAAAGGATTGTAAGCGGAGTATCAACCATTGGATATATTCACCGCGCGTTTGAAAAAATAGCGGAACACCGTCCTTTTTACCAGATCACCCCATTAACCGACAGGTTAAACTACTGCTCGTCACCCATCAACAACATGGGCTGGCACATGACAGTTGAAAAGATGTTAGGCATAGAAATGCCTAAACGTGTTGATTACATGCGTGTCATCATTATGGAGCTTGCCCGTATTACCGATCACATTGTGTGTAATGGTGTACTGGGTGTGGATACAGGTGCCTTTACCGGCTTTTTGTACATGATGCAGCACCGTGAGTCTGTTTACGAAATTTACGAAGAGATCTGCGGGTCACGTTTAACAACAAACATTGGCCGTATAGGGGGGTTTGAACGTAATTTTAACAAAATAGCGTTTGATAAGATCAAAAAGTTTTTGGTTGATTTCCCTCCAGTATTGCGCGAATTTGAATCGTTATTTAACCGTAACCGGATATTTGTTGATCGCACCAGAGGCGTAGCACCCGTTACTGCCGAAGATGCTTTAAGCTATAGCTGGAGCGGCCCGATATTACGTGCTACAGGTGTTGATTATGATGTGCGTGCTCAAGAGCCGTACAGTTCATACGAAGATTTTGATTTTGAAGTACCGGTTGGTACCAATGGCGATGTTTACAGCCGCTTTTTAGTACGTAACGAAGAAATGTGGCAGAGTCTGCGCATGATAGAACAAGCTTTGGCTAAACTGGAGAAAGAGGATTCAACCATATTCCACGCGGATGTGCCTGAGTTTTACCTGCCTCCAAAAGAAGAGGTTTACAATAATATGGAAGCTTTGATCTATCACTTTAAAATTGTGATGGGCGAGATAGATACTCCCAAAACCGAAGTTTATCACTCGGTAGAAGGTGCTAACGGTGAGTTAGGCTTTTATTTAGTTAACGATGGTGGTCGTTCACCATATCGTTTGCACTTCCGCAGGCCAAGCTTTATCAATTACCAAATGTACGCGCCAATGAGCCGCGGCATGGTACTTTCTGATGCGATTATTAACATGAGTAGTTTAAACGTTATAGCCGGAGAATTAGATGCTTAGAGTTGAAGACTTACAAACAACCCCGGTTGAGTTTTCGGCCGAGTTGATAGCTAAATTTGATGATGTAGTGAGCCGTTATCCGGAAGGAAAACAAAAATCGGCTTTGTTGCCTATTCTGCATTTTGTACAGGCCGAGTTTGGCTGGGTTAGTCCGGATGCGATGGAAAAGGTTGCCGATTACCTGAGCATACAACATGTTGAGGTTTTTGAGGTGGCTACGTTTTACACCATGTACCTGCTTAAACCACAAGGAAAATACTTTTTGGAGGTTTGCCGTACCGGGCCTTGCTGCCTGGTTGGCGCCGAAAAAATAATGGACTATATTGAACAAAAATTAGGGGTTAAAGAAGGTGAAGTTACCCCCGACGGCTTATTTAGCTGGCGCGGAGTAGAGTGCCTGGCCGCTTGCGGTTTTGGCCCTGTTTTGCAAATTAGTCCTGAATATACTTTTTACGAAAACTTAACCCCCGAAAAGGTGGATAAGTTGGTTGCGGATTTAACGGCTCAATCTAAAAACTAATTACCATGGGACGTAAATTACTATTAGAACACATAAACGTACCAGGCATCAATACATTTGATGTTTACCGCTCAAAAGGCGGATATGCTGCCGTTGAAAAAGCTTTGAAAACCTTAACTCCAGACGAAGTTGTTGAAGAGGTTAAAAAATCGGGCTTGCGTGGCCGTGGTGGTGCTGGTTTTCCTACCGGGATGAAGTGGAGCTTTTTAGCTAAGCCGGAAGGTGTTGCCCGTTACTTGGTTTGTAACGCGGATGAATCTGAACCGGGTACTTTCAAAGATCGTTACCTGATGACTTATATTCCTCACTTATTGATCGAGGGAATGATTGTAGCAAGCTTCGCCTTAGGTGCCAAAACATCATACATCTACGTTCGTGGTGAGATGATGCCTCAGATCCGCATCCTCGAAAGAGCCATCGCGGAAGCAAAAGCAAAAGGATTTTTAGGTAAAAATATATTAGGTACAGGCTACGATCTTGAACTTTACGTTCAGCCCGGAGGTGGTGCTTATATCTGTGGTGAAGAAACCGCTTTGTTGGAATCATTAGAAGGTAAACGTGGTAACCCACGCATCAAACCCCCATTCCCGGCTATCGCGGGTTTGTATGGTTGCCCTACTGTGGTAAATAATGTTGAATCTATCGCGGCAGTTGTTCCAATCATCAACGAAGGTGGGGAAGAGTATGCTAAGATCGGTATTGGCCGTAGCACAGGTACTAAACTGATTTCGGCTGGTGGTAATGTGGCTAAACCCGGCGTTTACGAAATAGACTTAGGTTTGCCGGCAGAGGAATTTTTATACTCTCCGGAATACTGCGGCGGTATCGCTAATGGCAAACGTTTAAAAGCGGTTGTTGCCGGTGGTTCATCGGTTCCAATTTTGCCAGCCAACCTGTTTTTGAAAACGATCAATAACGAAGCTCGGTTGATGAGCTATGAATCATTATCCGATGGTGGTTTTACCAGCGGAAGTATGATGGGTTCGGGTGGATTTATTGCTTTTGATGAGGATCAATGTATTGTTCGAAATACCTGGAACTTTGCCCGTTTTTATCATCACGAAAGCTGCGGCCAGTGCTCACCTTGCCGTGAAGGTACCGGCTGGATGGAAAAAGTATTGCACCGCCTGGAATATGGTCATGGTAAAATGAGCGATATGGACCTGTTGGTTGATGTATCTAAAAAGATAGAAGGTAATACCATTTGTCCGCTTGGTGATGCTGCAGCATGGCCGGTTGCGAGTGCTATCCGTCACTTCCGTGATGAGTTTGAGTGGCACGTAACCAATGGTGCGGAAGCAACAACAAGAAATTATGGACTGGCACATTATGCCGATCCATTGCCGACACCAGAACCAGTGGCGGGATAATATAAAAATGTCATTGCGAGGAACGAAGCAATCGCACGGAAGCATAGTTCGCGATTGCTTCGTTCCTCGAAGATGACAAAAAGAGAAGATTTGACTTTTTAATTTTGAATTAATCAAAAATGAAGGTAACCATAGACGGGATATCCGTTGAAGTAGAAGCAGGAACATCGATATTAAATGCCGCGCGTATTATTGGTGGTGATATCGTCCCGCCTGCCATGTGCTATTATTCCAAGTTAGAGGGTAGTGGTGGTAAATGCCGTACCTGTTTGGTAAAGGTAACTAAAGGTTCTGAAAAAGACCCCCGCCCTATGCCTAAACTGGTAGCATCATGCCGTACCGGAGTAATGGACGGTATGGAAGTGCAAAACATTACCTCGCCCGAAGTTATCGAAGCGCGTAAAGGTATTGTTGAAATGCTTTTGATCAATCATCCTTTGGATTGCCCTGTTTGCGATCAGGCTGGTGAGTGCGATTTGCAGAACCTGAGTTATGAACACGGAGCCGCAAAAACACGTTACGAATTTGACCGCCGTACATTTGAAAAAATTGACATAGGTGACAAGATACAATTACACATGACACGTTGCATCCTTTGCTACCGTTGTGTGTTCACTGCCGATCAGATCACCGATCACCGTATCCATGGTATCTTAAACCGTGGCGATCATTCCGAAATATCTACTTACATAAAAGCAGCTGTTGATAACGATTTCTCTGGAAACGTAATTGATGTTTGCCCGGTAGGCGCTTTAACCGATAAAACTTTCCGCTTTAAAAACCGGGTTTGGTTTACCAAGCCCGTTGATGCTCACCGCGATTGCGATCACGAAAAGTGCAATGGTAAAGTAACCCTATGGTACAAAGGTGAAGATGTTTTACGTGTAACCGCCCGTAAAGATGTTTATGGCGAGGTTGAAGAGTTTATTTGCAACACCTGCCGTTTTGATAAAAAGAAAACCGCTGATTGGGTAATTGAAGGTCCGCGTAAAATTTCGCATCAATCTGTAATTAGTTCAAATCATTACGATAGCTTACACCCTACTCCGGTTGTTAAAACCAATCCGGTATTGATAGAAGCTAATCAGCAACAAATGGAAAGGAACACACGCTTATAATGGAGACGGCTTTAATTATAGAAAAATTTATACTGGTTGCTGTCATCTTCGGCATTAGCCTGGTGGTTGCCATGTACTCTACTTATGCAGAGCGCAAAATAGCCGCTTTCTTTCAAGATCGTATTGGCCCAAACCGCGCCGGTCCGTTTGGTATTTTACAGCCTTTGGCTGATGGTGCCAAAATGTTTATGAAGGAAGAGATCATCCCGACACATGCTAATGCATTCCTGTTTATTGTGGGCCCGTCATTGGCTATATTAACGGCATGTATAGGTTCGGCGGTTATTCCTTGGGGGCAGCAAATTACCATCGGTAATAATGTAATTGATTTACAGGTTACAGATATTAATGTTGGTATATTGTACCTTTTTGGCGTAGTATCATTAGGTGTTTATGGTGTGATGATTGGTGGATGGGCGTCAAATAACAAATACTCTTTGTTAGGTGCTATCCGTGCTGCATCGCAAAACATCAGTTATGAGATTGCGATGGGGTTATCTATCATCGCCTTATTGATGTTAACCGGTACTTTAAGCTTAAAAGAAATTACCGCTCAGCAACACGGTTTTTGGGCAAATGGGTACTTTACCTGGAATTTTTTCCGCCAGCCTTTGGGGTTTATCATCTTTATTGTTTGTTCGTTCGCGGAAACAAACCGTACGCCATTCGATTTGCCAGAGTGTGAAACTGAATTGGTTGGCGGTTACCACACCGAATACTCATCCATGAAATTAGGTTTTTACTTGTTTGCAGAATATATAAACATGTTCATTTCGTCGGCAGTAATGGCTACTCTGTATTTTGGTGGTTATAACTATCCATTTATGGATGTAGTGAATGAGCACCTAGGTTCAACCTGGGGACCATTAGTTGGCGTTGCCGTGATGTTTGGTAAAGTATTCTTCTTCATCTTCTTCTTTATGTGGGTTCGCTGGACAATCCCACGTTTCCGCTACGATCAGTTGATGGATCTGGGTTGGAAAATTCTGATCCCATTAGCTATAGCCAATATTGTACTAACAGGTGTCGGCAGCTCACTTTTAACATACTTAGGATACTAATATGGAATCATTAACCAATAAACGAAAAGTATTAGAGGTAAAGCCACTCAATTTTTGGGAGCGCGCCTACTTACCTGCTATATTGAGTGGCTTGCGCATTACCGGTAAGCACTTTTTCAGGAAACCGGTTACCATTAGCTATCCTGATGAAAAAAGAGAATTCTCTGAAAACTTCCGTGGTATGCACTCGCTTAAACGCGACGAAGATGGCCGCGAACGTTGTACCGCTTGCGGACTGTGCGCTTTATCGTGCCCGGCAGAGGCCATTACCATGATAGCAGCAGAGCGTCAAAAAGGTGAAGAGAAATTATATCGCGAAGAAAAATATGCCGCTGTTTACGAGATCAACATGTTACGTTGCATCTTCTGTGGCTTATGCGAAGAGGCTTGCCCTAAAGAAGCAATTTATTTGGACGGCGATATCGTACCATCAAACTACCTCCGTAAAGACTTTATTTACGGTAAAGACAAATTAGTAGAGGCGCCATTAAATCAATAAGGAAGTTTTATACCTTTGCCCGTCCTTTAAACGGCCAAAAGTATTTTGAAATTATAAAATGAGTTTATTTTACTTCATAGCATTTTTGTCGATACTGTTTGCGCTGCTGGTTATCTTTTCGAAGAACCCAGTTCACAGCGTACTGTACCTGATCCTGACGTTTTTTACGTTCACCATTCACTACGTTTTATTGAATGCGCAGTTTTTGGCCATTGTAAACTTCATCGTTTATATGGGCGCCATCATGGTACTGTTCCTGTTTGTATTGATGTTGCTTAACCTCAATCAGGATAGCGAACCTGTAAAAAGTAACCTGGTTAAATTCGCGGGTATAATTGGCGGTTGTTGCTTACTGCTAACAGTAGTTGCATCGCTTAAAGTAACCAATGTATCTGGCGTGGTTGCTCACACAAACGACAGTCTGGGTTTAGTTAAAAACCTGGGTAAAGTACTCTTCAACGAATTTTTATTGCCTTTCGAAGTATCATCGCTCTTGCTGTTCTCGGCAATGGTAGGTGCGGTTTTGTTGGCTACTAAAGATAAATCAAACGCCTGATATGGAAACCTTAGCACATAACATACAATCCATACCGCTCAATCATTACATCATTTTAAGCGCTATCATTTTTTCGATAGGCGTAATGGGAGTTTTGATCCGCAGGAACGCGATCGTGATATTCATGTCGGTTGAGCTAATGCTTAACGCGGTTAACTTATTACTCACGGTTTTCTCGGTTTACCATAACGATCCTAACGGGCAGGTATTTGTATTTTTTATTATGGCCCTGGCTGCTGCCGAGGTAGCTATAGGCTTAGCCATTATTGTAATGGTTTACCGTAATACCAATTCGTTGGATGTGAATGTATTGAACAGGTTAAAGAATTAAGATAGAGCATATATAAATGATAAATAATTACATCTGGCTTATTCCAATACTACCGCTGATTGGTTTTTTGATCAATGGATTGGGCCGTAATTCGCTTTCAAAAGGTGTTATTGGTTTTGTGGGCAGCACGGTGGTATTACTATCATTCGTGATCAGCCTTTTTGCTTTTTTGCAGATCAACTCATCGGGCGTTCCAATTGAGGTTAGTTTATTCGATTGGATTAGCGTTGGTAGCTTACATATCCCATTCTCATTCCTGGTAGATCAGTTAAGCTCAATTATGTTGCTGATCATTACAGGCATAGGTTTCCTGATCCATTTATACTCTACAGGCTACATGCACGATGATGCAGGTTTTGGTAAGTTCTTTTCGTACCTCAACCTGTTCGTATTCTTCATGTTATTGTTGGTTTTAGGATCAAACTATGTGATCATGTTTATCGGTTGGGAAGGTGTAGGACTATGCTCATACTTGTTGATCGGATTCTGGTTCACTAATGCAGACTATGCGGACGCTGCCAAGAAAGCTTTCGTAATGAACCGTATTGGTGATTTAGGCTTTTTATTAGGCATGTTCGTTATCTTCCAAACATTCGGAAGTTTATCTTATAAAGACGTTTTTGAAAGTGCATCACATGCTACGGCTAATAGTAGCACATTGGTATTGATCACCATCTTGTTATTTGTAGGCGCGACCGGTAAATCTGCACAAATACCGTTGTTCACATGGTTGCCTGATGCGATGGCGGGCCCAACCCCGGTTTCAGCATTGATACACGCTGCCACCATGGTAACGGCTGGTATCTACATGATAGCAAGGTCGAATATTTTGTTCACCATGTCGGAAGTGACGATGCACATCATCGCGGTTGTTGGTATAACTACAGCGGCATTCGCGGCATTGATAGCCTTAACGCAAACTGATATTAAAAAGGTATTGGCTTATTCAACGGTATCACAATTGGGATATATGTTTTTAGGCTTGGGTGTGGGCGCTTATACAGGCGGTTTCTTCCACGTGTTAACACATGCTTTCTTTAAAGCTTTATTATTCTTAGGTGCAGGTTCTGTTATCCACGCGGTAAGTGGCGAGCAGGATATGCGCAAAATGGGTGGATTACGTAAAAAGTTGCCTGTCACGTTTGTAACGATGTTTATTGGAACGTGGGCAATAGCTGGTTTACCACCATTCGCCGGTTTCTTTTCTAAAGATGAAATCTTAGCGCACACGTTTGAGCATAACCCTACCATTTGGGTAGTAGGAGTTTTAACCGCGATGTGTACTTCATTCTATATGTTCAGGATGATCTATTTGACATTTTTCGGTACATTCAGAGGAACTCACGAGCAAGAGCATCATTTACATGAGTCGCCAGCTTCAATAACAATACCATTGATAGTATTAGCTGTATTGTCAGTATTTGGTGGGTTTATCGGTGTTCCCGAAATAATGGGTGGTCATCACTGGTTAGAGCATTTCCTTGCTCCTGTATTCGAAAAATCAACTGCGATACAAGAAGTATCAGCAAATCATTTATCAAGCGCTACCGAATGGACTTTGATGGGCATATCTGTTGCCGGTGCAATTATAGCTTGGTTATACGCGGCATCTAAATACAGCAACAACAAAAATATTCCGTTGGCAGATACAGAGCAACGCCCGGCCTTAACCAACTTATCTTACCATAAATTTTACGTCGACGAAATCTACGATGCCATCATCCGCAAACCATTGGATGCGTTATCGGTCTTCTTTTACAAGGTGGTTGATCTGTTGGCTATTGATGGTTTGGTGAATGGATTGGGTAAAGGTTCGATGGCATCGAGCAAGCAATTGCGGTTATTGCAAAGCGGTAACGTCGGTTTCTACATATTTATGATGGTGATAGGTGTTATTGCTGTGTTTGTTTACAATTTATTCGGTTTTTAAAAGGCATTACGATATTATAAAAATGATGGTTATTCTTTTACTTTTTTTACCATTGCTGGGTGGGCTTGTAACGTTACTGTTTAAAAACGGCGCGGCCAAAACAGTAGCATTATTATTCGCCCTTGCCGAACTGGCGCTCGCAATTACCATACTTGCCAAATTTGTACCTGATGCCACCACCCAGTTTGGTGTTGACTATAACTGGATACCACGTTTTGGTATTCACTTCAAAGCCGGAATTGATGGGATCAGCATGATTATGGTTTTGTTAACCACAGGTTTGGTTCCGTTAATCATCCTATCAACATTCAAACACGAGAATACCAAGACGGCTTTATATACACTGATCCTGTTAATGCAAACCGGTTTACTGGTTGTATTCACCGCATCAGATGGCTTTTTATTTTATGTAGGATGGGAAGCGGCATTACTGCCAATCTATTTCATCTGCGCATTATGGGGCGGTGCTGATCGCGTTCGCATCACATTAAAGTTCTTTATCTATACTTTTGCCGGGTCGTTATTTATGCTGTTGGGATTGATTTTCCTGTACATGCAAACTCCGGGCAAAACTTATGATATCCAGGCATTCTACGCGCTTAACCTGTCTCCCGAAAGGCAATCATTTGTATTCTGGGCTTTCTTTTTAGCTTTTGCTATCAAGATGCCGATATTCCCGTTCCATACCTGGCAGCCGGATACCTATACCGAATCGCCAACGGCAGGAACAATGATGTTATCGGGTATCATGTTAAAAATGGGTATCTACGGTGTTATCCGCTGGTTGATCCCGATTTCCCCACTTGGTTTTGATAAATGGGGTTGTACTGTTATCGTATTATCGGTTATCGGAATAGTTTATGCATCGTTGATCGCCTTTAATCAAAAAGACGGTAAACGTTTAATAGCTTATTCATCAATTGGTCACGTTGGCCTGATAGCTGCCGGTATTTTTGCATGGAACATTCAAGGTGTACAAGGTGCCATGATCCAAATGCTGAGTCACGGTATTAACGTGATTGGTCTGTTTTTCATTATGGATATCATCAGCCGGAGGTTAGGTACCCGCGATATCAGCCAGATGGGTGGTATCGCTAAAGTTGCTCCGCAATTCTCTATCGCGTTTTTAATTATCGTTTTAGGAACCGTTGCTCTTCCATTAACCAATGGTTTTATCGGCGAGTTCTTATTGCTGAACGGTGTTTACCAATACAATATCTGGATGGCGGCTGTTGCCGGATTAACCATCATCTTCGGTGCGGTTTATATGCTGCGCATGTACAAAAAAGTAATGCAAGGCGAAACTAATCCGTTAACCGCCACTTTTACAGACATTGCCGGTTCCGAAAAAGTATTGCTGCTTATAATTTGCGTGCTCATCATCGCTATTGGTGTTTATCCAAATTGGATATTGCACATCAGCGAAGCAAGCGTGAGCAGTTTAATTGAACAAGTGAACCAAAAGAAACTTATAGTTAAGTAAACCATGAATACGCTAATAATCATTTCTGTTTTACCAATTGTTATCCTGTATCTTGGTTTATACAAAGTAAAAAGTGCCTTATTGCCTGTTACTATAGTTGGCTTATTAGCCGCTATGGGCTGCGCAATTGCCGAATGGACCACAGCGACATACGCTAAACCCATTTATAGCGGTATGATGTTGTTTGACCATTTTTCTATCGTTTTCTCGGTAATAACCATTGCATCAACTATATTGATACTGCTGCTTTCTAAAGATTACTTTGAACGCATTAGCGATCACGTAGCGGAGTATTATGCTGTTATCCTGTTCTCATTAGCGGGTATCATCGTGATGCTTTCGTATCATAACCTGGTGATGCTGTTTATCGGTATCGAGATCATGTCGGTAAGTTTGTACATCCTTGCCGGGATCAAAAAGAAAGATTTCGCATCAAACGAGGCCGCTTTAAAATACTTTTTGATGGGGGCCTTTTCAACAGGTTTTCTGTTGTTTGGCATTACGTTGGTTTATGGCGCCACGGGTTCTTTCAACCTAAGCGTTATCCGCGATTGGTCTATTGAGCACAGCCGTCCTATTGATCCTCTGTTTTTTAGTGGAATCTTATTAATGATAGTGGGCCTTTGCTTTAAAGTAGGTGCCGCCCCATTCCATTTCTGGACTCCGGATGTTTACGATGGTTCGCCAACGCTCATCACCGCGTTCATGTCAACTGTAGTTAAATCGGCAGGTTTTGCAGCGTTCCTGCGTTTATTCGCCACCTGCTTTAACCCGGTTTCCGATCTTTGGATTCCAACCTTGCTTGTCATTACAGTTATTACCTTGTTCATCGGTAACATTACAGCATTATATCAGCAAAGCTTTAAGCGTATGCTGGCTTTCTCCAGTATCTCACATGCAGGCTATATGCTGTTCGCTGTTGTAGCGCTGGGCGATGGCTCTGCCCGTGCGGTGTTTGTTTATGCCACGGCTTACTCAATCGCATCAATAGCTGCATTCGCTGTATTGATATTAGTTCAACAACAATCGGGTAACGATAACTTCGATAGCTTTAACGGGCTGGCTAAAAAGAATCCTTTCCTGGCCCTGGTTTTAACTATAGCGATGTTATCATTAGCAGGTATCCCTTTAACGGCCGGCTTTATCGGTAAGTTCTATATGTTCTCAAGCGCGCTATCTCAATTCCAGATAGGTTTATCAATAGTGGCTGTTATTAATGCTATCATTAGTATTTACTATTATTTCCGCGTTATTGTGGCCATGTACTTCTACTCGTCAGAACGTAACGAATTAGCTGTTCCGCCTTACTTTAAATTTGTTTTAGGCTTTTCGGCATTGGTTACTATTGTAATAGGCGTTTACCCATATTGGATAAGTAGCTTAATTTAATATTTATCGGTAATTACAAATTGATTTAATATTTGTAATTTTACTGATATCTGAATGGAAAATTTCTGGCAACACCTGCAAAATTTAACTGATGCTCAATCTATTATAAGTCAGGGTGGGTTTTACTTGTTGCTGATTGTGGTGTTTGCCGAAACGGGTTTGTTTTTCGGTTTCTTTTTACCCGGCGACTATCTTTTATTTTTAGCCGGTTTATTATGCGCCACCGGTTTGTTAGATACCCCTGTTTATTTATTAGTTGCCTGTTTAATTGTAGCGGGGTTTTTAGGAAACTACGTAGGCTATTGGTTTGGTTACCGAACGGGGCATATTTTGTTTAATAAGGATGATTCCTTCTTTTTCAAAAAGCGATATGTGCGTATAGCCGAAAGTTTTTACAACAAACATGGCGGAATGGCATTGGTTTTGGGTAGGTTTTTCCCAATTATCAGAACATTTGCACCTATCTTTGCAGGAGTTGTGAGGGTTGATTTTAAAAAATTCAGTCTTTATAACCTGATAGGCAGTGTGGCCTGGGTCACAACGTTAACATTATCAGGCTATTATTTGGGTATGCGTTACCCTAATTTGAAAAACTATTTGCATTATATTGTAATTGGTTTAATTGTTTTAACAACAATACCGCTTATTTTTGCTTTTTTAAAGGGCAAAAAGCAAAGTAACACAGAAGAAGATAACATATAAATACATAATATCCAAAAATGAGTACACAACATCCATGGCACGAGGTTTCTCCTGGTGATAATATTCCAAACATTGTTAACGCGATCATCGAGATCCCGAAAGGATCAAAAGCAAAATACGAGATTGATAAAGAATCGGGCTTATTGAAGTTAGACCGCGTTCTCTTCTCATCGGTAATGTACCCGGCCAATTATGGCTTTATTCCGCAAACTTATTGTGATGATAAGGATCCGTTGGATATATTAGTGCTATGTTCTATTGATGTGTTCCCGATGTCCATCATCGAGGCAAAGGTCATAGGCGTAATGCACATGGTTGATAATGGCGAACAGGATGATAAAATTATCGCGGTAGCAAAAAACGATATGTCGGTAAATTATATTAACGACCTGGAAGAATTGCCGCCACACGCAATGACAGAGATAGTGCGCTTTTTTAAAGATTACAAAAAACTGGAAGATAAAAACGTTACTATTGAACATCTTTTGGGCAAGCGTTACGCCCATAAAGTAATAACGGAAGCTTTAGCTTTATACCAAAGTGAGTTTCCAAATGTGTACCAATAAATAATTAATGGACCCTGAACATTACGACATAAGTGCTTTCTACATATTTGCAACCATAGGCCTGGTGTTGCTAAACGGGTTTTTTGTAGCCGCCGAATTTGCCATGGTGAGAGTAAGAGGTTCACAAATTGAACTTAAGGCTAAAACTGGCAGCGCTGTAGCCAAAGTTGCCCGCGGTATTTTACATAATTTAGATGGCTATTTAGCGGCAACGCAGTTAGGGATAACAATTGCGTCGCTAGGACTGGGTGTTATTGGCGAGGGCGTAGTTACCAATATTGTGGTCCGCGCTTTTTTGGCCTCAGGAATAGAACTTAGCCCCGGTTACATAACAGCCAGCCATATCATTTCTTTTGCTACAATTACAATATTGCATATTGTTTTTGGAGAGTTGGCCCCAAAGTCATTAGCCATACAAAAATCAGTACCTACTACTTTAGCGGTTTCAGTACCATTGCGCTTTTTCTTTATTGTATTTAAACCACTAATTTGGTTGTTAAATGGTTTTGCCAACTTTATTTTAAGGCTGTTTGGTATCGCAACTTTAGAAGGTGGCGAAGCGCACCATAGTTCAGAAGAATTACAATATTTACTGGAGCAGGGTAAAGAGACCGGCGCGTTAGATTCAAATGAGCATGAGCTGATACAAAACGTCTTTGATTTTAACGAGCGCGTAGTAAAAAATATAATGGTGCCGCGTACCAAAATATCGGGCATTGAGGTGGAAACTTCGAGAGAAGAATTATTGGAGATATTGATAACCGAAGGGTATTCGCGTATGCCTGTTTATGATGATGTGATAGACAAAATTGTAGGTATAGTTCATGCTAAAGATATTTTGCCTTTAATTGCGCGTGGCGAAGAGATTGTACTGAAAAATATTATCCGCAAGCCTTATTTTATACCTGAGACCAAAAAGATCAATGATTTGATGGCCGAGCTGCAACAAAAGCGCATACAGATAGCTATTGTATCTGACGAGTTTGGTGGTACAGCAGGGATGGTTACGCTGGAAGATATTGTTGAAGAGTTGGTAGGCGAGATACAGGACGAGTACGATGAGGAAAAACCGATTGTAGAGATTATTAACGAACGCGAATTTGTGGTGAATGCGTTGGCACCAATATACGATGTTAACAGCCACTTGCCCCATGATTTGCCCGAAGATGGCGACTTTGATACCGTATCAGGCTGGTTGGGCGATATATTTGGTAAGATACCTGATGTAGGCGAGCAAAAGGAATCAAATGGTTACAACATCACGGTACTAAAAAAATCCGACCAGAATATTGAATCGGTTAAGCTGGAACTGCTGATAAATGATGAAGATGCAGTAGATATGCGCTAAATTAGAAGCAAGAAATAAGAATCAGGAAACAAGACTGTAACCAGTATCCTGTCTTATATCTTGATTCTTTAATCTTGATTCTCAAAAATGCATCTTTTTTATACCCCAGATATTAACCCTACACATCCCCAATACTTTTTAACGGAAGAAGAAAGTAAGCATGCCATACGCGTTATGCGTTTGGAAGTAGGATCAGCAGTGCAGTTAATTGATGGCAAGGGCGGTTTATATACCGCTGAGATTATCGATGCGCACCCAAAGCGTACCATCCTCCAAATAAAAAACACTACACAGGGTTATAATAGACGTAACCATTACCTGCACATAGCTATTGCCCCCACTAAAAATATGGAACGGTTGGAGTGGTTTTTAGAGAAAGCTACAGAGATAGGTATTGATGAGATATCACTAATTATCTGCCAGCGCTCGGAGCGTAAGGAAGCAAAGACCGAACGGTTAAATAAGATAATAACCGCGGCTATCAAGCAATCATTAAAAGCCTATCATCCTAAATTAAATGAGGTAATGCCATTGGCCGAATTGCTGGGCAAGCCATTTGACGGGCAAAAATTTATGGCCCATTGTGAAGATAGCGAAAAAGTTACCTTGGCATCAACCCTGCAAAAACATAGCCGTTATTTGATATTAATCGGTCCTGAAGGGGATTTT
>NZ_JBDSCA010000044.1:0-3677 GCF_039921305.1 Mucilaginibacter sp.
ACGATATTTAGCCCTAGACCGGTACCCGGGATCGTCCCGGTATTGTGAGCCCTGAAAAAAGCCTCAAACAAATGTTTCTGATCATCGTCCGGAATGCCTATCCCATTATCCTTAACAACCAGCGTTAGCAAGGCGTTGTCTATTGTTGAATTGAATTCTATAAAGGTTTCTTCCCCGGAATATTTAATCGCGTTACTGATCAGGTTAATCACACAATTCTTTAGCAAGGACTGGTCCAGCTTCACCTTACTTATCGTGCCGGAATGTTGGTAAATTATTTTTTGGTTTTGCTTTGCGATCATCTGCATTTCCTCAGTAATATTCTCGCCGAATTCGACGATATCGAACAAGGTACGGAGTTGTTCTACTTTACCACCTTCCAGGCGTTCCAAGGATAAAAAGTCGTTCAGGATCGCGGTCAGGTTACCTACAGAGATCTTTATTTTACCTATATGGCTTTTAATATTGGCATTGTCGAATGGCTTTGCATATTTATCGATCAGCGACGCGGATAACTGTATCGAACTTAACGGTGTCCGGAATTCATGTGAGGCCATCGAAACAAAGCGGCTTTTCAAAATGCCCAATTCTTTTTCTTTCTCTAAAGACTGGCTCACCTTTGCTTTCGCGTCCTCCGACGTTTTGATGGATTCTTGCAAGCTTATATTGGTAACATCCAATTCATCCAGTAATTTTTTCAGTTCAGTGATATCATAAAAGCTGATAATGGCCCCATCGGGTTTTTTGCTGTCCTTTTTTAAGTAGGGCATGGTCATCACCTGGTATATCTTTCCGTCAATAGACTTGGCTTCCCTGGTGATAGTTATTTCCTCCGATATCACTTTTTTTATATCGGCTGTAAACGTTTCAAATTTTATATTGGTGGTGATGTTGCTAAGCGGGCGGCCTATATCGCCTTCTCTAATATTAATATGCTTAACCGCTCCTGGTGAGTACCTTTTAAGCATCAGGTCCTGATCGACAAAAAGCTGGCCGTTGGTGTTACTGCGGAAATAATTGTTAAGATCATCGTTTAGGTCAGTTAACTCATCAATGGTGAGTTGATGTTCCTTATTGATGGTCTGTAATTCTTCATTGACGGATTGCAGCTCTTCGTTGGTACTTTGCATCTCTTCATTGGCGGATTGCATTTCTTCATTGGCGGATTGTAGCTCTTCATTGTAGGATTGCATATTTTCATTAGATGACTCTATACGCTCATTGGCTACGACGAGGCTATGTTTTAATTCCGCGTTGGAAATTTCAAGGCTGATCAAATGTTCTTTGGTTATCTCAGTGATATCGGCCGTATTAATCACATTTTCATCGCCGTGAAATGCTTTCGACTCCGAAAAGAGGATAAGCAAAAGCCGTTCGACGGAATTATTTACATAAAAGGGACTGATGGTAATATTGACAATGCGCTTTTTTGAAGTTACAGCACTCTCAATGTTCACCTCGTTCAGCAATACCCTTTCATCCAATATTAAGGCCTTATGCGCGGCTGCTTTAAAAATAATGGAAATACTATCGGGCAAGAGTTTATTCAGATCAAAATTAAAATTTTCATTTTTCAGGTAGGAAGTAATATCCCCAAATGATTGGACGACCATCAGATCCTCATCTGTACAGATCCCGGTGAGCCCGGATTCTTTATAAAGAAAGGAATTTACCTGATCTGCTAAAGCCCATCTGGAAGCGGGTAGAAGGGTCTTTTTATTCACTTCCATTTTGTTGTTTTTTACCTCTTCTATCACATGGGATGAAAAAGTATCGAACCTAACTGTGCGCCCGGTCTTATTACTTTTGAGTATATTCCATTTTTTGCTGATCTCATCAAAATCCTCTTTTAAAGCACTTGAGTTTTCACTTGGACCCAAGAATAGATAACCATCCTTTTTTAGCCCAAAGTGCATCATAGCAAACACCTTTTTCTGGAGTACCACATTGAGATAGATCAGCAGGTTACGGCAACTGATCAGGTCGATATTGCAATAGGGAGGATTTTTAACCAGATCATGCTGTGCAAAAACCAGCATTTTTCGGATCTCATGCTTCACTTTATACGTCGCTCCCTCTTTAATAAAAAACTTGTTCAACCTTGCTTTCGACACCGTTTTTTCTATTGTTTCCGGATAAATGCCTTTAGATGCTGTTTCCAGGGCGGATTTATTAATATCCGTCGCGAATATTTTGATCTCTAGATCTTTCGGCTGTTTGGTTAAGTATTCTCTGACCAGGATCGCCATGGAATAGGCTTCTTCTCCCGTGGCGCAACCGGCTACCCAAATCTTTAATACCTCGCTGTTATTGGTTATAATATCAGGAATCGCTTTTTCTTCGATGATCTTAAAAGCTTCAGGGTCACGGAAGAATGAGGTGACGCTGATCAGAAAATCATTTGCCAGCAATACGATCTCACTCGGATTATTTTTTAAATATTTATAGTATTTGCTTACCTGGTTGAAATTATGCGTTCCCATGCGCATGGTGATCCTCCTGATGATGGTGGGGCGCTTGTACTCCGTAAAATCCATCGGAAGGTTGTCTTTGATCAGGCTAAAGATCTGCCCAAGTTCCTTATCTGTAATCTCCTCAGGTTTTTGACCGGAGAGTAATTCCAGCTTGCCCTCTTTAACATAATTTTCGATCAACTGTGGCATAGCTTGCGGCGCAATGATCATATCCGCACAATCTGTAGCGATGGCAGCCAGCGGCATACCGTCAAAGTTGGCGGTGTCCGGGTCCTGTACAAGAACAAGCCCACCTGCGTTTTTAATGGCTTCTACGCCTCTGGAACCATCATTTCCCGTGCCTGACAGTATTACACCTATGGCCTTATCACCCCGTTCTTTTGCCAGGGAACTGAAAAAGTAATCGATGGTCATATAGGGGCGCGATTGCTCTTTTTTGTCTGATAGTAAAAGCCTCCCATTTTTGACAGTCATGAACTTCGAACTTGGGATCAGGTAAACTGTATTGGGTTTTATGTCCACGTTTTCGATTGCCTCAATTACCTCTAACTTGCTGTGTTGTGCCAGTATGTGAGCCATTTGACTTTTAAAATCTGAGGAAAGATGCTGTATTAAAATATACGAAACTGCGTCAAGTGGCGTATAATCAAAAAATGCGGAAATTGCTTCCAAGCCGCCGGCAGAAGCACCAATGGCTATAATATATTGTTTAGCGACAATTTTAGCCATGACTTTGAATAATTAAGGGAAAGAAACGATATAAGGGGAATGCAATAAAGATAGTGAAATATTACTGACTAGTTTTTATTTAATACTTTAGAATGAAATCCTTTCGCCTAGTGTAAGTGCTTAAGCCACTACAACTAAAGGATTGATAAAAATAACCTGCAAGTGTTTATAATGGTCATTAGTTGATTTAATCCGGCCTGCCACTTAAAATTCACGATTTAACTTAGCTGGTTTTAATTCCAAAAATATAGCCTACCAGCGCGGTCATTCCCATCGCCACGGTGCCCCAAAAGCAAATCCTTAAAACAGATTTACCTACATTGGAACCTCCTGCCTTGGCAGCAACCATCGCTGAAGTCGCTAAAAAAAGAATAGCAAATCCATATTGCGCCAGCAACATAAATTTTAATGGGGCAAATATGGAGACCAAAAGAGGTAAGGAACCTCCGGTAATAAAAGATAACGCTGATGCAA
>NZ_JBDSCA010000045.1:0-58583 GCF_039921305.1 Mucilaginibacter sp.
TAATGGCATCACTGTTTTTATTTTTATTTTTATCCAATTCAATCCCTAAAAATTGTAGTCCACTGCAAATTCGCTCCCGTATTTCGGGTGCATGTTCGCCAATACCTCCAGAAAATATAAAGGAATCTAAACCACCAAGCACAGCGGTAAATGCACCTATCCATTTTATACATTGGTAGCAAAAGAAATCAACGGCCAGTGCGGCACGTTTGTCGTCATGTTGAATTTGAAGAAGTTGCTGCATATTTGCCGTAGTACCCGATATGGCTAATAAACCTGATTCATGATTGACCAGGTGATTAAATCGCGCAGGCGTGAGCTTTTCAAACTTTTGTAAATACCAGGCTACGCCCGGATCGAGATCGCCTGTACGGGTACTCATCGTTAAGCCTGATGCAGGCGTAAACCCCATGCTGGTATCCACGTTTTTACCATTTTTTACTGCGGCAAGACTAGCACCGCTGCCCAAATGGGCAATAATGATCTTTCCTTTTGCTTTTTCAGCTCCCGCGGTCCGTTCAAACTCTTGCACTAGGTAGGAATAAGACAATCCGTGGAAACCATATCGTTTAACCCCCTTATCACGATATTTCACTGGGATGGGTATCAGTTTGGCAAGGTCTGGCATTGATGCGTGGAAAGAGGTGTCGAAGCAAGCTACCTGGTGAATATCCGGATAGCGTTTTCTAAATACTTCGATCAATTTGATCTCGACGGGCAAATGTTCAGGGTCATAAGGGCTTATGTCCTTTAGTTCTTTCAATAGCCTGTCGGTAATTTTTTCTGGCGCGGTATATTCCATACCCTGAACTATGCGGTGGCCTATTGCCTTCACCCTTATAAATTCGGTTTCCTCTTTCAGCCAGTTAATCAGCCAATTTGAGGCTTCATCGTGGTCAGCGACAGGGATGTTAACCTGATGACTTTGGCTACTTTCTAAATGTATAAAGCTGAGTTTGACATCACCGCTTCCGATGCCTTCCATTTCGCCGGAAAGTAATTGATTAAGCGTATCGTTAATTTCATATATGGCATATTTTATACTTGATGAACCTCCATTTATGGTAAGGAGGCAGTCTTTAGCAAGCTTATTCATGAGCACGGGAATAAGTCTTAGTGAGCAAAACGCCGCCGATGTCAAGAAATAAGGTATTGATGTGATTTTCTTTTTTCATGGCGTATTATAGTATTTGTAAGCAACTCTTAGGTTACAAAGCTATTCCACGTCTGTCTACAAAAATTTGATATAGAGCACACGATTAGGTGATCTTAATCACAAAAAATTATTCTTATTCGCTTTAAATGATAGCTATTCATTAATTGAATGAATGTTCTAAAAGTCGTAGCTTTAGGTCAATAAGATTTGCAACTAATCTGTACTCAAAAACGTGGTGAGTAAATAATGATCTGTTAGATAAAAACCTACGTTCTGATTGACAATGTGTTTGAATTATCATCATCCAGTCGCTTTCTTATCGATTCGATATCATTTTCAGGCCTTTTCTGGCTATCCGATGACGAAACAAAACTGCATCGCAGGCTATCATTGCCGATGCTGCTGTGTACTAAGTAATAAGACATAAAATGGAGAGAAGATTGTGAAGGTGATAAAGTATTTTATTTTAACGAACTTATCAGTATATTTGATTTATCAATTAGAGTCAATTTGCTTATTGCGTAAGTAATAAAGTAAAAGACACTTATAAATGCAAGAAACTGATTAACAGCCTATAAGGGCAACGGTTTAGAGTTATTTTGCTCTCCGCTCAAATAAATTAGACTCCATTGCGTCATTCATAGAGTCTTTCAAAACAAGAGGTCAAAAACGGCCTCCAGAGCACGTAGAGGCACTTTGTTCTGAACCCTAGCTCTCCGCTTAGTAAATTTTGAAAGTCGTTGCGTCATTCATTGAGTCGCGCTTCAAAAACGTCAAAAAACCGCATCAGTGAAGCGTAGAGGCACATGGTTCTGAACCCTAACTCTCCGCCAAATAAAGAAACGCTCATTACATAAAGTAGTGGGCTTTTTTTATGCTTTATAAATTAGGTTACCTTTTGTGGCAAAAGTAGAGAGGGGTTCCTTGCTTTATATGGTAAGTAAATAATCAATGTATAGATATCATGATTTTGGAACTTTGGTTGTGGTGTGTAATTGCTTTCCAAATGCCCTTACAGTATTGCTGTAGATTTTAATTGCTTTTTTGTGATTTCGCGTTGGTCAGCTCCATACAGGCAAAGTTTATATTTCTCCTTTTCCATTTGTCCAAGGGTTATATAAAGTGTACTCACTTTTTTGGCAACCACATAACAGCATTTATGTTTTGATTATAAAAAACTTATCTTTAACGAAAAATTATTGGGTTGTCCATGAAGAAGCGCGTATTGATTATTGAGAATGACCAGGATATCCGTCAGATCGTTGAGTTTATTTTACAGGAGCAGGGTTTTGAAACGCTGAGCATTCCGGAACCGGAAGAGCTTTCAGAGCTGGTCACCTTTCGAGCCCATCTGATCCTGCTGGATGAGTTCATCAATAACAGCCCGGGCCATCGTTTGTGCCGGAAAATCAAAAATACACCTACTTTGGCATCTATCCCCGTTATCATCTTGTCTACAGCCAATGATATTGAACTGATCGCGGCGGAGTGTGAAGCCAATGACCATATCCGCAAACCTTTTGATATTGACGATATGGTAAATAAAGTTGTTCGTATAGTTAACCACCAGCCGCTGCCTTATTAAGTGGTAAGCTGAAATAAAAGGTGCTGCCCTGGCCATATGCGCTTTCTACCCAGATCTGCCCGTCGTGCCGGCGGATGATCTCCGCGCTTAGATAAAGGCCGATTCCAAATCCCGACACATGTTTATGTTGGCCGGACTGGATACGGTAATAGCGGTCAAAAATCTTTTTGGCATCTTCGGGTTTAATTCCTATCCCTTTATCCTGAATACTGATGGTCGCTTTTTTATTTTCGGCCACACACTTAATCGTGATATCGGTGTCACTGGGAGAATATTTGATAGCGTTGCCCAGTAAGTTGGAAATTACCGAACTGATCTTATCCCTGTCGGCGATGACGTAAATGGGCGGACAGTTATCAAAATGAATATGGTGGCTGTTAACGCTTAGCTTAATCTCATCGATCACTTCGCTAACCAAGGCATCCAACTGAAAGTTTTGTTTATCAATTACGATCTTACCTGATTCCAGCCGGGAAACATTCAAAAAGCCATTGATCATGTCGGTCATACGTTTAACTTGTATATTGGCCTTTTGCATCGCCCCCGAAAGGAAACTATCGTCGCTTTGCTGCAATTTGGCACCGGCTACCTGCAAAATAGCACTCAGCGAAGTAAGCGGTGTTTTTAGTTCGTGGCTAACCATGCCAATAAAATCGCTTTTGCGCATTTCGTCTTGTTTGCGTTCGGTAATGTCGCGGGCGATCTTGGATAGGCCCACGATATGGCCTTCGCGGTTTCTGATTGGCGATACCGACACGGAAACGTCTATTAGCCGGCCATCCTTGGTAAGCCGTTTAGTTTCGAAGTGTTCCACCCGGTCACCCGATTTAAGCCTTCCCAATATCAATGGTTCTTCCTGCTGCCGGTCAGCGGGGATCAGTTTATAGATCGTCTGGCCAATCATTTCTTCAGCGGTCCACCCAAACATGCGCTCTGCAGAGCTGTTCCAACTGGTGATCACACTTTCCAGCGTTTTGCTGACGATCGCGTCGTCAGATGACGCAATGATCGCTGCCAGCCGGGCGCTTTCTATTTCGGCCAGCTTTATGTCTGTGATATCCAGAACCGTACCTATAAATCGTGTAGCTTGCTCCTCGTGAAAATAAACATTGCCCTTCACCTTTATCCAACGAACCTCCTGATTGTCATACCGGATGATCCGGTAGCTCAGATCGTACCGGCTTCTCTGGTCGGCGCTGATGCTAGCGGCGATGCGCTCCTCTACCCAGATCCGGTCTTCCGGATGGATCAGTCGAGCAAAGAGATCAAAACTGGCATTCATATTTTGAGGTATCCCATAAATATTTCGGCATTCCTTTGACCAATACAGTTCGCCCGTTACAGGATTAAAGTCCCAGGTGCCCAATTGGGTCGATTCGATAGCCATATGTAAACGCGATGAACTGGCCGCTAATTCATCGTTAACGGTTTGCAACTGGTGCTGGATCTCGGTTAACTCTTCATTCGTGGTGGCTAATTCTTCGTTAATCGCGGCATACTCTTCATTAGATGCAGCCAGTTCTTCGTTAACCGCCTGTTCCTCATCAAATTTTTCTTTATACTTTTTTTCACTTTCGGCCAATTCACGTGTACGCCTTGCTACGCGTTCTTCCAATTGGGCGTTCAATAAATTGAGATGGTGCTGGGTTTCACGCAACTCGGTATTACTGTGCAGTAATTCTGTATTGAGTGCTTCCATTTGCTCCATGGTTTGCACCTCTTCCTGATGGCTTTTGAGCAGCGCCCGCTCCATTATGATCTTGTCGGTCACGTTAGTAGCCAGTTGAATAATATATGATATATCTCCCTTTTCATCCAGTACCGGAGTATGGCTGGGATCCAAGTAACGGGTAATGAATTTACCTGGGTGCTTCGTATCCGGCACATCATAGCGCTGTATGCGCATGTAATCGGGCTTTTTGCTGCGAAGCACAGTCTGGAGCGAGGCCTTGATATTTTGCACGCCGTTATCTCCGTCCGGCAGGTCGGGATTGTCTGGAAAAGCGTCAAAAATATATTTACCGGCAATCGCTTCACGGGTAGTTTCCGTGGCTTTCAGATAAGCATCACTGGCTGTAATGATATACAGATCTGGCGATAACACCAGGTACATATTGGGCGCTGTTTCCAGGGCTTTAAGGATTTCAGAAGTTGGTCCTTTACGTTCAGGCATAATTGAATAAGCAGATTAAGCGTTAAACATTTTTTTAATACTTTGGTTTGTTAAAATTCGCTTTGCACTTTTTACCGTTTTTCCTAATCAATTCCCGTGCCTAAAATATCATCGAATAAAATTTATGATAACATGAACAAGCGCTGTGTTTCCATATCGGGGATGCCATTATAGAACTTGTTCAATACCTGGCCGAAGACCGGATCGGCAGTTGGAATAGCCGCGAACAAGGTCATGGAAGACTTTAGTTTTAGATCATCCGGAGTGCCGAAGATATGGGTGGCATTGTTATCTTCGAGTGCCAGCAGGGCTTCTGATATCTGAATTAATCTTTTGCCGAGCACTGGGTGTTGTAAATAAGCTTCGGCTTCTGCCCGGTTTTTGATGGCGTAAAACTTGCTGGTTTCGCTAAGGCCCAGGCCCGCTATCTGCGGAAAGATATACCACATCCAGTGGCTACGCTTGCGGCCGCTCCGGATCTCGGCTAAGGCGATGTCGTAATCCTTTTCCTGAGCAGTTAAAAATCGTGAAAGATCCTGTTCGTTCATGCCTGCAAAATAAATTAACTTTATCAAAAAATAAATAGTACTCGCAATTTTTAAGTGATAGGGGACATCGGCAATTACCAATGCCAAACAAATGCAGCAATTAATTATTAAATAATATTATGGTTACAATTAAACCTTTTAATACATAGTTTGTCTTAGCACTATCTAACCTTGATAGCACATGCGTAATTTTTTACGTTATTTATTTCTAACCATTATTATTGCCGGTTTATTTGCCCGTTGTAAAAACGTGGATAATAAGGTAAATCCGAGTTATGTTTGCCCCGCCAACCGTTTTACTACCGAACAATTTACCGTTATAACAGCCACCATGCCTTATGGTACCGCTATTGATGTAGCCGGTAAAACACAAACCTTGCAGATGGATATTAACCAGCCGGCGGCAGATACTTTGGCGCATAGGCCAGTAATTATTTACCTGCATGGCGGTGGCTTTACAACTGGTACGCGCAATAACGCCTGGGCTAATAAATTTTGCCAGGCTTTTGCCAAGCGTGGTTACGTAACTGCAAGTATTGATTACCGTTTAGGAATTGGCGCGGGAGGGGATAACGACATAATAAGCGCGCAGGTTAGGGCCGTACAGGATGCCAAGGCAGCGGTTAGATTTTTTAAGCAAACCGCTATTGAACAGGGCAATCCTTACCGTGTTGATACATCTCAAATTTATATAGCCGGCGAATCGGCAGGTGCGATAGCTGCTTTGCAGATGGGGTATTTAAAATCGGTAAGTGATTTTAGTGAGGTAGCGGATGCTTCTATATTGAATGGACTTAACGGATTAGAAGGTGCAAATACCTTGCCTTATTCATCTAAAATAGCTGGGGTGATCAGTTTATCGGGCGCTTTACTTGATCTGAACTGGTTAAATAACAGTACACTGCCGCTTATTATGGTTCATAGCTCGAATGATGCTACAACGCCTTATAAAATGGCTATTGCTGCGCCGTATACCGCCAAGCCGCTGTATGGTAGTTTTTCTATTGATTCCACAGCTATAGGGTCGAGTGTTACTTCGGCATTATATACCTTTAAAAACGCGGGTACCACGCCCTATATCACTTCCACTAAATATGCCGACAGTACCATTAAGTATGTTGCGCGACAGTTGTTTGGTTTGATAGATTGTACGCGTTTAGGCCGCCGCTAATCAGTCGGTAAATTCCCTTACTTCGTTTGATTGGATCTCGGGTTTTTTAGACCGGAAGGTATTGTATTTTGGCTTTACGATCTTGATCGTCCGTTTGGAAAGATCAATACTGGCATTCAATTCAAATCCTATCAAAATAATGATAGAGTTGATATACAACCAAAGCATAATGACGATTAAGGTGCCAATAGAGCCATATAGCTTGTTGTACGATGAGAAATGGTTAATATAAAAAGCAAACCCCCAGGAGGTTAATACAGCCAGGCAGGTGGCAAGTATAGAGCCGGGACTCAGAAATTTCCAGCGGCGTTTATTGGCCGGACCGTAGCGATAAAGAATAGATACGGTTACAAAGAATAGCACGATAACGATTACCCAGCGCAGCAACGTAATAGGATAGATCCAATATTTACCGCTACCCGAAAACTGGAACTGAATATAGCTGATGATGGATTGTGTGATGATAAGGATAAAGATGCCCGCAATGAGCGACAGCGCGATCATCATGGTTAGGATGAGCGCTACCCAGCGTTGTTTTAGCCATGTACGCGATTCGGTTAAGAGTGACGATTTATTGAAAGCACGCATCAATTTATGTACGCCATTGGTCGCGAAAAATATCGCCGAAAGGAAACCAAATGATAACAAGCCGCCATGCTGGTTTTTTACAATATCAATAATGGTTGATTGGAAAGCATCATAGGCATTTTTGGGGAGGATGAGTCCGATAACTTCCAATAGTGTTTTCTGGAATTTACGGATAGGGATATAGGGGATAAGCGTAAAAAGGAATATCGTTCCCGGGAAAACGGCTAATAAAAAGCTGTAGGCTAATGATGATGCTTTGTTTACTAAGGATTCCTGCTTGATCTCTTCGAAAAAGAATGTGGCAACCGTATACAGGGGTAATGGGCGGAAACCCGGGAGGATGATCACCTTTGTCCAGTCGAGTATGTAGCGATAAAATCTGAATTTGAGTAAAATCCGGTGCAGCCAGTCCATTGTTGCAAAAATACGGAAATTTTTTGTGTGTGATTAATTATATGTTGCAGAGTATGGCCTTTGGGCTCCGTGCCTCGAGTGCCTTAGCATGCGCACTCTGCGCACTTAATTAAGGTGAATTATTTGTTCATCCCCTTATAACTCTTTCTGTACTCCAATGGCGACTTCCCGGCAATAGCCTTAAAATGCCTGTTGAAATTCGAAAAATTTTTAAACCCGCTTTCCCAGCAAACTACGGCAATACTGTTATCAGTTTCGGCCAGCATTTTGCAAGCCATACTTACCCTAACTTCTAATATAAATTGCGAATACCGTTTATTGGTGCGTTGTTTAAAATACCTGCAAAAGGAGTGGGGCACCATGTAAACAATAGCAGCTACCTCGGCCAGGGTAATTTCGCGGGCGTAGTTGTTGAGTGTATATTGATAAACCTTATTAAGCCTGCTCTCGTCGCTTTTATGAATGGTGTCGCTGGCGTTAAATTGTGCTATGGTCACATTATCTTCGGCGTAAGCAATGGTTGATAGTAGTTGCATCAATAATATGATCCGTTCGCTTTTAGATGCGAAATGGACATCTTGCATCAGCTTCTTAACCTTCACTTTAGTTTCGCCCTGTATACTGATACCGTATGCCGCCTTTTCTAATAAAGTTTGGATAGGCTTATTTTCGGGAATATTCAAAAACGCTTGCCCAAATATCTCCGGAAGGAAATGTATGGTAAATGATTCTGCCTGCACACCGGGCATATTCATGTAATAAACATCGTCATTACGAAACAGGTGGGGCAGGTTAGCTCCAATTAATATCAGATCATCCTCTTTAAAGCTATCAACACTATCACCAATAAAGCGGCTACCCGTACCGCGAACAATATGCACCAGTTCAATTTCGGGGTGGTAGTGCCACTGGTTATAAAAGTAGGATACGATATCATGCCGGGTATTGAATGAATATCCGGGTGTTTCGTGTACTTTAAATAACTGAGCAATCATTTAGTACTAAGATAACTCATATATAACTATATAAACTAATTATAGGTTAAGATAGTATCAAAATTAGTTAACTTATATTCAAGCCCTGCTGTTTTTTGGCCACACCTTTGTATTGTTCAATAAAAACCAATAAATGTATTCCATTATGAAAACGAGCAAATATATCCTCAATTTGAATGAAGTTGGCATTAACGATATTGATATTGTTGGTGGTAAAAACGCCTCATTAGGCGAAATGATACAGAATTTGGCTCACCTTGATGTACGTGTTCCCGGTGGGTACGTAGTAACGGTGGAGGCTTATAAAGCATATATCGAACACAATGCCTTACAGGATCAGATTCGTTCCGTTGTAAAAGCCACTGATCTGGACGATATTGATGCTTTACGCCATTGCGGTTTAAAAGTGAGGCGCATGATAGCTGCCGGCGTATTCCCGGATTATTTAGTGAATCAAATTACAGAGGCATACGATACCCTTTCTAAACTATACAATCAAACTGATGTTGATGTTGCCGTCCGTTCATCAGCTACAGCCGAAGATTTACCCGATGCTTCATTCGCCGGTCAGCAGGAAACATTCTTGAATGTTAGTGGTGCCGAGGGTTTATTGGATGCCATCCGCAATTGCTTTGCATCCCTATTTACCGATAGAGCTATCAGCTACCGCGAAAGTTTTAATTATGATCATTTTGATATCGGCCTATCCGTTTGCGTGCAAAAAATGGTACGATCAGATCTGGCCGCGTCGGGTGTAGCTTTTTCATTGGATACCGAGAGTGGTTTTAAAGATGCGGTTATTATTAATGGCTCATACGGTTTGGGCGAAATGATCGTTCAGGGCGCTGTATCTCCGGATGAGTTTATCGTATTTAAACCAACGCTGAAACAAGGTTATGATTCCATTATCGAACGTAAGTTAGGCACCAAAGATAAAAAGATGGTTTACGGCAATAGTGCCGCCGAAAGGGTAAAGATCATCGAAACGAGCAAACAAGAGCTCAATAATTTCTGCATTAACGATGCGCAGATATTAGAACTGGCCCGCTGGGTAGTTACCATTGAAGATTATTACTCAGGCATTAAAAACCGCTGGTGCCCAATGGATGTGGAATGGGCCGTTGATGGCCAGTCTGGCGAGTTATTTATTGTACAGGCTCGCCCGGAAACTATTCACTCACGTAAACGCCTGAATACCATAACCGAATACGCCATAACCGATGGTAACCGCTTAGATAAACTGATACTAAAAGGCATAGCCGTAGGCGATAAAATAGCCAGCGGAAACGTGAATATTTTAGTAGCCCAGGGCAAAGACGAAATAAGCCATATCGATTTCAAAAAAGGCGATGTTTTGGTTACCGACATGACCGATCCCGATTGGGAGCCCATCATGAAAATGGCATCGGCAATTATTACTAATAAAGGTGGCCGTACCTGCCATGCCGCAATTGTGGCCCGCGAGTTAGGCGTACCCGCCATAGTAGGCTGTGGTAACGCGACCGAGGTATTGAAAAAAGGTCAGCTGATCACCGCGTCATGCGCCGAAGGCGATGCAGGATTGATATACGAAGGCACCATCGCTTTTAAAGAGATCCAATACAATTTAGATGAATTGCCAGAAACTGATACCCCGGTAATGCTCAACGTGGCATCGCCAAGTATGGCCTTTAACTTTTCGCATTTCCCTAATAAAGGTGTTGGTTTGGCCCGAGAGGAGTTTATCATCAATAACTACATCAAAGTACACCCGCTGGCGCTGATAAAGCATAAAGAAATTGGTGATGCCAAACTTACTACCGAAATTGAAGAAATAACCCGCGGTTTTAAAAGCGAAGAGGATTTTTTTGTAGAAAAACTGGCTTGTGGCATAGCACGCATAGCCGCCGCTTTCCATCCCAACAAAGTAATTGTACGCTTTTCCGATTTTAAGAGTAACGAATACTTCAACCTATTAGGCGGGAAATACTTTGAACCCGTTGAAGAAAACCCAATGATAGGCTGGAGGGGGGCATCGCGCTATTACTCACCGGAATATAAGGAAGCTTTCGGTTTGGAATGCAGAGCTATTAAATTAGTTCGCGAGAAAATGGGTTTGAAAAATGTAGTGGTAATGATCCCATTCTGCCGTACACCAAAAGAACTGCTACAGGTTTACGAAAGCATGAATGAATATGGTCTGTACCGCGGACAAGACGGTTTGGAAGTTTACCTGATGGCCGAAGTACCATCAAACGTTATCCTGGCCGATCAATTCGCCAAACATATCGATGGTTTTTCCATCGGCTCTAACGATTTAACTCAATTAGTGTTGGGCCTCGACAGGGATTCGTCCTTAGTGGCCCATATTTACGATGAGCGTAATGAAGCTGTAAAAATCATGATCACCATGCTCATCAACTCCGCCAAAAAAGCAGGGGTGAAAGTAGGCATCTGCGGCCAGGGCCCATCTGATTTCCCTGATTTTGCCCAGTTTTTGGTTGAGCAGGGCATTGATTCCATCTCGGTTACCCCGGATTCATTCTTTAAAACAGTGAATGCTATTAGCGAGATTGAAGAGAAATTAAAAGATGAGAATGAGGTGGTGTTGAGGGCGGCGGTGTAATCGCCAAACAAATCTTATTGTCATTTCGATGAGTCTGCCGGCAGGCAGGCTCCTTCGAAATGACAATTCGGAAGGGTTACCACCCCAAAAACACCATCCCGCACCCGCAAATTAATATGGTTAAACCGCCCAACGCGTGTACATAACGTTCTATTTTGCTGGTTTTAAAATAGGATATCCCGTAAAGGCTCAAAACAACCATCACTACCATTGTTAAAACGGTGGCTGTAATGTAAACCATAACCAAAGTTGTAATAGCAAATATCGAATTTTTGGCTGCCGGATAGGAGAGCAGTGGTATCATAGGCTCGCTCGGCCCCATCGCGAAGATGAAGAACATTACCCAGGGTGTTACAGGGTAACGATCTTCAGGTGCAACGGTTTCGCCGTGTTGATGTTCAAAAACGTAGATGGAACCATCGTCGTTAATATCGAAATGTTTGTGCGGTTTGTTTTGTTTGGCATGGTATAGCCCCCATAAGGTATAAACCATGCCGAATATTAACAAGGCCCAGGCGGCATAACCGCCCCGGATATTCTCAAGCCAGCTTAAGCGTGATAACGACCAGCCGATGGTAATACCGATCAATCCCAACACCACCGAACTACCCACATGTCCAATGCCGCAAACAATGGTCCAGGCCACAGTGCGCCCTACCGACCAGCCCCTTGATTTTGATAAAGCCACAAAAGGTAAATAATGATCGGGCCCGCTAAAGGTGTGGATGCAGCTTATGGTTACAGCTGTGAATATTAATAAACCTAATTCGTTATGCATAGGCCGGGGTTTTAGTTTGGTTGATCACTTGGGCAATTTGGTTCAGGCAGTGGTATAGTTGCTCACCCTTATAACCTAATATCCTAATGAGTAATCCGTTTTTTGGCGTTTCGGTTATGCCATAAGTAATATCGTTTTGTTCGGTTAAAAAAGTGTTGATGTAAGATTTTAAAAGTTTGGTATCCGCAGTTTCATTCAGATAAATTAAGCTCGCCTGATGAGTGTAATTCTCTAACTGCCCCATCGCGTTTACGTTGATCTGCGCAGGTTTGATCATCAGATTTTCTTTAATGATCAGTTTATTATTTAGGTAGATCTCCGTCAAATTATGATATCTCGAAAAGATAAATACCTCGCCATTTTGCTTGCGGCCGCAGGTTAATATTTCGCCCCAGATGAGGGTGCAATTATCGGATAGATATATTTTGCTTTTAGAGGTATAGTTAGAATTTTCATGAGGAACCGTAGGGTGCGGCAAATAACAAAACGATGAGCCTTGCCCCATGTTAATCTGTAAATGCTGCAATGCACCGCTCTTCATGGTGAAAAGCCGCTGGTACGATTGTGTCAACAGCTTCAATGAGCAACCCTCGTCCAGATCAACTTTGATGCGATACTCATCGCCATCCAAAATCCCTGGCGACGAACTCATCAGCATCAGTTGCAGCGTGTTATCCTTTTTATCTTCCCGCACATCGGCCAGCTTAAATGGCGGCGTATAGTACGACTTTTTAAGGTACGTAATGCCATCGCGTAGTTTGGTTTCTATGTGCAGTTCGGCTCTCATTTCCACAAAGCGGGTTCGGCTACTTCTTCCAGTAAACCGTATTTTTTTATCCAGCCAATAACGGTATCTAACCCTTCCAAACTCATTAAATTGGTGAAAACGAATGGCGCGCCTTTGCGCATTAAGCGGGCATCGCGCTCCATCACGTTAAGGTCGGCATTTACGTAAGGGGCAAGGTCTATTTTGTTGATCACCAATAAATCGCTGCGGGTAATCCCCGGGCCACCCTTGCGGGGGATTTTATCACCCTCGGCCACATCGATCACAAAAATGGTGATATCGGCTAAGTCCGGACTAAACGTTGCCGAAAGGTTATCGCCGCCACTCTCAATAAAAATGATCTGCACATCGGGTATACGGCTTGCCATTTCATCAACCGCCTCCAAATTCATACTCGCGTCTTCGCGGATAGCGGTATGCGGACAACCACCTGTTTCTACACCAATGATCCGCTCTGGAGCAAGCAGACTGTTTTGGGTTAAAAACTCCGCATCTTCGCGGGTGTAAATATCATTGGTGATCACGGCAAGGCTGTAATCACTTGCCATTTGTCGCGATAAGCGCTCAATTAAAGCCGTTTTACCGGAACCTACTGGCCCAGCTACGCCTATTTTTATGTAAGAGCGGCCCCCCCCGCCCCCTAAAGGGGGAGCTTGATTTGGATAGTTATTTTCTTTTTCGTTCATCATTGCTTTTTATGTTTCCTTGTGTTGTTACCCTCGTGCTAATTAAGTTCCCCCTTTAGGGGGCGGAGGGGGCTTAACTCATGTAAAGTCTCGAATACAAATCCTCATGCTGCATGCACCGCACATCAAAACCTGCGCAGCATAGCCCTATCAAATCCTTATCAGGATTCATAGAGGCGTTTGTTAATTCAAGCATCAAAGGTTTAATGGCGAATAATAATCGCTGCCCATCCTGTTGCCCCAAGGGTATCAGTTTAACGCTATTGGTTATCATACCCATAGCCGCGTTATAATAAAAACCGGTCAATGTTTCGGCTTTAGCTATGTTTTGTACTGCCGCTATCAGGCCAAAGGTGATGCAATAGTTGCCGTTGGTTTCCTTGGCATCAATAGCTGTTTTGTATTGATCAATGATATCGCTTTCGCAGAAGCTTTGGAATATTTTGAGCAAGCGTGTACCAAGTTTTTGGCTTGCTTGCCGCATTTCTTTTGGCAATTTCACGGCTGTGCACTCTTCATCCAGTTCAAGTAAGCTTGCGATGTTATTACTCAAAGCCGCATCATAAGCCAGTGAAACAAAGGCCGCATCGGTATATTGTAGATTTTGGGTCAGCATTTCGGTTACAAAAATTTTAGCTGTTGCCGCGTCTTTAACTATTCCGGCCTGCACATAGGTTTCTAAGCCCGATGAGTGGGAGAAACCGCCTATGGGTAAAGTTGGGTCGGCCAGTTGTAAAAGGCTAAGCAATTCCGCGTTCATTCCTGTGAATTTGTAAGCCGCATTATTTTGGAAAACAAGGTTTCGCTGTTGCCGGATGCATGGCTATGCGCTGATACCGAAGTTCTTAAAGGATTGATCAGTTTGCGTTCGCCTTTCTCGGCTTCGTAGCCGGATGATGAAATCAACCTGAACAGCGGTGCATCAAAAGCCACCAACACTTCTTCATCCTGATAGAATAAGGGCAGATGTTTATTACCGATCTCGTAACAAATAGAAGCCATCTCGAACATATTCTTCGGTTTGATAATGAGGACCTCGCAAGCCAGGATATTGACAGCGATAATGGTTTCATCATCATGGTAAAGGATATCCCCTTGAGTAAGGTTCTGACTCTCGTTCATAAACTTCATCACCACTTCTGAGCCCGATTGGCTACGTTTGTGCATAATGCGCTTGTTAGCCTCATACCATTGCAGGTCGAGCCAATCGATTGTTTGATCACCGATGGCTATTGAATTGAGATTACCGATCTTTTCTTTTATCAGCATAGCTTAAAATAAAAAATACCGTTGCGCCAGCGGCAATACCGAAACCGGCTCGCAGGTAATGTGCTCGCCGTCAACTTTAACCTCATAGTTTTCGGGGTTCACATCTATCTGTGGTGTACCGTTGTTATGGATCAGATCTTTTTTGCCAATGTTGCGGCAGTTTTTTACAGGTAGCAGCATTTTTTCCAAACCATAACCCTGCACCACATTTTTATCCAATGAAACCTGCGAGACAAACGTAGCACAGGTTTTAAACAGCGCCTTGCCATACGCGCCAAACATGTGGCGGTAAATTACAGGTTGTGGTGTTGGGATGGAAGCGTTAGGGTCGCCCATTTTAGCGGCGATGATCATGCCTCCTTTGATGATCATTTCGGGTTTGGCACCGAATAGGGCAGGTTTCCATAATGCTAAGTCGGCCAGTTTACCGGCTTCCAGCGAGCCTACATACTCGGATATACCGTGAGATATAGCCGGGTTGATGGTGTATTTAGATACGTAGCGCTTAACGCGATAATTGTCATTATCGTTCGCTGTATCTTCGGCTAAAAAGCCGCGTTGCTTTTTCATTTTATCGGCCGTTTGCCAGGTGCGGATAATCACCTCGCCCACACGGCCCATAGCCTGCGAATCGGAACTCATCATGCTGAACACGCCCATATCATGCAAAATATCTTCGGCAGCGATAGTTTCCGGCCGGATGCGCGAATCGGCGAAAGCCACATCCTCGGGTACCGATTTATCCAAATGGTGGCAAACCATCAGCATATCCAAATGCTCATCAATTGTGTTTTTAGTGTACGGACGGGTAGGATTGGTTGACGATGGCAATATATTAGGATACATAGCCGCCTTAATAATATCCGGCGCATGCCCGCCACCAGCACCCTCGGTATGGAAGGTGTGGATCACACGGCCCGCAATGGCGTTCATGGTATCTTCTAAAAATCCGGCTTCGTTCAAAGTATCGGTGTGTATGGCCACCTGCACATCGTATTGATCGGCAACTTTTAAGGATGCATCAATAACGGCAGGGGTAGAGCCCCAATCCTCGTGGATTTTTAAGCCTAAAGCACCGGCTTCTATTTGTTCTGCCAGTGGTGCGGTTTCGGCGCAGTTACCTTTGCCAAAGAATCCTAAATTCATAGGGAAAGCCTCCGCAGATTGCAGCATTTTTTCAATATTCCAGGCACCTGGTGTTACGGTTGTGGCATTGGTGCCATCCGCCGGACCGGTTCCGCCTCCTATCATGGTGGTAACACCGCTAAACAAGGCATGGTCAATCTGTTGCGGGCAAATAAAATGAATATGCGTATCAATACCACCCGCCGTAGCGATCATCCCCGCGCCGCCGTGTACCTCTGTTGATGCGCCTATCACCATATTGGGTGTGACGCCATCCATTGTGTCCGGGTTACCGGCCTTGCCTATGCCAATTATCTTTCCGTTTTTGATCCCGATATCGGCCTTCACAATTCCCCAATGATCGATAATCATTACGCTGGTAATTACAAAGTCCAAAACGTTATCGGCTCGTACAGCTCTGGCCGATTGCGCCATACCATCTCTGATGGTTTTGCCTCCGCCAAATTTGCCTTCGTCGCCGTAAACGGTGTAATCTTTTTCTATCTCGATGATGAGGTCCGTATCCCCTAAACGAATTTTATCGCCGGTGGTAGGGCCAAACATGTTGGCATATTTTATCCGGTTAATACTCAGGCTCATTGTGCTTTGTGTTTAAAGTTTTGTGCCAATAGTTTTTCCATCGCAGCGGCTTTTACCTCTGCCGATTTGGTATCGCCGTTAACCAGGTTATTGAAGCCGTAAATATGGCGCGTTCCACCAAAGGTTACCAGGGTAACTTCCTTTTCTTCGCCTGGCTCAAAACGTACCGCGGTACCCGCCGCAATATTCAGGCGCATGCCAAATGCTTTTTCGCGATCCATTTCCAGTTGCTTGTTGGCTTCAAAAAAGTGATAGTGCGAGCCAACTTGCACGGGCCTGTCGCCGGTGTTGATTACCACAATGCTGATAGTTGGTCGGCCAACGTTGCATTCAATGGGTTCGGTTTTTAGGATGTATTCTCCGGGTATGCCCCCCCCGCCCCCTAAAGGGGGAGCTGATAAGCCTAAATTGGCCCCCCGGCCCCCTGAAGGGGGAGTTTTACCTGTATAGTTTTTTTCTTCCATTTTAATTTTTTATGAATTTGCATACTTGCTCCCCCTTTAGGGGGCCGGGGGGCTGTGCTCCCTACCTTATCGGGTCATGCACGGTAACCAGCTTCGTTCCATCCGGAAAGGTAGCCTCTATCTGTATCTCGTGTATCATTTCAGGAATGCCATCCATCACATCATTGCGGGTTAAAATGGTGGCACCAAATTGCATTAACTCGGCTACAGATTTACCATCGCGCGCGGCCTCTTGCAGCTGACTGCTAATTAAAGCGATGGCCTCGGGGTAATTTAATTTTAACCCGCGTGCCCGGCGCTTTTCGGCCAGTTCGCCTGCCAAAAACAATAATAACTTTTCCGATTCCCTTGGTGTTAAATGCATGCTGTTAAATAAATCTCAATATACTAAAATTCAGGTTAAATGCTCGTTTTTTACTTTGATGATCTCGGCCGCGATGCTTACCGCTATCTCTTCCGGCGTTTGGCTTTTGATCTGGATGCCTACCGGCGAGTGGATCTTTTTCAAACGTTCCTCGGTTGCCAAACCTTGTGCTATGTAGGCGTTAAACATTTCGCCAATTTTGTGTTTGCTTCCTAATAAGCCCATGTATTTAAAATCCTTATCTATCAGGGCTTTCAAGGCTGCATCATCGGTGCGGTAACCAAACGTCATAATGAGCACATAGCTGCTTTTGCCGGAGCAGACCATGTCTTTCAGTTCACTGTAATCGGCTACCAAAGTTTTTTCCTGTACATATTCGTTATCGGCCAGGGTGTTTAACTCGGGCCGGTTATCATAAATATGGATGTAAAAATCCATAGTGTTCATCAATCGTGATAATGCTAAAGAACAGTGACCGCCGCCAATAATATATAGGTGGTTTTTGTAACCCGTTTTTTCTTCGTAAAGCCAGTCACTTTCACTATGCATCCGAAATAGAAAGTCTTGTTCTGCTTCTGCGTCGCTAAACGCTAAGCCTTCCGGCGAAAGCTTGAGTAAACCGTTTTCATCGGCATCAATGCTTTTAATGATGGCGTTGATATAACCTTTTTCTTCAGCTTTAACGGTATACAACAAAATGGTTTGCTCACCAGAGCATATCATACCACTTTGGTTTTTGGCCGCTTTTTTATCGTGAAATTGTTGCCTTAGGGCGATGATTTGTACCTGTTTGCTCAGTTGCTCTTTAGCCATCTCCACAAACTTGTGCTCCATAATGCCACCGCCAATAGAACCCTCCATTTTACCCTCGGTAGTTACGGCCATGGCAAAACCCTGCCTGCCCGGGCTGCTGCCACTGCTCTCCAAAACGTACAACAGCATCACAGGAACATCGGCCGATAAACTATCGCTGATTAACTTCCAAACTGCTTGTTGTTTCCTCATTCTTTTCCTGGTCTGGTTTCAACGGTTTGGAGTATAGGGCCATTAGCGTTTTTTCCGGCGTCATCGGTGCCGACAGCGGAATGTGCGCACCGGGATTAAATGCCTTTATAGCGTTACGCAAAGCAAAATAAGCGCCTATGCCATACATTAAAGGTGGCTCGCCAACCGCTTTAGAGCGAAAGATAGCTAAATTATCGGCCGTGGTTTCTAAAAAATCGATATCCAAAACTTTAGGTACCGAGTAAATATCCGGCACTTTATAGGTTGATAAAGCATTCGATTTTAGCTTGCCCTCTTTATCATAGATCAATTCTTCCAATGTCATCCAGCCGATACCTTGTACAATGCCGCCTTCAATTTGTCCACGATCTATCAGCGGGTTCATGCTTACGCCAAAATCGTGAACCACTTTAACGGCATCAATCTGATACGTACCACGCAGACAATCAATAGTTACCTGGGTAATTGCCGTGCCGTAAACATGGTAGGCAAAGGGGTGGCCTTTTTCTTTCAGTTTATCGTAATGAATTTCGGGTGTGGCGTAATGCGAATGCTCTGATAGGCTTACCCGTTTAAAAAAGGCCGACATAATTAGCCGTTCCCAAGTCATTTCATGTTTTTCGTCACTTACGTGGATGTGGTTATCTTTTAGCGTAATGCTCTCTATCGGGATATGCATTTCGTCGGAAGCAACCTGCTTTAAGCGATTGGCAATTTCGGTACAGGCCATAAATACAGCTTTACCGTTCAGGTCGGCCGTTGCGCTTGCCGCGGATGGGGAGGTGTTGGCTACCCGGCTGGTACTTGTTGACTGTAGTTTTACCTTGGCGGGATCAATACCAAAAACAAATGCGGCAACCTGTAGCATTTTGGTATTCACACCCTGGCCCATTTCTATCGCGCCGGTGCTTACGCTCACGCTGCCATCGGTATAAACGTGAACCAAAGCGCGGCCCTGATTCATCATTGTATTGGTGAACGAGATACCGAAACATATCGGCATCATCGCGACTCCCTTTTTATAGAGGCGATTTGTCCTGTTGAATTCCTCAGTTTCTAACCTGATTTGATCAATGTTGAACTTGCTTTCGGCCTTGTTCCATGTTGCGTGCGATTCGCTTACTGCTTTTTGCCCGTATGGAAACTCGTCGCCGGTTTTATTCAGATTTATTTTTTGGATCACTGATGCATCCACACCTAAACTTTCGGCAGCTTTAACAATGGCTGCCTCAATCACAAACATGCCCTGCGGGCCACCAAAACCACGGAAAGCAGTATTAGGTGGTAGGTTGGTTTTGCAGCTGTAAGCCACGGCATGTACGTTAGGAATGAAATATGTATTGGTGCAATGGAACAAGGTACGCTCTAATACCGCGGGCGAAAGATCGGCGGCGGCACCGGCATTTTGGTAAAATTGAACCTCGTAAGCCAGTATTTTAAAATCCTTATCCAAACCAATTTTAAAATCGGACGAGTAGGGATGGCGCTTGCCCGTCATGGCCATATCTTCCATCCGGTCGAGCGCGTATTTAACGGGCTTTTTAGTGAGATGTGCGCCTAAGGCACATAAAGCGGCCCAGGCATTCGCCTGATCTTCCTTGCCGCCAAAGCCTCCGCCCAAGCGGATCACATCAACTTCAACCTGGTGCATGGGTACGCCCAATACTTTGCAGGATGCAGCCTGCGTAGCCCGCGGACTTTGAGTTGACGAGTAGATTTTGATCGCGTTATTCTCTTGCGGGATAGCGTAAGCTCCCTGCGTTTCGATGTACAAATGTTCCTGCCCGTTAGTTTCGGCGACGCCATCAAAAATGTATTCACATTGCGGCCATGCAGTAGCGGTATCACCCAAACGATGCGTGCGTGGTGGAACAATTAACTGACCAATGGCGTGTGCGTCGCGCGGATCGGTAATAATGGGGAGCGGATCTATCTCAACCTTTATTTTTTTTACGGCGGCGTGGGCAGCTTCGTAAGTTTCGGCCATTACGAAGGCTACGGGCATGCCGCAAAAATCGACGTGATGATCGGCCAGTAAAGGTTCATCCTGAATGATACCGCCTATCTGGTTTTCGCCGGTAATATCTTTATGGGTCAGTATGCGGACTACGCCGGGTACCTTCAATGCCTCGCTTAAATCGAGATTTGTGATATGGCCGTTTGCTATCGGCGAACCAAAACTCGCGCCAAATAAGGTACCTTGTATCAGGGGTACATCATCCAGGTAAACGGATTCGCCGCGTGTATGTGTCCTGCTATCTATATTATTCATCTTCAGTATCTTAAATCAAATCAATTAAACCAGTAATTTATCAATTTCCAGTTGTGGGAACAGCTTGATAAATTGAGCCTTAATTAATTGTGAAAGCAATAAACGCTTATATTCCGACGTGCCACGTGCATCGCTAATGGGCGCTATTTCGGTTTGTAAAAGTTCGGTAGCTTCGGTTACTAATTCTTCGGTCAACTCTTTTCCTATTAAAAAGCTTGATGTTTTTAACAGGTATAGCGGGAAGGCGAATACCCCACCGGCAGAGATGCGGGCATCGGTAATGATGTTGCCGTTGATAGTTAATTTCATGGCCGAATTTACGCTTGCAATATCCAAATGGGTACGCTTGCTTACCTTTTCGAAAGCGAACTGTGTGTTTTTATCCGGCAAGGTAAACCTGAACAATTCAACAAACTCGTTGGCCTGTTTATCTAAAGTTTTATAGCTTTTATAAAATTGATCCAGCGGTACTTGGCGTGTGTTTTCGCCATCGCTTAGCGTAATGATGGCGCCTAAAGCCAAAAAGAATATCGAGAAATCGCCAATTGGAGAACCGTTCACAAAATTCCCCGCAAGGGTAGCGATGTTACGGATAGGGGTTGACGAAATGAGTTTGCCAACCTCGGCTATCTTAGGAAAATACTCCAAAATAACTGGCGAAGTGATCAGATCAGTAACAGTTGACGAGCCACCAATTACACATTGATCGTCTTGTTTGCTTATGCCTTTTAATTGCTTTTTATTGGATAAAAAATTGATATCGGCATATACCATTTTATCGTGTTGCTGCACATACAGATCGGTACCGCCGCCTAAAAATCGGGCTGTTCCGCTCTGAGCTTCGGCTTGTCCGTTGCTTTGTGATGCTAAGTTTTGTAAGCGCTCTTTTATCCCTGTAAAGTAGGATGGAAGTATGTTTTTTGAAGTAACAAAATCTATCGGGTCGGCGGTTTTATCTTTGATCAGGTCGGTAATCCTATTCAAAGCCCGCTCTATCGATTTATATCCTGTACAACGGCAAATATTGCCATCAACAGCCGCTATGGCATTTGTTTGATTGGGTTGTTTATCACTTAAACAATACCCAGCCATTGATACAATGAATCCCGGTGTGCAGAAACCGCATTGCGTACCACCTTCATCGCACATAGCTTGCTGGATAGGGTTGGGGTCGTAATCAAAATTGGTACCCTCTACCGTTACGATGTGTTTGTTGTGAATATTACCTAAAGCGGTTAAGCAAGATGTTGCAGATGTGTATGTTAGCTCGTTGTTTTTTAGTTCGCCTATTAAAACCGTGCAGGCTCCGCAATCACCTTCACGGCAGCCAATTTTAGTGCCTTTAAGGTTACGCTCATAGCGGATATAATCCAGCAGTACCATGCCCGGTGCCATGTTGGTAGTAATTTCTGTATTATTTAGAATGAATTTAATCAAAATTGTTTTTTTTATGCGTGTTTACGATAAAGTTAGCAGAAATTATGAAGAATTTAAAGAATGTTTAAAAAATGTAAGATGCTAAGGCGGATGAGATATGCATAAGTAATTTATAATAAGGTTAAAAATAGTTTAAAAAAATCAAGAACTTCAACGGTTGAAAACCTGACACCCTGTTATGCGTAAATACTTAGCTATTATTATATCATTCGCTTGTTTAACCCAAACCTACGCCCAGCAAATTAGCGCTGTTGAACAAGTGAATGTATTTGTAGGTTCATCGGGAGATCACGGACAAATGTCTCCATCAGCATCGTATCCTTTCGGGATGCTGAGCATTGGGCCACAAACTTACCCTAACGGGCATACAGGTTATGAAAACAGAGCCAAATTATTTTTAGGTTTTACGCATAACCGGGTTGAAGGTGTTGGTTGTAAGGGTAGCGGCGGTAATATTTTGATCAAGCCTTTTATTGGGAATGATGCTAAGCAATGTGAGTTAATTAAAGGTGTAGAAAAAGCTGGTCCGGGTTATTACAGCATTAGTTTTGCCAATGGTATTAATACGGAATTTACCGTTGCCGGAAAGGCCGGGGTGGAGCATTATCACTTCCCCGCCAAAGAACATGGTTTTATGATCGATCTGTCGCACGCTTTATCAAACAGGTTTAAGGCTGAGCGGCATGCGATAGCTGGGAATAGTGTGAGCGGATGGATAGAAGCGGGTACTACCTGCCAGATTGGAACTTATAAGGTTTATTATTATTTGAGTTTTGGCAGTGCTGTAAAATGGGGCGATACTTCGGCCCATGTGCTTAACGCGATGGTTGGTGATGATGATGTTACCGTTAGGATAGCTTTTTCGTCGGTTAGTGTGGCTTACGCCAAGGCGGCTATTAATGCTAAAGCTTTTGAGACGGTAAAGGCAGAGAGCAGGAATGCCTGGGATAAGGAGTTAAGCAGGATAAAAGTAAGCGGCGATGCTAAAGAAGCCAGGTTATTTTATTCGATGTTGTACCGTACCATACAATCGCCATATGAAATTTCGGAACCGGATGGTGCTTACAGGAGCACTAATGGTACGTTGCAACATAGTGCCAGCCCTGTTTATAATGGCTGGGCCATTTGGGATAATTACCGCACACAGTTGCCCTTGTTATCATTAATGCAACCGGCGCGTTATCAGGGTATGATGACTTCGTTAGCTAATTTATATAAAGCCGGCAAGAAGGATTACGCTACCCCAACCGAGCCATCAAACACGGTACGAACCGAGCATGCTATTGTGGTTTTGTTGGATGCTTATCGTAAAGGTTACGCGGTTGATTTTAAAGGTATTCGTGATTCTTTATTAAGTGAGGCCGGGCGGTTGGATTTTTCGCATCCCGATAAGGCGCTGGAATCAAGCTATGATACCTGGGCTATGGCGCAAATACTGGATGTTTTGAAAGAGGATAGTTTAAGTAAGGGCTATCTGCGCAAAGCGAATGAATGGCGAAATTACTGGGTTAAGGATTTTAAGGATCTGACCAAAAACGATGTGGATAAAATGGAGGCCCGTGGCATGTACCAGGGCACCATTTGGCAGTACCGTTGGTTTGTTCCGTTTGATAATAAGGGATTGATGGAGCTTTGCGGGGGCGAAAATGCCTATATTAAACAATTGGATAAGTTTTTTAAAAACGACCTGTATAACCACGCAAACGAGCCGGATATACAGGCGCCGTATATGTACAACTTTACACAGCAGCCCTGGAAATCGCAAAATATGATCCGGAAATATGCGCAGGATACGGTGGTTCAGTACTATTTTAATGATAACAGCAAGGGGATAGATCCTTTTGTGGATAGGATATATACCAACAGGCCAGATACTTATATCCGCACAATGGACGATGATGCCGGAGCTATGTCGGGCTGGTATGTACTTGCGGCTTGCGGTTTATCACCGGCTTGTGTGGGCTGGCCGGTTTATTATTTGCATGTACCCCTGTTTAAAACAGTTAGCCTTGCCGGGAAGTACAAGCCGCTTAATATTTCGGTAGTTAATTATGGCTACAGCAACCGATATATTGGGTCGGTTATGTTTAATGGAAAGGTACTTAACCGTAATTGGTTAACCCAACAAGAAATTTTGACTGGCGGCAGTTTGGTTATCACGGCATCGACGCAGCCTAATCAAAGTTTTGGTATTGCTAACCAATGGGTTTCGGCTATTGATCTGAAATAGCATCGTCAATAGGTTGTACAAAGCGCAGGGTATTACCGTCCGAATCAGTGACATAAAATTCGCGGGTTCCCCAGGTTTGGTTTATAGGGCCCTGATGAACAGGAGAGTCTTTCTTTTTTGCCTGATCCAGACCCCTACTTTTGTATTTTTCAAACAAACCATCCACATCATCCACCCAAACGTTTACTGCCGAACCGTATAAGGTATCCCGCTCAAAAATGGTGAGTTGTAGTTCGGCGTCGTTGTTAATGAGATCGACCACCGAATCGTTATCATTCGCATCGATGTATTTGAATTCAAAATCTAATACGCTGGTGTAGAAAACTATAGCGGCTTTCATATCGAGGCACTTGAATATGGGAATCATTTTCATAAGGACAAAGAGTATGTGTTGCTAATTTAACAAATATCTCCAACATAGTAGGGCTGACTGGCGTAGTTCCCGCTAATAGCCGGGGTAGTTTAGGTATATGTCTTATTGTAAATTATCTGATATAAGTGCCGTTTACTGCGCCCAGTTTTGTACTTTACAACCAAATAAACTTACTATAAACCTGCTGTATGAAAAAGATGCTGTCGCGTTCATTGCTTTTACTATTGTTGATACTAATAGTTCAGCGGGTTAATGCGCAGCAGGGGGGTATTACTATAAGTGGTAAAATAATAGGTTCGGAGGATAAACAACCTATTCACGCGGTTACCGTTAGCATTGATAGAAAAGGTGTTGGTACGTCTACTAATTTAAGCGGCTCGTTCTTGTTGATCATACCTATGGCCAATCTCAAGGATACTTTAAAGGTATCGTGTATTGGGTTTAAAACTAAACAACTGCCAATTGCTGATCTGAAGAATGGCGAAGAACTCAATATTGTTCTCGGAAAAAACAGTACCGAACTTAAAGAGGTTAGTATTGAGTATCATGATGCATTGAAGATCATTCAAAAAGCCATCCGCAGGATACCCGAAAACTATATGGATCATCCGCATGTTCTGCGGGGTTTTTACCGGATGTATACTTTTGATGGCGATAACCCGCTGCAATTATCTGAGGCCGTTTTTGATGTTTATAATTTCGGCTATTCGGATAAGCATGCGGATATGTTCAAACTGATCAAAGCCCGGAACGAAAAAAACCAGCGCGATTTTAGCATGCTGGAGCTTGGTCAAAAGCCCAATTCTGTTTTTGAATACGATATTGTGAACCACATATTTGCCAGTGGGCTGATAAACGAAGATGGCTTGCAAAAGCATGAATTTGAGGTAAAGGGGATAGTTGATGTTAAGGGATACCAGGCTTATCAAATTGAGTTTAAAGAAAAACCGGGCGTAGAAGACAGGACATTCCGGGGCCGCATGTTCATCGATACTAAAACCTACGCCTTTATTTATTTTGATTTTGGTTTGAGCCCCTCAGGTTTAACGGATTATGGTTTGAGTAAATTTATGGAGCATAGTTTGTTAAGAACAGGAACGGCACAAGTAGATTTTAAAAAAGATCATACCGAGGTTAGTTACCAGGAGGTAGGGCATAAATGGGTATTGGCCGATGTAAAGGGAGATGATGTATTAGCTATCAAAAACAGTGAATCAAAGAAAGACTTTGCGGCTCATATCAAATTTAATTATCAGGTAACTGCTGTTGATACGTCAAAGGATATTTCGTTTAGTTCTAAACTAGGTAGAAACGAGAATATCAACAATTATAATAGCAGCAGCGGCGAAAAATTCTGGAAAGATTATAACATACTGTTGTCGGATTTTAACACAGAAGATATTTTAAAACAGATCCAGGAGATCAATAAGTTGAAGGGAAAGAATTAACTTGTTAATACTATAAGATTGTTAATGCTATAAGAAAAACAACCTCAAAACTTTCGCTTTTGGGGTTGTTTTTCTTAAGTATATCTATATAAGCCGTTACATTTTCTATTAGTTAGCCGATGGATTTTTTATACTATTAAAACTGGGGAAGCCAAAGTTTAATCCGCCTATTGCAAACATTTTTTTCGGATCATTATAGGTAACTGTATTACCATCAAAATTACTCCCGAAATTGAATGTGAACGTTAACATATCAGATATTTTGTAATTAAGTCCGGCAGTTAAACGATAGGTATAAGCCTTATTATAACCAACCGGGATAGCCGATGCATGCCGGTAAATAAATTCTAAAGATCCCGACCATTTATTTTGGGTATATGCACCCTTTAAGCCTGCATCAAGATAATTGGCCACATCCACTTTAGCCGATGTGTTATTAAAAGTGTAACGAATTACGCCCATCAGATCAAGTAGTGATACTGTTTGGTTATTTTTGCTTACATCCCAGCGGTATGATGGGGATAACCAAATGGCAGATTTGGCCAATGCGGCGTTATCATAAACGTTGTTTTGAAATACGTAGGCTTGTCCGGCGTCAAATTCAAGCATAAAACCTTGTTTGGCCAATGGGTTTACCCCTCTGCTTAAGATGGCCGAAGTTGTTTCTAACGTAGCATTAGCGTTTTTTTGTAGGATGGCTATGTAACCAACAATACCGGCCTTGGCAGTGCCAATACCTTTTGATTGCAGATCGTACGCCATGCTTGATTTTAATTTTGATATAAAATCTGCCCATTCCTTATCTGATAACGAGTTGAAATTTTGAGCAGGCAACACCTTCGATTGAAAAACTTCGTAAGTATGATCAATTATAATATTAATATCTGTTATGTTGGCAGAGTTAAATACTTGGACATTTGCGGATAGCTTATCAAAAAAGAGTGATTTTAAGTAGCTATCTCCCCAATTTTTAAATTTATCGCTGGGGGTTCCGTCTATTAATAAAAAATGAACCCCTATACCTATTCCTGTTCCACTTTTCAAATTCCCAAAGGTTATCGAATCTGTAGAAGAGGTGGCCAGAGATATTGATAGTGTTTGAAAAATTGTTTGAATAAAATTTTTCTTATTTAACAGGTATTCTGCCGGGTTAAACAGTTTAGATGTGGTATCCTTTGGGTTCTTAAGATAATACGGACTAATTTCAAAGGCTACATTGGGCTGTAATTTTCCATTTACCACAGCATTTTGCAAGCCGGCAATAAATTGCGACGGGGTTGATGGCCTTTGAATATTGGTTGGGTCAACCCCGAGCAGCACATAAGCTGGCGAAGAATTTAGTTGGAGGGTTTGAAAGTTTTGCGGAACGGTTTGGGCCATTAGTGCAGTATGCTGAATAAGTATAAACAACACACCCAGGTAAAGCAGCTTTTTCATAATTGTTCAAATAAAAGCAAACTGTTAAAATTAGTTACATAAGTAGATACACTACTCGCCGTAAATGTTCCCAAATTAGTGGCGCCATCATCTATACTTATAGTATAAGTATAGACAGGGGGAGGGGTAGTAACTCCGCCGGCCGCGTATATCAGGGTTACCTTAGTTAATAGCATCAGTTGTTTGCCGTTCAAAGCCGCGCCGGTGTCCAATAAAAGTTTTGATGGCGCTGGTGTACCTGTCGGATAAATATCGTTTCCATCAAGATAGATCTGGTTGCTTATTACATAGCTCCAGCCGGGTGCATTTAAGTTGATTCTTACAGTTAACGTAATGTGATTCCCACTAATTGTCGCTGGGATTTGGAAGGTAGTTTGCACTTGTGGAGTACCAACCTGGATAGGATTTTGATTAGCCATTATGATAAGGTTTAAACAACAACTATATTAGTCAATAAATATAAATATATACAGCGTTTTATTACAGTATATTAAATATTTATTTGTGATAATTAACATCTTATATATAGGTAATCTTCTAAAGACGCCAATGCATCTACTTATTAGAAGTACTCAGAATTATGATTTTATGATAAACTGGCATCAAAAATTATTGATTTGTTGTAACGAAATGCTTTTGAAAGCGTCTTTTAATTAATGAAGATAAAACTACCCGCTTTGGTGGCTGCTTTGCTCACTGTTACTTCCGCTTTTGTATATGCCCAAACGGGTTCTAAAATCTCAGGCAAGATACTTGATGCCGATGGTAAGCCAATTGATGGTGCCACAGTTTACTTATCCCGCTCGGCAGATTCGGCTTTGGTTAAAACCGGGTTTGCTGATGTAAATGGCGCTTATTTATTGCAAGGCTTGAAGAAGGGGGATTACCGGTTATCAGTTGTGATGATGGGCTTTTCCACTTATAAAAGTGATGTAATTAAACTTGATTTGCAGGATGTTATAGTGCCTGTTATCAGCTTACAGCAAAAAGGGAATGCCTTAAAAGAAGTTTCAGTTGTATCAACGAAGCCTTTGGTTGAACACCTGATAGACCGCACAGTAATGAATGTTGACGCGTTAGTTAGTAATGCCGGTTCAACCGCGATGGATGTGCTGGAAAAATCGCCGGGAGTTATTGTTGATCAGAATGGCAGCATCAGCCTTAACGGCAAGAGCAGCGTGAGGATATTTATTGATGATAAGCCAACTTACCTTTCGGGATCAGATCTGGAGAGTTACCTGCGCTCGTTACCGTCTTCTACATTAGAACGAATTGAACTGATGACTAACCCTCCTGCCAAATATGATGCCGCGGGTAGTGGCGGTGTGATCAACATCAAAACCAAACGCAGTAAAGTTAAAGGTTTTAATGGCAGTGTAAATTTAGCCTATATTCAGGGTAAGTATGCCCGCACTAATAATAGCGTCAATTTTAATTATCGCAACAACAAGTTAAATATATTTGGTAACCTGGGTTACGGTACCAATAACAGTGTGAACGATCTGGATATTAACCGTCAGTTTTTAAATGCCGCGGGTAATGTAACATCAAATTTTTTGCAGCGTGATTTTATCCGCCGTAAAGCGCAAAACTATGAAGCCAGATTAGGGGTAGATTATTATGCATCAGATAAGACCACGTTAGGCATAGGCTTTACCGGCTTGATCAATCCATCGCAGAAGCCTACATTAAATACCAGCCGGTTTTTAAACGCCCAAAATGTTTTGGATTCTACCATCATCGCTGATAACAGCGATAAACAAAACTTCAAGAATGGTGGGGTAAACTTAAATTACAGGCACCAGTACCCAACACAAGGGCAGGAGCTTACGGTTGATCTGGATTACCTGAACTATCAAACCAACAGCGATCAATCATTTGCTAATACCAGCTATCTGCCAAATGGCAATATAACGCATAATGATTTGTTAACCGGTAATTTGCCGGCTCATATTAATATTTACTCGGCAAAAACAGATTACTCGCAACCCTTAAAAAATGGGGTTAAGTTGGATGGTGGTTTAAAAACCAGCTATACAGAAACCGATAATGTAGCTAATTATTTTTACACATTAAATAACGTTACCCTGCCCGATTATAGTAAAACCAATCACTTTATTTATAAAGAAAATATTAGCGCGGCTTATATAAATGCCAGTAAAAGTTTTAAGCGTTTTTCGATTCAGGCGGGTTTGCGCGTGGAAAACACGATCACCAACGGGCACCAGTTAGGCAATGTACAACGGCCAGATTCTGTTTTTAAAAGTAATTATACAGGTTTGTTCCCAACCTTATACCTGCAATATAAACTGGATACCGCAGGCAAACAACAGTTAAGCTTAAATTATAGCAGGCGTATAGACAGGCCTTACTATCAGGATCTGAATCCGTTTTTATCGCCTTTAGATAAGTTTACTTATTATACAGGTAACCCATTTTTGAAACCATCTTACCTGCATAATGTTGAGTTATCCTACATGTTTAAAAACATCACAACATCATTAGCTTATGCAAAAACGCTGGATGATGTTAACGAAACCATAGAAATTGTAAATGGCATTTACTACAGCAGGCCAGGTAACCTGGGAAGTGTGGAATACAAAACCATAACGATTGATGCTGGCTTTGACCCGGCCAAGTGGTTAAATATCCATGTGTATACCTTTGCGCAAAACATTCATACGGTAAGCTCCTTTTATACCGGCGAATTAAATACACAGGGTACATTTTACTTTTTTAGGCCGATATTACAGTTTAAACCCGGTAAAGATTGGACACTACAAACCGATGCTTCTTACCAAAGTGACCTAACCAGCGCCCAGTTTAATATAGGAAGCCGTAAAAGAGTTAACGCGGCCATCTCAAAAAAGCTATCGGGCAGTACTACGGTTAAGTTGGTTGTAAATGATGTGTTTAACACGTTTGTGAATATTGGCCAGATTAACAATCTGGCTAATACACTGGCAAACTGGACCAATAAGCCCGATAGCCGTACGGTAGTGATCTCGTTAAGCTATCGTTTTGGTAAAACTATTTCAGATCAGCGAAAGCACAATGCCAACGGGGCCGAAAGTGAACAGAACCGGGTTAAAAATTAATCGCTTGTAGTAGGCAGGTGCTCACGCGCGGTGGCGTGCTTGCGGTTAATGCGGTACATCAATATCAGCATCAGGTTATTTTTATCATTGCTAATGGTGGGCAGGTAATTGTATTGATTAATCCACCCAGCCTGTAATATCCACGATTTATCAAGTTGATAACCCAAGGCTGCCGATACGCGGTTACGTTCAAAGTTTGGTGCCTGATTGTTTAAAAATACCTCATCAAAAACCGACAGGAACCAGGTTTTAGCTTCAATTTTTGTGTTGTTAAGCGGTATAAATACATTCAGCCTGTACCTGAACCTGTTACGGTAAGCGTTGTTAACCCAGCGTTGTTCGGCACGGTAACGGTGTTCAAGCTTAAGGCGATATAAAAACTGGTTAGTAGTTATTTGTTCCCAAAAACGGGTTTCGGTAGTTGTTGGCCCGGCGTTTACATTCTGGTAATCGTATGTGGTGTATCTGCCTGTACCAAGCAGGGCCGTAAAATTTTTATCAATATCATAGCTAATACCTGCTTTTACTTCGTAATACATAAAGTTATTCAATACATCGTTTGTACGCACCTGCAACTCGGAGTAACCGCCCCATTTATGGGTGCTGTCGCCGGGTAAAACTACTGTAGCAATGCCCCATGTGCCCACATTTGAATTTTGTGCCAACACCGATGAAGTAATTAAGATGAGTAATAGAATAGAAAGATACTTAAGCATATTAAATTAATGTTAATTAATTGGCAAATATATAGTTTAGTTGTAGCTTAATTTAACAATGTTTTCAAATTTTACCGCATACATACTTTTTTTCGTGCTTGTAGCTTTGTATGTTTACTCATAAATATTATTTGTTATGATAACATCTCCAATTATAATATCTACCGAAACGGGTAAGCTACAGATAATGCATTTAAAGCGGTACTGGAATAAATCCATTTTAAAACGCGAAGGTAAAATGGCTCAGGACGAGCTAAATGATGAATGGCAGTTGGATACTACTTTGTTAGGAATTTTAGGTATTGGCCTGGAGCAAACTATAAAATATGTGTACCAAAATTCCCCATCTTTTGAAGAATTTGAAACTTGGATAGTAAATGCATCGGGCATTCCCGACCAAGTGAAGGTAAAACAGTTTAACCGCTTGTTTTCTGCTGATGCAATTAACAGATCGGAGCCAGGTTCGGAGAAGGTTTTAAGTGCGGATGAGTTAAAGTTTTGGGAACAAAACGGTTATGTTATTGTGCGTAACGCGGTAAGTAAAGTTGATTGTGAAAAAACCATCGCCGCTCTTTGCAGCTTTATTGAGATAGATCGTTATGATGCTGCAACGTGGTATAATGCTCATCCCGCAAGGCAGGGTATTATGGTCCAGCTTTTTCAGCATCCTGTATTAGAAAGTAACCGTAAATCGGATAAGATCCGCATCGCTTATGAGCAATTATGGAACCGTACCGACTTGTTTGGTAATGCCGATAGGGTAGGCTTCAACCCGCCTCAAACTGAAGCCTATCCTTTTCAGGGGCCACGCCTACATTGGGATGTAAGCCTTGATCTGCCTATTCCGTTTGGTTTGCAAGGGATTCTATACTTGGCAGATACAGCCGAAAATCAAGGTGCATTTACATTAGTGCCCGGATTTCACAACCGTGTTGATAGTTGGATAAATAGTTTACCAGCCGGTGCCAATCCACGGACCGAGGATCTGTATGCATTAGGCACCAGGCCAATAGCTGCCAACGCGGGTGATTTTATTATCTGGCATCAGGCACTTCCACACGGCAGCAGTCCCAATACAACAAACATACCCCGCTTTGTGCAGTATATTAATTATGCACCTGCTGATGAAGAAAAGAGTAAGGTTTGGAAATAATAACAGTTTGGCCTGTTGTTTATAAATCAGAGCTTTCCGAATAAAAAGTTTAATTTGAATAAAGGATCTTACTAAAGACAGATTGTACTTAAGCTGTTGATTTGTAAATAGTTATATTGTATAAAAATACAAACAATTACAAAACTCTAATTGCTAATTATAGCGTATATTGAAACATGGGTGTAGGTGCTATCGGACTATAGTATTATTCTTTGTGTTTAAAGTTGATAACCTCAATATTGTTAAGATAAAATGACCTGTTTTTTAAAGGATTTTGCTTTAAAATTGTAATTTTGTCATTATAATGTTTAAGATATTTTTCTGCTAGTTAGTTGAATCAGATAAACAATATTGGTTTGCAATATTGTTTATTATTTAGCCCATAGCATCTAACGCAAATCACATGCTAATCCCGACCCGTAAAGATATTATATGACGAAAACTTACCTGTCGAAGATAATTCTAATTCTTACCATACTTTGTCAATTTTGTACAAAAGCTAAGGCTCAATATGCTATTGGTGGTAGTGCGGGGGTAAATCTGTATAATTCTGTTTACTGGCTCACCTGGGGGGATATCGGCACACCAGGTAGTACAATGATATCAGCTCCATCGGGGGCTAACGCCGGTAGTATTATTAATGGCACCTATATTTGGCAGTTTTCACCAACGGTGCGCATTACCGCCATTGTAAGTAATGAAACCTTTGTTGGAGGTGTTTTACCTAACATGACGGCCTACACTCCCGGAAATTATATTGGCGACGGTCTTGATCTTATATATTCTGGTAATGGTCAGTCTAAACCATTTTCGCGCGGGGTTGAGAATTCGGGGTTGGCAGCCCCTTATGGTGGTCAGGTTACTTTTAACATAGATGTTAAAGTCTCTATTTTAATTAATGGTGTTTATACAGATGTAGTATATCCTGGTATGGTGATAGCAGATGCTGAGTCGATAGATTCTGGCGGGGAGTTTATCTCCGGCGATACACCTAATCCCGTTGCCTGGCAATTGATCAATAAAAGAACAGAAGGGAATGCTGCTGATGATCATTATAAAATGGACCTGTTAAACGGCGGAAAATCATTTAAACTTTATGCCGATCTGCCTCCCGGTAACTTCGGCGTTCAAGCGGTGATGTTTGCCCATGGCGCCCGGGATCTGCAAAATATCTCAATGAAGGGATCGGGTTTAACAGCAATGGCTATAGGTTTTGTTTTGCCTTTTGATCTTGGCGATGAACCATTATCTTATGGTACTGCCGGTCATTATATGGATCAGTTTCAAATAACCGATTATTATCCCGGTGACGGCACTTATGCTGTTGTTAATTATAATACCACATCGCTTGTAGCTAAGGCAAGTGTTTACATAGGCGCAAATAATGTTGATGCTGATGGGCAGCCAGTAGGCACAGCATTAGCTACTAATGATGATCTGGTAGGTGCGGATGAGAGCACTTTTAACGTAGCTACCTTGCCGGATATTAAAGTTAACCAGGCAGGTAATGTTGTTTTAAATTTGCCGGTTACAAACACCAAGGGAGTACCAGCAACTTTGTACGGCTGGATAGATTTTAACCGCGATGGCGTATTTAGCGCTGATGAGGTAGTTACCTCAACTATTCCGGCTAATACAAATAATCAAACCTTTACGCTTACCTTTCTTAATTCCACCTTCGCCAGTAAAATTAAAACAGGGATATTATATACCCGATTCCGGATTACAACCACGCCACTGGTAGACAATACGGCAACGCCAAACGTTGATGAACGAAGTTTCTCGTTTGCCGCCGACGGTGAAGTCGAAGATTATAAATTTAAAGATATTCTTGGCGTTAATATATCAGGCACCGTATACAATGATCATAATGGCGGAACCGATGGTGTCATATCGGGTACGGCTATTCAGTACGTTGGTTCGCTTCCGCTTTTTGCTTATTTGATAGATAATACCAATACAATAGCTAACAAGGCTACAGTACAAGCGGATGGAAAATATAGTTTACTCAATTCCAATAATGGTACGTACCTGGTTGTTATTTCCACTAATGATGTCGCTCTTGGCGGATCAATATCGGGTGTGCAACCAACTTTACCACCAGGCTGGAAACCTTCGGGAGAAGCTTATGGCTTGAATAATGCTGGCCATACAGGCATTGAAAGCGGAACACCTACCCTGCAGATCCAGGTATCTACGCCTGGTACAAGTTTAGATATCACAGGGGTAAATTTCGCACTTAATCAAATACCCGTAACTGCGGCCGATGTAGTAACTACTAATATCAATATTCCAATAGTTGTTGATGAGCTGACTAATGATTATGATCCGGATGGCACTATAGATCTTACCAAGGTTTTATTGATAGATCCGGCTGATAATATAAAAAAGACAGTTGTGACCGTTGCGGGGCAGGGTACTTTTATTGTAAATGCCATCTCAGGACGGGTAGCTTTTACGCCTGTAGCTACCTTCACCGGCAAAGCAATTATATTTTATACTATTAAAGATGATTATGGGTCCGAAAGCCTCAATACACAAATTACCATTAATGTAAAACCTGTAGGTGTAAATGATGTTGACCAAACAGCCGGAAGTACCCCGGTAACTACCATCGTAAAAGCAAATGATGGCGCCAGCGGCACAGGTAATACAGTAATTGCCGGAACATTGCCAGTACACGGTGCAATTGTTGTAAATCCGTCGGGTACTGTTACCTATACACCAAATGCGGGTTATACTGGTAATGACACTTACACCTATACATTGGTAACCCCTGATGGTGTATCTTCCGATCCAATAAGCGTTACAATAACGGTTGGGGCATCAAAGCCAATAGGGGCAAATGATAACGATATAACTATTATTAATACGCCTGTAACCACAACAGTTACAACGAACGACCCAGGAGCTACAGGTTCTACAATAGCTATGGCAGCAGCACCTGCACATGGTACAGCCGTAATTGGTGTGGGAGGTCAAATAACCTATACACCAACCGCGGGTTTTATGGGTTTAGATACGTATACTTATACTTTAACCAAAGCGGGAGTATTATCGGATCCGATCACGGTAACAATCGGTGTAAAACCAAAAGGGGTTAATGATGTAGACCAAACCCAGGTTAACACCCCGGTAACTACTACAGTAAAAACAAATGATGGTGCAAGCGGTACAGGTACAACGGTAACAGCCGGAACCGCGCCTTTACACGGTAATATAGTTGTTAATGCTTCTGGCACCATAACTTATACGCCTATTGCCGGATATTCTGGGTCAGATACATATACTTACACCTTAAACACCATTGATGGGGTAGTGTCTGATGTAATAACAGTTACCCTTACCATAAACGCTAAACCCGTTGGAGCAGATGATGCAGGTGTTACACCAATTAACACGGCCATAAGTCTTACGGTTACAGCTAATGATCCGGATGCGGCAGGCTCTACTATGGCTTTGGCATCTGCACCAACGCATGGTACAGTTGTAATCGGGCCGGGAGCAGGACAGATCACCTACACACCCGCCGCTAATTTTATGGGTAATGATACTTACACATATACATTAACTAAGACAGGGGTAATATCAGATTCGATAACGGTAACCATCAGTGTAAAACCAGTTGGAGCAAATGATGCTGATCAAACCCCTATCAACACACCTGTAACCAGTACAGTAAAAACAAATGATGGTGCCAGTGGTACAGGTACAACGATAGCTGCCGGAACCGCGCCTTTACATGGAAGCATTGTTGTTAATGCTTCGGGAACTATCACCTATACGCCAAATGCAGGATATACAGGTACCGATACCTATAAATACACTTTAACAACTGTTGATGGTGTGATGTCCGATCCGATCACGGTTACTATCACAGTTAGCTCCAAGCCAATTGGTGCGGCTGATATTGATAATACATCAATTAATACAGCAGTTGCTACCACTGTAATAGCTAATGATCCAAGTGCCGCCGGTTCTACGGTGGCTGTGGCGGGTTCTGCTATACATGGTACAGCTGTTACAGGCGCGGGTGCGGGGGTGATAACTTATACGCCCGCAGCTGGCTTTATAGGTAAAGATACTTATACCTATACTTTAACCAATGGGGGGATAGTGTCCGATCCTATCACGGTAACCATTAATGTAAAACCGGTTGGTGTTACTGATGCCGATCAAACGTCTGTCAATACATCAGTAACAACAACAGTAAAAACAAATGATGGCCCAAGTGGTACAGGTACAACAGTAGCTGCCGGCACTGCACCTTTACATGGCAGTATTGTTGTTAATGCATCAGGAACGATTACTTACACACCAACCGCAGGTTATGTTGGTACCGATAGCTATACTTATACATTAACCACTGCAGATGGTGTGGTATCTGACCAGATCACGGTTAATATTACTGTAGGTTCTAAACCAGTGGGTGCAAATGATACTGATACTACGCCAATCAATACGGCTAAAGCTACTACTGTTACAGCTAACGATCCAAGCGCTGCTGGTTCTACCGTTACGGTAGCATCTGCGCCGTCACATGGTACGGCATTAGTAGGTGCAGGTGGTATTATTACATATACACCTACCACAGGTTTCATCGGTAAGGATACTTACACCTATACACTAACTAACGGAGGTGTATTATCTGACCCGATCACGGTAACCATCAGTGTAAGACCTGTAGGTACTGCTGATGCCGATAAAACATCCGTTAATCTTCCAGTAACAACAGGAGTAATAAATAACGATGGTGCAAGTGCCGTACGTACAACCGTAACAGGCGGAACGGCACCCGCGCACGGAACTATTGTAGTCAACGCGTCTGGTACCATTACTTATACGCCGGCTACAGGTTACGTTGGTTCCGATAGTTATACATACACTTTAACCACTGTCGATGGCGTAACATCTGCCGCTATTACAGTAAATATTACAATAACGCTAAAACCATTAGGGTCACTTGATAGGGATAATACGACAATTAACACTCCCGTAGCAACCAACGTTATCTTTAATGATCAAAGCGCTGTCGGTTCAACGGTTAGCATAGCTACTAATCCTGCGCATGGCACCGTTGTATTGGGTCCTGGTGCCGGAATCATAACTTATACGCCGGCGTCCAACTTTATCGGTAAAGATACCTACACTTATACCTTGACTAATAATGGTAACGTTTCCGATCCGATAACTGTAGAAATCTATGTCGCACCAGTAGGTGTGGATGATGTTGACCAAACTCCGGTTAATACGCCGATAACAATTAATGTGAAAGCAAACGATGGTATAAGCGGGGTAGGAACAACAGTTGTTACCCAGTCAACTAACCCTTATTTTGTTTTTAATCCCTCAGGCACTGTAACTTACATGCCAAAAACAGGCTTTATCGGAACTGATACCTGTTATTATTATTTGATCACTCCCGATGGCACATTTTCCCCTTTGATTAATATTAGTGTTACAACTTACACTGCATCAATGGTATTAACCAAAGTGGCCAATAACAAAGTGAGCAAAGTAGGCGATGTGATCAATTATACCATGATAGTTTATAACACCGGTACATCTGCATTAACAAATGTAACAGTGGCCGATGCTGGTGCTGATGCGGGTTCAATCAGCCCGGCATCAATACCTGGTTTAGCTGCTGGTGCGTTAACAACAGTAACGGCAAAGCATACCATAACACAGGCAGATGTTGATGCCGGTTTTTATAGCAACCAAGCCAGTGTGAGCGCGGTAGATGTTAAGGGTAATGTGGTTCTTAAATCAAAATCAGATAATCCGCTAACCATCTCGGCAGATGATGCTACTGTAACAATTATTACAGTGCCGCCGGTAGTTGTAGTGCCTAAAGTGCTAAAAATCCCAACTTTGTTTACACCTAATGGTGATGGTATAAATGATGTGTTTGAAATAAAAAATTTAAACGATTACGCACAAAATGAGCTAAGCATTGTAAACCGTTGGGGTAACGAAGTTTACAAGCAAACCGATTATAAAAACACATGGACAGGCGATGGACTGAATGAAGGAACCTATTACTATGTATTGCGTATTAAAGGTACCGGCTGGCTGGAATGGCAGGTTTACAAAGGTTACATAACACTGATAAGAACATTTAAAAAGTAAGAAGGGCTTATCGGTATGTGCGGAAAAAGATATTACATGAAACAAGTACTTATATTATTAACATTTATGCTTTATGCCGGGCTTGCAAATGCCCAGCAGGATGCCCAGCAGAGCCAATACATGTTTAATGGTATTTACATTAACCCGGCCTATGCGGGTTATAAAGAAAACCTTAACCTGCACAGCTTTTACAGGGCTCAGTGGACGGGAATACAAGGAGCACCGGTTAGTATGTCGTTAGCAGTAGACGCGAGCGCTAATGACGGAAATGTTGGTTTGGCCTTGCAGATAAGTAATGATAAACTGGGGGCTCAAAGTAACCTTGCAGCTTATGCCAATTATGCTTACAGGGTTCGCCTTAACGGGGATGGGACTTCAAGGCTTGCTTTTGGTTTGGGTATAGGTGTAATGCAACTGGGTATAAACGGATCATTATTAGATACTAATGATCCGGAGGCTTATCAACCCACGGGAGCTCAAAACTATATTGTGCCCGATGGAAGGGCAGGTATTTATTTTTCAAACGAAAGATTGTATGTAGGCGTATCAGCAGATAATTTGATATCGCAATTTGGCGATTTTAAAAATCATGTTTATCTGGCCCAGCCTAAACCACACTTTTATTTTACAGCCGGGGCGCTTTTCTCACTCACAGAAGATATCAAAATTAAACCCAGTGTTTTGCTGAAAGATGATAGGGCTGGCCCAACCAGTTTAGATGCGAACGCGTTTTTAATGTTTGGCGAGAAATTTTGGGTAGGCGGTTCTTACAGAACAGGGGTTAAGCTTTATACTAAAAACTACTTGCAAGCTAACCTATCTAATAGTAACGCGGTAGTAGGAGCAATTGAAGTATTCCCTGTTGAGAATCTGCGTATTGGTTATGCTTATGATATCTCTATTGGTCCGTTGCAGGGTTACAGTGCCGGAACGCATGAAATATCAATAGGTTATTATTTTAAAACCCGGAAAAGCAGGATGCTTACCCCGCGTTATTTTTAAGTCAGTTAAATAAAACCGATCCTGAAAAGATAATTTATAAAGAGGAAAGTATCGAATGAAAAAAATATTTACAGTTATTCTCTTCCTTGTCACTATACTGGCATTTACCCAAAACGTAAAGGCTCAAACTACTATTAAAGATGCCGATGAGCAGTTTAACCTGTTCAATTATAAAAAGGCGGCCGATTTGTATTCACAAGCGTACAGGCAACAAGAAACCCTGTATAGTGCCGAGCAACTGGCAACCTGTTACCGTTTAATGCAGGATTACAAAAAAACAGAAAGTTGGTATGCTACTGCCATGGGTTTCCCGGGTAGCAAACCGATGAACGTATTATACTATGCCTTTGCCTTACAAAATAACTCAAAATATAATGAGGCAAAAGCGCAATTTGAAAGTTATGCAACACTAAACAGAGAGATAACCAAGGCTCAGTTAAGTATTTGGGTATCCTCATGTGATTCTTCACAACGATGGATGAGGCATCCCCGGGAAGTGATCATCAAGAATGAAAATGGTTTGAATACACCACAATCAGACTGGGGAGCGGTTCAATATGGAAATAAGATCGTATTTACTTCCGATCGTACCAACAAAGCCGCCCAAAAGATAGTAGAAGCCGAAAAGCCTTTCCTGAAATTTGACGGAGATAAAGTGCCGGATAAAAAGATATACGGATGGACAGGTAATGATTATTTAAGATTATATCAATCGTCTATCAGTTCGGCCGGTGCAGATTCGGTGCAGCTCTTTCCGTTAACGGCACCAACAGATTACCATGTTGGTACGGCCACATTCTCTAAAGACGGCAATGAAATGTATTTTACATTGACGCGCTTACCTGATAAAACTGAAGGCCCGAAAGCTGTGATAAAAACCATTAATCTGGAAATTTATTCAAGTAAAAGAGATCCTGTTACCGGGCGCTGGGGAAAGGCGGTTTCGTTTAAATATAATAATGCCGATAAATATTCGTTAGGCGATCCGTTTTTAACTTTCGACGGTAAAGCATTGTACTTTGTATCGGATATGCCTGGAGGTAAAGGCGGTACAGATATTTATTATTGCTTACGCGACATTGACGGTGGCTGGGATCAGCCGGTAAATGTTAGGGCTCTAAATTCACCAGGTAACGAGCGTACACCGATACTGGATGCTGCTAAGAATATTTATTTTGCGAGTGATGGTGGTGTTGGTATGGGGGGCTTAGATATTTACATGGCAGATCGTGATGGCCTGGCTTATGGGCATATTCACAATATGGCTTATCCGATAAATTCGCCACAGGATGATTTTGCATTTACTTTAAATGGAAGTACCGCCGGTTACTTCTCATCGAACAGGTTAGGCGGAGCGGGTAGCGACGATATCTACAGTTTCTCTGATAAGCAATTGGTGAATTTTAGGCTGGTGGGGATAGCTTTTGATAAGAATACTAAAGAGCCATTAATCAATACCATTGTAACTTTAAGCAAAACAGGCGGAACGGAATTAAAGATACAAACAGATGATTCCGGAATATTTAATTTTAACCTGGAGGATAAGAGCGATTATATTTTAAAAGGCGAGAAAACCAATTACAGAAGCGATAATGTTGCAGTTACCACAATGGGGCTAGTCGCATCGCAAATTATAAAGGAGGACCTGTATTTAGAAAAGATCCAGATCAATAAGCCAATTAGGATCGAGAATATTTACTACGACTTTAATAAATCGAATATCAGGCCAGATGCCGCTATTGAATTGGATAAATTGATCAGAGTAATGAATGAAAACCCAACTATCTGGATAGAGATCGGGTCGCATACGGATAGCCGTGGTAATGATACATTTAATATGAAGCTTTCACAACGCAGGGCCGAGGCTGCTGTAAAATATATTGTAGAAAAAGGCGGTATTGATAAAAACCGCATAACAGCTCGCGGCTATGGCGAATCGCGTTTACTTAACCGGTGCGAAAATGGTGTAAAATGCAGTGCAGCAGAGCATCAGTTAAACCGTAGAACTGAGTTTACTATAGTTAGGCAGTAATGGTAAATTTACCTGTATTTGATAACCCTTAGCCCAAATTACTTTAATTTTGCTTCATGAACTATTTTGAATTTTATGAGCTTCCGGAGTCATTTGAGATTGATGAGAAAGCTTTGAAGAATAAATTTTACCAGCTTAGTAAAAAATATCATCCGGATTTTTATGCCAACGAGGATGATGCTAAACAACAGGAGATATTAGAGCTATCTACACTCAATAATAAAGCTTATAAGATACTTTCCGACTCTAATAAACGTACCGAATACATTCTGCAGCAGCATGGCTTACTGGCCGATGGTGATAAACATAAACTTGCCCCGGGTTTTTTAATGGAGATGATGGAAATTAACGAAGCGTTAATGGAAATTGAAGATGAACAAAGCTTTAGTGCGCTTAAAACGCAAATAGACGGAATGGATGATGAGTTAAGTGAAGAATTATCAGCAACCATTAAAAATTATGAGGCAGATAATCAGGCTGATAAAGAAAAGGCTCTAAATACAATTAAAGATATTTACTACAGACAGAAATATTTGTTGCGAATTAAGGATTCTTTGAATACATTTGCAGCCCGATTCTAAGGGATTAGAATATGCCCAGCTGGCGGAATTGGTAGACGCGCTGGTCTCAAACACCTGTGGGAAACCGTGCCGGTTCGACTCCGGCGCTGGGTACCGTACCGGAGTAAGAACTTTTCGAAGTTTTTACTCCGGTTTTTTTATGCTGTAACTTATTGTTAATGTGGTAGATAAGTAGCGCAGCTTCGTTGATCTTACCGGTTCGATGTTCTTGCCCATCAAACACCCAACCCTCCTTATATATAGCCCCAATGATGTGTCTTTTGCCTGCATTGTCAGCCGTAACATATTGATTATAAATACTTTCGAGGTTCGACCTTGAGTCATTTGCCATCGAGGTAATATCCAGGCCATGAGACACCCTTTCTTGCAGGTTTTTCAGATCAGCTTCACATCTAACAATATGGGCATCTGTTTCAGCTTTTATTTCCTTGTATTCTTCACTCGTAAGTGCGTCTTTCAATAGCAATTCTCTTGACTTTTTAAGCCGCTCTTTATGCTCACTGACCAGGCTATTGACCCTTTTACGTTCTTCCTTATAGAATTTAGACTGATCGCTGTAGGTATCCATGATGACATCCTCAAAGATATCAGCCATTCCGGGCTTCGGTACAAACCGCTTTAGTTCTTCCTCGAAAAGCTTGTTGGTTTTATCAACCCCGTGGCGCTGCCTGCATTTATTCTTCTTGCAGTGATAATAGTAATAATGGAACCGGCGGCCTTTTGACCCACTCCCCGTTAACATATACCCGCATACCGGACAACCTAAAAAACCTCTTAACGGAAATTCATCCGGTGTAACTGCTTTGATCCCTTTGGGCTTAAACAGCCGTTTCCTGCCATCAATGACATCCTGTACGGCATAAAATACTTGCTCTGACACCAATGGCTCATGAACGCCCTGGGCAAGATATTCTTCCTCATCCTTGAAAGCCGGCACGATCACTTTACCGCAATAGCAGGGGTTTCTTACCGCCGTCCAAAAACTGGTTCGCTTACATTTAAGCCCTTTCTCTTTGGCCAGCATCCAAACATGCTCGGTCGCATAAGTCCCTTTGGCGATCATTTCAAAGGCCCATTTCATGTGGGAGGCTTCCGGTTCAATAGGAGCGATATATTTGCGGCCATCCTCCGTACATTTATTAGCGTAGCCCGGCAAGGCAATACCCATCCACCTACCTTCTTTTTTGCCCCTGCGCATCCCGTACATCACGTTTAACGCCCTGCGGTCGTTGTCCACTTCGGGCATGGATAGGTAAACCGCCAATATGGTTTTGCTTTCCGGCACGGTCAGATCCAACGGCTGCTCTATCGCCATTGGGTCGGTGGATAGCTCTTTTAAGGTACGCATCATCTGGTAGGCATCGGCGGTATTCCGGCTAAAGCGGTCCCATTTGGTGAATAGGATGTAATCGTAAGCTGCCCCTTTGGAACGTTTCAGTTCGGTCAACATCCTTGACCACTCTGGCCTATTGAACGTTTTTGCCGAATAATCTTCGAAAATGATCTTTTCAGGCGTAATAGCGTTTTTGGCGCAATAGTCCAGTAAGCGCTCGTGCTGATCTCTTTGGGAAAAGCCTTTGTCCGCCTGTTCGTCGGTGCTTACCCTGATGTATAAACATGCTTTTTTCATCATAACTTTTCTTTCTTTTTGTTCATTCGCTGTTTTATTTAATTGATTATCTGTACAACTTTCTTGGACTGATCACTTTGGGCGGTTCGCCGTTGTGATGCCCTCTAAGTACCTGTTTGACTGATAAGTTAGCGAAATCATAAATAAAATCCAAAATTAATTTAGCTTCTTCGAGGGTTATTTTATTACCGTGCTTTGCCAGTATTTTGACCGCCTTTTCCGGGGTAACGTTTCTTTTGAGGGGTTGGTGATCGTTCATCATTTTGCAATGATGCGGTGCAATTATTTACCGTTTTCCCTACTATGGATATTTAAAGCTTTTCAAATATTTATTTATCCCTACTATGGATATCCCGATTTGGCGGCTCCCCACCTTTGGCTCATCAAATAATATTCATGAACGACACAGAACAAATCACCCAGTTAGAACAGCGGAATAGGCTGGTCAGTAGGTCGCGGAAAGACAGCAACATTATAGGCCGGAAGTTTAACGGCCAGCCGTACCTCAAACTAAAAATGGTCAAGCCATCGCCACGCCACAAGATCCGGCAACTCTTACGGGGTTTCGTCCCGCTGGACGAATTGAGGCCAGCACCGACGACCGGCAAGGAGGCTGGTTGATCACCAAAGAAATATCTACGCTTTTAATTTATTTATCCATTAACCCAAGTTCAGGAAGTCTCGGGCAGGCGCTTTTTTGTAGCCCGTTTTGGGCTAAGCAAAGATGTATTTTTGTATACAAAAATATCTTTGCCCGCCTTACGGCCGGGGAATTTGCTCGGAACTCGTAAATCCTGAACTTTTGAAAAACAGCTGGTATGCCGCGAAGAAAAGCTACTGATCAGGAGCAATTATTGACCCACCCCATCATATTAAGGGTGACCGCAAAGGTCTTTCAAAAGCTGGAAAGTAAACTGGCCGAAAGTGATTGCAATACGGTTGGTGAGGTCGCCCGAAAGATCATTTCTAACAAACCGATCAAATGCTTTTACAAGGATGTCAGCTTAAACCCGGTGATGGAAGAATTGGCGATGATCCGGAAGGAACTCAAAGCCATCGGGGTCAACATCAACCAGATCACCCGGAGTTTTAACCAGGACAGGGCCGGTACACACCGCTCCATTTTTATTGCGAAGGTGGCGGAACAGTACCAACTGGTCGATGCGAAAGTTGAGCGCTTGCTGGTGATCATTTCCAAACTAGCGGAACGATGGTTGCAAAAATAAGTACAGGAAAAAGTATCCGGGGAATGCTGCATTACAACGAGCATAAGATCAACGAGGGCGAGGCCATACTGATCCTGGCCAGTGGTTTTGCGGGTGATATCGGAAAGATGAATTTTAACCAGAAGTTGCACCGCTTCGAGCACCTGACCGAATTGAAACCGACGGTTAAAACCAACGCGGTACATATCTCCCTTAATTTTCATTCGAGTGAGGATATCGCTGTCCCCAAACTACAGCAGATCGCCGCTGCTTATATGGATAAGATCGGTTTCGGTGACCAGCCGTTCTTGGTTTACCGGCATGATGATGCGGCACATACGCATGTGCATATTGTAACGACCAGCATTACGGCGCAGGGTTCAAGTATCGACTTGCACAATATCGGGGTGAAATTATCTGAACCGGCGCGGAAAGCCATTGAACAGGATTTCAATTTGATCCGGGCAGAAAGCAAGGCATTTAAACAAGAGGCCGGAATTAAGCCAATTGATCCGTCGAAAGTCAGCTATGGTAAGCTGCCGACCAAAAGGGCGATCAATAATGTGGTGACAGCGGTAACGAGGGATTATAAATATACCTCGCTTGCAGAATTGAACGCGGTGCTTAAAGGGTTTAATGTAGTAGCGCAGCGTGGTGAAGAACATACCCCGATGTTTCAAAATAAAGGGCTGATGTTCTCCTTATTGGATGCTGATGGCAAAACCATTGGAGTACCGATCAAATCCAGCGCATTTTATGCCAAGCCGACTTTGAGGAACCTGGAGAAGAAGTTCGGGCGCAATACGGAGAAGCGCAAGCCCCATAAGGAATCTTTGAAGCAACGGATTGACCTGGTATTAAATTCCGGCAAGGCTTTAAATAAACAAGTTTTAGAAACTGAATTAAAAAGATCAGCGGTACAGGTGCTGTTCCGGCAAAATGACCAGGGTTTGATATATGGTTTGACTTTTGTTGACCACCGCAATAAGGTAGTATTTAACGGCAGCGATCTCGGTAAGGCTTATAGTGCCAAGGCTATCACGGAAAGGTTTAGCTCATCATTGGATCAGGGCAAGCGGACTTACCTCAAGCCACAACAGGCAAATACCTATTTACCACAAAAAGACTTGGCACAAAGCTATCTCACACCACAACCGACCGGCTTGATGGAAGTATTGCTGGGTAAAACGGATCAGGAAACAACGACGGGCTTACCACGCCGCAGGAAGCGGAAAAAGCGCAAGGGCATGAGCCAGGACAATTCTTTAACACTTTAACAATTGAATTTATGAATACGGGAGAAGACACGCAGGGACTGAGAAAGATCATTGATCTGACCAGGCTGATCAGTTTATTGGTACTAAGCATCCATTTTTATTTGGCCTGCTACCAGGCATTTAAGGATTGGCACTGGACAGCAGTCTTTACTGACCGCATCATCGGCAATATCGCTAAGACCGGTCTATTCAATAACCTGCTTAAACCCAAACTGGCTGCTTTGCTTTTATTGGGGATATCCCTATTGGGGGCTAAAGGTAAAAAGGACGAACTGATCAAACGGAACAGCATCGTCGCTTACCTGCTTTGCGGGCTACTCATCTACTTTCTCAGTATGTTGGTTTTCTACCTGCCTGCCGGGAATAGCATGGTGGCTATCTTGTATATGGGCATCACCGGTACCGGCTACCTGCTCATCCTGACGGGTGGCACCTGGTTATCAAGGTTGATCAAAGCAAATTTGACCAAAGATATTTTCAATACCGATGCGGAGACATTTCCACAGGAAGAACGGCTATTGGAAAATGAGTATTCCATTAACCTGCCTGCGGTCTATAACTTAAAGGGAAAGCTGCGGAAAAGCTGGATCAATTTTATCAATCCGTTCAGGGGGCTGTTGGTTTCGGGTACACCGGGTGCCGGTAAAAGTTATTTCGTGATCCGGCATATCATTGACCAGCATATCAAAAAGGGCTTTACGATGTTCCTGTATGATTTCAAGTTTGATGATCTGTCAAAGATCGCTTATAATAAATTGCTGCGATACCGGGGTAATTATCCGATCAAGCCATCTTTTTACATTATTAATTTTGATGACCTGAACCGGACGCACCGCTGCAATCCGCTTGATCCGGCGGGTATGGTAGATATTACGGATGCGACGGAAGCGAGCCGAACCATTATGATGGGCTTGAACAGGGATTGGATCAAGAAGCAGGGTGATTTCTTTGTGGAATCGCCGATCAACTTTTTAACGGCGGTGATCTGGTATTTGAGGAAGTATGAGGATGGTAAATATTGTACGCTGCCGCATGTGATCGAACTGATGCAGGTGCATTACGATCATTTGTTCGCGGTGCTGGAAATGCAGGATGAGATCAGGGTATTGATCAATCCCTTTATTTCGGCTTTTCAGAATAATGCGCAGGCGCAGTTAGAAGGTCAGATCGCCAGTGCGAAGATCGGTTTGGCGCGGTTGTCTTCCCCCTCTTTATATTATGTGTTGAGCGGGAACGATTTTACATTGGACGTCAATAACCCCATGGAGCCGAAGATCGTTTGTGTAGGTAACAACCCGCAAAAGCTGCAAACCTATGGGGCGGTGCTGTCGCTATATATTTCCAGGATGATCAAACTGGTGAACCGTAAGGGCCAGCAGAAAAGTAGTTTGATCTTTGATGAGTTCCCGACGATCTATTTCAACAATATGGATAGCGTGATTGCGACGGCCAGGAGTAATAAGGTGGCTACGACCTTGGCGGTGCAGGACTTTAGCCAGTTGAAAAAGGATTATGGTGCGGAGCAGTCGGATGTGATCACGGGCATCGTGGGTAATATCATTAGCGGCCAGGTGACCGGGGATACGGCAAAAAAGTTGCAAGAATCTTTTGGAAAGATCATGCAGGATCGGACTTCGTTAAGTATCAACAGTTCGGATACGTCTACTTCCAAGTCTACGCAATTGGATTATGCGGTACCGGCGGCGAAAATCGCGGCTTTATCTTCGGGTGAGTTCGTGGGTATCGTGGCCGATAACCCGGAGCAGAAGATCAGTTTAAAGATGTTCCATAGCGAGATACAGAATGATCACGCGGCTATTGCTAAAGAGGAGGCGGCTTACCAGCCGATCCCGGTCATTGCGATAGTGACGGATGAGGATGTCCTGGAGAATTACCGGAAGATCAAAAGTGATGTGCAGCAGTTGGTGACCGGTGAGTTGGCGAAATTGGATGCCAACAGAAAAGTTTTAAACAACACACATTCCGAAAACATGCCTTCGGATAACAAACGGTCGATCAAAAAAAGGCTTAGCCGTACCGCATCCGATAAGGTTAGGAAGAAACAACCTTTGACCAATGACAAGGCTGTTTCTATGTAGATCGCTACGTCCTTAATTTTTTGAGGACTGCGATCTTGTTCCGCACTCCGACTTTGGTGTAGATGTTTTGCATATGTGAATCCACGGTATGATACGAGATAAATAATTGATCGGCGATCTGCTGATAAGTTAAGCCATGGTCAAGCAGTTGCGTGATCTGGATCTCCCGGGGTGACAGGTTATATTGGAGACAATTCTCCGTAAATGCTGATACTTCCTCGCTGGCTTTTTTTGGCGGAACAGTTACTTTTGATTGAGTTCGAAGCATAACCAGCCGTTCCTTAATTAATAAAACTGCGATCAAAACGACCACCGGTATATTAACGGAGAGCTGCGTCCAAAAGCTATTCCAAAATCCAGCTGCGATATTGTAGAAAAACAGTACCAGGATCAGCAGGGAGGTCTTCCAGTTTTTTCGCTCCGGGGGATTAAAATAAAAACGAAATAGCTGATAGCCCAGCAGGATCAGATCGATACTGATCAATATCCAGGAAATAAGCGGTAATTGAATTCTGATCAGTCGCATAGCTAGATGATGTATTAATAAGACGTTGCGCTGCCTGTAAGAGATTAGCGCAAGCATCGGATTGGTTTATACTGTTTAACGTGCCGGGGAAGCAACAGGGTGTTGTTAAAAGCAAAAACACGGGCTAATGCAAGTAAGGATCCTTGAAGGCGCTGGTATGCCCATGGAGACCACAAACAAGCACGCCCGCGTTTTCGCGGGCATTGCACTTGTCTCGGTCTCCAATTCAAAATTACCAGTTTTTCAAGGACCAAAGAGGTTGGTGAATGCGAATGATGTTATTGCTATGTATACTTATCTCTGTTTTTTAAAGTCATTTTAATTCTGCTGTAAATATAGGTAAATGATTTATTCGTTTATTTCTTTTCCGTCGCCGCCTGCCAGGCCCAGGCCAGTTGTCTATTTCGTAAAAGCGGCCTGCTGTGGCCAGGTATATCGAGTCCCATATGTTGTTAGGGCCAGAGCCGGATCGCTAATTTCAAGCACTTTCGTCTTTTTGAAAACGTTAACATCAAGCGTAAGTCTGGATAATTCGCAGTGGTTGATCGTAACTACAGGCTTCCCTACAGCGGGATATTTGGTCTCGCCCTCAATGTTTTCGACCATGTACACATCATCTTTAAACTTAAAAAGGGCGACAACAGTATTGCAGTGTATACCGCCATATTGATGGCCTTGTAACAGCTTTATTGACGGATCGTTTTTGAACGTGAGATGGGCCATGCCCCGCCAATCACGCAGGCTATCTGCATGACCATTATAGTAAAAGGTTTTTAGTTTGGCATCGTTGGGCTTGTATAGCAGGTCGCAGCCCAGTTCGGAAATATTCATCGCCAGGAATCTGCCGTTTGGCGTCTTTAGCGCGATACCGAAGGAAGAATGATATTTGCTGATCTTTAACTCATTGGCGACAATCCTAACTGAAATTTCATCTGTGTACGAATTAGCCAGCGATGCCCGCAAGCTGTCTTTATTGATGGTTACCTGAACGAATTCGGGCATCTTATAGTTTTGGGCAATAGCGTGAACCGGCACTGCAAGGAAACATACAACGAGCGCTTTGCTGATATTTTTCAATAAAACGTTGCCAATATTGATAAAAAGGTGTTTTGACGAATGAATTACGCCTATTTTCCCTTTACCGGCAGGTGCCTCGTTGACTAGACTCATCTTATTTGAAATATTGGTTCAGCGGGCAATCTTTGATTTGTTTAAGGCCTTCGGCCACACAGCTGGCATTTAATTGCGCACCCTTAAGATTGGTATGAGTACCGTCGCCCGGAAAAAAGTGCTTCACTTCCGCCTGGCCTAACTCTTTCCAGTGCCTGGCAACGATCCGGTTCAGGTTGATATAGTAGGCACCATTCTTTTTGGCTTCCGCTTCTGCCCACTCCGGGTATTCTGCTTCTTTGACCACCTCACCATTTTTTTCCCAGCGGTTTCGTGGAACTAATGAACATACAATCGGGATCGCACCCTTGGCCTTTGCTTCGGTGATAAACTTCTGCATATACCAGCCGTAGGTGTGTATGGTTTCCATTTTATGCGTCTTGATGATCATGACATCTTTCGTAGAGTCGCTGATCCCCAATAAGGAGCCTTTTTGCTGTCCTGTATCGGCAACACCTGCATGGTCATTATGGCCGAACTGCATGATCACAAAATCACCTTTTTTAAGGGTGGTCAATATTTTGTCCCAGCGGCCATCTAAAATAAATGTACGGGTGCTTGTGCCGGCCTTAGCACGATTTTGAAGCGATATCTTTGTTGTATCCAAAAAAGCTCCGAAAGGTGTACCCCAGCCCCAATAGTCGTTCCTGCCATTGCCGTCACTGTTTTGGACCGTGGAATCGCCAATGATATAGAGAACTGGTTTAGGTTGCTGTATCATGTCGGTAAAGGCCGTTAGCCCCATCGCAACAGACAGCAGAAATGCGGCGAATGTTGTTTTTTTGTTTTTCATAATTGATCTTTAGTTAAGCCCCGTGATACTTGATTGATAGCTGCGCACTTTTTCGCCTGAACCGGCGCTAATGGCCGAGTTCACAAATTCGACCTTGGCCGCGTTATAGATCTGCGCACCGAACTTTGCGGATATCTGAACGTTTTCAAAACGAACACGCTGAACGGGCGACTCGGGTATGCCCCATAAAATGAGCCCTTCCTGCGAATTGGTGACGGTGATATTTTTGAGCAATATGTTTTTGTAAACTGGATTATGGTCACCTGTTGTGGTTATCACATCTTCCTGCGGGGTTTTGGGCTCACGAGGATAATACTCAGATATGAAAATCGGGTAACGTGAGTTTTTGATCGTAATGTTCTGATAGTTCACATTATCCAAAATACCACCACGGCCCCTTGCCGTTTTGATGCGGATGCCAGACGTTGTTCCGTCAAATGTACAGTCGCTCACAAAAAGGCCGGTCAGGCCACCTGAGGTGTAACTCCCAATCGATAATCCATGGCCGTAACCGAAAGTGCAATTTTTGATCACCATATTTTTTACTTCAGGGTCGTTTTCAGACTGTTGTTTGTTACCGAAGTTAACGGCGATATTATCATCGCCGGTGTTGATCGTACAGTGTTCTATCGTGCAGTTTTTAGCGGAAATGTTGATCCCGTCGGTATTGTGTGAGTTAGCGGGAGCCTGGATCGTGATGTCGCGGATGTAAACATCCGTGCAGCTTTTTAGAGATACATGCGTGTTCGGCGGGTTTAAAAACGTAACGCCGCTGATTTCGACTCGTTGCGTGCCTTCAATATAGACTATTTGGGGCCTGCGGAGCGTAAGGGTTTTTGCTTCTGTCGCTTTCCACCAGGGTTCTCCCTGGCCGTCAATTGTACCGCCTCCAGATATTTTGATGTCCGTGGCTTTGGATATATCAATAAAATTGAGATATCGCCCGTTAGCCGCCGGGAACGATTCCATATCATTTCGCAAACGTAATGTAGCACCCTTGGCTATTTCCAGTTCGGTTTTACTGTAAATTTTTAAAGGCCCGCATAGGAATTCTCCCGGTGGTATCAATACTTTGCCGCCGGTAGATCTGGCTTTGTCCAAAGCTTTTTGGATCGCCTCTGTATTCAATGTTTTGTTATCACCAACCGCACCGTCATCTTTGATATTATAAACCGAGGATGGGATTACGGGTAGCTGCGTGTACTGGGCGCGAACATTGACCGAACTGATCAGAAAGACAATGAGTAACGATGATAATTTATTCATAATACTATTTGCTGATCAGTTTTTCGGGTATAATATTGGATTCTATCATCCACATCTCGCAGAGCTTTGTCCATAACTCGGTGGAGCCGGGATTATTTCGTAACGCGATGGAATGTGCACCTTGCGGGAAAGCATGAAAACTTACCGGCACTTTGTTTTGCAAGAGCGCCTGGTAAAAAAGCAGGCTGTTCATGGGGTTCACCGTTTTGTCGTTCACCGCATCTGTAATAAAGCATGGCGGAGTACCAGCATTGACCTGAAGCTGCGCGGAGAATTTTTTCTTCAGATCTTCAGAAGCATTAGGGCCAAGCAGGTTCTTTACACTTCCGGGATGGGCGTAAGGTGTGCTCAGGTCGATCACCGGCGATACCAGGATCATGAAATCAGGTTTATAAGAGATCTTATCTAAACTATCCTTAACGGCCGATACATCTTCACTGATCGTACCTGCCGAAGCTGCCAGGTGGCCGCCCGACGATGAGCCCATAATACCGACCTTATCCGGGTTGATCCCCCATCTTATAGCGTTGGCCCTGATATAACGTAAAGCGCGTTGCGCATCCATCAATGGCCCGGCTTCCCGCTTTAAAAGGTCAGGTGAGTTAGGTAGCCGATAATTCAAAACAAAAGCTGTTACACCCATCGTATTGAACCATTTGGCCAATTGCAGCCCGCTGATCACATACGCCAGGCGCTCATAACCGCCGCCGGGGCAGATCACTACCGCCGCACCTTTATTTTCCTGTTTACCAGGAAAAAAGGCGTATATCCCCGGGGTCATCACCCGGTATATCCTTTCGTTGGCAATGCTGTCGGTCAACTTAAGATGTTTTGAATTGGGGACATTCCCCTTGGGCCATATTTCAATAAAGTCCTGAGCGGAAGCGAGAGAACCTTGCATGCAGCACCACATACAAAAGGTGTACGCCACAATTTTCATTATATTTTTTTTGCTTTCTTTCATAGGTAAATTTTGTAGCACACGAATATAAGTAGCCGGGTTGTAGTTAGTTTAACGTACCGTTAAAACGTTTTTATCGGCCTGATCTGTGAATTTGGCCATCTCTATATTTTTTTTGACGTTAACTCCCGAAGCGCTGATATTCTTACTTCTCTCGCCGGAAATATTGAAGAGCAGGTCGCTTTTCTGCCCGCCTTCGAGCCCCGTAAAATCGACATTGCTGCTATTTTCAATATAAACCAAAGGCTTTTTGCGGCTTGCATCTACACGAATATTTTTTAAATGGATATTGTCGGCTTCTATGATCTGCACCCCGATCGCTGTAGCCAACTGTATATTTTGAAAGTTGATGTTTTTGATGGCCATTTCGGGCAATCCCCTTACAAATATTCCGATATCAGCATTGTCACATTTAATATCACTGATATAAAAGTCCTGAAAACGGGGAGTCGTTACATCCACCGGGAAAACAGGCGCTTGTTGACCAGATACCGGAGCTTTGGTGAAATAATACATATCGAAGTAAACGGCCTCCTGCACGATGTCTTTCATATAAATGTCTTTAACATAGATGTTGCTGACCACACCGCCGCGTCCCCTTGCTGTTTTAAAACGCAGGCCTTTGTCGGTTCCGATAAAGGCGCAGTGGTAAACAAAAATATTTTTTGCACCACCGCTCATCTCACTTCCGATCACAAAACCACCATGAGCATGATATACTGTATCGTCATGGATCGTAATGTTTTCGCAGGGCATACCCCTTTTACGGCCCTGCTCATCCTTTCCCGATTTGATACACAAGCCATCATCGCCACATTCCAGCTTGCTGTTTTCTACCAAAACATTTTTGCAGCTTTCAATATCAAGCCCATCACCGTTCTGTGCCCAGGGCGGGTTATTGACAAATACCCTGCGAATGGTCAGGTCGGTGCACATTAATGGGTGCAAACACCATGCAGGCGAATTTTGAAAGGTGACACCCTCCAGTAATACCCGCTTGCAACGTGTCAGTACAACAAGATTTGGCCGTAAATAATCTTTAATGGGGCGAAACTCTTCGATCGTCGTTAGCTTATCTAATTCACCGGATTTTGCGAGAGCTTGCCCGCGCTTCGACTGCAGCGAAGGGTACCAGGTTTTGCCGTCATCTGACATCACGCCTCCTGAACTGAGTTTTGCGGTCCATTGTTCATCGGTTTGCTTTCCCTTAGCGAGCGGCCGCCATACATCACCATTACCCTCTATTACGCCATAACCGGTGATCGCAACATTTTCAAGATCATCACCTGAAATAGGGGATTGGTTCCGAACCGTTTGGCGACCCTCGAAATTTCCGCTAACAAGCGGATACAGATCCTTGTTCGGGCTAAACTCCAATGTCGCTCCTTTCGCCAAATGCAAGTTGACATTGCTTTTCAAACGGATCGGGCCGGTCAGCCATATTCCTTTTGGGGTCAAAACTACGCCGCCACCATTTTTGGCGCACGCATCGATCGCGTCCGTCACACTTTTGGTGTTCAAAGTAGACGGCGTACTTGCCGCCCCGAACTTGACAATGTTGAACGTATCTCTTTTGAACGTGGGCGCTATCGCCGTAGGGAGATGCTCCCAGGAATAGGTTTCGAAAATTTTTTGCTGAGCGCTGGTTTGGTAAACATTTGCGGCAAAGGCGAATGCTGCGCAAACCAGTGCTTTTGTTAATTGAAATTGCTTTTTCATAGTATGTATTAAGGCCAGTGTTATTTAGCGGTAAACAGAACTGCCATTAAATGTGATCGGAATCTGTTTTTTGTATTGCTGCTTTCAGTTTAATTTATTTGTTTGTCGGTTCCCAGTGATCGCTGCCTCCCAGGATATTGCTGATGGTGTAATCCCTGCTTTCGGTATCGGTGAGTTGTTTTGACCATCTCGAACGGGCCTGTGGTTGCGGGCCTTGACCGTGACTTCCATACTCGGCGTAAAAAACCGTTTTTTCGTTTTCCGGGTTGCCCCAGTTATTCCAGGCTTCGGGGAGGATGTGCGCGCCCAATTCGCAATGAATAAAAACAACTCTGGCATAGGGTCGCCACGGCCGGCCTAAAAAAACCTTTGTAACAGCTTGATCCGCTATCAGTTTACAACCCAAAAATACATATCCGAATTTTTGGCGGGGAGTCGTCGCAGCAGCAGTTACAAACGAGTTAGCCAATGATTTGAGGATGCAATTTTGGAACACAGCCGTTGCTTCTCCAAAAATGAAATCTGTTGTCCCCTCAATATAACAGTCTTCATAAAACTGGCGGCTTTTTTCTGTCGCTGCATATAGCGTATCCTGGTTACCCAACAACCTACAGTTTTTCAGATGGATGCGGTCACCCTCGACGTGCAACGCGACCGCCTGGCCTACACGGCCGGAGGCATTTTCGATGGTGAGGTTTTCTGCGCTGAAATCGTTACCCTGGACCAATACCGTGTACGAGGTATAGGTTGAGAATTTATCCCGGCCGAAGGCATCACTGCCGCCCGGATATAGCTTACCTGAAAAATCGGCGTTCGTGATAATGGTACCATCTTTATCGTCACCAATTAAGTGCACTTTGGTTTTCCAAGAAGGTATTACCAGCTTTTCATGGTAAACACCTTTTTTGATATGGATATTTACGATTTGTTGAGAAAGGTCCCTAACTGCGTTTACTGCTTCCTGAATGGTTTTATACTGGCCGCTACCATCTTGGGCAACAGTAAGATCTTTGGGATAAACAGTACCCTGCGCCAGGATCTGGCCAGTGTGTATAATAAAGGCAATAAGCACCGCGATTTTCCTTTTCATTGGGTTATTTAGCTATAAAAGTGTAACGCTTACCTGCAGTGGTTTGAAGATCAAAAACCTTCCCCTTATCAAAATTCAAACCATGTAATTGTGAAGCATCAGCAATAACAGCAGCTTTGATATCGTCAACCGCGTAAAACGGGTTCGGATTTCCGCCCTTCGCCTGAACGAGTTCTTTTCCAGCAGATTGAAGCAAATTATGTAAACGCAGGCGGCAATTACCGCCGAGTTTAGAGAGGATAACCAGCTTGGTTATTTGCCCATTGTCCCAGTCCATATCTATAACGTAACCACCGCGAGCCACGATTCCCTTGATCGAGCCTGATGGCCATGCAGATGGAAGGGCCGGTAATAGATGAATGTCACCATCATAGCTTTGCAGCAGCATTTCGGTAATACCGGCAGTGCACCCAAAATTACCGTCGATCTGGAAAGGGGGATGCGCGTCAAAAAGATTCGGATAAGTGCCGCCCCCGCCTTCTATTTTGCCTTTCCAGATCGGGGCAGGCTTTAATTCTTGTTTCAATAACTCGAAGGCATGGTCGCCATCAAGCTCCCGTGCCCAAAAATTTACTTTCCAGCCCATTGACCAGCCAGTTGAAGGATCACCACGACTGATCAGTATATTTTTGGCAGCTTCAGTTAATTCCGGGTGTTTATAGGGAGATACCTGTTTACCAGGATATAATCCGAACAGTTGCGAGATATGCCGGTGTGTATCGCCTTTTTTATCCATGTCGTCCAGCCATTCCTGCAATTGGCCCCATTTACCGATGTGCATGGGCGGTAATAATGCCCGCTTCCGGCTTAAAGTATCAGAAAAAGCCTGATCCGTATTTAAGGCTTTCGCAGCAGCGATGGTGTTTGAAAACAGGTCAAAAACGATCTGGTTATCCATGGTCGTTCCTTCTGTCAGAGAGATCGCACCGACAGTTTGATCGCGTAAAAAATTGTGCTCAGGTGACATGGATGGCGATACCACAAGCCAATGATGACTTTGCTCTTCCTGTAAAGCATCTACAAAATACATGGATGCGCCCTTCAAAACCGGGTATACTTCTTTCAGATATGCCTTGTCGCCGGTGTATAAGTAGTGCTCCCAAAGATGCTGGGTCAACCACGCGCCACCGGTAGGAAAGATACCATAATAGGCACCGTCTACCTGTCCGGATATTCTCCAGATATCGGTATTGTGATGAGCCATCCATCCGCGGGCATTATACATTTTGGAAGCGCTTTCCCGACCGGTTACCGAAAGATCTTTGATCAAATGTATTAGCGGCTCGGTTAACTCGGTAAGATTGGTTTCTTCCGCAGGCCAGTAGTTCATTTCCGTATTGATATTGATGGTGTATTTACCACCCCAAGGTGGTGAGTTCAACTCGTTCCATTTACCCTGAAGGTTGGCTGCCTGGTTTCCAGGCTGGGAACAGGATATCAGGAGATATCTGCCGAATTGATAAAACAGCGGTACAAGCCCAAGATCGTTTCCACTTGCAAAATCTCTGATCCGTTCGTTCGTTGGTTTATCAGATGCCGGATTTTTGCCCAATTCAAAATTAACACGGTTGAAGTAGCGCTGATAAAAGGCGATGTTATCTTTAAGCAGTTCGGGGTACGTTTTTTTTAACGCCTGATTCAAAAACGTGGTGGTGCGTTCTTCGGCGTCACCGCTAACATCATGGTAATTTTTAAAGTTGCTACCCATTGAAATATAGACGGTTAGCGAATTTGCATTTTTTATCGACAGCAGGGTGTCACCCTGAGATTGTGAGCCACCTTCATTTAACGCTTTTACTTGGGCCTGAAATTTGATAGCACCATCAATCCCGCTTCTGGATTCACCGTTTCCTTTCAATATCAATTTGCCGTTCGAGGTATTAACTTTGTTACTCCGCATAGGGGAATGCATGGAAAGATCGCAGGTTATTGATCCGGGTTTATCTGCGGTAAGGCGAATAATGATAGCCTGATCAGTAAAAGACGCCAGCATCTCTCTTTTGTAATGGATGCCGTTAACGGTATAGCTAACCGAGGAGATCGCATTGGATATGTCGAGATCCCTGTAATAATCCTGTACACTTTCATGACCGGGAAACTTAATATACAAACTACCGACTGTTTGATATTGCATCCCGTTTTGCTTCGAGAACATTTTGGCGTTGGCAAGGGCCTGCGCTTCGATGTATTTTTTCTCCGCGATCAGTTTCCTTAACTCTGGCACTACTTCTTTGGCATCCGGATTAACATTATTGTGCGGACCACCGGCCCAAACAGTTTCTTCATTGAGCTGTACGCGTTCAATAGATGGGTTCCCAAATATCATAGCGGCAACTCTGCCGTTGCCAATAGGCAATGCCTCGTTCCAATTCTCCGCAGGTTTATTGTACCATAATTTAAGATCAGTTTGTGCGGAGGCAGCTGATGTGATCAAAAAGAAGCCACTTAAAAGAAAGCACTTAGATGTTTTGATGTTCATTAAAAATCGTATTTACAAAATAATAAAATCACCGCCGGATAGGTCGGCGGTGATCGGGAGTTTTAATATGCCCAGCGTGGGTCGCCAATGGTGCTTCCATTGGTGCTCGCAGAAAAGATCGCTGTGTTTGCAGTTGTTGGTGTC
>NZ_JBDSCA010000046.1:0-66208 GCF_039921305.1 Mucilaginibacter sp.
AGCTCCGCTTTCTTAGCCGTAGTTTCACTATAACCGGCACAAAGGGCCGCGCGGTAAGCATTAAAGCTCACCAAATACTCATCACAAAAACGTTGTTGTTGGAAAGTTAAATTTTCAGAATTATTCATCAGGTTTTTAATTTTTAGGTGGGACCAATTCAGACATTACAGACGTAACATCAAGACATACAAAGGTACATAATCTGATTTGATTTCTAAAAATTAAAATTATTTAAATTACTAATAATCAATTAGTTAATAACTAAAACAATCTAACAAATCAAAATAACACCACCACAAAAAAGCGCGCAGGGGGTGTCATGCTGAGGCACTCGAAGCGCGGAGCGCAAAGGCCCTTCACCACGCGACAAACAAACTCAAATAACACCACCACAAAAAGGCCCCCGCCCGTTCAGGCGTCCACGCCTGAACACAAGCAGTTGTAAGCGTCCACGCTTACGAGAGAAATAATGCAACAGAACCGGACGCAAAACAAATTGCTATTTGCTTATTATAGCAGCAGCAATAAACAGAAGAAAAGAAAAAACCAAATACGATACAAGTACGAAAGTTAAATCACTTTTGCTCTTATACTTCTGTTGCTCCATTATTTTATCATATCGCTTATAAAAAATAAAAGTAATTAAACAAGCAATCAAAAACCCAATTACAAAGGGGAAATATGGCTCGATGTAATAGTGAAGATGATTGTTTATAAACATCTTATTCATTAAGAGAGATAGCGAAACAAAATTTTGAAATAATAAAAAAAAGAAAAGTCTATAACCATAGTCTTTACCTCTTTTAGACATCTTCATTATCCCATAAAAAACAGTACCATAAAAAGTCACCATCCCTACACCCCCAACTCCCGCATCAACCCCGCAACAATCTCCTTTAATTCGGCCAGTTCAGTTTCAAGTGTAACAACACGCGCTTCTAATTCACTGTTACCGTTGCCGCGGGACGGAGCATCGTCATTGCTCTCATCATCATTAACATCAGGCGTGCCCGATAACAAATGAGCAAAACGCACTTCCTTTTGTCCGGGGCGGCGTGGTAACTGCACCACATAAGCAGGTTCGGAACTGGCCAGTTTTTCCAGCACATTCTGCACCTCTTCAAGCGTTTCAAACTCGTACAGGCGGCCGCTGTTGGTATTGATCTCGCCGGGGGTTTGTGCCCCGCGCAGCATTAGCAGGCATATTACGGCAACCTCAGCAGGCACCACCGGGAAAACAATAGCGAAATTATGTTTATATTTAATAGCACGGCTCGAGCCTCCCGTAGCTGTTGATACCAAGCCGCGGCGTTTTAACTTATCCAGGGCTTGTACCACAGTTTCATCATCGTAATTAACCACCGGCTTGCGCGATGTTTTTTGGTTGCAGGCGGCGGTTAAGCTATTGATGGTCATGGGATAATAATCGGGCGTGGTGCGGGCTTTTTCCATCAGCACACCTAAAACACGAAGCTCGGTAGCTTCCAGTACAGGCAAAGTTTGGGCGGTATCCATGGGTTAAAGATGTGTTTTTTATTTCGGATTTGGGGAATTGGGATTTCGGATTTCTGATAATAACATTAACAAAAGCGGAGGCTCTGTGCGATTCCCTCCCAACGGGAGGGTGTAGGGAGGGGTTTATTGAAGATGCCTTTTTGCAGAAACCCCTCCCTGCTAATACACCGCCAGCCGCTCCCCTCCCGTGCGAGGGAAATTAGTAATCCGGCCCCACTTAAATTTTTTAACATATACTAAACTTCTTCGCAAAATTGGGTTACTTTGTATTACATGTCATTGTTTATCGCATCATTAAATTCGGGGAGTAACGGCAATTGCTATTACATTGGCAACGAGCACGATGCTGTATTGATCGACGCGGGAATATCCTGTAAAGAAACCGAAAAACGTATGCTGCGCCTGGGTCTGAGCATGTATAAGGTAAGGGCCATATTTATCTCGCACGAACATTCTGATCACATTAATGGTGTAGCGGTGCTGGCTAAAAAATACCAGCTAAAGGTTTATGTAACCCCAAAAACAATGATCAGTTGCGGCTTAAAGGTTGATGAGCATTTAATTATGCACTTTAGGGGTTATGAAGCTGAGCAAATTGGCAACCTCGCAATTACCGCCTTCCCCAAGTTTCATGATGCTGCCGATCCGCATAGCTTTATTATCAGTTATAACGATATCAATATTGGTGTATTTACAGATATAGGCGCACCCTGCAACCATGTAATTCAACATTTTGCCAAATGCCATGCCGCTTTTTTAGAAGCTAATTATGACGATACCATGCTGGAGCAAGGCCGTTATCCTTATCATTTAAAGCGCCGTATCCGTGGTGGACATGGTCACCTATCAAACGCGCAGGCTTTAGAGATCTTTTGCACACACAAACCGGCATATATGAGCCATTTGCTTTTGGCCCATTTATCAAAAGATAATAATGATGTCGACCTGGTGCATAACCTGTTTAACACGCATGCCAACGGTACGCATGTAGTAGTGGCATCCCGGTTTGTGGAGAGTGAGGTTTATCAAATCAGCAATCACATACAAACCACCCAACCTGCTTTTGAGCGCGAAGTTGGGCAGTTTAGCCTTTTTTGAATATCGAATATTGAACGCCGAATTTCGAATAATGAAGTTTTAGCATACTGAATATCAATTTTAATAATGATTGATTGATATTATATACTTCGGTGTTCAAAATTCGATATTCATTATTCCTCTTTAGTCAATCACAATACTATTCAAACCTTTTTCAACGGCGGTATCCTGTATGCCGGGTATATTGGTTCCTTCTATCGCGAACTGGGTAATATCGCTCATACCCAACGTGCTTAACAATGCTTTCAAATAGGGCGTTCTAAAATCCATAGCCTGCATTGGTCCTTCAGTATAAACACCTCCCGAAGACAGGGCGATGTACACTTTTTTGCCTTTAATTAGTCCGTGGAATCCGGTTTCATCGTGATAAAAAGTGATGTCTTTCCTCACAATATGATCTATCCATGCCTTTAGCGATGAGTGTATACTGAAGTTATACATCCCGGCCCCTATCACAATAATATCGGCATCTTTAATTTGCTGAATAGCTTCATCAGAATGCTTTACAGCTTCTATCAGCTCCGGGCTGCGGCTCTCTGCCGGGGTAAAAAAGGATTGCAGATGCACTTCCTCTAAATGGGGGAATTGCTTGTCAATCAGGTTAACTTCAGTTAACATGCTACCTGGATATTTAGCCTGGATCTTATCTACAATAGCATTACCCAATTTAATGCTGAATGATTGCCCTTTGCGCGGACTCGAAATAATATGCAATATCTTTTTCATTTGTTTTTTATTTGTTGCGACAAAACTATGTACCTTTGATTACAAAAAGTTAGTAGTATACAAAAGGTTAGTAGTAACCTTTAAGTTAGTTTTTTGATTATCAATACAGTATAAATACAGAAGCCCCCATGAATAAAAAAGCTTGTAGCCAGGCACTAGACTCAATAAGTGATTCGCTATACGTAATAGGGGGCAAATGGAAGCTACCCGTTATAGTAGCTTTGCGCGAAGGGAATGTACGTTTTAACGAGATCCAACGTGCTACTGATGGCATATCCGCCAAAGTACTATCAGGTGAGTTAAAGGAATTGGAATTGAATGGCTTTGTAAAACGTGTAGTGCATAACCAAACTCCGGTTGTGGTTGAGTACCAACTTACCCCTTATGCTGATACATTGGGCAATGTTTTGTCGGCTTTGGCAGAATGGGGAGCAATGCATCGCGATAAGTTGAAGAACGAGCGATAGTGCAGATTCCGGATGTTCAACCTTAAATATTCTTTCTCGCCTAAAATAAATCTCACAATAAAAGGTTTAAATAATATACCCTTATCAATATAATGTTACCTTTAGTGGATAATCTACCAAACACTCCGGTAACATGATTTAGCCAATAGAGACCTTAGGCCCTCTCTGTATTACATTTAAACAACATTTACCTTTTTATCCGGCTAACCGGATAAAGAATAAAAACACGAACCATGAGCAAAGACAAAGGCAAAAAGGAAGCAAAAAAGGCTCCCGCTACACCTACAGAAGGTAAAAAATCAACTTCGGATTATCAATCGAGCAAAAAATCGGTATCATCAGACTTGAACTCTAAAACTAAGAAATAAATATGGCGCACAGAACTGCGGATTACCAGGCTAAAATGTATTTGTACGATTTACACAACATGGCCCGCGAAAACGGCTTTAAAGCCGATGATACCTGGGAAATTAGCCTGGTTACCGAAGAGGAGAAAACAGCGATAGTGAATAAGCACATTCACACCATAGCGGTTAAAATTGCACCTGCTATTCTGCTGGAAACGTTTACCCAGGTAAAAGACACACTGAATTTACCAAAAACAGAGACCGAAGAAGCTTACACTAACGATAGCATCCGCGTTAATCACATTAAATATTTAATGGCTTTTAGCGCCAAAAAGCTACGGAGATAGGGCAATATGATAAGTTAAATATCAAACACCAAATAATGAATATTGAAGTAATTTAGATACTCATTATTTGGTGTTACTAACCAGTTTGCCTTTTAGCTTTTCTTTTACCCCGCCAAACCATTCATCCCTCAAAATACTCAGGATAATAGAATCGCGACGGGTGCCATCAGCTTTTTGGCCATGATTTCGTAAAACACCTTCTACGGTGCAGCCAATGCTCTTCATAGCGGCTATGCTTCGCTGGTTGGCGTTATCGGCCCTAAACTCAACGCGCTCCGCTCTTATCTGCTCAAACGCGAAACCAAGCAATAGCAGTTTGCAATGCTTATTAAGTTTAGTACCCCTAAATTTTTCGCCATACCAGGTATAGCCCAATTGCAAGCTTAATTGCGCAGGTTGAATATCGTAAAAGCGGGTACTGCCTGCATACGTGTTGGTAAGCTTATCAAACACAATAAAAGGGTATTCTTTACCGGTTGCCTTAGCCGCCAAAGCATCATCAATATACTTTTTCATCCCCGCCTCGCCGGCCGCCTGCACCAACGAAAATTGCCAGGTATCGGGCTCATTTATGGCATAAGGTAAAAGGCGTTCGTAATCATCTGCTTGCAGCGGGCGCAATAATACGTGCTCATCTTCCAAAATATAATCCGCGGTGGTATCAAAGTTAAAGGCCATTGTTGTGTGTTTAGCTGATTAGCAATAATAGTGTTTTTAAACGATGAGCCATGAAATTTTTGCAAGTCCCGTTTCAAAATGCCCATCCGTTTCAAAATACTTTATCCGTCAAATTCCAGGTAGTCAACCGCAATCGTTCCCGGCATCGATTGCGTAAATATTTAATACAGATCATATTATTTATTATTTAAAAGTATGTACAATTGCTCCAGCTAACCAATTAAAGCTATCTCTCTCCATAACGCAATTCTTCCCTGATTAATGCTTTATTTTCTATAGGATATTTGTGGCCCGGCCAGTCGCACGGTAATTCTGTATCCCAAAACTATATCATCTACCTAAAAAATAGCAGGGCCATAATAGCATACAACAGCGGCAACTCACCAGGTGACCTATCCGCGTAAAGCACTTGTTCAAAACCAATTACCAAACCACTAAAAACAGAAATTATGAAACTCAAATTTAAACTGATCAGCTTTTTTACCATTATCCTTTTATGTGCCCTCGGCATGTTCGCATCGGCACAGGTATATGTACGGATAGAGCTTCAGCCGGATACCTGGCATTATTACGATAGCTCGTACGATGAATCAGAAGTGTATGATATGTATATCCGCGCCTATACCGATGCAAGCTGTACAACTCCGGCCACATTAAGTACCGCCATTACCATAGGCTTTCAAACTAATTATACCTATCAGGATAGCTACAACTATTTTTCTGGCTCTAATTCAAACCCCATAACTATAAATGCCACCGAAAGTGAATTTTATTATGATGATAAACCCCTATCGTTAACAATTTACAGTCCGTATAGCAAGTACACCTTCTCGTACAGTTTACTGTCCGGAACTGGTTATACCGTTGTTCCGGGATACACCTTTGTGCCTTAATATAGCGTACCCGTTTTTCTTAAAGAGATTGCCTTTTAAAAAAGGCAATCTCTTTTTTATGCGAACAAACATGTTAATACAGCTTTTAATAATACGATTAACCCATCATATTATTTCAAAATAAAACTGTAATTTAAGCCCTGCTAACCTATAACAATGAAAGAAATTCATGACATTGTAAAAGCACATCACCAGGCGCAAAAGCAGGGAATAAAAACCGCTTTAGCTACGGTAGTTTTGGTTGAAGGCTCATCCTACCGCCGGGCAGGCGCACGCATGTTAATTACAGAAAACGGACAGCTTACCGGCGCCATTAGTGGTGGTTGCCTTGAAGGCGATGCACTGCGCAAAGCCCGCTTGGTAATGGCGCAGCAACAACCCATGCTGGTTACTTACGATACCATGGACGATGATGATGCCAAACTTGGCGTTGGCTTAGGCTGCAACGGCATTATCCATATTTTGATAGAGCCTATCCATCCCGATAATGAAGCTAACCCGATCCAGTTGTTAAGTATCGCGTTAAGCAAAAGGCAAAATACAGTACTAATAACCCTGTTCTCGTTACAAAACCGAAAGGCCGCACAACCCGGAACCTGTTTACTTGTTGCAGATAATACCGTTTACAGCCCACTAACCAATGTAAGTTTAAAAACCACCCTTACCGGGGATGGCTTGCAAGTGTTACAAGTAGGCGAGTCTGTAACCAAAACCTATTTTACCGATGCGGAGTATATTGGCTTTATTGAATATTTGAAACCCGTTATCGCTATCATCATAGTTGGCGCGGGTAATGATGCCATCCCTCTCGCAAAAATGGCCAATATTTTGGGTTGGGAAGTTACCATAGTTGACGGGCGCGCTAATTATGCACAGGCAGAGCGTTTCCCGGAAGCAGGCCGCGTTGTTATAGCTAAACCCGAACAGGTGCTTGCGCACATAACACCCGACGAGCGTACCGCTTTTGTACTGATGACGCATAATTACAATTACGAAATTGCCCTGCTTAAGCAATTACTCCCCCTCCAATTAAGTTATATTGGGATGCTTGGCCCCAAAAAGAAGCTCGACCGTATGCTGGGCGAACTGGAAGATGGCGGCCAAACCATTATACCGGCACAATTACAAAACGTTTACGGGCCTGTTGGTTTAGATATTGGGTCAGAAAGCCCGGAAGAGATAGCTTTATCTATCGTGGCCGAAATTAAAGCCGTATTATCTGCCCGGAAGGGTTATTCACTTAAACAAAAAGCTTTAGCTATACACACGCCCGAAGTAAAATGACAGGCATTATTATTTTGGCCGCAGGCAATTCCAGTCGCTTGGGCAAACCCAAACAAAATTTAGTATACCAGGGTAAAACGCTATTGCAGCACGCGGTTTCGGCGGCTTTACATTCGGGTTGCCAGCCTGTAATTGTTGTGCTTGGCGCAATTATGGAAACAATTTTGCCCCAGGCAGATAAAGCGCGGATCACCATTCTCCATAACCCCGGTTGGCAGCAGGGCATGTCGGCATCTATTCGCCTTGGCATAGCCGAATTACAAAAAACGGAAGGTATAGAAAACGCTGTCATTATGCTTTGCGATCAGCCTTTTGTAGGTGCGGCACTCATTCAAAACATCCTGCAAAAGTATAACCAATGCAACAAAGGCATTATTGCCAGCGCTTACAATAATACACTGGGCGTACCTGTACTATTTAATAAAAAGTATTTTGCGGCGTTACTTGAATTAACCGGCGACGAAGGCGCTAAAAAACTATTAACCGATTACCGGGATGATATTGAGCCGGTTAATTTTGAGCAGGGTGCTATTGATATTGATACGATGGAAGATTATCAGGGATTGGTCGGTGATCAGTAATAAACAATATACCAGTTCATCAAACTTACGAGCAAAGTGGTGATCGTGTTCGCTTGACCTGTCCATTACGCCTCATTTCTTCAGGGTCATTAGTATATAACAAGGCAAAATAGCGCGGTAAGGCAAAACCAGTTATTACGTAGCTTATCAGCCCCAATATTTTAACGCTGCCCGAAGTAAAACAGAAAAACAATGGCGACTGAATAAGCGCCAATAATAATATAAAGTTACAATTATAGCTCTGGCTAATTTCATTTCAAGCCTTTTATGGGTATTGTTGCGGTGGGTTCCGCGTTTAACATAATTTGCAGCTACATTACCCGTTTCCCTTACTAATTGCTATTTTCACAAACCAAACTTTATTAAGTGAAAAAACTGCTACTGCTAATCCTCCTACTTTTTACATCCAACTTAACACATGCCCAAAAGTATAAAACCACACAGCCTTATGGTGTAGTTGATACCGCCGACCTGCTCCTTAAAGATTGTGATTTTGAAAAAAATGCCAGCGCTATGGTGCTTTTTGATAAAGCCGAGGTTAGCACCGAACTCGAAGATATTCACATGACCCGGCATAAACGCATTAAAATATTTAACGATGCTGGCAAGCGCAATAACGCCAACGAGCGGCTGGTTTATTATGCTGGCGATGGCCATGAAAGTATATACGATGTGCAGGCCCAAACCATTAACATGGAAGGTGATAAGATTGTAATAACCAAGCTCGACCCTAAAACGATGTATACTGATGTGATTGATAAGTACCACAAGGCTCTGGTTTTTGCCTATCCGCAGGTAAGGTCCGGTTCTGTTATCGAGTTAACCTATAAATGGAAAACCGATTATGCAGGCAATTTCCCTAAGTGGAACTTTCAGGGATACACACCTACCCGATACAGCGAGTTGTATGCCAATATATCGGGCAAAACTCAATATAATGCAGTATCGCACGGTTACCAGCCTTTTGTATTAGATAGTAATGTTAAAACCAATGGTTTTTTAGATAAGTTTGGTTATAAATGCTGGTGGGCAAAGGCCAACATTCCATCGTATGTGGTTGAGCCGTTTGTTACCGAGGGCAGCGTTAATTTGCAAAGTATTGATATGCAATTGCACTCGTTACGTAGCGGTTTTGAACAGGTTATTGGTAGTGATACCTGGAAAAAAATAACTTTTGAGATGATGTATGACGAGGATTTTGGCATGCAGCTTAACGTAGGTTTACCTAACGAGGATGTACTGATCAAAAAAGCGAAAGCTCTGCCCACTACTGATGAAAAAATAGCTTATTTGTTTAACGAGGTGAAAACCAGCATCACCTGGGATAAATACAGCGATTGGGAAACCCACGTTGGCACCAAAGAGGCCTGGAAGAAAAAAACAGGTAATTCGGCCGAGATCAACCTGATACTGTACCACCTGCTTAACAAGGCCGGGGTTGATGTTTACCCTATGGCGGCCAGCACACGCAATAATGGTTCTATCAATCCAGACTTTGCCGATTACGCGCATATCAATACTACGCTGGCTTTTATCCCGGCAACGGCTACCTCAAAATACTATGTACTCGATGCATCAAGCAAATACAATATTTATAACGAGGTGCCCCGCGAGTTTTTGAATACTTACGGTATAATGATCATGCCGAAAGATTTTAACAATAAAAGCAAGCTTATCTATTTAAAAAACGAAAGCCCGGCCAACCAGGTAGTAATCATCAATGGCGAAATAAAGCCCAACAGCGTAATTACCGGTACAGCCGATATTTCAAACTACAGCTATAACCGCGCATATTACCACGATTTGTATGATAGGCTTGGCGAAAAGAATTATACCAAAGAATTGAGCGATGCCAGCGGCCATATCAAAATTTGGGACCTCGCCATGGAAAACACCCAGGCCGATAGCTTACCGCTCATCCAAAAGTTTAAATTTGAAACCGACCTGGGCACTACCGATGGCAATTATATTTATTTTATTGCCAATTTGCTCACACCTGTAACCAATAACCCTTTTGTTAACGAGAAGCGCAACAGCGATATCGATTTTGGTAGCTGCAGCGCCTATAACATACATGGCAATTATATCCTGCCGGCTGGGTATAAGGTTGATGCTTTGCCTAAACCGTTGGTTATGTCGATGTCTGACAAGAGTATCACTTTTAAACGCGTAATTGGCGAGGCTAACGGCATTTTACAGGTACATTTTACTATCAGCATTAACAGGTCGCTTTACAACGTGGCCGAATACAAATCGCTGCACGAGTTCTACAAAAAAATGTTCGATATGCTGAACGAACCCATCGTGTTAAAAAAAGGCTAAGTAACTAATCCACTTTTATGATGCCATTTGAGCCGATAATTAAGCGATATATTCCACTGCTTCAATAAGTTCAAACTATCGCTTAACTTAGCCACAACCAATATTAACAACCTATGTATATCAAAAAAATTTCGCTTGCGCTGATGTGCTTGTTTGCAGCTTATGCCGCTTCGGCGCAAACCGACACCCTGTTTCAGCAAAAAAACATTTTAAAAACCATGGAGCGCGTTGCCGATTGGCAGCTTAACAATTGGACCGAAAAAGGTTTTAAATACAAAAAATCGGACTGGACCAATGGCGCCGCCTATACCGGCCTGTTTGATTTGGGAAAACTGAGCAAAAACGATAAATACCTTAAATATCTGGTAGGCATAGGTAACGATCTGGATTGGAACACCGGTTCGCGCCGTGAGTTTGCCGATGATTATTGCGTTGGCCAAACCTTTGCCAACTTGTACATGGTTTATCACGACCCTAAAATGATCGCCAAATGGCGCGCCCAGGCCGATAGTATTGTAGCCGCCCCGCATACCGAAGGTTTAGAGTGGGTAAACAAGATTAACCAGCGCGAGTGGGCCTGGTGCGATGCCCTCTACATGGGCCCTACGGCTATGGCTTACCTATCCACAGCTACTCATAACCCTAAGTATTTAAACAAAGCATCAGAATTGTGGTGGAGAACTACCGCCTATTTATACGACCCTGCCGAACACCTTTATTTTAGAGATGGAAGCTATTTACAGAAAAAGGAAAAGAACGGCCAAAAAGTATTTTGGAGCCGTGGCAATGGCTGGGTAATTGCCGGCCTGGTACGCGTGCTGGATAATATGCCCGCCAACCATCCCGACAGGAAAAAATTCATCAGCCTCTATAAAGATATGGCCGCCCGCATAGCCGCCCTGCAACAAGCCGATGGCAGCTGGCATGCATCATTATTAGACCCTGAAAGCTATCCGATTAAAGAAACCAGCGGCACAGGCTTTTTCGCTTACGCCATACTTTGGGGTTTAAATAACGGAACCCTTAACAAAAAAACTTACTGGCCGGTAGCACAAAAAGCCTGGACGGCGCTATCATCCTCGGTACAAGCCGACGGGATGTTGGGCTACGTACAACCTATCGGCGCCTCCCCGGCAAGTGTTGATGCACAAAGTACTGCGGTTTACGGCGTAGGTGCATTTTTGCTTACCGGCAATCAGTTGTACAAATATGTTGGTAAGAAGTAATTTTTGATTCGAATGTCGGATGTCCGATCCGAACCATTTGTGATAAGAAAGGACCTGTATTTGCAAGGCCCTTTCTTATTAGTCATTAATCAAAAAAACCGAAATCGAACATCCTAAATCCCAAATCCATTCTATCACTAAACAATTAAAAACAATCACTAAACAATAATTGTTCTTATTTTAACTATTAGATAAGAGCATCATGAAAAATATATTTCAAACATCAATTATCTGTATTACCCTGGCAAGTATGCTGGGCGCATGTAGCACGCCAACGCTGGTAAGCAGTTCATGGCGCAAGCCTAATGCTACGGCTAATGGCTTCCATAATATATTTGTTGCAGCAATAACTAAAGAAACCAGTACCAAGCAAAACCTGGAAACGGGCCTGCAAAGCCTGTTGCAGCAAAAGGGCCTAACGGTTGAAAAAAGTATAGACGTTTTTCCGCCAACCTTCAGCACAGAAATGGGCCGCCAGCGCGATCTGGTTTTGAGTAAGATACAAGGTACCAGGGCCGATGGTATTTTAACCATCGCCATTTTGCGTAAAGAAACCGAAAGCCATTACGTACCCGGATCTGGCGGCTATTGGAACCCCGGCTTGCGCTATGGCTACTACAATCGCTTTTGGAGCTATTATAACAACTGGTACCCGCAGATCTACTCGCCCGGGTATTATGATCAAACCAAAGTTTACTACATAGAAACCAACTTATATAACGCCAAAACTGAAGAGCTGATTTGGGCCGCCCAAACTAAAACTTACGACCCAACCAGCATGCAAAGCTTTTTAAAAGGCTACGTTGATGCCATTTATGATAGAATGGTAAAAGATGGTTTAATAACTGCGGCAGTTGCAGGTAGAGGAAGGTAAATACCATTGTTAAAAGCATTATGGAATCACCAGAAATTGTAAAGCACACCTGGCAAAAGCTGGTTGATAAACTTACTACACGCTTTGGCAGCGAAGGCTATCAGGTAGTGCATTTTCAGCATGACGACCTGGTTTTTGGTAGTTGTTTCATTATCTGGAGTAACGATCAGGATGCCTTGCGCCTTACCTGGGATGGTAAAGAGTGCTGGTTTATTTTGGAAGAGACACTATTGCCCCTATCACTGCAAAGCCCTTGGCAAGAGATCATCGTTTGCCCTTTTGATCCGGACGAGCATGATGAGGTATACTCAAGAAGTTTGATTGAAGATATTTTGGAGAGTTTGGATTAGAGCAAAATTTAAAATCTGTCATCTCGAAACGATAGTGAGAGATCTTTTTCGCATGCTTAGTATACTGTAAACAAAGCATGCGAAAAAGATTCTTCTCTCGTACCCTGCCTGTCGGCAGGCAGGCTCTATCGATGACATTTTTTGTGTCTTTTACTTCGCTTTAAACATCTTATCCAAAAACGCCACCGTATAATTCAACGTAGGTTCAAACCAGGGGTTAAACAGCAGAAAAGGGTGCGGCGTATCAGGCAGGGCATGTACTTCGCTATAAATATGCAGTGAATCCAGCTTCTGAATATAGTCAGTACGCCCGGCATGCATCCGGTCAACCGAGCTATTGATAAAGGCTGTGGGCGGGGTATTTTTATCCACATGGTTTAATGCCGCGGCTTGTTTCCATAGTTCAGGTTTTTCTGTTTTAGTATAGCCAAACCAGTAAGTTCCGGCCGAAGTATGTTTACTATCGTCGCCCTCGCTGCTTTCGGGGTGGATAAAAGCCAGCGTACCATCCACGTCAACAATAGCCTGCACCTTGTCGGAGTAAGTTCTGTAAGGCCCGTCGCCTAAAAACAACTTGCTGTTATTCGTTGTCCCTATCAGGGTAGCCAGCTGCCCTCCTGCCGAAAACCCCCATACAGCAATTTTTGTGGTATCGATATTGTACCAAGCTGCATTGGCCTTCATCCACTTAATGGCGGTTTTTAAATCATTAACAGCAGCGGGGTAAAGCGCCTGGGTTGATAAGCGGTATTGTGCTGTAATAGTTACGTAGCCCTTAGCAGCTATCTGTTGTGCCATGGGGATATGTTGTGATCTGTCGCCAGATCGCCAGCCACCGCCGTGGATCATCAACACTGCCGGGTAAGGTTGTTTGCTTTTAACCGATGGATAAAAAACATCCAGGTGCAGATCTATCCCATCAGCGGTACAATAAACCAGATCCTTTTTTGAACTGATATTTTTAGACACCGGCGGATTAGCCAACGTAATATTGGGATACTTTTTCAGCGCGCTTTTATAAGCGCTGTAATTACTGAACGAGGTATCGCGCGAAGCAAGCCTTAGTTGGGCAACCGAACCAAGTGATGTAGTAATACACAAAAACAGCAGTATTAAACGCATAGGTATCTTTTAAGTAAAGGTATGTATTTTACCTGCTTAAATACAACCATCATTAAACCATCCTATCAATTAGCCAACTGCTTTTTAAACTGATTAGGGCTCAGTCCTACCTCTTTTTTAAACAACCTCGAAAAATAAGGCAGATTTTCAAAACCGAGGGCGTAGGCAATTTCGGATATGCTTTGATCTTCGCCTTTAAGGCGGTTTTTAGCTTCGTTAACCAGGTAAATATGGATGAGTTCGATGGCGGTTTTACCCGTTTCCTGCTTCAGCAGATCGCTTAAATAACGGGCCGATAAATTGAGTTGTGATGCCATTACATTTACCGATGGCAGGCCTTTGGTTTGCAGCAAACCATTTTTGAAATACACACCCAAAGCCGCGTTAAATTTAGATACCGTTTTGCCCGATAGCTCGGCACGGTTAATAAACTGGCGCTTGTAAAAACGCTGTGAGTATTTTAATATCGAATCAATATGGGTGAGGATGATATCGCGACTGTACTCGTCGGTAGTGTTATTGTATTCGGTTTCTATTTTGTGGTACAGGTCCCAGATGATTTCCTCCTCCTTTGGCGAAAGATGCAGGGCCTCGTTAGCCTCATAATCAAAATAGTTGTATTCCCCTATCTCGTTATGCAAAAAGTGGCCGTTCAAAAAATCCTCGTGAATAAAAATTAAAAAGCCATCCTCTTCAAACTCCAGGTTTTTAAACTCAATAACCTGCCGCGGTTTAACAAACATCAGCGAGCCGTTATCATGATCGTATTTGGTGCGGCCGTACAAAATCACGCCCGATTTGAGTTTTTTAAACCCTATCATATAAAAATCCGCAGTAAACTCACTATTGCCAATAGAGCAGTCTACCGTGTCTTTACAGTGATGAATACTAAAAAGCGGGTTTTCGGGCGGGGCAAAACCGGTAAACCGGTGCATATCCGTAAGATTTTTAAAATGCTTCATACGATGCTTAAATAACAAACGAATCTACGCCGATAAACAGCATAGATCCGTCAAATGAATTACATATTTATTAGTGACCGTGAGCGGCTGTAGCAACATCGCTCCATGCTTCCCACTCAGCTAAACGGCCAGCGTACATTTGTTTAACCCAAGGCTCGGCTACTTTACCTAAAAACAAACGTAATGGCGGGTTTTCACTATCAATCAGTTTCAACACCGCTTCGGTAGTAGCTTCTGGCTTGCCGAATGAGTCTTCCGTTAAACCAGCCTGAAAATCAGCCTTAACCTTATCATACGCAGGTAAGTTTTCGGTTTGTGAAGATGATGCACCTGCCCAATCTGTAGAGAAGCCATTAGGCTCTATCAAACTGATGTTGATACCAAAACCTTTCACTTCGGCTGCAAGACTTTCGCTCAAACCTTCTACCGCGAATTTAGATGCATTATATATACCTAATACTGGTAAAGTAACAATACCCAACACGCTTGATACCTGGATAATGTGGCCATGCCCCTGCTCACGCATAACCGCTATAGCGGCTTGTGTTAACCATAACAAACCGAAAAAGTTGGTTTCCATTTGCTCGCGGGCCTGCTTTTCACTGGTTTCTTCAACGGCTCCAAATAAGCCAAAACCAGCGTTATTGATCAGCACATCAATACTGCCGAAATGTGCTTTTGCTTTTTCTATAGCGGCAAAATCTGCAGCGCGATCGTTCACATCTAATTGGATAGGCAATATAGCCGGGCCGTATTGTTTAACCAGATCGGCAAGCGAGCTTAAGTCGCGTGCGGTGGCAACTACTTTATCGCCACGTTTTAAAAATGCTTCAGTCCAAATTTTACCAAATCCGCGTGAAGCTCCTGTAATGAAAATTATTTTTGACATTGTTTTATTTTTTTAATTTGATATGTCAAAGGTACCGGACACTGCCCAGACCGATTTATACGGAAGTAGGAAAGAATGATACATTTTACCGTTATAAAACATTAGCCCTGATAATTCGGTTTCTAAAGTATGGAGCAATTGGCGTTATTTGGCGATGCCGGACAAAGCAAAGGTTTGCCCGAAGAGTATTTAATTTACCTTCCGGGATTATTCAGCGAAAGCGAAAGCAATCGCCTGCTCCAGAAATTTATTGCCGAAACGCCATGGAAACAAACGAGTATTAAAATTTATGATAAGGAAGTACTTAGCCCAAGGCTAACCGCGTGGTATGGTGATGTTGCCCCCGGCTCTTATCTTACCGAAAAAATAACTGATGCTAACCCATGGACCAACGAATTGCTTATGATCAAGGCCAAAGTTGAACCTTTAGCTGGAATGCAGTTTAACAGTGTGTTGCTAAATTACTATCGTGATGGAAATGATTCGGTAGCCTGGCACAGTGATAAAGGCGCAGTTGCCGATAAAAAGATGGTGGTGGCGTCGGTAAGTTTTGGGCAGGTGCGCGGCTTTGATATCCGCAACAAGCAAAACCATGCCGAAAAGTATTCGGTAAAGTTAGAGAGCGGATCCTTTTTACTCATGAAAGCTGGCTTACAGGAATATTGGGAGCACCGCATTGCCAAATCAACCCGGGCAATGCAACCCCGGGTTAACTTAACATTCAGACTGATAGTTTAACAGAAACAATGAGCGGAAGCTCTTTGCTTATTTTTCTTTTACTATTTTTTTAACCTTGATAGCGCTTAGGCCCTTTAAACCTTGTTCGGTTTCAAAGGATACTTTGTCGTTTTCCTGAATAGGTTCTTCAAGCGCCTTGATATGCACAAAAACACTTTCCTGCGAAACGGAATCCTGGATAAAACCAAAACCCTTTGATTCGTTGAAAAACGTTACTGTACCCTTGCGGAACGGATCTGGCGGAGCCATAGCCTCTTGTTTAGGCACCGATATCTGAATATCGTCAATAACGATCTTTTTACGTTTTGACGGATCCGGAGGTGTTGATGTGATGTTTCCATCATCATCAATATAGGCCATCATATCTTCAAGGCCCTTGCCTTTACCAGAGTTTGCCTTGCGGTCTTCTGCCTTTTCCTTTTTATCCTGCTGTTTTTTTGACTTCTTTTTTTCCCGTTCTTTTTTGCTGAAAGTTTCTACTGATCGACCCATGAATAAGTATACGAATTATATTTGATAAAGTGTACTAAAGTTAAACTTTTATTTTTAATTAATAAAAGAGCAACAATTTATAAGATAAGCTTATCCTATTTAAACGTTCAAATGTACCGTATTCTTCATAAATCAGCTACATATAATCTGAATATATCTTTTTGTACAATTACACCCGCAATAAAATTTCAAACGCTACAATTATTAACCGCATATAAAAAATTTATCGCCCAACATAAACGCACAAAATCAACTCCAGTATCCGCAATAAATGTTATGCCCATAAAACATAAAGTATAATTATACCATTCCATACTTAATTTAATAATTGTTAATTTATAGTAGCTTAGTGCTTTGTAAATAGCGCGTTAGGGTTTTGTTTTTGACAATATGAAAATGTAGCTTTAGCCCAAATATGTTTTCATGTTAAAAAGCCGATACTTATTTATTTTATTTTTTTGCTTATCCTTCCATTTAAGTGTGGCTAATAATGTTCCAAGCATTAAAACGCCCGTACTTTTAGAGGCCCTTAGACAAACCGATCCTAAAATAAGAGAACAAAAACTATCTAAATTTATAAAAGACTACTTTGGCCACTCAAACATAAAATTGCTGTATAGCGATAAAGTATTATTGAGTAAACTACTTATAGAGTACAATGTAGAAAACCGTGTAGCGTTTGGGTACTTTGCCGAAAGTATATATCAACAACGCTTATTGAATTTGGGCGGGGCAACCACTAATTTGCTTGCGGCAATTAATGCGGCCAGTAAAAATGCTGATCATTACCTGTTATACTACTTTTTTAATTACTATGCATTCTCGCTAACTGATGGCGGCAATACTATTGATGCTGTTCAGAGTTTTAGACGGGCCAAAAAAGAGGCTATTTTGATCAATGATTACTACTCGCAGGTAATTGTAGATATCAACATTTCGGATATTTATTACAAAAACGGTTTCTTCATCCAATCGATATTTTACTTAAACCAGGCGCAAGAAATATTAGTCGCCAACCAGGTAACCGATCCGAGGCTTCTCAACATTATTTATTACAACAAGGCCGAGAATTACTTTAGGATGAATAAAATTGATTCGTTAAAAAAATATAACGCCTTACTTAATGATCCACAATGTGGCTCTTATAAGATCTATATTTTCAGAAACCGCACTAATTATTACCTATCTATCCTAAACAACGATTATTCAAAAGCCATTAAAGCCATGAAGGCTTTACGCACAGATACTTTATATAAATTTGATGATACAGACGAACAAAATCTTGCCAACGCCTATTATAAGGCAAACATGCCCGATTCGGCCCGGTATATCATCAACCATTTATTAACAAAGTCTTCACAAAACAACCACCCCGAAACTAAATTTCACCTCTATGGGATGCTGGGAGATATTGCCGAAAAGAAAAACGATGACAAACAAGCTGCCTATAACTTTAAAATGGCGCTACAACAATCGGTAGAGCAAATAAACCGTTTAACGCAGGTAGGTAACATCTCATCGCAAATGAATATCGAAGAAATGCAAAACACCTATATACAAAAAGAAGAAGCGTACAAAAGGCAACGCATGTGGCTCATCTTTATCGTAGTTGTATCTGTATTAACCATTGCCACAGGGGGTATGCTTTATCGTAACATTACGCAAAAAAGATATTACGAAAAGTTGCTGTTTTTTGCAAAAAAAGAAGAACTGGCCTTTATCAACTCGCACGAGGTACGCAGGCATTTATCCAACATTTTGGGTATTGTTGATATGATCCGCCACAGTGATAACAAGGATAAGGACTATAAAGAAGCCGAAAACCACCTGTTACAGGCTGCAGAGAATTTAGACGAAGCCATCAAAAACATTTCGCATAAACTGGATAGTTAATTTTTTTAATACGACTAAGTAGAATCAAAAAAATATAATTGTTTATTAATTATTTATATCTTGCCCGAAATTTAATAAAAATGCCAGCAGGAACAGTAAAATGGTTTAACACAACTAAAGGGTTTGGTTTTATTCAACCCGAAGATGGTGGAACGGATGTATTCGTTCACATCTCAGCACTTCAACAAGCCGGAATTCGCGGTTTAGACGAAGGCCAGAAAGTAACTTATGAATTAGTATCCGAAAAAGGAAAAGTATCAGCAGGCGATCTTAAAATCGCTTAATGAATAAAACTTGCTTCGCCCTGTTGTAAAATACAGGGCGAAGCGAGCTAATTCTGTTTATAGCTATCTAAAAACGATACCAACTCATTTATCCCACAAGGCGAAAAATATTTTTTATTGGTATCGGGGTCAATGGTTCCATTTGATACCAAACCTACTACTAAACCCTGTTCATCAACCAAAGGCGCTCCGCTTAGTCCTCCAAATTGTTCAGGTACAATAATCTCTTTTAATAAAATACGATTGCCTACGGTTTTATAATATTCAAACTCGTACACACGTTGCGCACCTTCTTCCATTCTACGGGTCCATCCTATTACATATAATTTTTCGCCGGGCTTTAATGCTGTGGTACGTACCTGTAAAGGCTTTATTTTGGTATTGTTTTGTTTTATAGAAAATACCAGCCAATCGTTATCAAACGTGGCTTTTTCAGATAACAGCTCAATTTTATTCTCGTTTAATAGCTTATCGGCAACAACTACCTCACCCTTTTTATCCAAAGGAAACATGCTCCAGCTCTTAACACTATTTTGAAGATATACACTTTTCATATCTTCTGTTTTAATGAGTTTTAATAAATGTTTTGCCGTTACCGCATAGGTTTGGCCCTTATAATCCAACAAAAAAGCACAGCTAAACCTGGCCTGGTCAAATTTAGGATCAATAAAGTCTATCTTGTTTGTTAAGGCGATCTCGTCAAACTTTTTAGCGGATACTTTTTCTTGCCCGGAGCATCCGGTAATAGAAACAATAAATAGCAGCAATACTGTAGTGATTTTCATGAAATTAAAATTGATGTACTAAACTAATTATATAAAGTTATTATTTTAGTGTATTACCGCTTAACTTTATGAATACCACAACCACGCAGCCAATTTTAGTTCAGCATTTATTTAAGCCATTAGATATAGCTTTGCTATCGCTGTTAGAAAGCTTAACACCCCAGGATTGGGATAAACAAACCGTTGCCAAACAATGGAAGGTGAAAGATGTGGCAGCGCATTTGTTAGATGGGAACATCAGGCTGTTATCGCTGCAGCGCGACAGGTATGTTGGCGAAACCCCGCCAGCCATAAACTCTTATCAAGACCTTGTAGATTGGCTGAATGATTTGAATGCCGATTGGGTAAAAGCGGCAAAACGAATAAGCCCGGGTGTGATGCTCATGTTGCTTAAACTAACCAGCGATGCCTGCTGTGCTTACTACGAATCGCTCAATTTGTATGACGAAGCCGTCTTCGCGGTAAGCTGGGCCGGCGAAGATAAAAGCCTGAATTGGATGCACATTGCCCGCGAATACACCGAGAGGTGGCACCATCAACAACAAATTAGGGAAGCGGTGGGTAAAGAAGGCATTATAACCAAAGCGTTTTATTATCCCTTTATTGATACCTTTTTCAGAGGCTTACCGCACACCTTTAGCAAAGTAGTTGCCAATGTTGGTACAAATATTAGGGTGGTAATAACCAGCGATGTTGGCGGAAACTGGTATTTGCGCAAACAACAAAATGAATGGGAACTGTACGATGGCTCTGATGATGAAAACTTTGCTGCTACAGTAAGCATTCCGCCGCAAATTGCCTGGAAATTGTTTTCCAAAAGTATCCGCCCGGCTGATATTATCAATGAGGTTGAGATTAGCGGTGATAGTGCTTTGGCTACGCAAGTGCTTAATATGGTGGCCGTGATGGCTTGATGCTGCCTGCCTATAAATATTCCTTATTAAAAATAAGCGCTTACATCGGCCACAAACTGCTCAGGGCTTTTATTTGGGAAGCCGTCCCAGGCTTTTAAAACTTTGCCATTCTCGTCAATCAATAGCGTGTACGGAAATTTTCCCTCGGGGTTATATCTATCGGCCAAAGCCTCATTCAGTTGGGTTTGCTCTTTGGGTAACTGATTCTTTTTTTGGCGTGGAAAATCGGCCCGTACCAATACCAGATGATCGGCGGCGTAGGTTTCAAAGGTAGCTGTTTCTAATATTTCTTTACGGAGGCGGATACAGGGCCCGCACCAGTCTGACCCCGAAAAGTTGATCATAATGAGTTTATGCTTTTGCGATGCCTCGGTTTTGGCAGCTTCAAAATTACCCAGCCAGGTTGGGCTGGTAGTAAGTGTGAGGAAAAATATAGTGAGGAATTTCATTTGTTGATATTTAATTACGTTGTCATTTCGACGATAGGAGAAATCTTCTGCAATTGCCTGCTCTGCTGTTGATTGTTCTCACGCAGAAGATTCCTCTCTCGTACCCTGCCTGCCGGCAGGCTCTATCGATGACAAGGTGGATTTGTTATTTCATCTCTTACTTAAAACTAAAACTAACCGAAAACACATCCGATGCCAAGGCTGTAGTTTGCGAGTAATGGCCATACCGTATTTCCATATCGTGCAAATTTTGCCAGCCTAAAACACCCTTAGGCGGCGCTATGCGTAAACCTGCACCAAAAAAACTGCTGTCAAATTGGGCATAAGCATAGTTGCTGGTATAGTATTCATCTTTAACCGTATGAACGCCGTATGGTGCAAAATATTTCGCGGCTGTTTGGGTATAATACCTGTAAAATGGAGATATCGAAAAGAATGGAGATATTTTATAAGCCAGCTCTAAATTGGCCGTATTGGATTTTGTTCCCCAATCATCAAAGTAATAGCGATAGTACGATCGGATGATCAAATTATCGCCCATAAAATAATTAAGCCTTAACCCTACCGGCAGCTTAAAGCGCGATGATGGTAAATGCTCAATGGTATCTTTCCCGGTATTGTAATAAACCCGGTGAAAAGGCAAACTCAAATACCCATCCTGGCCAACTACATCGGCCAGAACCATTACCTGCAAACGCGAATTGATCATTTGCGAGTACGATAGCGATGCTGTATAGGTATTACGCGGACTACTTGGCACATTGGCCTCTTTGGTTTTTGTACTGCCGCCGCCACTGGTTGTAACCCTGCCACTGGCCGTTGTCACAACAGTTGTACCATTTACTACCGTTGTTGTAACGGGGATAAACTCTGACGGATAGATCAGCTTTACCTGATCAAGGTATGCTTGCAGTTTAACTGCAAACTCTCCATTTTTATCTTTAGTTTTTACCGAGAGGTGCATATCGGCACCAAGCGATTGATAATTGTACTCGCTTGATAAGTAGGCGCCAAAACCAAAACTATTACCTGTACGCGCTTTTTCAATGGTCCAGTCAACCGATGGGTAAATGCGTGAGCCACCAGTTTCTGATGCACCACTCTTATTCACAAAAGCTGCCGAAGCCGAGGTATGATGATCATAGCCTAAACCTAATGATAGCGTGTTTTTATTTTGGTTATTGCCGTTCCAAACCAGTTTAAGGTCTATCCCATTCGCAATATCGGTCACCTTTTCGGTACCGATACCACCCGTCACCGGCGAGTGGTTACCATCCTGGTTATAATAGCTCGATACCAGGTTGATTTCGTCAACCCGTAATGCCCGTGGGTTATAACCCGTATCGGCAGTAACTACGGGCGTGTATAAAGTTGGTTTAATAATTATCGCGGTATCTTTAGTGGTGTTGCGCTCCTGAGCGTGCCCGCTTAACCTGCAAATGAATGCAAAACCAATTAAAGACAGATATACTTTTTTCATAGAGCAAAAACTAATTTTACATCTCCCATCTTACCTGATACATCTTCCATCCTTTAATTGCAGCCACAGCCACCACCTGTTTTACCGCCATTGGCACCTGATGCCCCCTCACGGTACGATTGAAAGTTCAATTCGTTCTTCTCCACTTTACGGTTAGACAGGGCCATTTCCGAATCGTTGAGCCTGCTTTTTTGATATGCCTTTAAATGCGCGCAACTTGTTATAGCACCCATCAGCATCAACCCTGTTACTACTCCAAACAATTGTTTCATGGGCATTGGTTATTTAATGTTTATGTTGTTCGATGTGTATAACCTATCGTTATCGTCAATAATTATACACTCCATGTTATTCATTTGGTTTATCAGATCGAGCCCGGCGTGTATGCCCATTACCGTTACCGGTGTGGCCATGGCATCGGCTACTTCGGCGTTGGTGGTAATAATGGTAACACTCTTTATACCCGTTACGGGTAAACCTGTGCGGGGGTTAATGGTGTGCGAATATTTTTTTCCATCAATCATCACAAACTTTTCGTAATTGCCGGATGTGGCTACGGCCAGGCCCGTTAATTTCATATACGAGAATACTTTGCCCGAAGATTGGGGGTCAACAATTCCCAGTGTCCACTCCTCGCCATTGGGCTGTAAACCCCAGGTAGTTAAATCGCCGGATGCATTAACAACGCCGCTTTCAACGCCTAAATCTTTCATCACCTGTTTGGCACGTTCGGCGGCGTAGCCTTTGCCTATCCCACCAAAACCAATGCGCATACCCGTTTCGCGTAAAAAAATGGTACAATTATCGCTATCCAGAATGATGTTTTTGTAGTTGATAAGCCGCACCATTTTACGCGCCGTTTCGGCATCGGGCAGGGCTGTCATGTGTTGATCAAAGTTCCATAGGCGTTTATCCATTGAGCCGTAGCTGATATCAAAAGCGCCCTGCGTTACCGCGGATATGCGAATGGAGCGTTCAATTAAATTAAAAGTTTCGCTACTAACGGCAACCGGGGCAATACCGGCATTGCGGTTTATAAGGTTGGTTTCGCTATCCTCACTAAAAGTGGTAAGCAGTTTTTCGATCCGCCTGATCTCGCCGATGCCTGCATCTATCATCTCATCGGCCCAAGCCTTATGGTGCCCAACAACACTCAGCTCAAAATGGTTACCCATTAGCTTGCACGCGCGTTTAAAAATAAGTTGTCTGGCAACCATAGTTTGATTCTAATTGGGGGAAAGAGTCAATCATTCAACACATTTACTTACGTGTTACAACAAGTATAGGTTTTAATTATGAAAATTAGATGAAGTAAAAAGTAAACGCCGGCTAAATAGTTAACCGGCGTTTAATACCCTTGGGTGTAATTATATTATTCAGGATGGCTTGTCAATGTTTTTGGGCTCATAACCAGATACCAAACGCATGCGTTCAAATACGCTTGGGTCAATGCTCTCATTAGCTCCCGTGGTTTTCATTACCGGGCGCACATAGGCGGCTAATAACGAAAAAGGAAAACCGTTCGAATTGTAAAGCTCGCCTGTAATATCCGCTGTAGCGGTATAGCTGGCCAACTGCGGTTCGTCAAATCCTAAACCACAGCTACGGGCCTGGTCGCTCATCCATTTCAGTGTCAGGTCGCTCAAGCCATGATCCGGATAACCGCCGCCCACATTGGAGTGTACGCCGCTAAACCATACCTGTTTCATGGTTTGCCCCGTTGGTAAAGGCTTAGTAGGGTCTATCGTCCATAAAGCTGGTTGAAAATTACTGCGCTCCTCTTCAACCGCCAGGGCCTGGTATGCATTTTCCACAATGCTACTCAAAGTAGTATCATGAAATTGATACTGGTTTTTATTTAAAAACTGGAAGGCGCGTACAGGTATGCCTAATGCCCCAACGGTGTCCCAAACCCCAACAAACTTGATAGACGTATCGGGGTGACTGTGCTTTGCCCTAAAAGCTGTAGATATTTCGCCATTAGGGTTTTTTTTAGGGTCGTCCCTATCCCGGTAAATATCGTATGCCGTGTTGATCAGGGTCAGATCATTGTTTATCAAAATGCCGCAATTACGTATCAATCCCACCAAACTGCGGGCGGTATAAGCGCCACGGCTAAAGCCGAACAAAAACAGCTCGTCGCCGGGTTCATAGTTCCAAACAATAAATCTGTAAATATCTTTAATATTATCATCAATACCGGCTCCGGTGGCTCCATCTATTAGCTTGCTCCAGGCTGTACCCTCGGCGCCAACGCCTTCGTCATAATATTTAATTTGGTGAATGGGTTCCGAGCCATCGGCGGGGCTCATTACTTTACATACAGTGGCAAATAGTTTTTGAACATTTGTTGCCACAATTTGCCCTTTTGTTTCAACACCGGGTTTATTCCAGGTGCCATCGCTACAGGTAACAATTCTCTTCATTTTGTGATAGTTAAGGTTACTCCAATATCGTTATTTTATATTATATATCATTCATACCTGTCATATTTAAATCAACAGAGTAATAACTTAATTTTTTATTTGGAATTATTCTAAATAAGGTTTTACTTTGTTTTATCCTTAGCGGGATATACAGATGCTAAATTAAATGCAGTGCCTGGGTGCTGTTTAAAATATAAGTCCTGCTTTACCTACCGGCTACTCTATTACAGATACTGCGGGTAAGGCGGGCACTAATTAAAACTCAATTTTATGTGTGATGCAAAGGTACTGAGTCATAAGGGCGCGGCGGTGGTAAGCCGTTGCCACGATTGCCGGGGGTTGTTCATCTGGAACAATAACCTGGTGTTAAATTTTACGCCAACACAATTTGCCAAATTCCGCGTGTTTACACAAGATCTGGATATTGACGAATATACACTACCCTTTCCGGACGGCTTAGACCGTGTGGTAATGCGAACGCCAAACAGCGATATTAACCTCACCTTTACACCCCAAGAATGGCACGATTTTAACGAGGCCATAGAAGAAGCCACACATATGTTGAATGTGTATGAGCTGATGGAAGGCGAATGATAAAAACAGCCGTTGTTTAAATTGCACCCATCGGTCCCTGTTTCTTTATTAAAAATAGTTTTAATTATAACATTATTTTAAAATTCAAATGTTAATAATGGAGCAAATTGTATAATATGCAACATGGCATTAATCTACAATTGACATATTTTTCGCACTATTGAGCAGGATATTGATGCCATAAACCAAATACCGGTTGAAATTTTACTTATTTTTAGACCCTCATGAGCGAAAAAAACAACAAGAAAACCATTTGGGCCTGGTGCATGTTTGATTGGGCCAATCAGGCTTATAATATGGTGATCACTTCAACGATATTCCCCGCATATTTTGTTTTTGTTACTACAAATAACCCGCGTAAAAGCGATGTAGTTACATTTTTTGGGCATCAATATGTAAATACCGTTCTATCAAATTATATACTTGGCCTCTCTTACCTAATTGTGGTGGCCTTATTACCGATATTAACTTCAATAGCCGATTATCGTGGCAACAAAAAACTATACCTGCAACTATTTACCTGGTTGGGTAGTTTGGCTTGCGCCGGATTGTTCTTTTTTGATAAAGGAACACCATTGGAAGGGCCGATGATCTGCTTCGGACTTGCATCCATTGGTTATTGCGGGGGCTTTGTATTTTATAATTCGTACCTGCCCCAAATTGCCAGCACCGATCAGCAAGATGCAGTAAGCGCCAAAGGGTTTATTTATGGCTACGTGGGTAGCATTGTAGTGCAATTGATATGTTTTGTGGTGGTACTGCAACCCAAACTATTCGGCATTACCGAGGTTGATTATTTGCCCGCGCGTATCTCTTTCGTTATTGTATTTGTATGGTGGATAGGTTTTAGCTTTATCGCCTTTAAACTATTGCCTAAAGGGCAGCCTAACGCGGGTTCACATAATTATAATGTTTTAACAGGTGGCTTTAAAGAGCTTGCCAAGGTATTTGGCAAAGTGCGTAAAATGCCTTTGATGAAACGCTTCTTATCGGCCTTCTTTTTTTACTCCGTAGGGGTGCAAACCATTATGCTGGTTGCAGCCAACTTTGCTGCCAAAGAACTGCACATGCCCGATGATCATTTGATCATCATTATCCTCATCATTCAGGTGGTGGCCGTTGGGGGCGCGGTTATCGCATCCAAAGCATCGGCCAGATATGGCAATACCAGAACGTTAATAGGCTTAGTTACCGTATGGACGGCCATTTGCTGCTGCGTTTACTTTGTAGCCAACGAAACACAGTTTTACGTAGCCGCCGTTGTAGTGGGTTTAGTGATGGGCGGCGTGCAATCGCTATCTCGTTCCACTTATTCAAAATATCTTCCAGAAAACATTCCTGATACAGCATCATTCTTCAGTTTTTACGATGTTACCGAAAAGCTATCCATCGTAGTGGGATTATTTTGCTTTGCCAAGGTTGAAGATATCACACATGAAATGCGTGACAGCGCCCTGGCCCTCGATTGCTTTTTCGCGGTGGGATTGTTTTTGTTGATCGTTCTACTGGTTGCCGAGAGGCGAGCCGCGAAAGAGCAACTGGCAGTGGTTTAGTTTTATGATCTCGTTTTGTAAATTTTTGGTTGTCGATTAACATCCAAAATTTACTTCATCGTAACAAACCAAACTACCTTTCCAAACCTTTACATGTTATCTTTACTATACAAAAAACTAACCTATGATAACTACTAAAGCGTATGCGGCTCAAAGCCCCACTACCGATCTGGCCCCCTGGAGTTTTGAACGCCGGGATGTTGGTCCGCACGATGTGCAGCTCGATATCCAGTTTTGCGGTGTTTGCCACTCCGATCTGCATCAAATAAAAAACGATTGGTTCCCGGGGATATTCCCGATGGTTCCAGGCCACGAAATTGTTGGGCGCGTAGTGGCCGTTGGCTCACACGTTACCAAGTTTAAAGTTGGTGATCTTGCCGGAACCGGCTGCATGGTTGACAGTTGCCGCGTGTGCGAAAACTGCAAGCAAGACCTGGAACAATACTGCCTTAACGGAAGCTCACAAACCTATAATGGTTTAGAACAGGATAAAAAAACACCAACCTACGGCGGTTACTCCAACAACATTGTGGTGAACGAGGATTTTGTGCTACACGTATCGGATAAATTAGACCCTGCCGCTGTGGCGCCCTTACTTTGCGCGGGCATAACCACCTACTCACCCCTGCGCCACTGGAAAGTTGGCAAGGGGCATAAATTAGCCGTTTTGGGCTTAGGCGGCTTAGGCCACATGGGCGTTAAATTTGGTGTTGCTTTTGGTGCCGATGTTACGGTATTAAGTACATCGCCATCAAAAGAAGAAGATGCTAAAAAATTAGGTGCCCACCATTTTGTGGTAACCAGCGACCCTGAACAAATGAAAGCCGCCCGCGGCACTTTCGATTTTATTTTAGATACCGTATCTGCCGAACACGATATTAACGCGTACTTAGGTTTACTGCGCACCAACGGCACACATATTTGTGTAGGCGTACCATCTGAGCCATCGCCAATAGCGGCCTTTGGTTTATTGATAGGCCGTAAAAGCTTAGCCGGATCTGCCATTGGTGGTATTGCCGAAACTCAGGAGATGCTTGATTTTTGCGCCGAAAATAACATCGTATCCGATATTGAGTTAATTGATATTAAAGATATTAGTACAGCATATGAGCGTATGCTTAAAGGTGATGTACGCTATAGGTTTGTAATTGATATGGCTACGCTTTAATAGTAGCAAGTTATGAGTATCAATTAGCAAAACTATATATTGACATATCACGCGTTATTGCCAAACTATTGCGGCAATAACGCGTTTTTTATTTATGCCACAACAACTGTAGACTGACTTTTTACTCCCCTACTCCTGTCCTCTAAAAAATTGATTACCCTCATCCAGCTTTAGTGGGTTGGCCTTGTACCATGTAGCAAATGCCTGCCACTTTGCAGGATTTTGGGCCTTCCAGGTTTTAAAAGCGGCCTCGTCTCCGGCAGACAACAGCCAGTGATTGTAAGCCTCTATACAGTCTGCCTTAGCAATTTTATCCTGATAGTTATATAGTATGTTTGGGTATTTGGTATTATAGTGCCAATTGAAATAGGTTTTTAAAAAGCTTTGCCTTATCCTGTCTAACGAATTAAGGTCAATTGCCGATTCGGGGATGGCGGCTATGTATAAAGTAGGCTCGTACACGGTAGAGAAGGATGCTTTAAACCCCTTATCAACCATAACAGTAGGCCTTTTACTAAACGATTGTACGTATGGCTTGCCGGGCGCTGTAAACGTGATCTGGTTTTTGTAGGTATCGTAAAGCAGCTTGCTTATCTCTTGCCAGCGTTCGCCGGTAGGCTCAAGGTTCATAAACAGTTCGCCGTATATCATGCCCCACATGGCCTCGTTGCTGTTACAATATACCTTGGCGGCCCAGTAATAGTTATCGGCAAAAGCCGGATCGCCGGCTATGCCTTTTTCAAAATATTTGAGAGCCGTGTTCAGATCGGGTTTATCAGCCCATATCAATCCAGCTTCATAATTTAAACAGCCCGATTTTGGAAAACGCGTTAAACCCTCCTCATAAATGGCTACCGCTTTCGCGTTTTGGTTTAAAACATCATAACATTTACCCCAAAGCTGGTAAATCCTATCAAAGCTATCGGTTTTATCTTTAAGCTTTACCAGCACATCAATCACCATTTGATACTTTTTTTGCAGATACCAAACGTAGGCGGTTTCGTAAACATAACTGCTGTTGGTAGGTTCAAGCCTTTGTGCATCGGCTAATAATTTAAGGGCGGCGTTGTAATCGCCGTTATCTTCAAACTCCAGGGCTTGCCTGCATTTTTCGGCAGCGGCATCTTTATTGGCTTGAGCCGATGCGTTGAGGTATACCAGCACTAACAAGGCGCATAGCGAGTATCTAAAAACTATTCTCATTTTTATTGCTTATCACGAATAGAGCAAAATTACAGATAGCCACCGAGGTGATAAAAGTTTTAACATTTTATAACATTAATAAAAGCAAATAAAAGGACTGCTTAAAATACTCGCCAAACTGTCACCCCCATGTCATACACCAAAGTGTGCCAAATAGTTACAAATCCAGGCAATTGTCATGTAAATGACAAATTGTCGTGAAAAATATTTTCAAATGCTATCGCGGCACAAAAAACATTAATTATTAATGTTTTGATGATCAAATTCCAAAAAATAAAGAAAAATCACGCTCTAACCAACGTATTTTCTATTATTCGTTCCTTTTTTTATACTGTTTAAACCAAATTCTCATCTGAAACAATTTATTTCAATGCATAATTTACCTTTTCGGGATAAACATAAAATTCTATTTTACTAATTTAAAATTTATTAATGTCCGGTTTAAAATCATTACTAAAAAACAACATTTTCAAAAAACTTTTTGTGTTTTCAAAATCGTGATAAAAACTTTTTTTGAGTTTTTTACATGTAAAACACTGACAATAAAAATTTTATAATTACGGCATACAATTAGCGGGTGTATATTCAGAAGGATACATATGTTATCCTAAAAAAAATTATTTAAAACACTAAAACTCAAACCCATGTTAATTGTATTAGAAGTTGCCGTTTTGATCGCCGCTATTTTGATCCCTTTGTTCACACCAAAAAAGATAGCTTAAATTTTACGCTATAGCGTAAAGAAGAATTTGAGGGGGGCTGCACAGCCTCCCTTTTTTTGTGGAATCAATTAAAAATGTTTATCACTTCCATAACGATGCAGCTTTTATTATGGTTGCCGGATAATCTCGCCGTTTGGGCTAACCCTACCCTTCTACATTTATAAAATGTAATATTTTGCGGTACAACTCATCTGGTAAAAACGGTTTTACTATAATATCGTCAATACCAACCTCTTTGGCTTGTTCCTCAATTTCGGCGGGCAGGTTTGCGGTGAGGGCCACTATCGGGATGCTCACGCCCATTTGGCGCATGCGGGTAGTTGATTCATAGCCATCCATAACGGGCATATGCAAGTCCATTAATATCAGTTGATGTTTATGTACATCGAGTTTATCAAGCGCTTCCAGTCCGTTTACGGCAACATCAATAGTAGCGCCCCAACGTTGCAAAAACTTTTGGGCAACCAATACATTCATGGGGTTATCTTCAACAAGTAAAATAGAAACTCCTGTAAAGGGCTTATCATCTTGCTTGGGAGCCTTGCTTTCCAATGCCTGTTGTGCTTCGGTTTTAATACTCTTATCAAAAGTTTGGGTAAAAAAGAACGATGAACCTTTACCTGGCTCACTAAACACCTGTAAACTTGAGCCTTGCAACTCTAAAATACGTTTGCATATAGCCAAACCTAAACCCGTACCACCAAAACCCCGTACGGTTGACGAATCGGCCTGGGTAAAGCGCTCAAATATTAACCGCTGCTTATCGCGGGATATGCCTATGCCGGTATCTTTAACTTGTATGTTAAGCGTTATTGTTTTTTCGGTTTGGGATGTTACCAGGATGCCCACCTCAACATAACCTTGCTTGGTGAATTTGATGGCGTTATGCACCAAGTTAGTAATTACCTGAAAAGCACGGGTAGGATCGCCCAGTAGTTTGCCTGTTAAACCACCGGCAATATTAAGGCGCAGATCAATACCCTTATCATCGGCCGAATTTTTAAGTCCGGTTACAATGTTGCGCGCTATGGACATGATATCCATCTCGGTATGCTCAAAGGTAATTTTGCCGGCTTCTATCTTATTATAATCAAGAATATCGTTCACGATAGAGAGCAGGTTGTTTGCCGAGAAAAGCATTACGTCCAGTTGTTCCACCTGATCAGGCCGTGGATCATTCTTGAGCAGCAAATGGCTCATGCCGATAACCGAGTTCAGCGGCGTGCGGATCTCGTGGCTCATGGTGCTTAAAAACTCACTCTTAGCACGTAGGCCCTGCTCGGCCTGTTCGCGGGCATGGGTTAGTTCGAACGATACCCGGTGCGATAATACCAGCGACTGCAAAAAGAAAAAGCATACATAACAAATAGTGCTTGGCCCCTGCCATTGCGATATATATCCCCAGTAATGGAACAACGAAATACCAAAAACAACCATTAACGCTACCGAACTCACTAACGCGTAAATAGAACCCGGGCGTTTATTTTGATGGGCTTTCCAGTATACAAAAGGTATGTAAACTAAACAAAACACCATTACCAACAAAAATGGATTAATTAACCGGGTAAAAATTATGGGCGGCGCTATTAAGGCAATGAGCGTAAAACCAAAACAAATAAAACTTACGCTATACAATATCCATTTGTTAATATCCTGCGGATACAGACAACGGGTGTACAGGCCAAATATACCAATGCCCAAAAACAGGCTCATATATTCTATCCGTACAGTAATATACCAATTTATAGCTGGTATAATGGAGTGCAAAACATAATTATCTATCCCAATTAACCGGTAGCTGTAAATAATACAATATAACGAAAACAGCAGGATGGCATTATCGCGATTACCAAAAATGTATAATCCTAAAAAGAAAAGCCCACCCATAAACAAACAACCTGTAAGCAACAGATCAAAAGCGGCGGCGCGCTCGCGGTTAACTTCTATCATTTGTTTGCGGCCAATCACCAGCGGTTTACTGATGCCTCCCTTGCTGTGTACAAAATTGGCTACCTGGAGCACAATATCCAGCGTATCGGTACCGGCGGGTATGTCAATACCATTATATTGCCAATAGGGGACAAACCCTTTTGGGCTTGTGCTAACCGCTCCGTTTGTTGCCACTTCTCCCCCATTAAAAAACAGACGGTAGGCACTGTAAACATCGGGCATGGCTATACGCAACCGCTGATAGGTATGGGGTAAAAGTACTTTTAGTTTAAAGGTAGCGTAGCCAAATGCTGGCAGGGTTTTACCCTCTATTACGGCGCCATCCCATTTAAATGGAAAATTCACCAATATAGGCTTATGGATACTTGAATCTTGCGGGGCAAGCAATTGGGCCCAATAAAATTCCCATTGGCCGTCAAGATGTATAACTTCGTCAAATTTTTCCTTTCGCAGATCAAAAATACCACTTTGCGCCAAAGGTGTATAAGGGCTTACCTGTGCGCTACTTACAAAGGTAATGCAGCACAATAGCAACAATAATAGTGCGTAAAAAAGGTTTTTGCCTTTCATCAATAATCAATAAGGGGAAAAATTGCAGTATACGGGAGGACTACACTAATTCCATAGGTGTTTCGTGACCATAAAGATAAACTATTACGTTTAATACGCATTGTATTATGCATTAAATTAAAATTAATCCGTAATAAATATGATTGTTTAAAATTATTAGCCGCACGAGCGTAAAGCGGTAAGCATTGGATAGCAATAACTTTTTGCAAAGCAGTTTTTCTGACAGCAACGATTATATCATCCGCTCAACAACTACTCTTGGTTTAAAACTGCGTAAATGGATAAGCTTAACAACATCACTTAATTATAATAAACTCAATATTACCAACAGCCAGAATTTGAATTTTACTTATGGGCTAACGCTGGATAAGTTTTTTTGATGCCTTTTCACTTTATTATCTGAATAAATCAAACCCATATTGCGCATCGCTCCAAAACTCATCCAAAGCTATTATGCGTGGTTTAAAAAAGCTAATGAGTTGTGGCCAGTCTTCTTGCTTAAATACGCTTAGGGCAGGTAATTCAGTATAGATACGGCTTATGGTTTTACCGTTATCATCCATGTGCAGCACCCAATTCCACTCTTCGTTCAAAATACTTTGAAGCATCACTTTGTAAGCCTTAAACTGATCGAACATGTATTCCTGTATTTCCTTGTCGGGATGTGTCATCTCTATGGCGATGGTAGCCTGGTGCTTATCCGCCTCCATTTTAAAATACAGGTGCTTAATGCCGGTTTTATAATTAACCCAATTCACCTTTAAACCTTCGGCAGATGGATGCGGCGATATATATTGCCCAAAGGCAGTCCAAAATTGTTGTTTAAGTTGCGATGCCTGGTCTTTAGAATACACGGCGGTAAAAGTAAGAATCAGGAAGGGAGAATCAAGAATCAGGGTTTAAATAAAGCGTCGGGGTTCCTTATCATGATATTCGAAGTATAATACCTGCGCACCTTAATACAACGATTTTCTTTTAGTCCGTGCAACCAATATAAAAGCAAACCATTCTACTCCTAAGCCCAAACCCATTAAACAGCCATGTACAAAATCGGGCATATTCAAATACCGGCTCAATACCTGCGTTGCCGATATGACCAATAAACCCAGCACCAGGCAATACAGCGCGGGTTTCGGAAATTGTTTATTTTTCATCTAATTGTTCTAATATTTTTTCAAGATTTTGTTTGGTAGCGGCCAATTTGCGCGCGCCTTTTTTATAGCTATAAGGCCTTATCACAAACCAGTCGACCAGTAAGGATATCACCACAAGAGGATAGCCCCATAGCATGATACTGTGTTTTTTGCTAAAAAACTCATATTCGTAAAGCAGTACGCCCACCGTACAAAGCGATAGCACCCATACTTGCGTGTTGTGATAAAAGTAATCCTGGTTTTTACGGGTTTGTTCTAAAAACTGCAAAAACTCGCGGTTAGTAAAATTATCGAAATGATAAAAACGCTTAATAGAGCGGATATTGTTATAAGCCAGTATAGCGGTGCCCAGCAGCAGCATCGCCTCGCCAATGCGGGTAGTGATCATTTTTGTTGGCAAAAAGACCGTTATCGTTAGCATCAACAAAAGACACAGGCATGATATCCCGATCATTATTTTTTTGCGGCGCAGTACTTTATCACGAAAACTTTTGCCTAATTGCACCACCTCTGCCGATGTGGGCAAACCAGCCGTATCCGCTGTGCGCCATATGGCTTTTAAATCATTCAAATTTTCCATATGCTTTAAATTTGATGCTTAATTTTTCTTTTATCCGGTGAATCTTCACCCGTACATTCGCAGGGCTTAAACCCACAATACTGGCTATCTCTGCCTGTGGCACATCTTCCAGCACCAGCGAGATGATGATCCTGTCGGTTTCTTCCAATTGTGCTATGCAGTTGTATAAAAAGTGAAGTTTTTCTTCCGGATGTTCTTCCTTTACTTCTGCCAAATTAAGTGGCAACTCGGTAGTAACAACACGTTTTGATTTTTCAATGGCCCGTAAACAGTTGTTGGTAGCAATGCGGTATATCCAGGTACTGATAAGCGACTGGTTTCTGAACGAGGATAAATTTTTCCATACCGAAATAAAGGTTTCCTGCACCAGATCTTTCGCCAGCTCTACATCATTGGTATAGCCCATGCACACCCTAAATATTTGAGGTGAGTATTTGACATATATTTCATCAAAATCCATCATGTAATGTCAGAGCAATTCGCTTTATTAATAATTTATGCCCGGTTAGATACGGCACTAGTTATAATGTTACATTTTTTTTGCGAATGCGTATGGAGGGTTTGGTATATTCACTCGTGTTCGTCTTTAGACTTAGGGGTCTCTTTATCTACATAATGATACTCATCCTGTCTTTATTACTTGACCATAAACGCCTGGTCAAAAAATATCAAGTAAATGATCAGGCATATCCCGGCAAGGTGAATAAACACAGGCCAGTACGACTCATCGTCATCCAAAACCGATTTACGCAGGCTGCTATACAACATGTAACAAGAGCATAAACTAATAATAATAAACGCATAGATATTAAGCCCCGGCCCTCCGTCGGATTGAAATCGTCTTTGAAAAAAAATCACGCTTGCGATAGCTATGATATAGTAAAATACAGCCAAAAAAATTCGTGTCATTCTGTTATTACGTAATATATTCAGCCTGGTTTTCCAAGTTTGTTCTAATTAATTTATATAAATTATCAAAGGTACATTTAAGGCCATTACCTGTAATACTTACCGGCGAACCGTATGTTTTAAGGTTGTATTGCATTGCCTTTTTTTGCAAGTAATGATGCTGGCGCTCAATATATTCTTCGGGGTTGTAAACTTCAACCATAATAAATTTTTGACGCCCTATTTCAACCACAAAAACACTTTTAATGTCCCGCCATATAATTAAACCTGTAGCAAAGGCGTTTGAGTTATCCATTATCCCACTATCATCTATAATTAACCCAGGGGTATCATCCTGTAGTTTCCGGGCTATTACAGATGCTACAAAGCCAAAAAACAATATGCTTATAACGCCCAATATTTTATAAATCTGTACGTCGTTTTGCATTAATAGAAACCATAGCCCAATAGCTGTAAAGATAACGGCACTTAGCAATAAAAGTATAAGTTTTGCTTTTTTTAACTGTATTTCTGTGTGGTTAATATGTGCCATACTACAAGCCTTTAATGCTATGGTGCAAACAATAAACCTTACTAATTAGCCTCAGGATTTATATAATATAAATTGTTAAAGGATAATAAAATTAAGAAAATATTTTTTTAAAAATAAAAACAATAATAATTCAGCTGTTTTTTAACTATCTGTTAAAAATCAAACTCAAAAAAGTTAAAACTTTGTAAAATAACTGTGTACTATTAGTTAATTAAAAGCTGAACAATTACCTTTAGTGTTTGACAATTACTCACCAGACAAAATAATAGTATGAAAAAGATCACATCAACAGTATTAATGCTACTACCAGCTGTGGCCATATTTGCGCAAACCGGTGGCGCTTTTACTTACAAAGGCACTATAACCGGTGCTAAAGGGCAAGAAAAAGCATTTTTAATATATAACAACGGTACCGACAGCAAAACAGATTCGGTAGCATTAACCAATAGCGCTTTTGAATTTAAAGGCACAATTACCCAGCCCGTAAAAGCTACCTTGCTTGTGGCCCACAACGGCGAAACCTTTGGCGCCCTGCGCCGCTCGCGCAAGCGCGATGGCATAAGTGCCTACCTTGAGGCCGGTACCATTACTGTAACTGGTACAGATTCGGTTTACAAAGCCAGTGTTGTTGGCGGTGCGGTTAATAAAGATAATGCCACCATGATTGCTGCTACCAAACCTTTTGACGACCAGAATAACAAGCTTGAAGCCGAAGAAAACGCGGTCCCCAAAGAAAAACAAACACCAGAATTAGAAGCCCAATACGAAGCCAAATACAAGGTTATTGAGGCCGACAAGAAAAAAGCCTTAGGCGCTTTTATTAAAGCACACCCAAAAAGCTGGGTTAGCTTAGATGCGTTACAAAATTATGGTGGTTATTACCCCGAAGCCAGCGATTTGGAGCCTTTTTACAACACTTTTAGCCCTGAGTTAAAAGCATCAAAACAAGGCAAGGCTTATGCCGAAATGATACCTAAATTAAAATTGGTTGCCATTGGCGCTAAAGCCCCTGTGTTTGCACAAAATGATAAAGATGGTAAAGCTATCTCGATAGAATCTTTCCGTGGTAAATATTTGCTTATTGATTTTTGGGCATCATGGTGTGGCCCTTGCCGCCACGAAAACCCCAATGTGGTGAAAGCTTACAACCAGTTTAAGGATAAAAACTTTACTATTTTAGGTGTATCGTTGGATCAGCCAACCGGTCGTGAAAAATGGCTTGCGGCCATTGAAAAAGATGGTTTGGTTTGGACACAGGTTACTGATTTGAAATTTTGGGGTAATGAAGCCGCGGCTTTATATGGGATTCGTGCTATTCCGCAAAACTATTTGTTAGATCCTAATGGTATTATTATCGCTAAAAACCTATCGGGTAAAGATCTTACAGATAAATTAAGCTCTATACTGGATGGAAAGGCCACTAAAGCACCTGCCGGAACTGGAAAGTAATTTCGTTTAACTAAATATCTTGTCATTGCAATAAACGAAGCAATTATGAATCAGGTAGTTGGATGGTTCAGGTCCAAATTACATCATCGAATGTCTTTTGCAAAAATTGCCATGCTATTAGCCACAATTACGCGCGGGGAATAAGCTGTTTATTTATTGGGGTATTGCAAATAGGGTTTCCAAAATAATACACTAACTTGTGCAAATATTTTGATGAGTAAAATCAAATCAACCTGAATTGTGTTAGCACAATATACACCCGATTACCATGGCTAAAAAAACCGACCCTACTAATCCTATGTCCAAAGTTAAGGTAGCTGCAGAACCTAAAATTAAGGCTGCTGTTAAGAAAACGAAACTTGTTGCAACCGATACATCAACAGAGCAGTTGAAACCTGTAGAGGTTTACAGCTTGCTGACCGAGTTTGATATCAGCCTGTTTAAAAGTGGGAAGCACTTTAAGCTTTATGAAAAGTTTGGTTCGCATGTGGTAACACACAAGGGGGTGGTGGGTACCTACTTTGCGGTTTGGGCGCCTAATGCGCAATACATTTCGGTTATTGGTAATTTCAATGGCTGGAATCGTGGTTCGCATCAATTGTACGTGCGTTGGGATGGCAGTGGTGTTTGGGAAGGTTTTATTCCGAATATTGGTGATGGGGAGACGTATAAATATTACATCCAATCATCAACCGGTGAAGACCTGGAAAAAAGTGACCCCTTTGCTTTACGCTGGGAAGAACCGCCGCGCACGGCATCGATAGTTACACATACTTATTACGAGTGGGACGATAAAGCCTGGATGAACACCCGGATGGCGCACAATGCGCTGGATGCTCCATGGTCGGTTTACGAGGTTCACTTCGGATCGTGGGCGCGGGGTGTGGATTCGCCAGACCAGTTCTTAGGTTATCGCGATATGGCGCATAAGCTGGTGCCTTACGTTAAAGAGATGGGCTTTACGCATGTGGAGTTTATGCCGCTGATGGAGCACCCTTATTACCCGAGCTGGGGATACCAGATCATGGGATTTTTTGCGGCTTCATCCAGATATGGTAGTCCGCAGGATCTGATGTATCTGGTTGAAGAGTTTCATAAGGCCGGTATCGGGGTTATTTTGGATTGGGTACCATCGCATTTCCCAGGTGATGTGCATGGCATTTACCGTTTTGATGGTACACATTTATACGAGCATGAAGATGTAAGAAAGGGTTATCATCCGGACTGGACATCGTATATATTTAATTACGGCCGTAACGAGGTTAAGGCTTTTTTGATCAGCAACGCGCTGTTTTGGTTAGAGCGTTACCATATTGATGGTTTGCGTGTAGATGCGGTGGCATCAATGCTTTACCTGGATTACTCGCGCAAAGCGGGCGAATGGGAGCCTAATGTTTTTGGTGGCAATACTAACCTGGAAGCGATATCGCTGTTAAAGGAATTTAACGAGGCTGTATATAGCCATTTCCCGGATGTACAGACGATTGCCGAAGAATCAACCTCGTTTAGCGGGGTGAGCCGACCTACGTTTTTAGACGGTTTGGGCTTTGGTATGAAATGGATGATGGGCTGGATGAACGATACGCTGAAATATTTTAAGGAAGACCCGATCAATAGGAAATATCATCATAACCAAATCACCTTTAGTACGGTTTACGCTTATACCGAGAACTTTATGATGCCACTTTCGCATGATGAAGTAGTTTATGGCAAAGGCTCCATACTGCGTAAAATGCCGGGCGATGAGTGGCAGCAATTTGCTAACCTGCGCCTGTTGTATAGCTATATGTTTACCAGCAGCGGTACCAAGTTGTTGTTTATGGGCGATGAATTTGGACAAAGCGCTGAGTGGAACTTTCAGCAATCGTTAGACTGGCATTTGTTACAATATGCACCACACGAAGGTGCAAGGCAGGCAGTAAAGGCTTTGAACTACTTATACCGTAATGAGCCTGCTTTGTACCAAAAGAACTTTAGCAGTGACGGCTTTGCCTGGATAGATGGCGGTAATGCTGCCGATTCGGTTTTGGTTTATACCCGTAAGGGGAACAATGCCAAGGACGATTTGATTATTATATTGAACCTTACCCCAGTTACCCGATTGGATTACCGCATCGGCGTTCCACACAGCGGGGTTTGGAAAGAGATATTTAACTCGGATGATACCCTTTATTGGGGAACAGGGTTAACCAATACCGCAAAGCTAAAGACAGAGGAAAAGGAATGGATGTGGCAAAAGGATTCGGTGGTGATAACGGCTCCGCCATTGGGGGCTGTGGTGTTGAAAAGGGTTTAGATTGATGGAAGATGTGAGAAGTAAGATGGAAGATGTAAAGCTGAGTAACCGGTTTTATATTTTGACCTTTTTCTGTTGTCTGTTTACTTATAATACATTTGCGCAAACCGAACAATACCCCTCTCCTGCCAAAGTAGCTGCTGATTTCCATAAGATATTGGACAGGCCAAAGGTTGCTGCTCAAGCTCAGTTTGAAACTATTAATGCCGATTCTGTTAGTATTGAAAATGGCTTTATTTATAGCGAGCAGAATGAGAAAGTTCCGATGCTGATCTATAAGCCAAATCATGCTAAGGTTAAATCTTTCCCCGTGGTGATATTTTTGCATGGGACTGGTGGGCGCAAAGATGAAGCCGGCATTAGAAATGTACTTTATCAGCTCACTAAACGTGGTATGATGGGTGTGGCTATTGATGCCCGTTATCATGGCGAACGTATAGCTGGCGGCGCACACGGCTCAAAGGAATATGTTGATGCTGTTACCAGGGCCTGGCAAAATAAAGATATAAGTAAACAAAATCACCCCTTCTTTTGGGATACAGCTTATGACCTTTGGCGTGTTACCGATTATTTAGTTACCCGGCCAGATGTTCAGGCTAACCGGATAGGTATGGGCGGCATTTCGATGGGTGGGATTGAAACCTGGATGGCTGCCGCCGTTGATACCCGCATTAAGGTTGTAGTGCTGGACATATCGGCGCAAAGCTTTAAATGGAGTTTAGAGAATAACAAATGGCAAGGCCGTGCCAATACCATTACGGGCGCACACTTACAAGCTGCCAAGGATTTGGGCGATGCCGAGATGAACCAACGCAATGTGAAAGCTGTTTGGGATAAACTGATACCGGATATTACGGGCGAGTTTGATTGTCCATCAATGATTCGCCTTTTGGCACCGCGGCCTTTGCTGGTTTTGAGTACCGAGAAGGACGGGAATTGCCCGTTACCTGGAGCTAAGATCGCATTTGCTTCGGCGGAGGTGGCTTATGGTTCTGCTAGTGCCAATAAGTTGAAGATGGATGTTACGCCTAACTTACCGCATAGAACAACGCCGGAGCATTTGAGGATGACTTTGGATTGGTTTGAGAAGTGGTTGTAGGAAATAGTCGGGAAGTACGTGAGCATAGAATTAATCTATAAATAACTGCAAGAAGAAGAAAACATGGGGCTATTTAATTTCTTAAAAAAGAAACCCAAAACAAGCAGTACCGAAAGCAATTTTTTGCTTTCTATGCCGATTTTCAATAACAACGATAGCTATCAGGTTGATAAAATCATAGAAAATCTAAAGTCTCATTGGGGATTGGAGGTCACGGAAGTTGCAGGTGATAACACAACTACTTCTTTTATGATAGATGGCGAAACGGTTGCAATAGCATATATGCCAGTGCCGATCCCTTGGGATGATATTGAAGGAACCGCAAAATATGCTTACAATTGGTCCAACGCATTAACCGACCTAAGAGAACATACAGGCCACGCATTTGTAACTATAATGGCTGGAAAGAAAAGTCCGTTGGAGAGATATAAAATTTTAAGCAAACTTTTGTATTCTACTTTAATAACATCTGGTTCTATAGGAGTATACCAAGGCAGCCAATCGTTACTTATACCACGATCTCAATACTTGGCCACCATTGAAGAGGCTGGAGGTAGTATACCAGTAGCATTATGGATATACATTGGGCTAAGAAAACCAACAAGCGGAAACAATGCTTACACTTATGGGTTAAAAGATTTCGAAAAAAACGAAATTGAAATTATTGATTCGGAACTGAGTCTGGAAGAATTATATGATTTTCTGTTAAACATCACATCTTACATAATCAGTAATGATATAACATTAAAAAGCGGTGAAACAATTGGATTTACAGCCGAACAAAAAATCCCTATTACCTTATCAAAAGGCGAACAGGTTACGGGTGAATCGTTTAAACTTAAGATGTAATACTGGCCCTAAAGCTGTAAAAGACGAGGAGTCCGTAAGATTTTCTTCGCCAATGGTGATGACGTCGTGATGTGTTATTGGATCAATAAATAAACCCATAAAACAGCAAAGCCGGCTATCAACCGGCTTTGCAATATGAATATGGGTAGCTAATTAAAGCTTACCAACTTCCTGAACCATGTCGATCAGTTTGTTTGAGTAACCCCACTCGTTATCGTACCATGATACTACTTTTACAAAGTTATCATTCAACGCGATACCAGCTTTGGCGTCAAAGATTGAAGTACGTGCATCACCTTTAAAATCTTCGGATACTACATCATCTTCGGTATAACCTAAAATGCCTTTCAATTCGCCTTCAGAAGCATCTTTCATGGCTTGTTTAATCTGCTCGTAAGTAGCCGCTTTTTTCAAACGTACAGTTAAATCAACTACAGAAACATCGGCAACCGGAACACGGAACGACATACCTGTTAATTTACCTTTTAACTCAGGGATAACCAAGGTTACCGCTTTAGCAGCTCCTGTTGATGATGGGATGATATTTTGGTAAGCACCGCGGCCACCTCTCCAGTCTTTAGCCGATGGGCTATCTACTGTTTTTTGAGTTGCAGTTACAGCGTGAATTGTGCTCATTAAGCCTTCTTCTATACCAAAAGCATCGTTCAATACCTTAGCAATTGGGGCCAAGCAGTTAGTTGTACATGAAGCATTTGATACGATGGTATCGGTAGCTTTTAATAATTTATGGTTAACGCCCATTACAAATGTAGGGGTGTCATCTTTAGCTGGCGCGCTTAATACTACTTTTTTAGCACCTGCGTCGATGTGTTTTTGTGCGGTATCTTTAGACAAGAACAAGCCTGTTGATTCGATAATTACTTCGGCGCCAACTTCGCCCCATTTTAAGTTTGCAGGATCTTTTTCTGCAGTAACACGGATTGTTTTACCGTTAACAACTAAATGGCCGCCTTCTACAGCGATGGTACCTTTGAACTGACCGTGAGTTGAATCGTATTTCAACATGTAAGCCATATAATCCGGCTCAACCAAATCGTTGATACCTACTACTTCAATATCGGCTCTTTCAATGGCTGCTCTAAAAGCTAAACGACCAATACGGCCAAATCCGTTAATTCCTATTTTCATGATTTTTTCTAATTTTTATTTGAATAGTATTTTAATAAGTTATTGATAGGTTCTTTTATAATGTTACTGATGTTAATGTTAAGCTCTGATGCTGTTTCGATCAAGTTATCCTGAAAGGCTGCCGAAATTGTACCCAGAAAATATACCGGGGTATTCGGGTTATCTTTTAGCAAGGGATTAACGTAAGTAGTGATGAACTTTTTGAAACCGGTTTTAATGGTATTTTTGATATAAACCTCGTCCATGTTTTCCGTAAAAAATTCGGTGAACGATGTGAGGAATAAAGCCGGATACGGGTTACGATACACTTTCTCTAATATCTGTTTCCTATCGTAATCATAACGTTTGGTAAACTTTTTTGTTATGTTATCGGGCAGGGTTTCGTTCATGTAATCCTTCAAAAGCATGCGGCCAAGCCAGTTTGCCGAGCCTTCATCGGCCAATACATAGCCTAAACCGTAATTATTTGATTTTATCTTTTTACCGTCATAAAAAGCGGCATTACTGCCACTGCCTAAAATGCAAACTATGCCTTTTTTTTCTTTACAGGTGGCTATTGCCGCGCCCAATACATCGTGTTCAACAAATACCTTGGCATTTTTGAAAAAGGCGGATAGCCCGTCGGTCACAATTTTTTGCCTTGCGGGAGATGATGCACCAGCGGTAAAGAAGTAGATCTTTTTGATCTCTTCGGCGTGATGGATCAGATTAATGTTTTTATTGAGTAACTGGAGGATGAATTTCTCGTCGTTAAGGTAAGGGTTAATACCCTGGGTTTTAAAAGTAGCAACGGTTTTATCCTTAATGGCGAGGCGCCAATCAGCAAAATTTGAACCGCTATATACTACTGCTATCATTTAATTATATTGATAATACTTTCATCATTTGCATCAAATCGTCTTCCAGTTTAAACTCATGGTTGGTTAGCGCTTCTTCCAGATCAGTTAAAACGATTGAATTCCCTCTGAGGCCAACCATTTTGCGGCTCTCTCCTCTTAGCAGCGCGTTAACTGCTGCAAAGCCCATCCGGCTACCTAATATGCGATCAAAAGCGCTCGGGCTTCCCCCACGTTGCAGGTGGCCTAATATAGTAACTTTAGTATGATATGATTTAATTCTGTCTTTAACAATTTTGGCGATATCGTAAGCGCCGCCATGCTTATCTCCCTCTGCCACAATCACAATGCTTGATGATTTGTTGGGTGAACCTTCCAGATCACGGATCAGATCATCCAAAGCAGTTTCGGTTTCGGGCAACATAATAGCTTCGGCACCACCAGCTATACCGGCGCGTAAAGCTATGCAGCCGGAATCGCGACCCATCACTTCCACAAAAAACAAACGGTCGTGCGAATCGGCGGTATCGCGTATTTTATCCAAAGCTTCGATAACGGTATTGGTAGCGGTATCAAAACCTAAAGTATAATCAGATCCATAAAGGTCGTTATCAATGGTTCCGGGTACACCTATTACGGCAATATCCGGATAGTTTTTTGAGAAACGGAGAGCACCGGTAAAAGTACCATCGCCACCTATGCAAACCAAGGCGTCAATTTCCTGGTCTTTTAGGTTTTTATAAGCTAGGGCCTGGCCTTCCTCGGTTTTAAAAGGCATGCAACGCGCGGTTTTCAATATGGTGCCGCCAAGGTGAAGTGTATTACTTACCGAGCGCCTGTCCATATCAAACATATCGTTATCAATAAGGCCCTGGTAACCTTTCATTACGCCCACAGCTTGCTTACCATTGAAAATTGCTGTACGTACCACTGCACGGATGCAAGGGTTCATTCCGGGAGCATCCCCTCCGGAAGTTAAGACAGCTATTTTTCTAATATTCTGCATGAGTGGCATAGGTTATTAAGGAGACGCGAATATACTGTGTATTTTTTACACTAACTAAATTATTTTTTTATTTTTTTTAATGGAATAAGCTCTATATTTATCCTTAATTATAAACTATAGATCATTTGGAACCACTGTTACCTAAGTTTGATTCGGCATTTTCTATTGATTGCGTGATTTTTGGATTTGAAGCCGGCGAGCTGAAAGTTTTATTAATTGAACGTAACGAAGATCCGTTTAAGGATTGGTGGGCGCTACCCGGCAACCTGGTTGAAGCGGACGAAAGCATAGAGGACGCAGCTACCCGTATTTTATACGAACTTACCGGCTTACGTGATATGCATATGGAACAGTTTCATACGTTTGGCGCGGTAAAAAGACACCCTTTAGGCCGGGTTATTACGGTTGCTTATTATGCCCTGATTAGGATAATTGGACAAAAAGAGGTTAAGCCGGTTACTAAATATGCCAAGAACGCGGCATGGCGCTCGGTAAATGATTTACCTAAGCTGGCTTATGACCATAGTGAGATTTTTGAAACCAGCATTCAAAAACTGCGACGCAGGCTGGCTTATCAGCCCATAGCATTTGAATTATTGCCAGAGAAATTTACCCTTACCCAGTTACAATTGCTTTACGAAGCGATATTGAATAAGAAGTTGGACAAGCGTAACTTCCGTAAAAAGATGTTGAGCTATGGCTTTTTGAAGGAACTGGATGAGAAGCAGAAAGGTGTATCATACCGGGCTGCCAAGCTGTATAAGTTTGACAGACGCAAATATTTTAAGATATTCCAGAACGATTTGACACCGGATAATTAGTAAGAAGGCGGAAAGTAGGAATTTAGATCACATAAAAAAAGCGATAAGTTAACTTATCGCTTTTTTTATGTGGCGTATATTTTACTTGAAAGAAACTTCCATGTGGTATTTCACCAGGTTATCTATTGGTGAACGGATGATGTTACCCATCGTCATCCCGTTTTCTTTTACAACTTCTTCGAGCACATTGCGGAAGTTGTAGCCAACCGAACCGATACAGTTAAAGGTATATTTTTGATAATCGGGATAATGCGTTACCAGGTTGCGGAAAAAATCATTGAACGAGCTTTTTACCAGGTTACGTGAGTATTCTATATTAACCGTGTTATCGTAAACAAACTTACTAAAGCCCGCACAAAAGCGATTAGCCAAAGGCTTAGTGTAAACTATATCAATCACTTCATCTGGCGTAAGCTTGTAGGTTTCCCAAAACAATTCGCGAACAGCTTCGGGCATGTAACCGCGAACATAATCGCCCAGTAGTTTTTTGCCAATGTAGCAACCGCTGCCTTCATCGCCTAAAATATAAGCTAACGAATCTATATTATGGGTGATCTCTTTTCCGTTATATAAACAGGTATTGGTACCTGTACCTAATATGGCTGCAAAGCCTTCGTTAGTACCTAATACAGCACGCGCGGCAGCCAGCAGATCATGCCCTATATTAACTTTGGCATTGGTGAAAACGGCCTGCATGGCACCTTGCACAATTTTCTTTTTATCATCAACAGAGCAACCTGCACCGTAGTAATTAACCTCGGTAATTTTATCAATCTGTAAATCGGTTGGTAAACCTTCCTTTAACGAGTTAATGATATAAGCTTCGCTAACGAAGTATGGGTTATACCCTTCGGTATTAAAATAAATCTTTTTTTGTTCATCGGTGACCAGGCACCAGTTTGTTTTAGTTGAGCCACCGTCGGCAATGATGATCATATGATTTTACAGTTTAATATTGGCCTTAAAAGTATGCTTTTACAAAGTGTAAAAGAAACACTTAGGTGATTTATTTTAACATGAAATTATCATTATTTTATTAGATGGTATCGCACCAAATACTTAACTGGCTAACTTATTGATTATCAAATAATAAGTTAAAAAATGTTAATTATACATTTATTAATTAAAAAGAAAGTATAATTTGCTACTCAACATAAATATTGTGTTGCTTATTTGGTTTACCCATTTAAAACCCACCTTAAAAATCTTCGTTTGCGAGTAAAAGTGTAAACCGAATGTCACAAAGCTGCTACATAGCAGTAATTAAAAAATTAACTTATTCGTAACAATTAGATGCCTTTAATGCAAAAGGCAGTTACAACATTTAAATCAGTTAAAACTTTGCTTAATAATTAACATTCTTAATGATATTTTCACATTTCAAAAAAATGACTGCAATTGCTTATTGTGTTCCGGGCTATAAACTAAATTACTTTTCTGTCGTTTATGCTGTATATAAACACTAATAAGGGAGGGAGAACTGATGGTAGAGTTAATCATAATACTAGTAGCAGTTAACATTTGTTTTGGCATTTATCGTGCCGATGAACGAAAACATTTTCGCTACTAAATAGCACGGTACGTGAGTAACTCATGTACCTTTTTAGTTTGTGGCAGTTTGTAAAGTATCCGTCATGCCAAAAGACAGGATTATTTGTGAGGCTTTGGCAGTTGGTTGTAAGCCGAAAAGTAAATGTATCTTTTATCCTTGTCTATACCCAAAAAGCTTGTGTTGGCTATGGTATGCCCCCTTTGAGCCGGAGGCTCTCATTTCAAGGTAAACAGACTCAGGCACATCCCAATATTCGTAAACACTTCCCGAAAGGAACACAAACCGAAGTACGGAAGATACCTTGTTATACTCAAAGCTGGATACTACAGTTGAGGGCATTTTACAAATCAGATATCAAATATACTTTTGGCTTTGTTGATGGTTGTTTCCAGATCAATACCTTTACCCAATACACCTTTAAACAAGTCGCCTTCGGTTTTAAGCCTGTCTATCGAGTTGAAGATGGTGAAATGTTTCATGGTGAGGCCCGGTTTTACCTCGTCCCAATGGAGCGGCATAGATACGGTTGCACCCACTTTGGGGCGTAATGAGTATGGGCCGGCTATGGTTGCACCGGGGCGGTTCTGTAAAAAATCGAGGTACATTTTGCCTTTGCGGTTAGCCACCATTCGCTCAAGGCTGGTATAATCCGGAAGTTGCTTGTGTACAATATTGACGATGATACGGGCGAACATTTGCGACTGATCATAATCATACCTGGCGCCAAGCGGGATATAAATGTGCATACCAGTTGAACCTGATGTTTTGCAGTACGATGTTACGCCGATGGCATCTAACACTTTTTTAACTTCAAGCGCGGCTTCTATCACCTGATCAAAGGTGTTTTTGTCGGGATCAAGATCGATCACACAATAATCCGGATTATCTGGTGATTGAACACGGCTGAACCAGGGATTCATTTCAATACAACCCAGGGATGCCATCCATAGCAGCACCGCTTCGTCGCTTCCTACTAAATACTCTTTATGCTCACCATCGCTGGTAGTGTATGGAAATGTTTTGGTGATCCAATCGGGCGCTTTTCCCTTAACATCCTTTTGATAAAAACTCGGACCATGAATACCTCCCGGAAAACGATTGAGCGACATGGGGCGATCTTTCAGATAGGGCAAAATGTATTCGGCCACCTGGTAATAGTAATTGAACATATCGCGTTTGGTAACGCCATCTTCGGGCCAGTAAATTTTACTGAGGTTGGTAAATTTAAGATCGTGACCGCAAATCTTTTTAACCTGTGTTTCTTCTTTGGGGTTGAGCAAGGTTTTGCGTTCCTTTTCTTTCGGTGGCTTAATTGCGGCTGTATGTTTATCGGGCTTTTGCTCCGGTTTGTCCTCTACAATATCTTCGGTTTGTAATTCAGTTTCCCGTACCACGTCTTTAGCCTTTTTATCAATACGCATACCCTGGAATGAGGGGTGGCGGAATACGCCATCGCTGGTTACCTCGCTAAAGGCAACCTCGCAAACCAGTTCGGGTTTTAGCCATGTGGCTTTCGCTTTGGGCGGATTAGGCCGGAAACGCGATGGCTTATTCACATCGGGAACGGTATTGAAAGGGCTTTTATCGGTAATTAATGGCTTGAATTGCGCCATCATTTCTTTTTGTACCTTATCATTAAAACCGGTGCCAACTTTACCAACGTATTGAAGCGTACCATCTTCATAAACCCCTAATAACAAGGAGCTAAATTGTTTTGGGGTATCTTCGTTTTTGGTAAAACCTGCTATAATTACTTCCTGCCGTTTGTTCACTTTAATTTTGAGCCATTCTTTGGAACGCAGATCGGGCGAGTAGGTACTTCTTGCCTTTTTGGCGATGATACCCTCTAAACCCATCCGTTCCGCGGCGGCGAAAAATTCGGTACCGCTGGCATTGAATACCTGGCTTACGCGGATGTTATCATTATCTGCCGGAAGTATTTCTTTGAGGATAGCCTGGCGTTGGATGAGCGGCAGGTCCATCAGGTTTTTGCCATCGTACCAAAGTAAATCGAATATATAATATACCAATTCGCCATCGGCCTCGCTGCGCCAGTTTTGCAGATCGCCAAAATTGGACACGCCTTTATCGTTCAGCACCAGTATCTCGCCATCAACTACGGCGTTGATCTCCCATTGTTGAAGCGCTTTGTGAATGGGGTAAAACTTATCGTTAAAGCCCTTATTGTTTCGGGATAGCAGTTCAACCTCGCCTTTATTGATAAAGCCGAGGGCACGGTAACCATCCCACTTTACTTCGTAAACCCAATCAGGGTCGTCAAAGGGCTCATCAACTAAGATGGCCAGCATGGGTTTGATACCTTTTGGAAAAGCTGATTTTTTTGCTTTTTTCAGCAAAGCATCTACGTCAATGTTTTCCTGCTTTTCTTCCTGCTCTTCTACCTCATCTCCTAATTCAGGGAGTTTTTTTTTACTGCCTTTCTTTGGTTTTTCTACATCCTCTTCGTGACCGTGCTGCCAAACCTTTTCGCTGGTTTTTTCCATTGTTGCGATGGTTTTACCAGAAAGTACGGATTTGTCTTTTTTGGTAATATCCGTTTTAGATGCAAAATCGTCTTTATGTTTAATGAGCAGCCAGCCGTTTTCGCCCATGCCGTGGGTTTTAACTAAAGCGTACTCCCCTTCCAGTTTTTCGCCATGGAGCTTTATTTTTAACGAGCCTGCTTTAAGTTGTTGCAGCAGGTGTTTTTCCTGGGCCTTTTTACCTTTGATCTCTTCAATGGGTTCGTAGGTTCCTTCGTCCCAAACTATTACTGTTCCGCCACCGTATTCACCTTCGGGAATGATACCTTCAAAATTCCGGTAATCGAACGGGTGATCTTCAACCATCATGGCCAGGCGCTTGGTTTGCGGATCTGTTGATGGGCCCTTGGGTACTGCCCAGCTTTTTAATACGCCCTCCATTTCGAGCCTGAAATCGTAATGCAGCCGTGATGCATCGTGCTTTTGTATCACGAACATGAGTTTGTCTTTATCCTTACTCCTGCCAGCTTTAGGTTCGGCGGTTTTGGTAAAATCGCGCTTCTCTACATATTTTTCCAGGCTCATGGCGGTATGTTTATCTGTTCAGGTACTTTTTAATATCTTCTATAGATGTTCCTACATGCTCAACGGCATCTTTTAATACTTCAATATTGGTATGCAACTCTTTGGTCCAGTGTTCAACTTCGTAATATTCGTGGATGTTGATGTTATCGTTATCAATACTTCCGGTTTGTGTAACGTTATTCATATTATTCAATAGTTTTAATTAATAGTAAACATTGAATGATGGGGAAAGGTTTTAATGGGGAATAATTAGACATGGATGAGTAAACATTGATATTGTGATGGTTTATGTATATTTGTATGTGTAGCGATCAAGACATTGCCATATGAAAACGACAAAAAGCACTTTTGATGAAGCTGAATTAGAACTTTTAAAAGAAGGTTTAAAACGAACTTATAAAGAACGCTTTGAGATGGCTACCCGATTATATAAGATACAGCAAACTATGAATAAGGCCTCTGTTGTTCATAAACCGTTTATTGCCAAATAAGCTGTGGATATTTTTGATGAGGAAATATTAAATTTTTGGAAAGCACTGCATGAGCATCAGGTGCAGTATATTTTAGTTGGTGGCTATGCTATTAACTTACATGGCTATCAGCGCTTCACTGGTGATTTGGATATATGGCTTAAGGATACGTTACAGAATAGACAAAAATTACGGCAATGCTTTATTAGCTGTGGTATAGGCGATTATCCAATGGTTGAAACCATGCAGTTTATACCGGGCTGGACAGACTTTCATTTAACGAATAACCTTAGATTAGATATATTGATAGACATGAAAGGGCTTGAAGGTTACAGCTTTGATGAATGCTTATCTATGGCATCTGTTGCGGATATTGATGGTATTAATATTCCATTTTTACATATTAACCAACTTATTGAAAATAAAAAAGTGGTCAATCGGGCTAAAGATCAGATTGATGTTTTAGCTCTTGAGCAGATACGCAAATTAAGAGATAAGTCCGAGTAAATCTGGCAAACATCCAAAAGCAAAGATTTACTATCTTAGCCTATAATTGTAAACCTAACAATTAATAAACCATGACCAGATATATCCGCTTTTATTTGCTGATACTTGTTGCAGCGCTTAATGTTACCGCTTTTGCCCAGCGCAAAGAGGTAGTGCCCATTAATGTTCAGGTTGACCTGAATAAACCTATTGCCCCCATGAAACCAATATGGGCATGGTTTGGTTATGATGAGCCCAATTTTACCTACATGAAGGATGGTAAAAAGCTGTTGAGCGAAATATCAGCTTTAAGCCCCGTTCCGGTTTATGTTAGGGCGCATAATTTGTTAACCAGTGGCGATGGTAAGGCGGCTTTAAAATGGGGATCGACCAATATTTATACCGAGGATGCTAAGGGGAACCCTATTTACAATTACCACATTGTGGATAGTATATTTGATACCTACGTAAAGCGCGGCATGAAACCGCTGGCGCAGATAGGCTTTATGCCAGAGGCCTTGTCAACTCACCCTGAACCCTATCGCCATTACTGGAAACCGGGGATGGAATACAAAGTTATTGAAACCGGCTGGGCCTACCCGCCGAAGGATTATAAAAAATGGGATGAGCTTTGCTACCAATGGGTAAAACATTGTGTTGCCCGGTACGGAAAAAAGGAGGTTGAAAGCTGGTATTGGGAAGTTTGGAACGAACCCAACGGCGCTTACTGGAAAGGTACCGAGGCCGAATTTTTTAAACTGTATGATTACGCCGTTGATGGTGTAAAACGCGCCTTACCCACCGCCCGTATTGGTGGTTGCAATGTTACCGGCGGCGCTACCAAATGGTTAAGAGATTTTATTAATCATTGTTTGAAGGATACCAATTATGTTACAGGTAAAGTGGGCACCCCCATGGATGCGATATTGTTCCATGCCAAAGGGTCGCCGAAAGTGGTGAATGGTGTGGTTACAATGGGTATCAGGAACCAGTTGAGTAATATTGACGGGCATTTTAAAGTGATCCGTTCGTTCCCGGAGTTAAAGAATGTGCCTATTATTATCGGAGAATCTGACCCGGAGGGTTGCGCTGCCTGTGGCATGAGCACCAATCCGGAGAATGCTTATCGCAATGGTACTATGTATTCGAGCTATACGGCGGCGTCGTTCGCGCGGAAGTATGAACTGATGGATAATTATGGTTTAAATTTAATAGGCGCGGTATCATGGTCGTTTGAGTTTGAAGACCAGCCCTGGTTCGCGGGCTTTAGAGATCTGGCTACCAATGGGGTTGATAAGCCTGTGTTGAACGTTTTCCGGATGTTTGGGATGATGAAAGGGAACCGTGTTGAAGCTAAAAGCCAAAGAATGTATACGCTTAAAAGTGTGCTTGATTCGGGCATCAGAAAAACTACTGATGTTGGTGTGCTGGCATCAAGGGATAAAAGCTCGGCAGCGGTGATGTTGTGGAACTATCACGACGAGGATAAACAGAATGCAGGCGAAACAATAGTAGTGAACATTAGCGGCATACCATCGCATACGCTTAAAGTTACCCAATATAGAATTGATAACGAACATAGTAATAGCTACGAGGTATGGAAAAAAATGGGATCGCCACAAAACCCTACTGCCGCGCAGATAGGTCAATTAGAAAAGGCAGGTATGCTGGAGACGGTTAATGGCAATCAAAAGTTGGAAATACCTAAAAAAGATGCTGTTATCCGTTTGATTTTGCCAAGGCAGGGAGTTGCTTTGTTGAAGTTGAATTGGTGATAGGTAATAAGTTTGGTATTGTGACAATGCTTACGCTATCAATTATAACGTTACCTCCGCTGGCAATTATATCTTGATATAAGGGATGAGGTATTCTTTTGGCGGAGTGTAGGTACCTATGCGGCCATTATTACCTACCATTAATACCAGTTTGCCACTTTTGGCTTTGCTGCAAACGTTAAAGCTATTGGCATCAATTTTGGCCCAGGTGGTGCCGCCATCTTTAGAATACCAGGTGCCCGATGTGCCGGTTGAGAGATATTTACTGCCGCTGATGTACTCGACACAGGATTGGAAACCTGGTGTTGTTTTGGAGATCTTCCAGGTTTTGCCTGCGTTATCAGACCAACAGGCGGTTGAATCGGTGCGCTGATCGTGCGTGTAATCGCCGCCTACCACTACCCAGTGCTTACCATCGGCAGCTACCGAGAACGCGCCCGCACTTGATATGCCGTGCGTAACAGGCAAGGCTTGCTGCACCCATTTTTTATCGGTGGAGAGGGCGAATATTAAATTAGAGTAGCTGCCGCCCGATACCATCATTAATTGGTTATTGTTCAATAACCCGCTTTTGTTAATGATGAAGCATGTACCGCTTGCGGCAAAGGCGGCTTCGCCGGAACGGCCTGTGGGTGTTTTGGTAATATCGCGCTGTTTCCAGGTTGTGCCCATATCAAAGGTTTCGAAGATAACAAAGTGCCCGTTGATCGGGTCGCCCATGACGCAGCCGTATTTGCTTTTAAAATCCATGGCATCAAAAAAAACGGAAGTATCGCGGTTATGGTATTTTAACTGCCAGGACAAACCACCATCTATTGTTTTGAGGATAAGCGCCGGGGTGCCGGAACTCATAATAACGGCTTCTTTAGCCGAAAAGGCTTCAATGTCTCTAAAATCCGAAGTTTCAAAACCTTTAACCTGCTGCCAGTTCCACGTTCGGCCACCATCTTTGGTGCTGGCCACGTGGCCCTTGCTGCCACTAACCCAAGCTATTTTATCGCTTACAACGGATAGCCCCCTCAGGCTGGTTGCCCTGCCCTGCTGTAGTACTGTAACTTTTTGTGCCAATGCGGTATTGATCCCCGTAAAGGAGATCAATACAACAATGCATAATAACTTTATAAGTGTTTTTATCATTTAACTTTTGTCCACACTTCGGTGCGCCCGAATAAAGATATGCCTATATAACCGCGTATCTTTAGAGTATTGCCCCCAATGGTCATTTTACAGCTATATGTTTTCCCGCTTTTTGGGTCGTATATAGTTCCATCGGTGTATTTATCGCCATCAAAGGTAAAATTCTTTAATAGTTCCAAATTTAAAACCGGGCGTGTTTTTTGTGCCGGGTCGGGATTATTCTCGTCTACTTTTGGTTTACCGTTCTTATCCGGAAACTTGATCCAACCTAATTTACCAAAATATTTATCCCCTTTTTTATAAATATAAATATGATCCTCTCCGGATGCGTTGGCCCATTTACCTATAATAGCATCGCCGGCTTGTGCCATTGCACTTACAGATACTGCTACAAACAGCATCATCAATATTAACTTTTTCATAGCTTATTGGTTTTATTAATTGGTAAAACTAAATTACTCGTTATGTACAGCAATAGCAAACTTTAGCAAGTTTATATTTATTTGAACACAAGCATTAAAAAATTATATTTGCAGCCCGATATAAGGCCGAAAGCTAAATATTGGTTGTAATGCCCGGATGGCGAAATTGGTAAACGTTGCGGTCTCAGAAGCCGTTGAGAATTGTCTCTTGAGAGTTCGAGTCTCTCTTCGGGCACGCTGTTAGTTCATTGGTTGATTTGTTTATTGGTTGATTAGTCTTATCGCTTGCGAATAAACACCAATCAACTAATGAACCAACCAACTAATTGACCGAGTGAAAAGCCCAGGTGGCGAAATTGGTAGACGCACCATCTTGAGGGGGTGGCACTCGTAAGGGTGTGGCAGTTCGAATCTGCTCCTGGGCACAATCTCAAATTACTTTTTTATATTTATTGGGCGTTGCCTTCGGCCGCGCTATCCCAGCCAGCCAGCCGGCAGGCGGTCGTTACAGGCCCGCATTCACCGATAGCTCACTCCGGACTTTCCACTACTACCGCTAACGCAAGCTAACGACTCCTGAGCGTTCGAGTCTCTCTTCGGGCACATCTTTGGTACTTATCAGGAAACTTGCACGGTTTTTGCAATTGGTTAATTGTATTTAAACTATATAACATGAAAACAATGAATTTTATTAAAGTACCTGCCATAGTATTACTTTTTGCAATGGGCGCATGTTCTAAAACAAACAATGATACTACAGCATCCATATCTACCGATGACGCGGCTACTATAATGGCCAATTCCATGTCGTCAAACTCGGGTGGTATGGTCAGTGTATCAGCGGATGTTACGCTTAACGCGCAACTTACCTTTAACGCCAATCCGGGTTGTGGTGGCACTAAAACCTATAGCTTCAGCCGTCAAAATCCACAAGGATCATCGGTTACTTACAGCTATGCATTTAATTATACCTACACGCTTAACTGTGTTAATAACATACCCGATAATGTTAGCAGCACAGCGAATAGTACAGGATCATTCGACGGGCCGAACCTGAGCAGCAACGACTCGGGTACTTCTACCTTTACCGTGGGCGGACTCGCGCCAAACACTATTGCCTATACCCTTAGCGGCGAGTATAAACGTGCCGGTAGCTTTACGCAAAAAACGGGCAATATGAATAAAGGCAGTAGTAATGTTGATATTATTTTAAGCAGCCTTACTATACCTAAAACCGGGGGTACTATTGCATCAGGCAATGCTGCCTTTACTTTAAGCGGCTCCAGTGATAAGGGCGCGTTCAATTTTAACGGTACTATTGCCTTTACCGGTAATAACCAGGCCAGCGTAGTAATAAACGGAACGGCCTATGTGGTTAACCTTTTAACTGGCAGCACCGCAAAATCATAATTATTGACCGATTAAAAATAAGAAGGGTTCCGTTTGGGGCCTTTCTTATTTTTAATTTAGACTGCCGCTTTATACTGAGTATTTGGGATCTCTTCTCAATGAGCACACAATATTTCTTTTAAATTTCAGCAATTTTTCGTACCTTGTAGGTAATGAGAGGTAAACCTCATTAAGCTTGAAGCTAAAAGCCGGAAGCTTTTAAAACATCACATTTACCTACGGGTATTTTGTTATTTCGATTGCTTAAATGATTATAGTTATTAAGCTTTATTTGATTGCGAGTTTGATAATCTGGATTTAGAAACCACTTGAAAATCCTCCATAAATCCCCCCCGGTTAGGTAAGATGATTGCGAAAATGATAATAAAATATGTACCCGGAGATTTCATAGGTTGTTTTAAAATCCCCCTTAATCCCCCCTAAGCGGCTACCGGTTCAATCACGATCTGCTTGATACGGGGGAATTGCTTTTGGATGGTTTTGGTGATGCGCTGGATAGCATCGGTTATTTGATGAGTGGTAAGATCGTTGGCGAAGATTGCGTTGATCTGTAAAAGGATCTCTTCGGGCGCGAGGTATATAGAGCGGTGTTTTTTTACCCTGATAATATCGGGATCACTCTCTACCAAAGCCATTACCGTACGCATATGTTTACGGCTTGGCGTTTCGCCCATGAGCAGGCTTTTGCTTTCACGAACGAGTACCATCGAGATCAATATCATCATCACTCCAATAAGCATGGAGGCTATGCCATCATAGTGTGGGTTATTGAATTGGTGACCGAGAAATACGCCCACAAAGGCTATCAATAATCCGAGTACATCGCCAACATCGCCCAGCAGGGCAATAAAGGTTGAGGGATCTTTACTTTTATTAATTGCTTCCCAAAAGGGCATATCGCCACGTTGTTTGTTGAATGCTTTGAGCGCGCTGTTGAGTGCTATGGCAGTAAAGACAAAGGAAGTGGACAATACGATATAATTCCAACCGGGATGATCAATAGCTTCGGGATGCTGAAAATGCTGTAGGCCCTGGTAAAAGGAGATGCAACCGCCCAGTATAAAAATAACGAGCGATACCATGAACGACCAGAAGTACAGCTCGCGACCGTAGCCAAATGGCCTTTCAGCATCGGCCTGCTTACGGCTTGAACGAACGCCCCAAATCAGCATGAGTTGGCTGCCGGCATCAATTACGGAGTGAATACCTTCGGCCCGCATAGATGAACTACCTGTAAAAGCCGCGGCTGTAAACTTTGAAATAGCAATAAGGATATCGGCAATTAATGAAATGTAAAGGAAGCCTTTAGATGATTGCATGCCGGTATAACATAGTAATTGGACTTTTGATTTAAGAGTTCTTAATTTCGGATATCCGTTTTTCGATTTCGGATTTTATTCTAATGGTAATCTAAAGAAGAAGGTTGAGCCTATTTACACGGTAAAAGCGATCAAAGGGTTTATCGAGCTGGTTTTTTTTCGATGCCGATGCCAAAATCCTGTATGGATATGGTTACCTGGCCGCCTCGCGGTTGCGAGGTGATGATCACGTTATAGGCACGCATATAATAAACAAAACACCAGGATGATTGTATAAACGTATGTAAGCCAAATACCAAACACAGTAACCATGAAAAACTTAGGATTGTTAGTTACGCTTGAAGCAAAACCGGGTAAGGAAGCAGAAGTTGAAGCCTTTTTAAAAAGCGCCTTACCCTTAGCTCAAAATGAACCTGGTACCCTAACCTGGTATGTGTTTAAAATTAACGCCAACACTTTTGGTATTTATGATACGTTTGGCAACGAACAAGACCGTCAAACACATTTAAGCGGGCCAATTGCCGAAGCTTTGATGGCTAAAGCTGCTGAATTACTGGCCAAGCCACTACTTATACAGTCAATTGATGTACTGGCTTCTAAGTAAAGCTATTGCCTGATGATGGCTTTATTAGTATTTTAGGCCAATATGCCATCTGCCCAACCATCACTTAAAAAACTTAAACTGATACCGCTTGCGGCGGTTATATTTTTTACAGTATCGGGCGGCCCCTATGGTTTAGAGCCCTTGCTGGGTTATGCGGGTAAAAACGGGGCATTGGTATTGTTGCTCATTACACCTATATTATGGGATATTCCGGCGATACTTACCGTGTTTGAATTAAACAGTATGATGCCTGTTAACGGCGGCTATTACCAATGGGTTAAACGTGCGCTGGGTATGCGTATGGCTTTTTACGAAGGCTGGCTTACCTGGCTATATACCTTTGTTGATCTGGCTATCTATCCTGTTTTGTTTATTACCTATGCGGCCTATTTTTTTCCGGAGGCGGAAACTTATAAGGTACCTATCTGCCTGTTCATCATCTGGTCGTCGGCGTTGGTTAATATATTGGGTATTGTGCCGGTGGGTAAGGTATCGGCTGTGCTGAGTTCGATGGTTATTGTGCCGTTTGCGGCGTTGGCCATTGCTGGTTTTATGCAACATGCGGGGCCTTACGAGGTTCCGGCTTTGTCGCTTAAGGGTATTGGCTTTTCGTCTGTTGGTATGGGGTTGTATGTTGTGATGTGGAACTTTTTGGGTTGGGATAATGCCACAACCTACGCCGGTGAGGTAAGTAATCCTATTAAAAGCTACCTAAAGGCTACCTTAATCACCTTTGTTGCTGTTATAGCGGTATACTTTTTCACGGTGCTAACGGCCATACAATCGGGTATGAGTTTGGATGCTATTACTGATAAAGGCTTCCCGTTTTTGGGTTTGTATATTGGAGGTAACTGGTTGGGTTGCCTGCTATCGGCAGGTGGCATGGCTTGCGTACTTGGGTTGTATTCGGCGGTGCTGCTATCGGTTTCGCGCGTGCCTAAAGTGATGGCTGATGATGGCTTGATGCCTAAAAAGTTAGAGGCTTTGCATCCTAAATATAATTCGCCGTATGTGAGTATCCTGGTATGCTCGGTGGTGGTAAGTATGATGATCATCCTATCGTTTAAAGAGCTATTGATTATGGATGTGACCTTGTATGGGGCAGGTTTGGCTTTGGAGTTTATCAGTTTGATCGTACTAAGAATCAAAGCCCCAAATGCGCACCGGCCGTTTAAGATACCTTTAAATGTGTTTGGCTTGTTTGTGATGGTAATGTTCCCGATGGGTGTGTTTGGCGTTGCGGTTGCAGGCGCGGTATTGCAATCCGAAGAAACTTTGAAGCCGCTACTGTATGCTTTAGGTATTATGATATCCGCTGAGGTGCTGTGGCAGATCATCATCTGGCGGAAGCCTGAACTGAAAAAGGCAGCACATAACGATGTTTAACAGATAGTGCATGATGGGCAGTATTTTGCAATACCCTATATTTAACCTACCAAATTATACCCGAATGTTATTTCTCAAAAAGGCCATTTCTTGTGTTTTATTAGTTGGTGCTGCGTTACAAGGCATCGCGCAAAGCAAAATAACGGTAAGCAATACAGGCTCGGCTGGTGCGTTCCCGTTGATTAGGGGAAAGCAAACCACTACTATATATACCGATATTAACGATGCCGAGGTAGTGCAGATAGCGGCTAATTGTTTCCGTAAGGATGTGCAGATGGTTACAGGCATATTGCCTGTTATTCAAACTTCGGCACCAGCAATTGCTTACCCGGTTATTGCGGGCACTATCGGGCAATCTAAAATTATAGATCAGCTGATCCGCGATAAGAAAGTTAATGCCGATGCTGTGAAGGGTAAGTGGGAAACGTTCAACATTTCGGTAGTGAATAACCCTTTACCTAATGTTAAACAGGCTTTGGTAATTTTCGGTAGCGACCGCCGTGGTACCGCTTTTGGCTTTTTTGAGCTTTCGCGGATGATGGGTGTATCGCCCTTAAACTGGTGGGCGGATGTTACACCCAAGCATCATGACGAGATCTACATTACTCCGGGAAATAGCATTATCGGGCCACCGTCGGTAAAATTCAGGGGAATATTTATTAACGATGAAGATTGGGGCATGCAACCCTGGGCCGCTAAAAACATGGATAAAGACATTAAGGATATTGGCCCCAATACCTATGCCCGCATTTTTGAATTGCTGCTTCGCCTAAAGGCCAACTATATTTGGCCGGCCATGCACCCATGTACTAAAGCCTTTTGGTATTACAAAGAAAACCCGATAGTAGCCGATAAATACGCTATTGTATTAGGCGCCAGCCATTGCGAACCCATTTTGCGGGATAACGTATTTGAGTGGGCCGATAATTACGAGAACGAATTTGGCCAAAAACCGGGAGAATGGCGCTATGATGTGAACAAGGCACAGATCTATAATTTTTGGGATGTGCGTGCCAAGGCATCGGCAAAGATAGATGCGGTTTATACGGTTGGGATGCGTGGCATTCATGATGGCAGTATGCCAGGCCCTAAATCAAAGCCTGAGAAAGTTAAGCTTTTGGAAACTGTGATAGCCGATCAAAGAGAACTGTTATCTAAAAACATTGCTAAACCGGCCGATAATATTCCTCAATTATTTTGCCCTTATAAGGAGGTTTTAGATCTGTACCAGATGAATATGAAACTACCCGAAGATATCACCATTGTTTGGGCGGATGATAATCATGGTTATGTGAGGCAGGTATCTGATGCAAGCGAGCAGAAACGTAGTGGCGGCAGTGGGGTTTATTACCATTTATCGTACTGGGGTGCACCTAAGGATTATTTGTGGTTAGAATCAAACTCTCCTTCGCTGATATCGTACGAGATGAGCAAGGCTTATCAATTTGGCGCAGATAAAATCTGGATATTTAATGTAGGCGATTTAAAACCTGCTGAGATGGAAACACAATTCAGTATGGATTTAGCCTGGGATATTAAGAGCTGGACTCCCGAAAAGGCTTACGATTACCCTAAAGCCTGGGCCACTGAAACCTTTGGCGCTGAGTATGCGGATGCCATTGCTCATATTAAACATGAGTATTACCATTTAGCCAATGCTGCTAAACCTGAGCATATGGATGCCGTACAGTTTACTGAAGCAGAAATGAACCAACGATTGACTGATTATCAGAAGCTGAGGAAAGAAGCGGAAGATTTAAAGATTAAGATACCTGCTGCTTTGCAGGATGCTTATTTTGAACTCATACTGTATCCGGTTAGCGGGGCTTGTTTAATGAATGAGAAGATATTATATGCAAAAAAGAGTTTAAAAATGGTAAATAATACTTTTTCAAGTGCGTCATTACCATACTCACAAAAGGCAACCAATGCATTCAATGAAATTGGAAGCTTAACAAAGCAGTACAACGAGGTTATTGCAGGCGGAAAATGGAATGGCATTATGAGCGATCATCCACGTGACCAAAAAGCATTTAAGAGGCCATTTCTTCCAACGGATCAAACAGTGACACCCGAAAAATCAAAAGACCAACTGGCTGCAATAGCGTTGCCTTTACCACCAAAGTTCACCATAACCGCCGATCAGTATGTGGCTAAACATGAAGTTGCAGGTACTAATATTGAAACCATACAAGGTTTAGGCATTAATGGTAAAGCAGTTACTGTAATGCCAATAGTGCAAAAAAGCTATATGGATAACATTAAAGCTTCTCCTTACCTGGATTACAAAGTTGATTTAAGCGATGGTAATAATAGTATCACTGTAAAGTGCTTACCAACATTCAGGTTGTATAGAGGCTTTGGCTTGCATTATGCCATATCGGTTAATGGTGATGAACCGCAGGTAATTAATGTAGACTCGCCGGCTGATAGTAAAGTTTGGGGTGCTAACGTATTGCGTGGCTACTCTGTTGGGCAAACTACACACCAGGGTAGTAAAAACGGTGAGGGTAAGGTTAGGATCTATTTACTGGATCCGAGTTTGGTTTTGAGCCAGATTGAGGTAAGTCCCCTAGCACCTTAAAGAGGAACTCTGACAAAGCAGATGCTTGGCTTTTGATTACAATAGGGTAACATTATTCAATCAAAATGAGATTATCTTTGTAGATAGATTATGAATATTCAAAAGGCAACATTCGGTAATGGTTGTTTCTGGTGTACAGAAGCCATATTTCAAAGTATAAAAGGCGTTCAAAAAGTGGAGTCGGGATATATGGGTGGCGATAAGCCCAACCCTACTTATATAGAGGTGTGCAATGGTGATACCGGTTATGCCGAAGTGATCCATATCGAATTTGATGCCGATATAACATCGTACGAAGAATTACTGGTTATATTTTTCAAAACTCATAACCCAACAACGTTAAACCGCCAGGGGAATGATGTGGGTACGCAATACCGCTCGGCAATATTCTATTATTCGGAAGAGCAAAAGGATCAGGCGCAAGCCTTAATTCAGAAACTAACTGAAGAGAACGTTTTTGATAAACCCATTGTAACCGAAATTACCCCGGCAAGCGAGTTTTATGTAGCTGAAGGATATCATCAAAACTATTATCAAGGCAATAAAATGAAGCCTTATTGTATGTTTGTTATCCAACCTAAAATGAACAAGTTTGCCAAAGAGTTTGGCGAAAAAATGAAAGAAGAATACCTTTAATACCAACTTAGATTAAGTTTTTGTTAAGTGTGTGGATGCTGAACAGGATTTGCCTATTTTTGATAAGCATTACACTGACTCATGAAACTAAACAAGTTATCTACCCTCATTTTAGCGATATTAATATCCCACTTTACATTTGCCCAGTTACCGGGTAAAATAGCGCATACAGAGCAAGTATTGTTGCCAAACGGATGGAAATTAAGCCCGGCTGGGCGCAATTCTATTCCATTAGGCGATCTGCCTTTAAATATGCAGTTATCTGCAAGTGGCAAACTATTGGCTGTTAATAATAATGGCCAAAGCGTACAGAGCGTGCAGTTGATCGATCCTAAAAGTGAAACCTTGCTTGATACAAAGATTGTAGGTAAATCATGGTATGGTTTAGCCTTTAGTGGTGATGAAAAAAAGCTGTATGTATCAGGAGGTAATGATAACTGGATATTAGTCCTCAATATCAATGGTACCAAGTTTGGTTCGGCCGATACCATTAAATTAGGCTTACCTTGGCCAAAGGGGAAAATTTGCCCTACAGGAATAGCCGTTGACCATAAAAGCGAAAAGCTATACACTGTAACGAAAGAAAATAACACACTGTATGTTATCGATCTTAAAAGCAAAAGCATCCTGAAAGAATTAAAGCTGAATGCTGAGGCTTACAGCTGCATTTTTTCGCCCGATGAAAAAAAACTCTATATTTCTATATGGGGCAGCGATAAGGTAGTTATTTACGATATAGAAAAAGGCGAATTAAGTGGCAGCGTCACTACAGAAAACCATCCTAACGAAATACTGCTGAATAAAAAAGGCACTCATTTATTTGTAGCTAATGCCAATGATAATTCGGTTTCGGTTATTAGTACCACTACAAATAAGGTGATCGAAACCTTTTCCACTACATTATACCCAACTAAACTTACCGGCTCAACAACTAATGGCCTGGCCTTATCTGCAGATGAAAAAACACTATATATAGCCAATGCAGATAACAATTGCCTTGCCGTTTTTGATGTAAGCACAATTGGCAGTAGCCATAGTTTAGGCTTTATTCCGGTTGGTTGGTACCCAACTGGTGTTAAAACTTTAGGTAATAAAATACTGGTAGCTAATGGCAAAGGGTATACTTCTATGGCTAACCCCAAAGGTCCACAGCCTCTGATAAGGGATAATAGTGGTTATCAGAAAGGATCAACTCCTAAAAAAGATTCACAATATATTGCTGGGTTATTTTGGGGGCAGCTATCCATTATTGATGAGCCCAAGCCCGAACTTTTAAAAACTTATACCAAACAGGTTTATGCCAATACGCCGTTTACCGATAAAAAAGAATTAAAAGCCGATGGATTAATTGGTAACCCTATCCCAACAAAAGCAGGTCAAAAATCTCCCATAAAACACGTTTTTTATATCATTAAAGAGAACCGCACTTACGACCAGGTTTTAGGCGATGTACCTCAAGGCAATGGCGACACTACGTTATGTATATTCGGCAAAAAAGTAACGCCTAACCTGCATAGTATTGCCAGCCAGTTTGTTTTGATGGATAATTTTTACGTAGATGCCGAAGTTAGCGCCGATGGGCATAATTGGAGTACTGCAGCTTACGCCAATGATTTTGTTGAAAAAACCTGGCCAACAAGCTACGGAGGACGTGGCGGTACATATGATTTTGAAGGCACCCGAAAAATTGCCTATCCTAAAAATGGTTTTATTTGGGATTACTGCAAACGCGCTGGAATTAGCTACCGCACATATGGCGAGTTTGCTGACTATGGTAAAACCAGTTTAAAATCATTAAAAGGACATGTGTGTGTACAGGCACCAGGTTTTAATCTGGATATTCCAGATCAGGTTCGGGAGCAGGTTTGGGAGCATGATTTTGATTCGTTGCTGACTAAGAATGCAGTACCACAATTTAATACATTACGCATTTCTAACGATCATACCAGCGGACAAAAGAAGGGCAAAATAGCCCCCGACGCCGCTGTAGCTGATAATGACCTGGCAGTGGGCAAAATGATAGAACATTTATCGAAGAGCCCTATATGGAAAGAATCGGTTGTATTTGTGTTGGAAGATGATGCACAGAATGGCCCAGACCATATTGATGCGCACCGTTCCCCTGTTTTTGTGGCTGGCGGCTATGTAAAGCGCAATGCCGTTATTCATCAAATGTACTCCACTTCCGGTGTGTTGCGAACGATTGAACTGATATTGGGCTTACCGCCGATGAGCCAATATGATGCAGCAGCTATACCTCTTTACGATTGCTTTAATAACACACCAGATTTAACACCATTCGTTTCTAAACCAAATATTGTTGATTTAGAAAAACGCAATGTGGCTGTTAATGAAAGCAGCAAACGATCTGAGCAGTTTAATTTTGCTAAAGAAGATGCCATACCTGATCTGGATTTGAACGAGGTAATATGGAAATATGTTAAGGGTGAAAACTCTGTGATGCCCTCTCCAAAGCGCAGCGCATTTGTTTTATTGGAGAAAAAGAAAAAGGACGATGATGATTAATTGTAGCTTGCGGATGATTTATATATAAAAAGAAAACTTTTTTGCCTTTGCAGAATTGTATCTTTACTAAGTAAACCATCCGTAACTATTATGACTACTATTGAGAATAAGTATTTTAAAGTGAGCATTAGGCCACAAGGCGCCGAGCTAACTTCTATCTACAACAAAACCGATAAAACAGAACATCTGTGGCAAGCTGATCCGGAAATATGGCCTTGGCATGCGCCTAACCTGTTTCCGGTAGTTGGTGGCACAGTGAATAATCAATTAAATATTGATGGTGTATCCTATCCTATTGCAAGGCATGGTTTTACACGTACTTCTACCTTCCAATTGATTGAAGCGAGCGATAAACATGCTAAATTTTCTTTACCCTTCAGCGAAAAAACTTTAGAGGTTTATCCATACAAGTTTGAATTCCAGATTATTTATACTTTGATTGAGAATGCTTTACGTGTATGCTATAAGGTTATTAACCACGATAAAAAAACGATCTACTTTTCGGTAGGCGGTCATCCCGCTTTTAATGTGCCATTCTTTCCCGGAGAGAAATATGAAGATTATTACCTGGAGTTTGAGCAGGATGAAAAATTAGAAACGCATACGATATCACCAGATGGTAACCTTTCGGGGAGAACTGAACCAGTGGTATTAAACAAGAAAAAGCTCAGATTAACTAAAGAACTTTTCGCGAATGATGCTTTAGTATTTAAAAATATCAAATCGCGCGAGATCACAATTAAGAGTGATAAGCATGATAAATCATTAACAGTTCAATATCCTCACTTCAATCATATGGGTATTTGGGCAAAAAGTGGCGCCGATTTTGTATGTATTGAGCCTTGGTTAGGATATTCTGATACAGAAGGTATTGTTACTGATATTAAACAAAAGGAAGCCATTCAGCATGTAGATCACGGGCATGTTTTTGAAGCTGAGTTTTTCATCACAACCAGTTATTAATAACCTTTACAAACGAGAAAGAGCCTGCTTAATATTTAAGCAGGCTCTTTCTCGTTTGTATCATCTTCATAGTTTCCTACGAACTCCTTTCAAAATAAGAGTACCACTCTTATAAAAACTCTTTATAAACAAAGAAAGCCCATAACTTTCGTTACGGGCTTCTTTAAGATTGGGCACCGACCTACTCTCCCACGTTTTACCGCAGTACCATCGGCTCTGGCGGGCTTGACTTCTCTGTTCGGAATGGGAAGAGGTAGACACCGCCGATATAGGCACCTGAATGATTTT
>NZ_JBDSCA010000047.1:0-117821 GCF_039921305.1 Mucilaginibacter sp.
GCTTTTGTTGAGGAGGCTCAGGAATCAAGAACCAAGAATCAGGAGGAAGAGGGTTTTGTGGTGAATGGTGATGGGGAGCTTGTTGCGGAGGCTGCTATAGAGGATGCAGTTATGCAGGTTGATGATGTCGATGTCTTGGAGGGTTCATCCGCTACAGCGGGAAAAATCCTTACTTTATCCCCCCCTGTTGATACAGTTTTTGCTGGAGTAGGGTATACCAGAGTTGGTCGGGATTTATAATCCCCGACCTAACATTAAGTGGATTTACAATATAGGAATTATAAACCCCATATCCCTTCTCAAACATCCGGCCTCGCCAAACGTTCTATAATCAAACCAAACGCCATGCCTACAGAAGACTCAAACATCCCCGCACAGCAAAAAGGTAACCAGCACGATACCGTTGAGCAAATCACGGTTAAAACCCGTGAACAGGCCATCGGGCTTTATTACGAGGCAAGGACGCGCTTGCTGGATGTATCCAATTGGAGCCAGATAGCGCACGGACCGTCTTCAGAATTTACCCTTACCGATAGTGAGGGCCATAAAATAACCAGACTGGCACAGCAGGGCGATAAATTAAAGATCGACCTTCCGGGACCGGGCTCATTAATAGGCGGCGGTAACGATTGGGTGCTGATAGAACAGATTCAGGATGAACTGGATTCACTTTTGGATACTGAGCTTACATCTATACGGGTTAGGCCAACCTATAACCCCGAGAGTGACGAAGCAACTATAGCGCATTTTTTTACTAATGATGCTACCAGTACATTTTTGATAAAACGCTTTGGTACCACGGTAAGCGCCGAAATACATGGCCGAAATGAAATACCCAATACCCATGGCAATTTTATTGATGTAATAAGGCATCTAAGTGTTGCTATGGGCGATTTGTTTGGCTTCTCAAAACCGCAATGGAAACATTTGACAAAGGGTTTGCTGGATAATGAGCTGAAGCAGAAATAGACAATTTTAACTGAATACCGGCATTGAAAACGGCAGGTTGTCGTATTTTTAAGATACTGTTAATTTAAGAGCACCATTTGGGTTGCCTATTGTCATAATTGCATCAATTAAACTTTATTTTTGAAATAAAGTTTAAAAAATAGGGCTATATTTGCATTCTTAATAAATGTTATGACTAAAAAGAATAAATCCGTTGAAAGCCCTGATGTAGTGTTGATTGGCGCCGGAATTATGAGCGCAACGCTTGGCGCAATGCTTAAACAATTGCAGCCCGATTTAACCATCGAAATATTTGAAAGACTGGACATTGTAGCCGGCGAAAGCTCGGATGCCTGGAATAACGCGGGCACCGGCCACTCTGCCCTTTGCGAATTGAACTACACGCCGCAGCGCGAAGATGGTTCGGTTGAAACAGCAAAAGCCGTTAAAATTGCCGAATCGTTCGAGGTATCAAAAGAATACTGGGCTTATTTGGTTGAGCAGGGTTTAGTTGAATCGCCAGAAAAGTTTATCCGCAGCATACCACACATGAGCTTTGTTTGGGGCGATAAAAACGTTGATTATTTAAAAAAGCGCCACGAAGCATTGGAGCAATTCCATTTGTTTAAAGGCATGCAATATACCGAGAACCACGCCGAAATAGCCGAATGGGTTCCCCTGATTATGGAGGGCCGCGATCCGAATGAAAAGGTTGCAGCTACCCGTATGGAGATAGGTACTGATGTTAATTTCGGTTCGTTAACCCGTAACCTGTTTAATTACTTAACAGCCCAGCCAGGCGTTAAAATGCACATGAACCACGAGGTTAGGGATTTGAAACAAGATGATAACCATAACTGGGATGTTACCGTTAGGGATATCAACACCAAAAAGAAACGTAAACTAAAAACCAAATTCATATTTATAGGTGCAGGCGGTGGCTCGTTGCTGCTGCTCGAGAAATCAGGCATCCCGGAAGGTAAAGGTTTTGGTGGTTTCCCGGTAAGCGGGCAATGGCTAAAATGTGTCAACCCGGAGGTGATTGAGCAACACCAGGCCAAAGTTTATGGCAAGGCAAGCGTAGGTGCGCCGCCAATGAGCGTTCCGCATTTGGATACCCGGATGATCAACGGAAAAAAAGCTTTGCTGTTTGGCCCGTACGCGGGTTTTTCAACCAAGTTTTTAAAGCACGGTTCGTTTATGGATCTGCCTTTATCTATCAAGGCAAATAACATTTTACCAATGATGAAGGCCGGATTGGATAACATTCCGTTAACTAAATATCTGATAGATCAGGTTCGCCAATCGCCAGAGGATAGGTTAGATGCCCTTAAAGAATACTGCCCAACAGCCAAAATGGAAGATTGGGAACTGGAAGTTGCAGGCCAGCGTGTACAGGTAATTAAAAAGGACCCTGAATTGGGTGGTATTTTAGAGTTTGGTACCGAGGTAGTAACCGCTGGCGATGGCAGCATTGCCTGTTTGTTAGGTGCATCACCAGGCGCGTCAACATCGGTATCTATTATGCTCGACTTATTGAAACGCTGCTTTGCCAGCAAACTATACACACACGAGTGGCAAGAGAAATTAAAGGAAATGATCCCGTCATACGGTCAGCCTTTATCCGAAAATAACCAGCTTGCCGAAGAAACCCGTGCCCGTACCAGCGATGTACTGCACCTGGTTACTTTACAGGAAGCATAATTTGATCCCGAAAGCCGGATATCCGATTCCGGATTTTAATATAAAGGGAAAGGGCTTTGCAAATGCAAAGCCCTTTCCCTTTATCCGCAACTGCTTATACTATTTAACAGTTTTTACCGGCTGTGCCACAATCCAGGCAGCTCCATCGGCAGGTAAACAAGCTGTAAAAAAAGCTATTGGCTGCTCTTTTTCATCAATATAAATAAAGGGGCTTTCGCGCCTTTTAAAAATTTCGGAGGTGCCATCATCATAAACAACAGTTTTAGTATAAACCGCTTGTGTTGATAGCGGAGTATAACTGATACCATCTTTTGAAAAGTACCTTACGCCATTTTTAACTGCACCGGTTACATCGCCGGCAAAATCGCTGCATATTACATTATACTGGTTATTTGCCCACCATATAGTAGGGTCTTCTACCCATTTTTATCTGGCAGCATATTTGAGCCAGCGTTTACCAAGATGTATTTACCATTAAAAGCTGGCGCGGTATAAGCCTGAGCTATACGGATGCCATTGATGTTTTTACGCCCGAAAACATACACGCTCCCGTCTTTTTTAATCAGCGGTGCAGGATTTGAAAAAGGCATAGCTACCGAATCGCAGCGCGTTCAGGGGCCATCAATATTATCGGCCCAGGCGTATCCAGTTGAGTTAGCGGTCGAAATATAATAAAGCACAAACTTGTTGCCTGCTTTTACAATTTTGGGGTTATGCGCCCTCACATTATCCCAATGCCCCTGGCGCTTTTGTAGTACTACTCTTTAAAACTGTAAGGGCCAAATATATTATTGGCTGTAGCGTGCACAACTTCAGAGTAAGTGCTCCAGCCATTCATGCCGTACTCTGCTGGCCAGCGGGATGCGAACATGTGGTAAGTGCTGCCAACTTTTATTACCGATGGGCACCATAAAAAATACCCATCCATTTTAAAGCCTGCGTTTTTTACAGCAGGTTGCAACACTTCGGTTAGTGATTATGCGTTTGCCAGTTTGTTACAGAAGGCGTTTTCCATCCGTTTCGGCTATCAGTTGAACAAATGCCTGCTACTTAGTGAAACCACGCTGAGGAGTTGTGTGCCAATATAGCATAAGACTTTGCAACTTTAGTGTTACATTAATTTTCTATATTCGTATACCAATTACATAATAATATAGCTACCTAATCATAATTCAATATCGCTTTTTAGTGCGTTAACGATAATGGGCAACCGTATCTATAGTTTTTTATTGAAAAAATGCCTGTAAATTTCGATGAAAATGATTTGATAAAACGTGTTTCTGGGGGTGACCGTGTTGCCTTTACAGAACTGTATACACGGTATCTTGATAACCTATACCGCTATGTTTATTTGATTTGTAAATCAAAAGAAGTTAGTGAAGAGATTGTACAAAATATTTTTGTCAAAATATGGATACAACGCGAAGGGTTAGAAAGTATCCATTCTTTCAAATCATATATCTACCGTTCAGCTAAAAATGCGCTTCTTGATCATCTTAAAAAAATCAAGGTAGAAGAAAAAGCATTGGCTATTGTTCAATATTCAACTGATGATAGTTATAACGATGCAGATAATCGGATCATCTATAAAGAATATTATCAATTAACTCAGAAAGCCATTAGTCTCCTCCCCGAAAAGAGAAAACAAATTGTAGAATTACGAACTCAGGATGATCTTAGTCTGGACGAAATATCTGCAAAACTATGTATCTCTAAATCTGTAGTTAAAAAGCAATTATATACGGGTATGGATTTTATCAGAAAGTATCTTTCTAAATACGCCGAACTTGCAAAACTCATTTTGATCACCCTTGTCTTGAATAAAATATAATCTGTAATTAAAATATTTTTATCACGAGGGGTTCTTTAGTCTTCTTCGATCGTCATACACAGATATGAACGAGAAAATGCTTAATGAATTCTTTAAAAAGTTTTCAGAAAACCGGCACACAGAATATGAGCATGAGCAATTTATCAATTGGCTAAAATCTGCATCAACCGATGAGGCGAATAAGGTAATTGAAAAATATAGTACTTTTTTTGAATCACTTGATGCGAATGAGCAGAAAGATCATTTAAGCTTGATCAATACCATAGAAACCAATCTGAATATATTGGATACTGAGGGGGATAATGAAAACAGACCCCATAAATTATGGATCAATGTTAAAAGAATAACAGCTATAGCGGCTATTCTTTTTTTGATAGCCGCATTCGGATTATACTTTTGGCCATCCCATACATCAAAGAATATTTCTCAAAATACTGTTAAAGCCAATCAAATAATTCCGGGCGGTAATAAAGCTGTCCTTACACTTGCAAATGGTTCTAAAATAATTCTTGATGATGCCAAAAACGGAATTTTAGCCAGCGAGGGAAATACCAATATCAATAAAGCAAAAGATGGCCAGTTGCTGTATCATCAATCTAAATCAAATAACGATCGCGACACGCTGGTTGCAAACAATATGATAACCACTCCGCGTGGCGGCCAATATCAGGTTATTTTGCCAGATGGTAGTAAAGTTTGGCTAAATGCAGCCTCGTCATTAAAATTTCCTACGCTTTTTAAAGGCAAGGAACGCCGTGTAGAATTAACTGGCGAAGCTTACTTTGAAGTAGCCAAAAACAAAGCTATGCCGTTTAGGGTTAGCGTAAACCACATGCAGGTTGAAGTTTTGGGTACGCATTTTAATATTATGGCCTATCCCGATGAAAACTATACTAACACCACTTTATTAGAAGGTTCTGTTAAGGTTAGCAGGGATAAAGAATCTAAAATAATTATACCGGGAGAACGGGCGTTGGTCAATAATAACTCAGGGATTGTTAAAGTAGGGCCAGCAAATATTGACGAGGCTGTTGCATGGCAAAAAGGCTATTACATATTTACAAGCGAAAATATTAAGAGTATCATGCGCAAAATAGCACGCTGGTATGATGTTGATGTTAGCTATACTGACAACTTTGACGATAAAGATTTTTCGGGAAAAATATCGCGCTTAAAGAATATTACAGAAGTGCTGAATATGCTTGAGTTAACCGGCGATGTTCATTTTAAAATTGAAGGAAGGAGGGTTAGCGTTATGCCATAATTATACAACAGGGTAACGATCTAAAAAAAAACCAGGAGCGCTTGCTACACTCCCGGTAAATGATAGGTTATTACAGAAAAATTGCGACAAACAACCAACTATATTTTTAACCTAACATTCAAATATATGAAATTATATGCTCCATTACGTAGCATGCCTAACACCTGCATTTCAAAAATTCAATTGGTAATGAAATTAACCCTTTTATTAATTGCAGCCTTTATATTGCAGGTACATGCCAATGGCTTTGGCCAAAATGTAAGTTTAAACGTGAGTAATACACCTTTAGAAAAGGTATTTAAAGAAATAAGCAAACAAACAGGCTATGGTTTTTTATACAGCGATAAGCAATTGCGGCAGGCGCCAATGGTTAACCTCACATTAAATAACGTTACATTAACAGAGGCCCTGGACAAAGTATTAGCAAATCAGCAAATTACTTATACAATTAATCAAAATACTATTATACTCAAAAAGGGTCCGGTTGCTGAAAAAGTTATTGTTACCATTGCTGGAAAAGTAATTGATGAGCAAGGACAGCCCTTGCCTGGTGTTAATGTTAAACTTAAAGGCGCTTCAACCGGTACCAGTACAGATGTTAACGGTAAATTCACTATTAATATACCCGATAAAAACAGCGCGTTAGAGTTTTCATTTATCGGCTATACCACAAAAACGGTTACATTAAATGGCCAGTCTACTATAAATGTGCAACTTGCCCCAGAACCTAAATCTTTAAATGAAGTTGTAGTTGTGGGATATGGTACGCAAAAGCGGGCAAATCTAACTGGGGCTGTAGCAACAGTATCTGGTGTGGAATTGAACAAAAGGGTGGCTACAAGCCCTACGCAGCTTTTACAGGGGCAATTGCCGGGTATGCAGGTTACACAAGCTTCGGGTGAAGCTGGGAATGAAGGAACCGCACTCAGAGTGAGAGGTTTAGGATCATATGGCGCAGCTAACGATCCATTGGTTATTATTGATGGAATACCAGGTAACTTAAATGCCCTTGATCCGCAAAATATTGCTTCGGTAACGCTATTAAAGGATGCCGCTTCGGCCGCTATATATGGTACTCGTGCCGCAAACGGTGTTATCCTGGTAACAACCAAACAGGGTGAAAATGGAAAATTCAAATTATCCTATGATTACAACATCGGCGTAACCAGCGCAACCAAGCTGCCTGATTTTGTTTACAACTCGGTACAATATATGCAGATGTATAACCAGGCGGCTACCAATTCGGGCTCTCCGCTCCAATTTACGCAAGCGCAGATAGATGCCTATGCAAATAGTACCGACAGGAATCAGTATCCCAATTATAACTGGCTGAACGAAGTTATCCAAACGGTTAATGTACAAACTCATCACCTGGGTTTAACCGGCGGTAGTAATGGTACTACTTATAATATTGGCTTAGGTTATGTAAACCAACCAGATATTATGATCGGTTTTTCCTACAAAAAGTATAACGTCCAGATAAACTTAAATTCAAAAGTAAACGAAAGGGTAACAATTGGAACAGGGATCACCTTCAATTACGGCCAGCGTATATATCCTCGCCAGGGCAGTCAGGATCAATTTCTATCCACTTTATCGCAATCGCCATTATACGGGCCTGTATTGCCTGATGGTAGTGGAAGATACAGTGCTTCGGCCTACACGTTTCAATCACCCAATAAAAACCCGGTTGCTATAGCTCAAAATGCACTGGCATCAAATAATGATGCTTACCTGCAAGGGAATGTTTTTGTGAATGTAAACATAGTTAAAGGTTTAGACTGGAAAACAAGTGGGGGATTAAACTATGATTCCCAAAAAACGTATGATTATAAACCGGTTGTCAATCTATATTATTGGTTTAATGGCGTTAATACACCTGCCGGGCCAAATGATGCCCCAGCCAGAACGTTAGATGTTGGTGGCCAGGGCCTAACTGTTACCGATGGGAATTATATTTACCCGGTTGCTTTTTCGCAGCTTACCTATAATAAAAAGATAAAAGATCATCAATTTACTTTACTGGCAGGTACGCAGGCCGAGTATAATAAAACTCAATCTTTATCAGCATCGAGGGTAATTTTTCCTAACAATTCTGTACAAGAAATTAATGCCGGTGGTGCCGGCGCGCAATCTAATACAGGTACAGCCAGCGAATGGTCTTTATATTCATTTTATGGCCGTTTTAATTATGATTACAAAGGCAAATATTTATTAGAAGCCAGCGCACGTGATGATGGTTCTTCTAAATTTGCGCCAGGTAATAAATGGGGCGTATTCCCATCCGCGTCAGTAGGCTGGAGAATTTCACGTGAATCATTTTTTGAAAAACTGCTGCCCGTTGTTTCTGATTTGAAGCTGCGTGCCTCATTGGGTAAACTTGGGAACCAGAATATTACCTCGTCTGGCTCACCTAATAATTATCCTTATCAGGTAGTATACCAAACGGGTAACCCATATCCTTTCTCGTCATCAACCTTGTCAGACGGGGCCAGGCAAAACACTTTGGCCAATCAGGATATTCAATGGGAAACTACGAACGTGTTTGATCTGGGAACAGATATTAGCCTGCTTAACGGCCGACTAAATCTAACCTTTGACTGGTATAAGAAAATGACCAGTGGAATTTTGCTTGCCCAGGTAATTCCTTCATACATTGGTTTAACGCCGCCGGTTGTAAACAGTGGCAAAATGCAAAATACGGGTTTTGAAATTTCGGCACAGTATACTGATCATATTGGCGATTTTAAATATAGTGTGATTGGTAATCTGCAGGCTAATAAAAACAAGCTTGTAACATTCGGTGCGCCCGTTATTGGTAGCACAACTATTATTCAGGAAGGGCTGCCATACGGAAGCTTTTATTTGTACCAGTATGAGGGTGTTTTCCAGTCGGCAGCGGAGATTGCCGCTTCTCCTACGCAACAATACAGCCCGATACCCGGAACACTCAAGTTTAAAGATGCAAATGCAGATGGCAAGGTTGATGCGAACGACCGGATAGTTGTACCGGGTGTTTTTCCTGACTTTGATTATTCCTTTAACACCAGTTTTGCCTATAAAGCTTTTGACCTTTCGGTGTTTCTTTATGGTTCGCATGGGCAAAAACAGTATGTTAACGGATGGGGTGAACAACCTTTTAACCAGGGATCGGTACCCACAACAGATTGGTTAAACGCCTGGACCCCAACTAACCCAAGCACTACACTGCCATTAATTTATTTAACCGGCACAGGCTTGGTTAGCAATAATATAAGTACGGTATCAACCTATTATTTAAAAGACGCATCCTTTTTAAGGATAAAAAATATACAATTTGGGTATAATGTACCAGCTAAATGGGCTAAACACATAGCTATGAGTAGTTTGAGGGTTTATTTTGCCGGAGAAAATCTTTTCACCTTCTCTCAATATCCGGGTCTTGATCCCGAAAGGATTGTATCTAATACCAGATACGTAACACACCCACAAAATAAGGTTTTCAATTTTGGAGTTCAAGCAGGCTTTTAAAAAATTAACATAATGAAAAACATACAGATATATATTATCGCGTTAGCAGGTTTAATAATGATTACTTCCTGCCAAAAGAATTTTCTGGATAGAAACCCATTAGACCAATTATCTCAAAGCACATTTTGGAAAACCCAAAATGATGCCGACCTGGCCCTGGCAGGGTGTTATAACTTTTTATGTAAAGGTTATAACGCCACAGGCGTAACCGCTGCCGGTGCAGGGTGGGGAGGCGGCTCTATGTTTTGGGAAACGATAGCTGATAATGGCTACACCATATCGAGTGGTAGTTCATTCGCTAATATTTCCACAGGTGTAATAGAATCTACCACCGGAGGTATGCAATCAGATGCCTATACTTATACCTATCAGGGCATAGCAGCATGCAATATATTTTTAGCCAATATTGGTAAAGTACCCTTAACTGCCCAGCTTAGAAATCAATACATAGGCGAGGTTAAATTTTTGAGGGCCTATCACTATTTTTTCCTTTCACAAATTTATGGCGACGTTGTTTTAACCTTAAGTCCATTAAGTGGTGATATGCAAAGTTCAACGTTTCCGCGTACAGCCAAAAGTATTGTAGTTGATTCTGTGTTGGCTGATCTAAATTTTGCGGCCAGCAACTTGCCAAATACCGCATACAGCGGGCATGTGGTGCGGGGCACGGCATTGGGTTACATAACAAAGGTGTTACTGGCTAATAATAAATGGCACGAAGCGGCAACAACCGCTAAAACTATCATGACCGAAAATCAGTTTAGCTTATATACTGGTGGCTACAATAATCTTTTTTTAAAACCGGGGCAAAATGGCAATCCCGAAATTATGTTCTCTGCACGTTATCTTCCACCTAATTTTTATAGCCCTGCCGATTGGTTGTACTCCTATTTAAATACGGTACAGGTTTTAAGTTACCTGGTTAATGATTATGAGTGTACAGACGGCTTGCCTATATCATCGTCACCTTTATATAATGCGGCTACACCTTATGCCAATCGTGATCCGCGTTTAAAGTTTACAGTGATTGTTCCGGGTGATTTAAGAGGAACAAGTGCGTCAACTGCATTTGATCCGGTAAAAGCTGCCGTGCCGAGCGGTTTCTTACCCAGAAAAGGTGTAGACCCTACCAGGTTCCCTACCACCTATGCCACACAATCCGATCAGGATTGGGTATTTTTAAGATATGCAGATATATTGCTGATGTATGCAGAAGCTCAGAACGAAGATGTAGGGCCTGATATTTCGGTATATAGCGCTATCAATTCAGTAAGAAGCAGGCCGGGCGTTAACATGCCTCCATTAATTGCGGGCCTTTCTCAAGCTGTTATGCGTACCAAAATTCAGCATGAAAGACGAATAGAATTCGCATTGGAAGGCCAACGCTATTTTGAGTTAAAGCGGTGGAAACTTGACCGAACCATTATACCAACCGTAAAAGATCCTAATAATGCTTTCAGAACATTTGCTTTAAGAGATACATTATGGCCAGTTCCGCAATCGGAAATTGATATTGCAAAAAGTTTTAATAATACGGGCTTTAAACAAACACCTGGTTATTAATTAAAATAAAATTGGCAAACTTTAAACTCCACTCTCTTCTTTGATTTTTGAGGAACTCGGTATCGGTTTAAGCCACTATAAACGCAGCCTCTTGTATGGGGGCTGCGTTTTTTTGCTGTGCGGGTAAAGTTCAAGTGAATCTCGGTCTCTTCAATTACCGTTACAAACACGCTAATATTACAATATAAATTTGGGAGCGGCTCATCTTTAAATCAGTCGCCAGGCATGGCAAAATCGCTTATTAATTAGCTAAAGGGTTAATAAATCCGAATTGATAAACTATGTACATTGTAACTTGTAACTTGTATTTTATTACAACTAATAAGCTATCTTTTCATTTGATGGTTGTAAAATGTTTGTTACTTTTTATTTTTTCCATTAACTTAGATAACTAGTTATAAGCCATTTTTACTATTTAACATACATCATTGTTTTTAATACACAATGTACAAGTGATGTTTACACTATTGATTTGACTATGATTGAGAATTAAGTATGCGGGATTTTGAGAAACTTTCCGATGAAGAACTTTCAGTATTACTTTCAAAAGAAGTTACTGCGGCTTTTCACGAAATATTTAATCGGTACTGGTCTCAATTGTATACAACTGCTTATAGGCGGGTTAGAAGCAGAGAAGCAGCCGAAGAAATTGTTCAAGATCTGTTTACAAGCTTATGGGTAAAAAGAAAAAATACCCGGATCCATACTTCTCTTGCAGCTTACCTGTTTACTTCGGTGCGATATCTCGTGTTAAACCATGTTGAGAAAGAGGCAGTTAGGAAAACTTATAAAGACTCGCTGCAAGTTGTGAAAACAGTTTATCAGAACCCAACTGAAGAAACCGTTTTGTTGAATGATCTGACCCGAAAAATTGAAGAGGAAATAGATCTTTTGCCTTTAAAGTGCCGTTCAGTTTTTGAACTTAGCCGAAAGGAATACAAAACCAATAAAGAAATTGCTGTTATGCTTGGAATATCCGAAAAAACAGTTGAAAACCATCTTACCAAAGCACTTACCAGGTTACGATTAAGTTTAAACGATGTAATAAGCTTAACTTTTATAATATGGTTTGCCAACCATGGTGGTAAATAATGTTCGCCTGAACAATTGAGTACTGATATAAATATTCTCCCGGAATATGTTAACTAAATCCTGTTAGTTATTTTTTTTTGATTTGAGTAGGGGAAGTAGGCAGGCTACCTGACTTTACTATTACGAGAATCAATATAAACCAGTTTCTTAAAAAAATTTAATGAAAAAAGATATTTCTCCGGACCTGATCCGAAAATATTTGAACGGGCAATGTACTCCCCAGGAAACAGTTGCTGTGGATGAATGGTACAATTCTTTCGACGGCGACCCCGATGCTGTTTCTATGCTCTCAGCAAAGCAGCAGGATGAATTAAAAGCAACCTTGATCAAAAAGATAAGCGCTAACGTGAAATTATTGGGGCAACCTGAGTTAACCCTACAAAGGGAAATTTTCCCGCTTAGAAAGATGATTTATTACATGTCGGGTATTGCTGCAATACTATTAATAGTACTTCTGTTTACTGTTTTCAATCAAAAAACCTCACATCAAAATATTGTATCAGATACAGCCGAACAGCTATCGGTTACAAACCTCTCCAAAAGTATTAAAAAGCAAATATTATCAGATGGGAGTACTGTTTGGCTTAGTCCTCAAAGTAATATCAAATATCCTAAACTGTTTACCGGGGCTCAAAGAGAAGTTCGTATGGTAGGCGAAGCCTTTTTTGAAGTTCATAAAGATCATAAACATCCATTTATTATTTATAGCGGCGGTTTAGTTACCCGGGTTTGGGGAACAAGCTTTAGGATAAGGGCGTATAAAAATATCCCGACAGAAGTATCTGTTGTTACAGGAAAAGTTTCAGTCCACATTCCTAAGCAAAATTCGGTTGGGGTTATGCTTTTCCCTAATCAAAAGGTAACTTATTTAAAGGATAAAGATGCTCTGAAGACAGATACCAGAGTAAAAGATGTTTCGATGCAGATATGGCAAAAAACCCGGCTTTCTTTTGATAACATCCCGTTAAATGAGGTAATGAAGATACTTAATCAAAAGTTTGACGTCAGCATAAGCACCGAAGATCAACATCTGAGCCATTTTGTACTGAATGCGGATTTTACAGATCTGAATTTGCCGGCTATCCTTGAGATGCTGGAAAAATCGCTGGAGATTACTTATCAATTTGATGATAAGGGAATCGTATTAAAAAGCAAAAACCAATTATAATAAACCAACCAATTACAAACCAACCCAATAAGCGTATGATGGAAAAATAGAAACAGAAGCCCGTTAGTGAAAAAAGATCAGAAGTGTCGTAACCACTCCTGACCTAAAAATTACCCGGTATGAACGCCTGAAAAATTCAGGTGAAGGGGTGTATTCGTCTCAATTTTTAAAAAGAAACAACCGAATTTATGGAAATTAATTTACAAATTCATTTTGACTGGTGGAAAATTATGAAGGTCACATTTAGTCAGTTATCAATAATACTTATACTCACAGGGCTCTCCTACGCCCGGCCCGGTAAGGCGCAATCAGTGCTAAATCAGGTGGTAAATTTGTCTGTGGATAATTCCAGCCTGGAAAGCACATTGAAAAAACTGGGGAAAGATTTTGATATCAAATTTGTTTACAGCAAAAATATAATCAGAATAGATGATAAAGTGTCTCTTAATGCTGTAAACGAAAAATTGGGGACAGTACTTGACAAGTTGCTTTGGCCCAATGGGATATCTTTTGAAGTTGTTAATGAGCGCATTATTCTGAGCAGAAATAAGAAGGCAATTGAATATGCTGAACAGGCAGGTATTGTACTGGATGAGAAGGCTCAGATAATTGTTAAAGGGAAAGTAACCGATGAAAATGGGCCGCTACCCGGGGTAAGCATTAAGCTTAAAGGTACCAATATCGTTACCATTACCGATCTAATGGGTAATTATTCGCTTAGCGTTCCGGATGGCAATGGAACTCTGGTTTTTGTATACGTTAGCTATACAACACAGGAGATAGCCATTAATGGGCGTACCAATATCAATGTTCTGCTAAAGGCGGAAACAACGGCATTAAATGAAGTTGTTGTAGTGGGCTATGGAAGCCAGAAAAAAGTTAACCTGGTAGGTTCTGTTGCTACCGTTAAAATGGACGAAAAGATAACAAGCCGGGCTCTTTCCAATGTTTCGTCGGGCCTTAGCGGGCTTGTTCCGGGTTTAGCCGCTACACAATCTACTGGCATGGCCGGTAAAAATGGCGCCGCCCTGATTATCCGCGGGCTTGGAACAGTGAATAACAGTAGCCCACTTGTAGTAGTGGACGGTATGCCGGATGTTGACATAAATAGGATCAATATAAATGACATAGAAACTATTTCGGTATTAAAAGATGCTACTTCCTCATCTGTGTATGGTTCAAGAGCTGCTAACGGTGTGATTCTTATTACCACAAAATCCGGCAAGGGGATGAAAAAAACAGCTATTAACTTTAGCAGTAATACAGCAGTTGAAGTTCCTACCAAAGGATTTGATTTTTTGTCAGATTATCCACTCGCGTTAACGCTGGAACAACGCCTGGCTTCTACCAATACCTCGCTTGCTAACCAGCGGTATAAAAATGGTACTATTGATCAATGGATGGCTTTATCAATGATCGATCCGTTGCGTTACCCCAATACCGATTGGTGGAGTATTATTATGCGAAATGGTACTTTACAAAACTATAACCTATCCGAGTCTGGTGGAAGCGACAAATCTAACTTCTTTATCTCTTTAGGGTTAAAAAACGAAAAAGGTCTGCAGATAAATAATGATTATAATCAATATAACGCACGTTTTAATTATGATTATGCGCTGCGAAGCAATATGAATACCGGTGTTAAATTTAATGGCAACTGGTCTAACTTTGTTTATGCTTTGTCTGATGGGTTTACCGATCCCAGTTCCACCAATACAGCCGGTTTAGACATGCGTTTTGCAATTGCAGGTATTACCCCTTATGATCCTGCCTCACAACATTATGGTGGTGTAATGGCTTACGGCGAAGACCCGCAAGCCTATAATCCTTATACCGTATATGTAAACAACCTTAACAGGCAGGAGCGCCAGGAAGCCAATACCAGTATGTATATTGATTGGACTCCATTTAAAGGATTAACAGGCACTGTAGAATATGCATTGAATTATTATAACCAGTTTAGCTGGAATGCCGATATACCTAACCAGGCATTTAATTTCCAAACCAATAGCTACGGAAGCCGTGTATATGTAGGCCCTAATTCGCCAATAGTAAATAATACCAATACCGGTTACAAAACCTTATTAAACGGGCGTTTAAAGTATCAAACAAACTTTGGCAAATATCATGATGTATCAGCATTGTTTGTTTATAGTGAAGAGTATTGGCATGATCGTTTTCAGGGAAGCTCAAGGAATGACCGCCTTTATCCAACACTTCACGAGATTGACGCGGCATTAACGGATATACAAACAACGGGAGGTAATTCAAGTTCCGAAGGACTTAAATCCTACATCGGGCGGGTAAACTATACTGCCTACAACAAATACCTTTTGGAGGGCGACTTTCGTATTGATGGCTCTTCCAGGTTTGCTCCGGGTCAGCAATATGGCCTTTTCCCCTCGGTAGCATTAGGTTGGCGCTTTACCGAAGAAGAGCTTTTTAAACCTTTTCTTAGCAAATTTTTAAACAGCGGTAAGTTTCGCGCTTCGTATGGTAGTTTGGGTAATAATAGTGGTGTTGGCCGTTATGAGCAGCAAACCACATTAAATACAAATAATTACATCATTGGCGGCACCGTAACCCAGGGCTTTACAAATAATAAGTTAGTTAACCAGGCATTAACCTGGGAAGTAACAACCGTGTTGAACCTGGGTTTAGACCTTAGCTTTTTTAACAGCAGGCTAACCACCGAGTTTGATTATTATAATCGCTTAACAACAGGGATGAACCGCCCTTCCGATTTGTCAAATCTACTAAGCGGCGCTTATAGCGCTCCTCGCACAAATATTGGCAATTTAAGAAACCGTGGCATTGAAGGTAATATTGCATGGCGCGATAAGGCAGGCACAGTTAACTATGGTGTTAACTTAAACGCTTCCTTTAATTCATCAACACTTGAAAAATGGAATGAATATATTGGCCGCGGCGCTACACTTTCTGGTAACAGCATTTTTCTTAACATGCCATACGGTTATGTGTATGCTTACGAGGCTATTGGCATTGCCCAAACCTGGCAAGACGTATACAATGCAGTTCCGCAGGGTGCACAACCCGGTGACATTCTTCGAAAAGATTTGAATGGCGATGGCCGTATTGATGCGAATGATATGAAGGCCTTACCTAATGTTCAACAAAAAACGCCTACTACTTTCTTCGCGTTAAACGGTTATGTGGCATGGAAAGGTATTGATGTGTCTTTTCTATGGCAAGGTTCGGCAGGTCGTAAAGATTTTTGGCTAAACAACTTTAACAACGTCAATTTTAGTTCAAGCCGGTACGCCGTTACACAGGCACACGTAGATAATCCATGGTCTCTTGAAAACCGCAATGGCCTGTGGCCGCGTCTCGGTGGAAGCGGTGGTAATACCGCCGCCTCAACATTCTGGCTGGACGACATGAGTTACCTGCGGTTAAAAAATATCCAGGTGGGTTATACCTTTCCGCAAAAATTGGTCAAAAGATTGGGTATTGCCAATTTACGTATTACCGGGTCTGCCGAAAACCTGTTAACCATAACTTCTTACCGGGGGCTTGATCCTGAAAAGGCCGGAGATAATGATAATCTCTATCCGCTCAATAAAGCTTTTTCACTTTCTGTTCAACTGGGCTTTTAAACTGCACAATTATGAAAAAAGTAAAACTAAACTCAATAAAGCTTTCTATAGCTATACTGGCAGTTTGCATGATGATGCAAACCGCCTGCAGAAAAAACTTATTATACCAGGAGCCTACTACCGATTTGGCCGCAAACGTTTTTTGGAAAACAGAGGCTGATGCCACCGCCGGATTAATGGGAGCCTATGCTGCTGCAAGGCCATGTTTTGATCGTGATTATTATTTTGACGGACAGGGCGAATATGTAAGAGACCGGAGTACAACCAATAGCACCCTGAGCGGCGATTTACGGCTGGGTGATGCCTATAACGGGGGTAATTACAATCCAACCGGCTATGGCGCAAGTTTTGATAAAATGTACAAATACTTGTATGGTACGGTTAACCGGGCTAACTATGTTATTGAAAATGTACGCAAAATGCAATCAAGTGGTGTTGTTGCATCGCCTGCCGTATTAGAAACAATTGTAGGCGAGGCCCGTTTGCTGCGGGGCCTGGCTTATTTTAAACTGATATCTATGTGGGGTGATGTTCCTTATCTCTCTAAGGTAGTATATGATAATTCGGAGGTATCGCGACTTCCGCGTTCGCCAATTGGTTTAATAAAAGATTCTATTATGGCCGATTATACGTATGCATTTGCCAAACTCCCGGTAAAATCAACCCAATTAGGCCGGGCCTCTAAGCCTGCCGCTTTAGCCTTACGCGGAAAACTACAGCTTTACTGGGCATCATGGAAAAAGAACGGCTGGCCTGAGCTGGAGGGTTTTGTGCAAAGCTCTACCGAAGCCACCGCTGCCTATACTGCTGCCGCTGCTGATTTTAATGCTGTTATAAATAATTATGGCATAACGCTATACATGAATGGCGATCCCGGCCAGATAGATGCATTAGGTAAAGCAGATATATTACCCAATTATTTCACCCTATTTACACCAAAAGCCAACGGCGACCCCGAAATGTTAATGGTTTTTACCCATGGTGGTACGGGTACCAATCAAGGCGAAGAGCTGATGCGTGATTTTGCGGGCCGTACTCAGGAAGGTTCGCAATGTTGGGTTACTCCGCGCTATGAGATAGCCAACAGATATCAATCTCTAGTAACCGGTGATTTTGTTACCCCAATGATCCCGATGAATCCTACAACCAATGTTAACGCCAGAACCACCCTTAATTCGGCAGTTAATCCAAACAGTTATGCTAATCGCGATTACCGCATGAAATCAACCATTATGTGGGATTATGAAATGAGCATTGGTATGTCTTCACTGGTATCAACAGGATTTACTCCTTATATCTACAAAACTTTTGGTATTAACGTAACTATTAACGGCGTAAATTATATTTCATACAATACAGATGGCACAAACTCAGGATACGTATTCCGGAAGTTCGTTCGTAACTATGCCGGACAAGGCCGTAGCGATGGCGACTTTGCCTGGCCGGTAATTCGGTTAGCGGATGTATACCTGATGTATGCCGAAGCGACCAATGAAGTGAGTGGGCCACTGGCAGATGCTATAACACTGGTGAACAAGGTACGCCACCGTGGCAATCTCCCGGCATTAGCTGCAGTAAAAACAGCCACTAAACAAACTTTTTTTGATGCCATTGAACAGGAAAGAATTATTGAATTAGTGGGCGAAGGCCAGCGTTCATTCGACCTGCGCAGGTGGCGGGCAATTGAAAGAGTTTGGGGGCCGCCGGGAAGCGCAGGTGTTTGGCGCATTGATACCCAAGGCGCTAACGTAACACTTTATTACCAAAATACGTCAGACAGGGAATATCAGCAAAATTATATTTTCAGGATCCCACCAAGTGAGAGGGATAAAAACCCATTGCTTACCCAGAATATTCCATGGAGATAACCGGTTTAAAAAAATAAAATGTTAAACAAATAAAGCTCGTGGAGCTTCATCAAAATCAAAAAATATAAAGATGAAAAAATATATAAAAATAATGCTGGCGCTTTTTATGGTAACACTTACCTGGGTTGCGTGCAAAAAAGATTACCCCGTAGATGAAGATGGATTGCTCATTACAACAAGGACAGATTGTTTTGTAAGTAACATTGAATTGCTGGGGACTGATTTTGTAACGGTTAGAACCGTGGCGCCCGTAATTGATACAACAGCCCAAACCATTGCGGTAACCGTACAATTCGGAACAGATCTTAAAAATATTTACCCACAATTTACCCTGGCTACGGATGCAAAGCTAGATCCTAAAGTTACCGGCAGGGTTGATTTTTCTGATTTGGCTAATCCCAAAGTATATACTGTTGTGTCGGGAAATCGTAAAGTGAGAAAGGCCTATAAAATCTTTATCACCGTTCAACCCCGTTAATCATTTTTTTTAAATTAATAATAGATCTAATGAAACGTAAATCCATATATTTCAATTATATTTTTTCCCTGGTGGTAGTACTGCTTTTTGCAGTTGGCTGTACTAAGAATAAAGAGTACGCCATCCCAACTCCAAAAGACGTTCTCCAAAATAATGTAATCAAAAGAACCCTGGGGCCTAACATTGTTGGGCAAAAAATAGAGTTTGCCTATGCAATGGCTATCCTTCCAGAAAAGGGAAAATTGGTTTCCGCAGAAGTAGAAGCTTCTATAAGCGGCGCCACAGGAACTTTCCTTGAAAATAAATCATACTATACTGATGGCGGCGGCGTTGATGTAGGCATCCAGGTTGGGTCTGCATCGGTTACAACGGCAACAAAAACCAAAGTTACATTCACCAAAGATACCTCAGCCGCCACGCTCCGGTACTATTATGTGATCCCCGAAGAGGCCCGGGGTAAAACTGTTTCTTTTACATTTTCGGCCAAAAGCAGTGATGGCGAATCTGTATCTTATAACGTTGGGCCGTATACCATAGCTAAGATGGATATGACACGCAATATTACCGTGTCTGATGGTAACCTGGCCTACTTATCCATAGCCGATATGGCTGCTTACAATGCCACAACTGCTGCATCCAGCCCGGATAAGATTGATCTTGTTTATCTGTATCGTAATCTTACAACGAGTGCCTTTAATCATGCATTAGTGTCTCCTGCTGCGGATGTGGCTTATCTTCCTGGCATAACACTACCAACGGGCGTAAACCGGAGTACTAAAATTATTAAAGTATTTAACCTGCAAGATTTCAACCTCGCGCAATTGCAATATGGTATTTATATAGATGATCTTGATTTTCTACAGATTGATTTCTCTACGGCACCCAATTACGCTATTAACCTCAAGTTAGATGCAGGGGCCTGGGTAGAAACCGCAGATGGCAAGTACAGGGCTTATATATACATGAACGCGGTTAATAACACTACAAAAAGTGCAACCATCAGTATGAAGCGCTATACGCTTAAATAGCTATTTGTAATATGTATCGTATGGGTTGTAACTCATACGATACATTATTTGAATATTGCGGGAAGCGATCTCCCGGCATATAAGCTACACCTAATTACCGTCGGGCTATGGCTACTTCAGCCCCTTATGTAACCCAGCAAACTTCATTTAATATCAGTAATAATAATCACCTACCAATCGAAAAATAATAGTTACCTCATGAAAAAAATTACATTAATTGTTTTTGCATTATTTGTTAGCGTACAGGTATTAGCTCAAAAAAAGAATGTTTTAAGCGGGAAGTTTTCAATAGAAGAATTGAGAAACATTTTAATCCCACAAACAAAGTGGACTCCTTTTCCTAAACTTCAAAATAGGGAAGGCTGGTTAGCCGCCGATCAGGAAATGCTGAAAGGCAATCTGAAAATAGCAGAAACTTATCTTAATTACAACTGGCCTTCCATACCGGCAACAAAATCTTTGCTGATTGAACGTACAGGTAACCGTAGCGAATATGAGGAGATAGCAGCAGAAAAACGTAAGGTACTCGGCATACTGCTACTTGCGGAAATATATGAAAACAAAGGCAGGTTTATAGATCCCATAATTAATGGTGTGTGGTCTATCTGCGAAGAATCTTACTGGGGAGCCCCGGCTCATTTCCCTAAAACAAAAGAATATTCGGGTTTAATGGATGTTTCACAACCCTTTGTTGAACTGTTTGGTGCAGAAACATCAACTTGTCTTGCCTGGGTAGATTATTTTTTGGGTGACAAACTTGACGCGGTTTCTCCGCAGATCAGAAAAAGGATCTACCTTGAGGTTAATAACCGGATATTTCAACCCGTAATGACTAAACCTCATAGCTGGATGACGACTAACGCCAATGGCCGGAGGCCTAATAACTGGAACCCGTGGATATGTTCAAATTGGCTCAATGCTACTTTACTGCTTGAAAAAGATGAAAACAAACGGCTTGCTATGGTTTTTAAAATACTCCATGTTTTAGACGAGTTTTTAAACCCGTATCCGCAGGATGGTGGCTGCGACGAAGGCCCCGGATATTGGGGAGCTGCCACAGCCTGTTTATATGACAATGTTTCTATGCTCAACCTGGCAACCAATAATTCCTTTCAATATGTTTATCAGGATGAGAAATTCAAAAATATGGGTAAATTTATTTACCGGGCTCAAATTAGTAAAGACTACTTTTTGAATTTTGCCGATGCCGACCCGCAACCTAGAATGGCTACCGCTTTGATCTACCGTTTTGGAAAAGATATTCAAGAACAGGACATGATGAAATTTGGTGCCTATTATCGCAGGCCTAAAAATGGGGAATTAGGATTGTCTCGCTATTTCAGAAACCTGTTTGAACTTTTTATGCAGGATGAATTTCAAAAAGCCCCACAGGGAGCGCCATTACCTAAAGATGTATGGTTGCCGGATATCCAGGTGATGATTGCAAGGGATGAACAGGGAACCGACAAAGGATTATTTGTAGCAGCCAAAGGAGGAAATAATGATGAAAGCCATAACCATAATGATGTTGGCAATTATGTAGTTTATTATGACGGGCTACCTTTGTTGATTGATGTTGGAAAAGGCACCTATACCCGTAAAACCTTCGGCAGTCAGCGATATGAGATTTGGTCCAATAATTCCGATTATCATAATACACCCACCATTAACGGAAAAGTTCAACTTCCGGGAAGTGAATACAAAGCCGGTAATATTTCTTATAAACAAGGTAAGGAATTTACTGAACTTTCTATGGATATATCAAAAGCATATCCTGCGGATGCCGGCGTAAATAGCTGGCAAAGAACAATTCACCTTAACAGAGGGAAAAATGTGGAGGTTAATGATGTGATCAGTTTAAAAAAGGCAGATGCTGTTACTCAAAATTTAATGACTTGTTACCAATCGGAAGTAAAAATACCTGGTGAACTCATTATTCATTACATGCCCAGCAAGGCAAAAGCCAGGGATTTTATTATTAAATATAATGCAAAACAACTAAGGCCAATGATTGAGAAAGTAAAACTTGGAGCACCAGAAGATAAAGGAATTGAGCAGAAATGGGGCGATAATATTTATAGGATCAGTTTTAAGATGATGGCTCCAAAAACTAATGATCACATTAATTTTGTAATAGCGCCCAAGTGAGTTTTTAGATTGAAAAAAGGAACTAAAAAAGCTATGAACGCAGAAAGATAATCTGATTCAGTAATAATTAAGGCTATTTAAAAACTAAATCTCCATATTGCACGGAGGTTTAGTTTTTTAATTTTTCAATGTTCGACGCTTTTTTGTGGCTTTTTCGATCAGCTTCAAGGTTTAGCTATCGTTTCTTCTTTAGCCGGCTTATCCTTGTCTTGCAAGCTCTTAACGGGCCACTCCCTATGTTCACTGCCTAAAATAGCCTCCACACGGGTAACAAATACCGATTCTTTGTCAATTTCGTCTTTGATGTAATCACCTACATTAAAGTTATAATAGTAAAGTTCGGGCTTCAGCATTTCGTAGGTTGTGCGTGATTTGATCCACAACTCCTGGTAATTAAATGTTTTTAAACCGGTGGTCAATATGGCTACTATGGTTGATGTTACCAACACCAATACGCTTAGGTCTATCGGTACTACAAAGTCGCCCCATTTTATGGTTTTTAGTGCTGCAAAAACTGGGGTAAGCGCCGTAAGCACGATCAGTATCCATTGAAAGCGCTTATACTTCTTTTGGTTTCTGCCCGATGTTGCCTCATAATAATTCAATTGATCCTGGTAGCGGTTGGCTACATAATCGTCAAATGCTGCTTTGTCCATGGTGATGGGTTGATTTTGGTTTTTAAATATAATGTTTTCTAGGATCCGTATTTATTGTAAAAGGTTAGCTATGTTAGCTTTGAACATTTTATGATAATTTTCGAACATCGTTTTTTGCTGTTCAGAAAATTTAGTTTTATACTCTTTATTGGTAATCAGTGATCTGTACATTTCGTCTATCTCTTGTAACGAAAGTTTAATATTATCAAGATAATCTATGTCGCCCTGGTAAAGGTTAGTAACCGGCATACTCATAAAATAGGTCATCGTTGTTTTATACAGTTGGGTTACGTTGGTTGGCTCGAGCAAATACTTCGAGAACTCATCATTTTTTCCAAGGCCAACTGTATAATAATCAAAAGGAGAAAAGTGGGTTAGCTTGTTTTGTTTATACAAACTCAAGGGGCTTTCGGTGCTCCATAACGATAAAATGCCATCTCGTGAGCCTGTGATTAGGGTGTTCTTATCGGCCGAAAATGAAGTATATATAACATCAGATTCCCGTGCTTTCATTATCCGCAAACGTTTCATTGTGCGCAAATCCCATAAGATCGTTAAATAATCATTACTTCCACTTAATAAAAAATTGCCATCGCGTGATATCGAAAGATGGTTAACCCTGCCGGTGTGCCCAAATAACAGTTTAAGCGATCTGGGATAATGGTGTGCATCTGATAAATTCTCTTTTTTATCAGCTTCGTTCAAGTTTTGAATTCTCCATGTTTCAATGCCCCCATCAGGTTCACCGACTATCAGGTAACGATCTTTAGGGTCAACAGCTATTGAAGTGATAGATGTCGATCCACGGTACGGGGCAAAACGATATACTTCCCTTATTTTTTCTGGTCTTGATACATCTATTCTGTAAATAATTTTATAGCCGCTTGCATAACCCACGGCAATGTGTTTATTATCATTCAAAAAAACAGATCCTACCTGTTGCGATCCCTTATACTTATCTGGCAGGGCACAAACAAATGATCTGGTTTTATAATTATAAACCGTATCGAGTACTATAATATATTCTCCGTTGTTCGAAACGCTGATATTATGAGCGTCGATGCTTCCCAAACCTGCCCCGAATTTATTTAAAACATGTCCGTCGCTATCTTGAATCTTTGCCGTTGCTTTGTTATCATGACTAACAATATATCTTTTACCATTTAAGGAAAGATATTTAAGGTGCTCAAAATATGTTCCGGTCTCACTTCGTATCGATTCCAGCATTTGGGTTTTAATATTCCAGATCGAGTTAGAGTGCCTGTTCAATACCGAAAGGTGGGTTTGGTCAGTAATTATCGCATCATTTAGATCATCATCACCATAAAGTTCCGAAACGGGGTACGAACTCAATAAATAACCATAGTTCAATTTTTCATATTCGTTAATAAACTCGTCTATTTTTTCGTCGTTTCTGAAAATTTCTTTTGCCTGTTGCGCAATAATATAACTCAAAGTAGGATTGTCGCGCCTGATAGTACTCAATATTGTTAATATCCGGTTTTGCCGGGCTAGGCGCTCATTTTGCGTTGCCTTTGCCGTTAAGCCATCTGCTATCGATCTTTGTTTGATCGCCTCTTGCCGTTGCCACTCGGCTTCTTTTTTTTCCGCGGTTGTGACGATGATAAAAAGTATCCCGATGATCAACAGTATACTTAAACTTATCCAGCCAAATATCTGCTTCCTCTTTTTAGATGTCTTTGTTCTCTCTTCTGCAATTTTTTCTGTATCCCTAAGCACCTGTTCAACCGCCGCCATGCGGGCAACATCGGCATTTACCGGGGCAATAAATCTATCGTGGCATAGCTGGTAAAAATTATCATGTCCTACAATCTCGCGTATAAAACCGGTTGATAATAATACCGATGTAGTGATTTTAAAGATCGAGTTGGGATCATCGGAGTCAGATAGTTTTTTGGCCAGTACCAGGTCCCTCGAATCCTCCACCACCAGTTCCGTAATAATATATAGCCGGTGTTGGTCAAACTCGGCATCTGAAAGTGGTATGTGTTTCTCTGCGATTGTATCTTTTACCTGCTGCCAGGTATTGTTGTAAAAATCGTTAATAATATCGCCGATAGGGGGGATCTGCCTTTCGGACACCACGATTGTGCCGCTTGCCGCCTTCCTTTTCACACCACTGGCTATAATGCCCTTTTCTATATTACTAAAAACGATCTGTAACTGTATCGGATCTATCAGCTCTGTATCGCTATCGGCTATCTCAGCCAGCTTGCGCTCTACAATATCAATGCTCTCAAATTCAAACTTAGGTGAGGCAAAATCGCCATCGGCCTGGCTAGGCTTTAGTACCGCTTCCTTGGCGCTTTCCTTGTTTAAATGCTTGAGTACGATATCGTTTTTTAAAATATCGGGTATCACATCCGATAAGAGGCTCATCGTGCCCAGCTTATCTTCCCGAACCACAAAAATGAGCTTTACGTTCAGTGGCTCTTTTAAAAAATCGCTATTGGCATTAAACTCGTTCTTTTCTTCTTCGGTAAGGTCTTCTTTTTCAACAATAAGCGCCGTATTGGCTAATATTTGTTTATGCAGTTTAGCTGGTATATCAGCACTTAATAACTCGGCCAGCGCAGCTTTAAAACCCGCTATTTGTTTCTGATCAAAGCCTTGCAGCTGCTCAAACTGGTCAAAAATGATCAGCAGTTTTTTATTGGTTTTGGATAGCTTTTTGGCCAGCACCCATAATTTATCATTGCTGGTATTAATATAGGGTAGTTCTATACCGGTCAACGGCGGCAGGCTGTCCTTAACCTTCCGGATCATATCATCAATAAGCACTAAACCTGCGGTAGGCTCATCAAAACGAACGGTCAACGCTAAATAGTCTGGTTGGTTCGCCTTCAGTAAAGGCAATAAGCCAGCCTGTATTACCGAACTTTTCCCTGTTCCCGATTCTGCATGCAGCACCAGCGTTTGGTTCAGTATTACCTGGGTATACAAGCGCTGTGAGTCTTCATTTCGCCCAAAAAAGATATCCTTATCTTCTTCGCGGTAAAAATTTAGTCCCGGGTAACGGTATTTTTTTTCGGTGTGCATCAGTCTTCCTTTAATTTGGTTAATACACAACCTATAAAAGCATCAAATTCGGCCTTTTTATTGTCCGCTATGTCAAAGCGTTTGGTTTGGCTGTCGGTAGTAATATCGGTATAGCCAAGGTTTAGGTTCAGCTTATCGCCAATGTTGGTAATGAATTGATTAATAAAGGTGAATATTTTTAAATAGTTATTGCACTCCTCGGTACCCAGCCGCGCAGGGTCGCCCGATATCTCCTGGTATTTTTCGAACCAATATTTTTTATATATCTTTTGTATCTCGTCCTTACCTTTATCAGCGGCTATAATGGCCGAAGCGTCTGTCATCATCACTACAAATATCCGTTTATCCTTATCAGGATATTCCGTTACCCGGATGGCCTCAAGCATGCAATACATCGACTTTAGATATTTATCACTGATCACCATAATCACCGTTTTGCCTGAGCCAATGGTATCCATAAAACTATTAATGCTCCCGCCAAAACTCAGGTCCCGTTTATCCCTGAATAGGGTGTAAATATTATCTGTTCTATCGGCGAAACACTGGTCAATCAGGTTAACTATATTCTCGCGCTCAGCGTTGGTATCGTCCTTCCATGCATACGAAATAAAAGTACTGTATTTGCCCGTAGCGCTTGGTTTGCGCAAATCTTCGGTACAACGGGCCAAAATATTGTCTATACATTGTGTGGCGTTCTCGGTAGTGAACTCCATATTTACCGAGTTTTCCATAATCATGCTAATATTATCGGTAGCCTCCGTTAGTAGTGTGCAAATGTTCGTTTTGCGGTGCAGGCCAAGCTTATGGCAAACCAATTGGTAATACCACGAATCGAACTTAAATCCCAGGAATAGGAAACTATTGGCTATGCTTTTTAAATAGATCTCAATATTATCCGGCAACGAATTTACGGCCAGTAACAATTGGATAGATTCGTAAAGCTTGGTATGTGTTAGAATAAGCGACTGCGCTATTTCCTGCGTGCCCAACAAGTTATAAATAATAGGTATTTGCTTGGTGGGTATGGGCAGCGAGTTAAATAGCGCTTTGGAATCGGCAGCAAAATATCCCTGTTGATACGCTATTGATTTGCGTTTGTATATGTTGTTTAAAGCCTCATCAGGGCAAACATTTATAATGAGCGGGAATTTGATACGCGATATTTTTTCGAGTAATACCGGGTCGCCCACATTCTTATAAAACTCACTTACGCGGCTGCTTACGCGGGTTTCGCCAAAATTGTCTTTAAAATAAAATAGGTTGTCACCACTTAAATATTTTGATCCCGGTGCATAAGTATCAACTAATTGCGAAAAATGAGTTTTATAATCTACTCCGGTTTGGCTTACAGAAAGCTCAGGCCCCAGTATCAGCACGCACTGACCCTGACCCGACAGGATATTCTCGGCTATAGCTTGGTACAGTTGCTCTAAATGTTCGGGCATCATGATAAATTTAACATGATATAGCCTGTTTAAGCAATAACGAAATCATATTTAAAGTTTAGGTTGTGTAACATTAGTAAATCCAGTGGTGACCATTAAGCCCTGCCCTGAATATTACATTAATATTAACATGATAAACTTAAATATTTTTTAGGTCAAAAAGAAATGAGAATAATAAGATTATCAATAATTTATGATGCACCGAAAATAGGGGCAATAGAGGATCTTGAAACGTGGCTCGAACCATTTAATTTAGGAAGCTAACAACCTCAGTCTGTTAGAAAGGGGTTCGAGAAGTTTCCCCTACGGGCTACTTGTATATTATGGAGATGTGACTACCTTATTTCGGGTCAAATTGACCACTGGGTTAGCCGACTTTGGTTGCAGTAATGCCATAAAAGCATATACAAAAATAGTTATTTAAAAGGTAATAATATCTGGAAAGGGAATAGGGTACCGAAATTGGTGCCGTTTAGGCTGGATCGGGTTGTACTAGATCTGGAATTTCTTAGAAAGCGTTGCTGCGAGAAGCTATAATAACAGATGAGAACTTCTTGTATTTTTTGTTCTCCCATGATCCCACCGGGATAACTTTTACCCCGTGTAGATTCACATAAGCGGTTAACATTTGCCCACTCAAGAATAATTTGGTTATTCTTAAAACTTTTCTATATGTTTACTGCAACTTTAGGGGTGTCCTTTACGGACTGAGATAATACCCTTTGAACCTGATGCAGTTAGTACTGCCGAAGGGAAAAGTGACGACAACTTTACCTGATATTTAAGTTGTTTTTTCTTTCCTCCATACGGGGCCATTCCTAAAAGTTGTTTTTAGATACAGAATGGAAATTACCGTCAATCAACAAATTTACCAGGTTACCGATGTTTGCAGCGTGCAACATTTACTTACGGCTGTATTAAATATCCCCGCTAAAGGTATTGCAGTGGCTGTTAACCAGGCCATTATTTCTAAAGCGAGTTGGGAAAGCCATATCCTCCATCCCGGCGATCAGGTCATTATCATCAAAGCCACACAAGGCGGCTAACCATAAAATCCAAACAAATGAAGCAAGAAAAAATTCCGACAGACCATGTATTGACTACCGCTCCCTTTCCGGCCTCGAAAAAGGTTTTTGTACAGGGGCAGCTGCACGACATACAGGTAGCCATGCGCGAGATAAGTTTAAGCGATACCAAACTGCATGGTAGGTTCGGCGAAACCGAACCAAATGCGCCGGTTACCGTATACGACACCAGCGGCCCTTACACCGATGTTAATGCGGAGATAGATGTAAAAAAAGGCTTGTCGCGCCTGCGTGAACAATGGATCATGGACAGAGGCGATGTGGAACGGTTGGACCATATTTCATCACAATATGGACAGCAACGTTTAAACGACAAAAGCCTCGATAGCCTGCGTTTCAACCATACCACCAAACCTTTCCGCGCCAAAGCGGGGATGAATGTATCGCAAATGCATTATGCCAAAAAAGGGATCATTACGCCCGAAATGGAATATATCGCTATTCGTGAAAACCAGCGGATCGATCTTTTGAAAGAACAACTCAACGGGCAATATGAAGTAATGAGCCATCAGCACCAGGGCCATAGCTTTGGAGCGAATACGCCGAAAGGTTCAATCACGCCGGAGTTTGTGAGGCAGGAAGTAGCTGCCGGACGCGCGGTGATCCCATCCAACATTAATCACCCCGAAATTGAGCCGATGATCATTGGCCGTAATTTTCTGGTAAAGATCAATGCCAATATCGGCAACTCGGCAGTTACCTCAAGTATCGAAGAAGAAGTAGAAAAGGCAGTATGGGCCTGCCGTTGGGGCGCTGATACCATTATGGATCTTTCCACCGGAAAGAATATTCACGAGACCCGCGAATGGATCATCCGTAATTCACCTGTTCCTATTGGTACGGTACCCATCTACCAGGCATTAGAAAAAGTAAACGGTAAAGCCGAAGACCTGACTTGGGAATTGTTCCGCGATACCCTGATCGAGCAGGCTGAGCAAGGCGTTGACTACTTCACCATTCATGCCGGCGTATTGCTGCGCTATGTGCCTTTAACCGCCAAACGTATTACGGGCATCGTATCACGTGGCGGTTCAATTATGGCGAAATGGTGTTTAGCGCATCATAAGGAAAACTTCCTTTACACACATTTCGAAGAGATCTGTGAGATCATGAAAGCTTACGATGTGTCGTTTTCACTAGGTGACGGTCTGCGCCCCGGTTGTATTGCCGATGCGAATGATGCGGCCCAATTTGGTGAACTGGAAACTTTGGGTGAATTGACCAAAATTGCCTGGAAACATGATGTGCAAACCATTATCGAAGGCCCTGGCCATGTGCCGATGCACCTCATTAAGGAAAATATGGAGAAACAATTACAACATTGCTCAGAGGCTCCGTTTTATACATTAGGGCCATTGACTACGGATATCGCGCCAGGTTATGACCATATCACTTCAGCCATTGGTGCGGCCATGATCGGCTGGTTTGGTACGGCGATGCTTTGTTATGTGACGCCTAAAGAGCACTTGGGCTTGCCGAATAAAAAAGACGTAAAGGATGGCGTAATAACTTATAAGATTGCTGCTCATGCTGCTGATCTGGCTAAAGGGCATCCCGGTGCGCAATACCGCGATAATGCGCTGAGCAAGGCCCGCTTTGAGTTTCGGTGGGAAGACCAGTTCAACCTGTCGCTTGACCCGGATACCGCAAAAGAGTTTCATGATGAGACCTTGCCTGCTGACGGTGCGAAGATCGCACACTTCTGTTCCATGTGCGGCCCAAATTTTTGTTCAATGAAGATCACACAGGATGTACGGGAATATGCCAAAGAAAACGGTATGGAGGAAGAAGACGCTTTAGCAAAAGGTATGGCAGAAAAATCAAGAGAGTTTACTGAAAAAGGCAGCGAAATTTATTTGTAATGGAACTGATCGTCATATCCGATCCCGGAGCAGTTGCCGATGAAGCGTCAATCATCAACCGGCTTTTTGAAGCGGGTATGACGCGCTTTCATTTGCGTAAGCCGGATTGGAAAATTGACCAGTTTATTGATCTGCTGTTGGGCATAGATCCCACATTTTACAACGCTATAGCATTACATCAGCAACATTACTTAACCGGTACTTTTGGTATAAAGCGCTTGCATTACACTGAAAACCAACGGGTAATAACCGGCACGGAAAAATTAACACAACAAAACCAAAAAGGCTATACGCTAAGTACTTCGGTACATCATATTGCGCATATATCTTTACTGGAATACTTCGATTATGCCTTTTTTAGTCCGGTGTTTAACAGCATATCCAAACCAGGCTATCAAAGCCAGTTGGAGGATGGCTTCCGTTTAGAAAAAGTTAACGCGCTGCCTAAAGTGATCGCACTGGGCGGAATTGATGAAACAAACCTGGAGCGAGTCCGGGAAATGAATTTTGATGGTGCGGCGGTACTGGGTGCGATATGGAATGATCCTTACCAGGCGGTCGCTACTTTCAAAAGGTTAAAAGATTTAGCAAATAACTAAAGAGGGATGATCGACAGATTACATTACATATCGCAACAGCCAGAAAATGGCACACATATCACCGCGATAAAAGCCGCGCTCGAAGCCGGTGCCCGGTGGATACAATTGAGGGTTAAAAACCAACCTGAAGAAGATATTCTGCAATATGCGCTTTATGCAGGTGAATTATGCAAAGAATATGGCGCGAAACTGATCGTGAATGATCATCCTGAAATTGCCTTGAAGGCAGGCGCTTATGGTCTGCACCTCGGCCTGGATGACATGCCGGTTGAAAAGGCTCGGGCTATTGTTGGTAAAAGCATGATCATTGGCGGTACTGCCAATACCTTTGAGCATATCAAACAAAGGGTTGCAGAAGGTGTGGATTATATCGGCCTGGGGCCATACCGGTTCACCAAAACCAAACAAAAGCTCAGCCCCATATTAGGTTTGGAAGGCTACGCGGAGATCATCAAACGGGTGAGACTGGCAGATATTCAAATACCTATTATAGCTATAGGCGGCATAGAAGAACAGGACATTAGCGCTATCATGAAAACCGGGTTATATGGTGTAGCAGTTTCGGGCGCGATCACTTATGCGGTTGATCCGGCACAAACTGTTCAGCAGATGTATGAGCAACTAAATACCAATTCCTTAAAGGAAGTTTAAAACGATAAGAAATGTTAAGAATAGCCGATAAAACTTTTAGTTCACGCCTGTTTACAGGTACAGGAAAATTCAGTTCGTCTTCTCTAATGGAAGAGGCCTTGTTGGCGTCAGGTTCTGAACTGGTTACGGTCGCCCTAAAACGGGTCGATGTCAAAAACAATGAGCAGGATGATCTGCTGATCCGTTTAAAATACCCACATATCAATTTGCTGCCCAATACCTCGGGAGTGCGCAATGCTAAGGAAGCGGTTTTTGCCGCCCAATTGGCGCGTGAGGCCCTGGAAACTAACTGGATCAAACTGGAGATACATCCTGATCCTAAATACCTAATGCCCGACCCGATAGAAACACTAAAAGCAACAGAGGAACTGGCTAAACTGGGCTTTATTGTTTTGCCTTATATCCATGCCGACCCGGTGCTTTGTAAACGCTTAGAAGATGCGGGTACGTCGGCAGTAATGCCCTTAGGCTCGCCTATAGGAAGCAACAAAGGCTTAAAGACGATCGATTTTTTAGAGATCATCATCAGCCAAAGTAATGTACCGGTGATCATTGATGCCGGTATCGGCTCACCATCGGATGCGGCCTGGGCCATGGAAATTGGCGCCGATGCGGTTTTGGTCAACACGGCAATCGCCGTTTCCAGTAACCCGGTACAAATGGCAGCCGCTTTTAAATTGGCCGTTGAAGCCGGACGTATGGCTTTTGAAGCAAAATTAGCCTCACCTGTTTCACATGCGATAGCCAGCAGCCCGTTAACCTCATTTTTAGATGAATAGCTTTAACGACCTTTTTGAAACGTATAACTGGGACGAAACCAAAGCCAGTATCTATGCGAAGACCAGTGACGATGTGGAACGGGCTTTATCGGCTACTAAAAGAACTTTAGACGATTTCAAAGCTCTCGTATCGCCTGCTGCGGCACCTTACCTGGAGCAAATGGCACAGATCAGCCAGCAACTTACTTTAAAACGTTTTGGTAAGGTGCTGCAAATGTACGTACCGCTTTATTTATCAAACGAGTGCAGCAACATCTGCACCTACTGCGGCTTTAGCTATGACAATAAGGTGAAGCGTAAAACGCTTTCGCCAATGGAGATCATGCAGGAGGTTGCGGTGATCAAAGATATGGGTTACGAGCATGTGTTGCTGGTTACCGGTGAAGACAATGTGAACGTACACGTAGATTACTTTAAAAAAGTACTGGAACTGATCCGTCCGCATTTCGCGCATATCTCTATGGAAATACAACCTATGGATCTGGAAGATTATGAGCAGTTAACCCCCTATGGTTTAAATACCGTATTGGTGTATCAGGAAACTTATCATCAGGAAGATTATAAAAAGCACCACCCGAAAGGTAAAAAATCAAATTTCAAATATCGGGTGGAAACGCCCGACCGACTGGGAAAAGCAGGGATACACAAAATGGGGCTTGGGGTATTGATCGGCCTCGAAGACTGGCGCACCGATTGTTTTTTTACGGCGCTGCACTTAAATTACCTGGAAAAGAAATACTGGCAAAGTAAATACAGCCTGTCATTCCCAAGGTTGCGCCCATTTAGTGGTGGCCTGGAACCTAAAGTAGAGATGAGCGACCGGGAACTAGTGCAGCTGATCTGCGCTTACCGTTTATTCAACGAAGAAGTAGAATTATCGATCTCTACCCGCGAATCACCAAATTTCCGTAACAACATCATCAAATTGGGCATTACATCCATCAGTGCCGGTTCAAAAACAAATCCGGGTGGCTATATCGTAGAACCCGAATCGCTGGAACAGTTTGAAATTAGTGATGAGCGAAGCCCTGCCGAAATTGCCCAGGTAATTACGGCGCAAGGTTATGAGGCAGTATGGAAAGACTGGGATAATTGTTTAGCTTAAATTAACAGGTATGCTTAGCCGCGAAGAATTAAAACAATATAACCGCCAAATTATCTTACCGGAATTGGGTATTGGCGGACAGGAAAAACTGAAGGCAGCCAAGGTTCTGATGATCGGTGCGGGAGGTTTAGGTTGCCCCGTTCTACAATACCTGGTAGCAGCCGGTGTTGGTAATATGGGTATTGTGGACGATGATGTAGTTGACCGAAGCAATCTGCACCGGCAGATCTTATATTCCGTTGCCGATGTGGGGAAACCGAAAGCGGTAACAGCCCAACAAAAACTCGAACAAATTAATCCACATGTGACGATAACCGCTTATCAGGAACGCGTCACCGACGAAAATGCCGCAAGACTTATTGGAGCATACGATCTGATCATAGATGGCTCAGATAATTTTCCGACCAGGTATTTGATCAACGATACTTGTGTTACGCTGAACAAACCGCTGGTTTTTGGTTCTATATTTAAGTTTGAGGGGCAGGTATCGGTTTTTAATTACCTTAAAGGGCCAAACTACCGGGATGTGTTTGCCGAAGCACCGCCCGAAGACGAAGTACCCAACTGTGCTGAGATCGGCGTGATTGGTGTACTGCCAGGTATGATCGGGACGCATATGGCCAATGAAGCGATCAAGATCATTTGCAAGATAGGCGAAACACTTTCCGGCAGGTTATTAAGTATAAACGCACTGGATAACAGCATAAATATTTTTAAGATAGCCGGGCAAAAGCAAACCATACAGAAACCTGCGACAACTGAAGAGAAGCTCGCTGAAATTGCGAATGAAGAGATTTCGATAGACCTGTTAAAAACATGGATGGCGAGAACGCCTGAAAAAGTTTACCTGGTAGATGTGCGCGAGGGCTATGAATTTGAGGATTACAACATTGGGGGCGTAAATGTATCCCTATACGATCTAAATGAGCATATTTCGACTTTTCCTGCTGATAAAAAACTCGTCTTTATATGCCAAATGGGTCAGCGAAGCAAAATGGCCGTTAATATTGTCAAGCCGTACTTTAAGGGAGAAATTTTCAGCGTAAAAAATGGAATTTCATGAGCCAGCAATTTAAATATACTGCCGTACTTACTATTGCCGGGTCAGACAGTGGCGGAGGCGCGGGCATACAAGCGGATCTGAAAACCTTCAGCGCTTTGGGCTGCTATGGCACATCGGCCATTACCGCGGTTACCGTTCAAAATACTTTAGGGGTAACTGGTATCCACAGCATTCCGCCGGAAATAGTCCAGGGGCAGATAAGGTCTGTGATGGATGATATTAAACCGGCAGCGATCAAAATAGGCATGGTACACTCCGCTGAACTGGCCATCGCTATTGCCGACGTTTTAAAAGATTACCCCGATATCCCGGTCATTTTCGACCCGGTAATGGTATCAACCAGTGGTCACCGACTGATAGAAAGCGATACTATAGCTACCCTTAAAAAAGAACTATTTCCGATAGCAAAAGTGATCACTCCTAATTTGGACGAGGCGGAGCTACTTTCAGCGATGAAGATCAGCACAGTTGGTGATATGAAAGAAGCCGCCAGCCGGATGATCAGTGCGGGATGTAACGCTGTTTTAGTAAAAGGCGGCCATACCAAAGGTGCCGAGCTGTTTGATGTCTACCTTGACAAGAACGGATCTGAAAAGATATTTCGTTCCGCTGCTATACAAACCAATAATACACATGGCACCGGATGTACGCTTTCTTCGGCTATAGCATCTTTTATTGCTCTAGGTGATGAAATGATTATCGCAATAGAAAAAGCAAAAATATATGTCCACCAGGCCATCCTTTCCGGAAAGGATGTGAAAACAGGAGAAGGCCATGGACCATTAAACCATTTTTTTGAACCTCATCAAATGATCAAACATGAAATGGAGTGAAAGCGTATGGCAAAAAGCCGAGCCTGTATTTGAGGGGATAATTACCATGCCTTTTATCCGGGAACTGATCGCAGGTACATTAGCATTAGAAAAATTCAAATTTTACATTGCCCAGGATTCCAAATATCTGGAGCATTTTGGCCGGGCATTGGCGTTGATCGGGGCACGGTCAAATCGGGTGGATCTTGTACTTGATTTCATTAGATTTGCAGAAGGGGCCATTGTTGTGGAAAACGCCTTACACGCCAGTTATTTTAAAGAATACGGTATTGACAAAAACCTAAGTCAATCACTGGCCTGCCATCATTATACCAGCTACCTCCTTAAAGAAGCAGCATTGGCACAGGTAGAAGTTGCCATGGCATCAGTATTGCCCTGCTTTTGGATCTATAAAAAGGTTGGCGATCACATCTTTCAGCAGCAGCACAAACAAAATAACCCTTACGCAACCTGGATCGATACCTACGCTGGGGAAGAGTTTGGCTTACTGGTCGAAAAGGCGATCAATATATGTGATGAAGCCGCTAATAGCTGTACGGCGATACAGCAGGAGAAAATGACGGAAGCATTTCTATATTCGTGCCAGTTGGAGTGGCTATTCTGGGATGGTGCCTGGCGATTGGAACACTGGCCCTTTTAACCATACAATATGTAAGTGTAATGAGTGTTGGTCGACACAATGAGCCTGTTCATCGTCTCAATATAGATCTTATGGCTGTATAAACGATATAGCGATATATTGGTATTTAAAGAATTATAAAGTTCATACTACTTCGAATTAAACCATTACGCTTATTTTCCGTATAATGGCTGATTAGAGCTAATAGATGATGTTCAGGAGTTCTGGTCATTTTGTGATGTTGACATTGAACCTGCCTGTAGCGGGATCTTGGGCTACGGTTCCCAGGTTCATGAAACGCACAGTTACTGTATCAGCTGCGCTGATCCAGGCCATGTAACTCCCCATCGCTCTGTGATCGAAGCCGCAGGAATACCTAAAGAAACGGTATCGCCGGCAACTGCTTGCTAAAGGGTTGCATTACAAAAACAAGCTAAAACAACTAAGTACCTCAGGGATGTACGTAAGTGTTTTAAAGCTACTGTTAACTGATTTTCTACCGTGCGTTTTGATATACCCAATTTTACAGCTATTTCGTTAATTGATAAATTATCCCTGCGGCTCAAGCTATATATCTCGCGGCAACGTTTGGGTAGGTCGTTTAGCAATATATCAATTTTGTCTTGCATTTCCTGTTCGTCCAGTTTGGTTTCACCGTCATTATAGGCTTGCTGGTCGGGCATTAAATAGGCTGTGTCTTCGGCGTATTCGTAATCTTCAACGTATTGTATCGGGATGGCCTTTAAGGTTTGCCGTTTACGTATACCATGGTAACTGGCAGCAGTAATAACATAAGCTTTAAATAACGAAATATTCAGTTGAAGGCGTTTGGTCCAGATGTTAAGGAAAATATCATGCGCAATTTCTAATGCAGCCTCTTCATCTTTAACATACTTGTGGGCAACGCTATAAACTGTAGACCAATGACGTTCAAATAATAGATTAAACGCCTTTTCATCATTAAGTTTAATAGCCTCAAATAGTTCTGAGTCTGTTAAAGTTTTGCCTGGCATATAATTGGGTGCGATAAAACTATGCAATATAAACCGGGAATGAAAAATATTTATGAATTTAAAAACTGATAATACGCTGTTTATGTGGGCTTTTTTTACCGAGATCGAAAAAATGAAGTATGTTTTTTATTTTTTTATGTGTGTTGAAAAGCTTTTATGTATCTGTACTTATATAACCCAATTATAAACCCCTAAAGGTTCAAATATTCATGACAGAAGAACAATATCTTTCGCTATGCGAGAAGTATTTACAAGGCAATTGTAATGCCCGCGAAGAAGCCCTTATAAAAAGCTATCAGAATGAGCACGGGTTGGGCGAGGATGATCTGGTGGCGGGTTATACTATTGCCGATAAAGAACGTGTAAAACAACTGCTTTATAATAAACTACAGGCAAGCCTTCATGCGCAACAAACACGTGTTATTGGCATGCGCCGTTGGGTTTATGCCGTTGCCGCATCTGTATTGGTGTTTTTATCGGTCGGTATTTATATAATAAATACCCGTAAAAGCACCTCTGTAATTGCTAAAGTTAATACCCCGGCCCGGCAAAAAGATATACAGCCCGGAACCAATAAGGCGATCTTAACACTAGCTAACGGTAAACATATCCAACTTGATGATGCCAAAAATGGCGTATTAAGTAAGCAAGGTAACTCGGCCATAACCAAATCGGGTAATGGTATAGTTATTAAAAATGGTAGCGGTAACGCTCTTGCTGATATTGCTTTAAACACCATTACCATACCACGCGGCGGCAAATACAACATCACCCTGCCCGACGGTACCCATGTTTGGCTTAACGCTTCATCATCATTAACATTCCCTACAGTATTTACCGGCAACCAACGTAAGGTGGCTGTAACCGGCGAAGCTTATTTTGAAGTGGCCAAAAACAAAGCCATGCCTTTTAAAATTGATGTGAACGGCAAACAGGTTGTTGAGGTATTAGGTACCCATTTTAACATTAACGCTTATGCCGACGAGCGTACCATAACCACTACACTGTTAGAAGGTTCGGTCAAAATAAACTATCAGGATAAGTCGACATTGATAAAACCCGGCGAAATGGCGGTTAATACCGATGGCAGCGGCGTAACCGTTAAACCGGCTGATGTTGATGAGGTAATGGCCTGGAAAAACGATCAGTTTGTTTTTAACAGCGAAAACATTGTATCTATCATGAAAAAAATATCACGGTGGTATGATGTTGATGTTATTTTTAAAGGTGATATGGCCAAAATAAACTTTGATGGTAACTACTCGCGGGCTAAAGGACTATCAAGCCTGCTTAAAAATATCGAATTAGTTGATAAGGTCCGTATTGTTACGGAAGAAAGGAGGATCACGGTTATAGCAAAATAATTACATCCCAAAAAGATCCAAAAACCGGGAGTGTTGAGACCACCCCCGGCGTTGATCAGCCTTGAAGGTTGATAAAGGATAAAAAAACCAATTAGATCGTTAACCAATTATTTAATCCTAAAACAAATGTATAAAATTTTTACTGCACTAAAGTGCGGGAAGATGCCTCGTCGTATCCTTAAATTTATATTGATCATGAAGCTTACGGTCATCATAATGCTGCTTGCTTTTTTACAGGTAAGTGCTGCCACACTGGCTCAGCAGGTAAGCATCAATGTGAAAAATACTCCCGTAAAAGAAGTTCTTGTTCAATTAACAAAACAAACCGGTTATAATTTTATTTGCGATGCTAATATTATAAGCGCTGCCAGACTAGTTACACTTAAAGCTGTTGATGCCGAATTAAAAAAGGTATTAGAAGGTTGCTTTGATAAAGAGTTTGTAGAAATTATTGCCGGCAATAATAATACCATCGTAATTAAAGGGCGTAATATAGTTATAAAACCGGTTGCTATAGCGGCAATTACCATTACAGGTAAAGTAAGCGATAGTCACGGCCAAACATTACCAGGAGTAAGTGTTACCTTAAAAGGCACACAAACAGGTACCATGACCGATATTAACGGGGCCTATACCATTAAAGTGCCAAATGGCGCAAGTGTACTGGTGTTCTCGTTCATCGGGATGGTTAGCCAGGAGATAGTGGTTGGTAGCAAAATACTTATTGATGTGACCCTGGCTGATTCGCCACATACCTTGAATGATGTTGTAGTAGTGGGCTACGGTACACAATCACGGGCAACGGTAACAGCGGCCATTACTAAAGTAGAAGGTAAAAACATAAGCAACCAGCCGGTAAGTACCCCCGGCGAAGCCTTAGCCGGTTTAGCAGCAGGTGTGCAGGTACAATCAGATCAGGGTGCAAAACCCGGTGCCGCTCCAACCATCCGTGTGCGTGGTGTGAGCTCGTTAAGTTCGTCGAACGATCCGTTGTATGTTGTTGATGGCTATCCGCTGGAAACAGCTTCTAACTTTAACCTGATCAATCCCGGCGATATCGAATCGTTAGAGGTATTGAAGGATGCAGCTTCGGCCGCTATTTACGGTTCGCGTGCGGCCAACGGTGTGGTGTTGGTAACTACCAAAAGGGGTAAGGCCGGCAAAACCACATTTTCGGCAACAGCCTACACAGGCATGCAACAGGTAACCAAGTTTATCGACGTTTTAAAAAAGAACGAATATGTACAACAGGTTAAAGATCTGAGTAGGTTACGAGGGTTACAATATCCTACTATTTTGGATGGCGATATATCAAGCCTGCCCGATGTTGATTGGCAAAAGGCCATTTTCAGGTCGGCCCCTTTAAGTGATTTTGAGCTGAATGCTTCTGGCGGCAGCGAAAAAGTGCGCTTTAATGCATCTGCTGGTTTTTTTAAACAGCAAGGTGTATTAATAGGTACCAGTTACAGCCGTTACACAACCCGGTTAAATTTAGATGCCGACCTGATCAAAAACGTAAAATTCGGTTTTTCCATATCACCATCTTACTCCGAACAATTCAGGCAGCCATCATCTGGTCAGGCAAGTGGTGCCGGTGCCAACCCAACTGATTATTTAATTGGTGTACCGGGATTAGTTGCCGATGTAAATTTACCAAGTCCGCTTAACCAGGCCTTAACGTTCCAGCCAATAGTACCGGTTTATAAAGCTAACGGCGATTTTCAGGAACCGTATGATCGCGACCTGAATTATAACTTATCGCCAACCGCCGTCTTTTCGGCGAGTAATTTTTACAACCCTGTAAATATTTTAAGCTTATCCATCAATCGTTCAAGGGCGTTCCGTACGTTAAGTAACGCGTTTTTAGAATATTCGCCTATCAGCGACCTGAAGTTAAAGACCTATTTAGGTGCCACTTTAGAGAACGAGCAGGTACATGCCTATATACCGGGTACAATGGCCTATAGTTTAGCGCCAACTGCAACAGGTTCAAACCCTCAGTTAGGTGGTATATTCGCTTCGGATAACTCACGCACCAGTTTTGACTGGGTTTGGGAAAATACCGCAACCTATGATAAGCAAATAGGTAAACATCACTTTAATGTGTTGGGTTTATTCTCGGCCCAAAAGTATAATTCGCAAATTAACTATACCGCAGGTGTGCCGGGTACCTTTATAACTACCGCGGTCGAAAGTCCGCTGGCTTCGCCTAATACAGTAGGCTCCGAAGCGTTTGATGCCAATACCTTCGTGTCGTATGCAGGCAGGTTCATTTACGATTATGCCAAAAGATACCTGTTCACCGCCGCTGTTCGTCAGGATGCGTCTTCGCGTTTTGGCCCTAATAACAGGTATGCATTGTTCCCATCATTCTCTATGGGATGGCGTTTGGCCGAAGAACCGTTTTTTAAGGATAAACTGGCCAAATTAGCTATTAACGAATTAAAGTTACGTGGTGGTTACGGCCGTACGGGTAATGCTAACATCGGTAGCTTTAGCTATGTAAACTCAGTTGCGCTTAATAAAAATTACGCATCGGGCAACACCAGGTTATTTGGTACCCAGCAAAGCGGTTTTGCCAATCCTGATCTTACCTGGGAAAAGAACGATCAAACTAGTATGGGTATGGATCTGAGCTTTTTGCAGAACAAAATTGCGTTCACTTTTGATTATTTTATCCGTTACTCAAATGGCATGTTGCTTAACAAAGCATTGCCGCTTGCTGTGGGTTATGCATCATCGGCCCTGTATGCATCATCGTATCAGGCTAACTTAGGTAAACTTCAAAATAAAGGTTTTGAGTTTACGGCCAATACCAATTTCAAAATAGGCCCCGTTGTATGGAGCACCAACGCCAATTTCTCTACTTATAAAACCAAGATACTAGATCTGGGCGGGCCGAGCGCTTTACCTGCGGTACGTGCCATTAATGGTTGGAACAACGTTTATCAGGTTCAGGTAGGCCAGCCGTTGGGTATTATGTACGGGTACCAGATAATCGGTATTTACCGAAGTGCGGCCGATCTGGCAAATTATCCTAAGCAAGTTACAGGTAACGTTGTTGGCGATGTGATCATTAAAGATCAGAACGGCGATGGTAAGATAGACGTTAACGACATGACCAATTTGGGCCATGGTTTACCCGATTTTACTTACGGATTGACCAACACCTTCCAGTACAAAAACTTCGATCTTAGTATTTTGATGCAGGGCGTACAAGGCGTAAATATCATTAATGGTAATAACAGGCAAACAATAACCGGTAACAACAACCAAAATTCGCGTGCCGATTTTTATAATAATTATTACGATCCATTGTATCCTAACCGGGATGTTAAATATCCAAGCGTAACTAATTCGAGTGCGCTTCCGGGTGCGGCACTTACCAGTTTAAGTGTTGAGAACGGATCATACTTAAGGGTGCGGAATATTACATTGGGTTACCGCATGCGCGATAAGGACCTTACCCATCTGTTCATCAAGTCGGCAAGGATATACTTTACGGCGCAAAATCCGTTCCTCATAACCAAATATTCGGGCTATAATCCCGAAGCCAATATTATGGGTGGCGATCCTACAACACCGGGTGTTGATCAGGGTACCTATCCTACGGCACGCACATTAATTGTAGGTATCAATTTTGGATTTTAATTGCTTTAACCTAAAGAATCATGAAAATTAAAAAACTAATTATAAGCAGCATATCGGTATTCACATTGGCTATTGTGTTACCATCGTGCAGCAAAAATTTTGTAGACCTTACCCCACAGGGCATAGTTCCGGTTTCTACCTATTATAATACCGAGATAGATATACAAAGTGCCCTTACCGGTGCATACAGCAGTTTACGGCCTATTTACAACGAGCAATATGGTTTTGGCGAAATACCATCGGACAATGCCCAAACCTACGGCGAAAGCGAAGTGTTGTATGGCGAGGAAGATAAACTGACATGGACAGCCACATCAACTAACGTGCAAAATGCATGGATGCGTTTTTATACTACCATTGCTTACGCCAATATTGTTTTGGGCCATGTAAATACACCTATAATGACCCAGGCCAACCGTGATAGTTACATTGGGCAGGCTAAGTTTTTAAGGGCGTTAATGTATTTTAACCTGGTACGTATGTTTGGTGGTGTTCCGTTAGTACTAACCGAGATCACATCCGAACAGCAGGCATATACTTATAACCGAGCTACCGCTGCTGCGGTATACGCGCAAATAGAAAAGGACTTGACCGAGGCCGCTGCCGTATTACCGGCATCGTACACCGGAACCAATATTGGGCGTGCAACCAGCATTGCTGCAAATGGTTTATTGGGTAAGGTTTACATGTTCGAGAACAAGTTTATACAGGCCGAAGCTATACTGGCAACAGTGTCGGCAACTTCGGGTACGCTTATACCCTACAACCAGGTTTTTGGTTTAGGTAATGATAATAATAAGGATATCATTTTTTCTGTACAGTACCTAAATGGAGGCTATAGCGAAGGCAATACTTATGCAAGGGGGTTTGTTCCACAACCATCGGGCACAACCATTACAACATCGGTTACTGGTAACAGTAATAACGTAGGTACCGCAAACCTTTACAACGCTTTTGAAGCCGGCGATAGCCGCCTGGCAACTTCAATTGGCATATATAATGCCGGCACACTTACCTACTATTACGCTAAAAAGTTTATTTACTCAAGCGTAACCGGGGTAAGCGAAGGCGATAACGATTGGCCGGTTTTACGTTATGGCGATGTAATTTTACTTTACGCCGAAGCACTGAACGAAAACGGTAAAACCCCTGAGTCATTAGTGCAGCTTAATCTTGTTCGCACCAGGGCAAACCTTGCACCAAAGCTCGGATTAATACAATCTGATGCCCGCACAGCCATTCGCAACGAAAGGAGAGTAGAGCTTTGCTTTGAAGCCGAAAGATGGTTCGATCTGGTACGTTGGGGTACTTACATCCCGGTGATGACGGCTTTTAAAGCTACCGGCTCTATCAACGGTACCATAGGTAACATTACTACAAATTTAGGTCTATACCCTATCCCACTTCGGGAAATACAGTTAAACCCTAATTTAACGCAGAACCCCGGGTATAATTAATTAGAAAACTATCTGTCCCGTCGCAATGCTAATTGCGGCGGGTTTAGATCATCGCATAGCATCGCATAAAGCGTATGTTGGTTAGTTTATAATAGTAGTTTACCTTTAATGCTAATAGCGATTGCATTGATGTATTTCCAATACTCCAAAATGAACAATATTTCTACATCACTTTTTGCCCTGTGCGGCATTGCGGCTTTATTAACCGGTTCGGCAACCTTTGGGCAGGATATTGTAAAATACGTGCAGCCAATGGCAGGTACTGCAACGGCAACTACTTCATCGGCCTTAAAACATGGCTCGGTACAGGCAAGGTATGCCAATACTATACCCGCCGTTACGGCTCCCTTCGGTATGACACAGTGGACACCACAAACCCAGGCCACCGAAAGTAAATGCGTACCGCCCTATTATTATAAAGATGATATGTTAAGTGGTTTGCGCGGCTCGCACTGGTTAAGCGGCTCCTGCACGCAAGATTACGGCAGCTTTACCATTATGCCCATTACCGGTAATTTAAAAACAACCAACTACGCCGCCAAATTTGATCATGATGATGAAATATCATCGCCCGATTTATACCAGGTAAACATTAAACCCTACCAGGTAACCGCAGCCGTAACAGCAACCGAGCGTTGCGGTATGATGCAGTTTACCATGAACAAAAGCGACAGCCTGTATTTATTGATAACACCTAACAGCGATTACCACGAAGGTTTTATTAAAGTGGATGAAAAGCGCGGAGAAATATACGGCTACAACCCCGGACACCGTATTTACCAGGGTTGGGGCAAAAGCGCGGGTTTCAGTGGCTTTTTTGTCATCAGGTTTGATAGGGGTTTAGTCCGTAGAGGCACTTTTGCCGGAGATAAGATCTTTAAAACAGACAGCATAAAAAACGGAACTAATATGGGCGCGTATATAGGCTTTAAGTTAAATAAAGGCGAAAAGCTGACTATTCGCATAGGTACATCGTTTACCGGGTTTGATGGAGCGCGTAAAAACTTGCAGGCCGAAATGCCCTCCTTTAATTTTGAGCAAACAGCTGTGGCAAATAAGGCCATCTGGCAAAAAGCGCTTAGCCAAATAAAAGTTGAATCCGCCAACGAGCGCGACAAAACTATTTTTTATACGGCCTATTACCACGCCATGCAGCAGCCTCGTTTGTTTAACGATGTTGACGGGCGATACCCTCGTTTCTCATCAAGCTACCAAACCGAACAATTGGCCAGCGGTAATTATTATGATGATTTTTCGATGTGGGATATTTACCGGGCCGAGATACCTATGTTCGAAATATTAAACCCAACGTTTGTAAACAACCTGGTGCAATCGCTCATATTAAAAGGTAAACAAGGTGGCTGGATGCCGATATTTCCTTGTTGGAATAGTTATACGTCCGAAATGATAGGCGATCATACTACATCGGTTATCAGTTCGGCATATCTTAAAGGTATCCGCAATTACAATGTTGCCGAAGCGTACCAGTTGCTTAAACACAATGCCTTTGATATACCCGCCAGCCACGCCGATTACGTTGAAGGCAAGGGCCGCCGTGCGCTGGATAGCTATTTAAAATACAACTACATCCCGGTTGAGGATAGCGTGCTGGATGCATTCCATAAAATGGAGCAGGTGAGCCGTACCATGGAATATGCTTATGATGATTTCGCCCTGGCGCAATTTGCCAAAGGCCTGCAAAAAAACGCCGACTATACTACGCTGATTAAACGTGCCGGGTATTACAAAAATGTGTTCGATACGCAAAGCGGTTTTGTACGAGGCAAGCATAGCAACAGTAGCTGGTCAACCCCTTTTGATCCGGATAAAAAGGAAACTTATATTACCGAAGGTACCGCCCGCCAATATACCTTCTATGTTCCGCACGATGTGCCGGGTTTATATAAACTGATGGGCGGCTCAAACAAAATGGAACGGGCATTAGATAGTTTGTTTAGTAAAGGCGAGTACTGGCACGGTAACGAGCCGGGCCACCAAATACCGTTTATGTACAATTACACGCCATCGCCATGGAAAACGCAAGCTGCCGTACGAAAAATATTGGCAGCCGAATATAGTGACGGACCCGGGGGCTTAGGTGGTAATGATGATGCGGGGCAAATGTCGGCATGGTACATGTTTGCGGCTATGGGTTTTTACCCCGTAAACCCGGTATCGGGTGAGTATTTGCTGTGCTCTCCAATATTTGATCATGTTGCTATCAGCCTGAAAGATGGCAAAATTTTTAATGTTGCTTGCCATAAAACCAGTAAAAACGCACAATACATACACTTGGTTAAATGGAATGGTAAGCCAATGCTTAATAGTTTTATCCGCTACAGCGATATTATGAATGGCGGTAAACTGGATATATATTTGCAGGATACTGCCAGTAAAAGCTGGGCTAACAAACCGGCGTATCAATCTAAGGGAATCACCAAATAAATACCGAATAACGGAATGGACCCCAACGTTTTAAATATACTTATTGCCCCCAATGCTTTTAAACACGCCGTTGATGCCGAGGCTGCAGCCCTGGCCATTAAAAAGGGTTTTGAAGAAAGCGATTTGGACTGTATTTGCCAGTGCTTCCCGATAGCGGATGGAGGCGACGGTACCGGCAGCCTGATCATTAAACAGTGTGTGGGTGAAATAGTAACCGTAACCGTTCAGGATCCTTTAGGGCGTAACATTGATGCATCTTTTGGGGTAATTGATGGCGGTGAAACGGCGGTTATTGAAATGGCTTCGGCTTCGGGTATCAGGCTTTTAAAGCCTGAAGAATTGTCGCCATTAAGGGTAACATCGTTTGGTACAGGTCAGCTAATGATCGCTGCTTTAGACAGGGGCGTAAAACGAATAATATTGGCCATGGGCGGCTCTGCTACTGTTGATGGCGGCGCGGGTATTTTATCCGCATTGGGTGTGCAGTTTTTGAATAACGAAGGGCGTGAGCTGCCGGGTACACCCGAAACAATGGCTACACTGGCCGAAATAAATACGTCTCATCTGGACGAAAGAATATTGAACTGTGAAGTGACTATACTTTGCGATGTTGATAATTTACTGTTAGGCCCGCAAGGTTCGGCAGCGGTATTTGGACCTCAAAAGGGTGCTTCGGAAACTAATGTACATCAATTGGAAATGGCGTTGACCCAATTTTCTATGATCGCGTTTCAGCACACAGGTATGGATATGGCATCGGTAAAACATGGTGGTACAGCCGGAGGCGCGGCGGCCGGTTTAAACTGCTTTATAAACGCAAGGTTAGCTAACGGGATAGATACTTTTTTAGCCCTTACCAATTTTAATGCGGTATTAAAAAACGCTGACGTGGTTGTTACAGGCGAGGGTAGTATTGATGAGCAAACCCTGCAAGGCAAGGGCCCGTTTGGTGTAGCTAAACAGGCCAAACTTAAAGGCTTGCCTGTAATTGGCATGGCTGGGAGGGTGCCGTTAAAGCCTTCGGCACAAATGTTAAAATACTTTGATATATTGCTATCTATTAATGATCAGGATACAGACCTACAAACTGCCTTAGCCAATACAACTGATAATTTAACCGGAACGGCTACCTCTATTGGCAATATGCTAAAATCAAACCCTAACTCCATCTTAAAATGAAAGACCTAAAGAAACGACTTAAGCAAGGCGAAACTTTAAATGGCTGCTGGCTAAACGCCGGTAGCGCTATCACCGCCGAAATTGTGGGCCTATCGGGTTATGATTGGGTTTTGATAGATCTGGAACATGGTTCAGGGGCCGAAATTGATGTGCTGCATCAATTACAGGCTTTACAGCATACGCCCGCAGCAGCACTTGTGCGGGTTGAAAGTACTGCCCCGCAACGCATACACCGTGTATTGGATATGGGTGCCGAAGGTGTAATGTGCCCAAAGGTTAATAATGCCGACGAAGCAAAAGCCGTAGTTAAAGGGTTGCATTACCCACCGGTAGGCTCCAGAGGGGTTGCTAAAATGGTACGTGCAACCGGTTATGGTAAAGATTTTAACGATTACTACCGCGATTCGTTTGAGAACGTTTTGGGGGTTATACAGATAGAAACCTTAGAGGCTTTAAACCACTTGAATGAGATAGCCGCTTTGGATGGTGTTGACGTACTATTTATTGGCCCGGCAGACCTAACCATGGAAATGGGAATTTTTGGCGAGTTTGATAACCCTCGCTTTACCGATGCTGTAAAAGCGATAGTAAGCGCGGCAAATAAGGCTGGCAAGGCTACTGGTATACTATTTTTTAACCCCGACGATTATAATACTTATCACAATTTTGGTATCAGGCTGATGGCTTGCGGTGCGGATGCCGCCTTTGTGGCCGACGGCGCACGCAACCTGGCCGCTAAACTTAACGCCATGCGAGTGGCGGCAAACAAACCGGCCTAATGCAAAATATCATAACTGATCCGGTATTCATTTTGGCGGCAGGCATATTGGTTGTTGTTGCCGGTATTATCGGCTTTAAGCTGCACCCGTTTTTGGCCATGTTGTTTGGTGCTTTGGTAGTAGCTATGTTAACGCCGGCGTTTTCGGTAGAGCAATATGCGCTAAACAAGGGCATGTCGGCCAAGGCCGCGCTCGAACTTTCGCACAAAAACATTGGCGAAAGGGTAGCTATTGAGTTTGGCAATACCTGCGCTAAAATAGGGGTGTTAATAGCCATGGCATCTATTATAGGCAAATGCTTGTTAGAGAGCGGCGCTGCCGAGCGCATCATCCGGTCAATATTGAAACTTACCGGCATAAACAAAGCGCCTGTAGCCTTTTTGGTGAGCAGCTTTTTTATTGGCATACCTGTTTTTTTTGATACCGTGCTGTTGCTGATGATACCCCTGGCAAAAGCGATAACAGTGCGCATCGGTAAAAACTATCTGTTATTTATCATGTGTATTATGGCTGGTGCTGCCATGGCTAATTCGTTGGTACCACCAGCACCGGGCCCGCTATTTTTGGTTGGCGAAATGCACGTACCTATTGGCATGATGATGATCGGCGGTACTTTTTTAGGGTTAATTACCATAACAAGCGGCTATGCTTATGCTGCGTGGGCCAACAAAAAATGGCCCGTACCATTGCGCGATTCGGTTGATGCTCACCTTGAAGATATCGAGGAAATATCGCGAAAAGATACTTCACAATTGCCGGGCCTCGGTATTTCGTTGATGCCTGTTTTAATACCCTTGCTATTTATCTGTTTCAATACCATACTTACATCGCTACCTGCCACCAATTTAAAAGGTGGAGGTGCGGCATTTACGGCGCTCATTAGCACGGTTGAATTTATGGGCGATAAAAACATGGCATTGGTAATAGGCGGCATAGCCGCGCTCATTATTTTAGCTATGCAAAAAAGGGCGGGTAAAGAAGCTATTGGCACATCCGTACAAGCGGCGTTAATGGGTGGTGGGGGTATCATCCTCATTATTGCGGCAGGGGGGGCATTTGGCGGTATGCTGCAACAAAGCGGCATCAGCATGCGGATAGCTGATCTAACCAAAAACTACCAGATGGCATTAATTCCGCTGGCGTTTTTTATTACGGCAATTGTACGTACGGCGCAAGGTTCGGCAACGGTGGCGTTAATAACGGCTTCGGGTATCCTTTCGGGGATGGCAACCGGGGCGCACCTAAGTTACCACCCTTTATACCTATGCCTGGCCATTGGCTGCGGCTCTAAACTGGTACCCTGGATGAACGATGCCGGCTTTTGGGTGGTATGCCGGGTAAGTAACCTAACCGAGCGCGAGGCTCTCAAAACAATTTCGCCATTACTGGCAATTATGGGCATAAGCGGGCTAATAGCTATAATGATAGCCGCTAAACTGCTCCCTTCAATTTAACATATCAACAATAAATAACTAAATGGAAAAAATTGGATTTATAGGATTAGGCATTATGGGCAAAGCCATGGCCTTAAATTTACTTAAAGCCGGCTATCCTGTAGCGGTTCTCGAAAAAAATAAGGCTGCAGCCGAAGTGGTAAATGCCGGGGCAACCGTGTACACAAGTGCAATGCTAATAGCCCAAAACAGCGATATTGTTATTACTATGCTGCCCGATTCGCCCGAAGTAGAAGATGTTATATCGGGAGCAGATGGTGTATTGGCGGGTATTAAAACGGGTGCTTTGTTTATTGATATGAGTACCATAGCACCTTCTACAGCAAAAAACATATACCGGTTATTTCAACAAAAAAATGTGGAAGCGCTTGATGCGCCTGTATCCGGTGGCCAGGTTGGCGCCGAAGCTGCATCATTATCTATTATGGTTGGCGGCACCCAGGCTGCTTTTAACCGTGCGCTGCCTGTATTTAGTTGCGTGGGCAAAAATATAGTGCTGATAGGCGAAGCAGGCTCAGGGCAAGTAACCAAAGCATGTAACCAAATGATAGTTGGCATAACCATTAACGCCATTGCCGAAGCTTTTACATTAGCTAATAAAGCAGGCCTTGATCTTGGAAAAATGCGCGAAGTGCTTTTGGGCGGTTTTGCCCAAAGTCGAATTTTGGACCTGCACGGCCAACGTATTATCGACCGTAATTTTAAACCCGGCTTTAAAATCAAACTTCACCGTAAGGATATGAATATAGCCTTGCAGGCAGGTAAAGAGTTTTCGGTACCCTTGTATGGTACCGCGCAGGTAGCTAATCACATGGATGCGCTAATAGCGCAGGGTAAAGGCGAACTTGACCACAGCGCTATTGCTTTATTAATAGAACAATTATCAAATATCAGCCAATAAAACTATTCCGAATGACAACTATAGATAGCAAGTTTTTGAAACAGAATGGCCCCAGGATAAAGCAATTTATTATTACCCCAATTGCTGTAATTGATCCACCGTTGTTAAATGCTGCAGGTTTACACGCGCCTTATGCATTGCGTACCATTGTTGAATTAATTACCGATGATAATATATCGGGTATCAGCGAAATTCCGGGCAATATCAGTATTGATGAAGCACTTGAACAATCAAAAAGCCTTATCATTGGACGCGATCCCTTCCAGCTGAATGAAATAAGGTATGTTTTAGAAAGCTTTTTTGGTAAAGAAACCGCATCGCAGCGTGGCTATACGCCTTGGGATCAGCGTAAGCTTGTTCACATATTCAGTGCTATCGAAGTTGCCTGTCTTGATATTATCGGTAAGGTAACCGGCCGGCCAATAGTTGATATATTAGGCGGCAAAATGCGCGATGCCGTTCCGTTTTCGGCATACCTGTTTTACAAACACGAAGGTGCCGGTGGCGAACTGGGCTTTGGTACCGATGCAAGTGCCACAGGATGGGCTGCTGGCCGGCAGGCAAGCGCACTTAACCCGGCCCAAATTGTTGATCAGGCAAAAGCCATGTGTAATGAGTTTGGCTTTAAATCTATCAAGCTAAAAGGCGGGGTATTTGAACCGCGCGTAGAAGTTGATTCGGTGTTTGCTTTGCGCGAAGCCTTTGGCGCAGATGTTCCTTTACGTATCGACCCAAATGCCTTATGGACTGTGGAAACATCGATAAAATATGGCCGCGAAATGGAAAGCGTGTTGGAATACCTGGAAGACCCAACCCGGGGCCAGGCAAACATGGCCGAAGTACGCAAAGCGGTAAAAACACCATTGGCAACCAATATGTGTACTACCGCTTTTGATGATATACCCCATAGTATAGCTATTGGCGCCGAAGATATTATTTTGAGCGATCACCATTTTTGGGGTGGCCTTAAAAGTTCGATGGAGCTATCTAAGATATGCGAAACCTTTGGCCGTGGCTTATCAATGCACTCCAATAGTCACCTGGGCATATCCCTTGCCGCTATGGTGCATTTAGGCGCCGCCTTACCAACAGTGCCCTATGCTCTTGATACCCATTACCCTTGGCAAAGCGACGAGGTAATAACCGCCGGGAGGTTTAAGTTTGAAGATGGCTCGGTGGCTGTATCAAACGAACCGGGGTTAGGCGTTGAGCTTAACCGCGACGAATTGGCCAGGCTGCACCAAAACTACCTCAACTGCGGTTTAACCAAGCGCGACGATGAAGTAGAAATGCAAAAGGTTGAACCGGGCTGGAAGTTTAAAACCGTGCGCTGGTAGTTTTATTTCTGTTTTCGTCGTTTAAGTAATATTGTAGTTAAGTAGTAGTTATGCTGACCCAATTATCAAAGCGTTTCGAAGTCCAGGCGCAACGTATAAGCGATACCACCGGTAAGCTCGTTATGCACATTCAATTTTACACCTGATGTTTAACGAAAATAACTGATCACCCTACAAGGAGATAGGCCGAAAAATCATTTTACCCCAATACCAATTCTACAGCTAAATCTTTGTGCCTTAAAGCGCCCCCTGTTTTCACCAAAATCATCCAATCATAAGAAAACCGGGGACGTTCTTCAGACGAGCGTAGCCTGCCGCCGGGCAGTTTCAAAATAAGGGGGCGCTCTCAATGTCATTAAGTTAAGCTCAAGAGGCAGCAAAACCAATCGGCCACTATCCAACCTTTACCGCAGGTACAACCGCCCAGCTCTACCATATCCCTAAAATAAATCTATATCCAGCAACTACAGTGATATTAATGGAATGCATTTGCTTTTTACATTGTCAAATAGTTAACATTGTGCTACCTTTATATGTCACAAACATTTATAATCAGTGCCCTTAATGGCGATATTCCAATATATCACTAAAAAACACATCGTGGTCGTTGCTTTAATGTTGTTCACTTTGTGTTCAACGGCTCAGCAATTGCCATTAAAATTCCATCACCTTTCGTATAAGGAGGGTTTGGTTCAAAGCCCTATCGGGGTTATTTTTCAGGATGATAAGGGCTTCATCTGGATAGGTAACTGGAAGGGGTTAACCAGATATAACGGCTATGATTTTCATACTTACAGGCATCAGGATAAAAATCCAAAAACGATAAGTAATAACCGCGTAAACACCATTTGCGAGGATGGAAATAAAAACCTTTGGATAGGTACATCCAATGGGTTAAACATCTATGACCCTAAGGCCGATGTGTTTAAGTCGGTAGGTATCCAGAATATAAAAGGAGGGCGCAATTACATTTCGTCCGTTATTCAGGATGGTTACGGCAATTTATGGGCAGCAACCTTTGGGGGCGTTAAGCAGGTTGACACGGTTAATTATAAATTGACTGATGTTAAAAGCTTTTCGACACCACAAAACAGCGATATTTTCAGCGGCATTACTTTTATACTTTACCAGGATAAGCAGTCGACTATTTGGGTAGGCACACGTCGTGGAGTTAAACGATTCAACCCCAAAACACAACAGATCATTGCACTTCCAAAATCGATCCAGGATAATGCCGAATTAATGGCAGCCAAAGTATTGGTGATACAACAGGATAGAAACGGCGATATTTGGTTCGGTACCGAAACTTCGGGCCTATTCAGGTACAGTAATGCTACCGGTGTATGTGTCCACTATATTCATTCGGATACTGACCCCAATTCACTCTCGTCTGATTGGGTTAAAGCTATTATGGTGCACAGCGACAATACCATTTGGATTGGTACACGCCGCGGCTTAAGTATTTTTGACAGCAACACCGGTGTTTTCAAAACATTTGTTCATAACTCGTCGGACGATGATAGTTTGAACGACAGTACCATTTGGAGCTTTCTGCAGGATAACGCTTCGGGGGTTTGGATAGGCACCTTTGCCGGCGGAATTAATATTTATTATCCCGGTAATAACAATTTCTCCAATGTCGGCGAAAGCAAAGGCTCACATATTGGGCTCAACCATCCGGTAGTAAATGCCATTAGCGAGGATGCTGATAACAAGTTGTGGATAGGTACAATGGGCGGCGGCCTAAACCTGATAGACCGAAAAACGGGCAGTAGTAGCTATTACTCTGTAAAAAGTAACCGTCAGGGTAACTCAAGTAATGGCGTTAAAGCTATCGCACCCGATAAGCAAGGCAATTTATGGATAGGTACGCTTGATGGCTTGTGCCGTTTTAACAAACAAACCAAGGCTGTTACCTATTACAAGTTCCCGGTGCACGAAGGTAAGTTAAGCGAAAACCTGATCAATACTGTATTGCCCGATAACGATGGCGTTTGGGCAGGCACCAATGGCGGGGGATTACAGTTTTTAAACTATAGCGGCCAGTTTATAACCTATCAGCACGATGCTAAAGACAAAAAATCACTCAGTGATAATTTTGTGACCGCCTTAATTAAGGATGATAAAGGCAACCTATGGATCGGCACCCAAAACGGATTGAATTATTTTAATACCGAAAAAAGGAAGTTCACTGCCGTTTACAAACGATCGGAACGAAACTCGATCAGCAATAGCACAGTGATCAGTTTATTTTATGATAATGACCATCATCTTTGGATAGGTACCGAAAATGGCAGTCTGAATTATTTTGACGAGATCAATAAACTATTTTATGTCATTGATAGTAAGTTAGGTTTAACCGACGATGTGATCCATGCTATTGTTCAGGATAACAGTGGCAAACTTTGGTTGAGTACCGATAATGGATTATTTAAGGTGCATTTTAAGAACTTTAAGGTTCCCTTTAACGCAAATGATATTGAGGTAACGCAGTATACCGCTAACGATGGTTTGGCCAGTAACCAGTTTGAAACCAATTCGGGTATAAAAACTCGGAACGGCGATGTGCTTTTCGGTGGGATAAATGGCTTAACTGTATTTAACCCTAACCGTTTACTTAAAAATACTTTTGAGCCAAAAGTAATTTTAACCAACCTGCTCATTAAAAACAAGCCGGTGATAATTGGAGACGAAAGCTCCCCGCTCAAACAATCCATCACTGAAACTAAAACTTTAACCTTAAGTTACGATCAGGGTTTTATTAGTTTGGAGTTTGCGGCCCTGAATTTTAATAATCCCGAAAATAACCAATACGCCTATAAATTGCAAGGATTGAACAATAGTGACGGCTGGCACTATGTTGGCACCCAACACTCGGCAAGCTACACCAACTTACAACCCGGCGATTATAAGTTTATTGTAAAAGCCACTAACAACGATGGTGTTTGGAGCAACAATACGGCAACCATTAATATTACGGTATTGCCGCCTTTTTGGCGAACATGGTGGGCATATTTGTTATATCTGTTGAGTTTTGCTACGGTTTTGTATGTGGCTTTCAATATTTTCCAAACACGGGCCAAACTGAAACGCGATCTGTATCACGAACACCTGCAAAACGAGCGCCAGCAGGAAATGTATCAAATGAAACTTAACTTTTTTACCAATGTATCGCACGAGATCCGTACACCACTTACGCTGATCTTGGGTCCACTGGAAAAGATCATGGAATCGGCCCGTAAAAACGGTGATATTTTCAGGCAACTGGGCCATGTAAAAAATAATGCCGACCGCCTGATGCGCCTGGTTACCGAGCTGCTTGATTTTAGAAAGGCCGAAACCGGGAACCTCAAACTATATTACGCCGAAAACGACATTGTTAAATTTTTGGAAGAGATCTTTTTATCCTTCCAAAACCTGGCCATGCGCCGAAACATCAATTACACTTTTGAGCAACCAGAAGCCGGGATATCCATTTATATGGATAAAGACCAACTGGAAAAGGTATTTTTCAATCTGTTATCAAATGCTTTTAAATTTACGACCGATGGCGGTACCATCCACGTAAGTGTAAAAGAACAGAATAGCGGTGCCGAGATACAGATAACCGATAACGGAAAGGGAATACCAGAGAGCAGCCAAGATAAATTATTTGTAGATTTTTTTCAGGTTGATGATCCGCATGCGCATAATTTGGGTACGGGTATTGGCTTGGCCTTGTCTAAAAATATTGTTGAGCTACACAAGGGCCTCATATCGGTATACAGTAAACCGGCAACAGCCACCCAAAATGGGGTAACGGTATTTACGGTTTGGTTAAGGGGCGGAGATCAACATCTGGATACAAGCCGTATTATTGAGAACGAAATCAGCACTGAGGATGTGTCGCATTATTATATTCAATCGCAGGTTGATCAGATGATCGACGAGAAGCCCGTGCTAATTGCACCGGCAAGCAACAGTACCATATTGATCGTAGAGGATAACGACGAGATCAGGCGTTTTATCCGCGAGGCTTTGGAAACTACTTACAACGTTATAGAAAACGTAAATGGTGCCTTGGGGCTGCAAGCCGCTTTACAGACCATGCCCGATATGATCATTACCGATGTAATGATGCCAGAGATGGACGGTACGGAATTATGCCGGCATGTTAAGTCGGACGAGCGGTTGAACCATATCCCTGTTATTATGCTTACCGCAAGGGCGGCTTTTGTACACCAGCTTAACGGTTTTGAGCATGGTGCGGATGCGTATATCACTAAACCCTTTAGTTTGCAATTATTACAGTTACAGGTGCATAACATACTTGCATCTAAAAAAGCTATGCAGCAACGCTTTAGCCGTGAGTTGTTGTTGCATCCGCGTACTGGCGAACCGGCTTCACCCGAAGAAAAGTTTTTGGTAAAGTTGATGGCCATTATCGAAAAGAATATAGAGGACACCGAGTTTGGCGTTACCGAACTGATGGATGAAATTGGGATGAGCAAAAATGTACTTTACAAAAAGGTGCAAATGCTAACTGATCTTTCCGTTGCCGATTTTATCAAATCCATCCGTTTACAAAAGGCTATGCAACTGCTCGATCAAAATCAACTGAGCATTGCCAATGTAGCCTTTGCGGTTGGCTTTAATGACCGAAAATATTTTAGCAAGGAGTTTAAAAAGCAGTTCGATCTGTCTCCATCAGAATATTTGGTAAGCCGCTCAATTGCCCCGAAAAGCAATAAGGTTTTACAAAACCCGTAATTTACTCCAGTATAACCCCTGTTTTTTTATTAAAAGGGAAAATATCACCCCTATTTAGGGCCGTTTGAGCCCCCTTTAAACTGTACGACCTGTACATATTTGCCTAACCAACAAACCAAATTTTTTATGAGAACCAATCAACGCACACCTTGTGATGTATGCTGTACGGCCAGTTCCATCAGCGCCCCTTCCACCACCTGTTTGGGTAGGGTATTTAATTCATTGTTAAAAACATTCATTAACTAATTGTACATGGCCCGCGCTTGCAACAGCGTTGGCCACATTTACTAAACAAATTATTTTGTATGGAATTACTTTACTATGTAAACGTTCCGGGGCGTAAACTTCAAAGCATAAAACAAGCAGTCAGCAAATTAATGTTAACCTTATTATTGGTTTGCTTTAGTTCTGTATTGTTTGCCCAAAGTTTTACCGTTACCGGAACCGTAAACGACTCAAAAGGTGAAAGCCTGCCCGGGGTTAGCGTGCGCGTTAAAGGCACACAAAATGGTGTAACTACCGATGTTAATGGTAAGTACAGCCTTAATGTAAGCACTAATACTACGGTGCTTGCATTTTCTTTTGTTGGTTTTAGCGCACAAGAATTTACCGTTGGTGCCAAAAGGGTAATCAACATAACCCTGGCCGATGATAGCAAGAACCTTAACGAGGTTGTTATTTTAGGTTATAACCAGCAACAGAAAAAATCATCGCTAACGGCGGCGGTTAGTATTGTAAGTGGCGAAAAGATTTTACAATCGCCAACGGCAAATACTACCAACTCTTTAGTAGGTAGGGTTACAGGTTTAACAGCAGTACAGCAAAGTGGTGTACCAGGAGCCGATGGTGCCATCTTGAACATTCGTGGTGTGGCCACCTACAATAATTCGGGTGCTATTGTTGTAGTTGATGGTATTGAGCGCCCTAATTTTGGCGACATCGACCCGAATGAGATCGAGAATATCACTGTTTTAAAGGATGCCGCGTCTACAGCTATATATGGTATTCGTGGAGCCAATGGTGTTATTGTGGTCACTACCAAAGCCGGTAAAATAGGTGCACCCAAAATCAGTTATTCCGGGAACGTGAGTATTCAAACTTATACCGGTATCCCCAAAGCTTTAAGCTCTTACGATAACGCTTTGTTAATGAACGAAGGCTTAATGAACGACGGATCGGCCGCTAAATGGAGCGATGCGGAATTGCAAAAATTTAAAGACGGGTCGGACCCTTACGGTTATCCGGATGTGAACTGGTTTAAATACTTAACCAAAACAGCATATCCGCAAACACAACACAACTTTAACATCAGCGGTGGTACCAAAGTGATAAGGTGCTTCGTATCAGTAGGTTACCTGTATCAGGATGGGATCTTCAAAAAGTTTGATTCGCCGTTCGGTATCAATTCCACGCCCGATTATAGCCGTTATAACCTGCGCTCCAACATTGATATTACCCTGAGTAAAGATCTGACGGTTGGGATAAAACTGGGCGGCCGCTTAGAGCAGCGTTACAGCCCGTCGGGTTTACGTTCATCATCGGGTACTTTCTCTTATGATAACCTGGAGGGGATGATATCGCGTATCCTGCAAACGCCATCATTTGCCTACCCTGTGTTTTTACCCGATGGCCGTATAGCGCAAAATCCGGACGTGGGTACCAACGTTTGGAACCCCTTGGCAACCATTACCCGCTGGGGAACCCGTAACGATGATAACAATACCATTGAAAGTACCTTTAACGTAAACTACAAGCTTGATGCTTTGGTTAAAGGCTTGGGCTTTACCACCAACTATGGTTACGATTCGTACTATACCAGCACCACCCGCCGCAATGCGGTTTGGGCTGCTTATGTATGGGACAGGCAAACCGGCAACATCACCGTATCGCCGGACAGGCCGCGCGATGAGCCTTTGAGTACCCTTTTGGCAGATTATGGTGGTACCATCCGCAGCAACCTGCAATCGGGCTTTAACTTTCAGCGTAGTTTCCATGATAATCATATTTCCGCTTTAGCCTTATTTACCCGCCAATTGGTTAGCGTATCAGGTAGTACTGCTACGACTGCGCCACCGCGTGCGGCTCAGGGTTTGGTTGCCCGCGCCACTTATGATTTTAAAGAGCGCTATTTTTTAGAATTTGACGCCGCCTATAACGGGTCCGAAAATTTTGCATCAGGCAAAAAGTATGGTTTCTTCCCTGCCATATCAGCTGGATGGACGCTTACCAATATGCCGTTTCTTAAAAACACTCAAAAATGGTTAACCTTTTTAAAGATCAGAGGTAGTTACGGTTTGGTTGGTAATGATCAGTTAAACAGCCGTTACCTTTTCTTAACCAACTATGTGGCGCAAACAGGCGGGATACAGTTTGGTAATCCAACATCACCAACTACGTACCCAACTACCATACTACCTAACGACCCAAGCACAGCAGCTGGCAGTTTAGGTAATGGATTAGGCAACGAGGATGTAACCTGGGAAACCGGTACTAAAAGAAACATCGGTTTCGAGAGCCAGTTTTTTGATAGCAAATTGAAATTTAATGTTGATTTTTTTGATGAAACCCGCCGTGATATTTTGACTGCACGTACCGCAACTTCGGGTTCTGGTTTGTTACAGTTTGGTCACCTTTATCCGGCTGTTAACGTAGGCGAGGTTTACAACAAAGGTTACGAGGTTGAATTAGACTTTGGCGATAAACTTGGCGATTTTAGTTACGGTATCAACACCCAGTTATCTTATGCGCACAACCGCATCATTAATCAGGACGAACCACAAGGTAGGCCCGATTATCAAAAAAACCAGGGTAAACCGGTAGGCCAGTTTTTTGGCTATAAAACTTTAGGTTTTTACAGTGCCGATGATATTGCCAACCCAAGCGTAGCTAAACCAAACTTTGCTACCGTTATCCCCGGCGATCTGAAATATTTTGATTACAACGGCGATGGCATTATCAGCAGCGAAGATCAGGTGGCTATAGGCTACTCGCGCACGCCCGAATATACATACAGCTTTACCCCGCGCATGGCTTACAAAAGCGTTTCGCTTAATGTGATGTTTCAGGGAGTGGCCAATGTAAGTTCGGACCTGGTATTGACCGAGCAGAACAACGGCCAGCAGATGTATGATTTTATGCTTAACCGCTGGACACCTGCTACCGCTGCAACGGCTACATGGCCGGCTTTACACTCTCGTGCAAGTTCGTTCCCAAGCTACCAGCCTAACGAGTTTATTTTGCAAAACGCCGCTTATTTAAAATTGCGTAATGTGGAGCTTTCATGGCAATTGCCTAAAAACTGGGTAAGTAAAATTCACCTTTCGGGAATAAGAGTTTATGCCAGCGGGCAAAACCTGTACACCTGGACCAAGTTTAAAATGTACTTAGACCCGGAGAATGTCAACTTATCAAACACCAGTTTTTCTAAGCAGTCGCTTTACCCATCATCAAAGGTGTACAACTTAGGTGTAAACATTCAATTCTAATATCATGAAGATCAATCATATATTCAAAATATCCGCTGTTTTGCTTTTGCTGAGCCAGGCCTCATGCAAAAAGGATTTTCTGGACAGAACTCCCGGTGTTTCCCTTCCGGAAGATGCCGTATTCAGCGATCCAGTTCAAACGTCGCAGTTTGCCAATAATGCCTATAATTTTTTGGTTGACGATTATGTTCGCTTTAACGATCACCGGGGCACAACTTCACAAGCTTCGGACGAAGCCGTATCGGGTAACCTTGACCCATCGGTTTACCTTTTAAACCAGGGTTTGTTTAATGATTACTCCGAAAAAACGCCAACCCTGAATGACATTGTCGATATCTGGAACCGAGAGTACCAGGGTATCCGTATCACCAACCAGGTTTTGGCAGCCATACCAAATATTACCTGGCCATCGGCTTACAGCCCCACCCGTATTGAAGGCGAAATGCACTTTTTACGCGCCTTTTTCTATTTCGAGTTGATCAAACGTTTTGGTGGCGTACCTATTATTGATAAGGTTTATGGCGTAAATGATAATGTTGATTTTCCGCGTGCCAGTTATGATGACTGCGTAAAATTTATTGTTGCCGACCTGGATAAAGCCGAGCAGCAATTACCCGAGGATTACGATGCCAGCAATTATGGCCGTGCTACTTTAGGCGCTGCCAGGGCGTTACGCGCCCGTACCTTGCTTTATGCGGCGAGCCCGCTAAGCAACCCCACCAACGATTTAACCAAATGGCAAAAAGCTGCCGACGCGGCAAACGTGATCATCACCAGTGGAAAATACCAGTTACAGACTACCTATAACGATATATTGAACGTGGCATCGTCACCGGAATATATCATGACCAAGGTGCGGGCGGCCCGTATCAATACCGATGGTAAAATTATCGATTTTGCCATGTCGCCCGGTTCCGGTGGTGCCAACGGACAAATGAATCCGACACAAAACCACGTTGACCTGTACGAAATGTTAAACGGTAAAGCCATTACCGATGCAACATCGGGTTACAACCCACAAGCGCCTTATACTAACCGCGACCCGCGACTTACCGCCAACGTGATCTATAATGATGAAACTTACCAGGGTCGTAAAATTGGTATGTGGTCGCAAACAGCAACTAATGGAAGTATAACTTATGGTTTGGATTTTAATCCTACCAACGTAATTTACACGGCCACACGTTACTATTGCCGCAAAATGTGGCCCGAGGCTTATGTGCGTAACACATCCGGAACGGCGCTTATCAACTACGTGTTTTTCCGTTATGCCGAAATACTATTGGATTATGCCGAAGCTAAAAACGAAGCTGTAACTACACCGGGTAGCGATGTGTACTCGGCCGTTAACCTGGTAAGGCAACGGATGCACGTTGGCGATGTGTTGACTAACCCGACCATGCCTGGCTTGCCTGCCGGTTTAACCCAATCACAAATGCGCGATGCCATCCGCCATGAAAGGGCCATAGAGCTGGCCTTTGAAGACCAACGCTGGTACGATATTATGCGCTGGAAAGCCGGAATTGACATTGTGGCCCAACCCGTTTACGGGATGAATGTGGTTAAAAACACCAACGGCACATTTACTTACACCAAGGTTTTGCTATCAAACGCGTACCAAAAAACATTTAAAGATTACATGCACAGGTACCCTATCCCTCGCCAGGAGGTGTACAAAAGTGCCGGCAACTTAGTACAGAACCCGGGTTGGTAAGCAATTGATATAATTTTTAAACGTAGAATTAACCTTTATGAAATTAAGATATTTAATATATATAACCTGCTTGTTTAGCCTGTGCCTTTACGGCACAGCCCGGGCGCAAAAACCCGATGAGCAGCTTACCGTAACCGGTAAGATTACCGATAATAACAAAAGGCCGCTGCCGGGTGTGAATGTTTTTGTGCAGGAATCAAAAAACACGGGTGTAAATACCGGTGCCGATGGTTCGTTCACGTTAAAATGTTCAACCAACGATGTATTGGTTTTCCAGATGAAGGGGTACAATACCGCCACACGCACGGCATACGAATCGCGCGATATGACGCTGGCCTTAGAGCCAAGTCTAATTGATGCCGGCGATAACGATAATGTTTACATTCCGTTCGGCGTGCGTAAAAAACGCCAGGTAAGTGCATCGGTAAGTACCATTAATGGCGATGCTTTACCGCAACTGCCATCATCAACCTTAAACAATGTGTTGGCGGGCCGTTTACCGGGATTATACATACAGCAACTGGGCACACGTCCGGGTACCGATGATGCCAGCTTTTTAATTCGTGGCCGCTCATCCTACAACAGCAACCAGGCCCCCCTGGTATTGGTTGATGGTGTACAGCGCGATTTTGTGGACATGGACCTGAACGAGATAGAAAGCATCAGCGTGTTAAAAGATGCCGCGTCATTATCATGGTACGGTATGTATGGAGCCAACGGTATTATTTACGTACGCACCAAAAGGGGCGAGGCTACCAAAACCAAAGTTACCTTAGATGTGGTAGCAGGCCTGCAGGCACCAACACATGTAACCCGTCCGCTTGATTCGTATACTTACGCCACATTGTATAACGAAGCGCAAGCCAACAGCGGTATCGCCCCTTTATATGATGCCACAGCTTTGGCAGGATACCAAAACGGTACCGACCCATACAAATACCCCAGCAACAACTTTACCGATCAGTTTATTCAAAAGGTAGCCCCTGTACAACGCTACGTGGCTACGGTAAGCGGCGGTAACTCGTTTGCACGCTACTATACCATGGTAAGTTACTTTAACCAGGATGGTTTGTATAAAGGCGGTAACAACAGTTCGTACGATGCCAATGCTAACTTTCAGCGGTATAACTTCCGCACCAATCTTGATCTGCACGTTAACAAAAATTTAGATGTATCGATGGATATTGGCGGCCGCATTATGGATCTGCAATATCCAAGCGCGGGTAACTCCGGTTTGCTTAGCGCGATAAACAATACACCTCCAAATGCTTACCCTGTCTTAAATCCTGATGGGTCATACGGTGGTACCTCATTGTTCCGTACCAATCCGTTGGCTTTACTATCGGCTAACGGTAACCGCGACGATCTGACCCGTAACTTATTGGCCAATATTAACGTTCGCGAAAAGCTGGATGCTGTGATCAAAGGTTTGTCAGCCAATGTGTTGTACTCTTACGATGTGCAGAGTATATTCAGCTCGGGTATCTCTCAGGATTTCGCGGTGTACACGCCCACCACAAGCGGTAACCCAACCGGGTACGATCAGTTTGGTGTTCCGGCGGTGATCAGTTACGCGGCATCATCATTCAGCGGCAATACCCGCAGCAATGAGTTTTGGGGTGGTTTAGATTATGATAGAACATTCGGAAAACACACTATCAATTTTTCTACAAGGTATAATCGCAGAGAAACTGCTGTGCCTTCAACTTTAGATAGCCATGCCGAAGGTATCTCCAACCGTTTATCCTACAGCTATAAGCAACGTTACTTTGCCGATGTTATTGGCACCTACTCAGGTTCGCAATACTTTGCACCGGGTAAACAATATGGTTTTTTCCCGGCCATATCTGCCGGCTGGATCGTATCCGACGAAAACTTCCTTAAGTCTGTTTCTTTTTTAAGCTATCTTAAACTCAGGGGCTCGTACGGTATAGTAGGTAACGATGCCTTTAGTCTAAGCAGAAGATACGCTTATGATAACTATTACAGCCGTGGCCAAACAGGTTACGTTTACGGTACTGGTTTTACCAACGTAGCAGGTACAACCCAAAATGCTTTGGCAAATTCGGATCTAACCTGGGAACGCGCTAAAAAAGCCAGCCTTGGTTTAGATACCAAATTTTTCAACCAGATGTTAACCATCAGCGCCGATGTTTTTCAGGAAGTTAGGGATAACCTGTTAACCAATACCATTACGCCAAGTATTATTGGCCAGTCGCAAATACAAATTAATGCAGGCAAGGCCCGTTACCGCGGTATTGAGGGTGAGTTTACCTTAAACAAACGTTTTAACAAAGTTGATGTGAGCTTGTTTGGTAACTATACCTATGCCACCAGTAAAATATTGGCTATTAATGAGGAAGCCGGTTTACCTGCCTATCAAAAAGCATTGGGCCACCCCATTGCCAGCGTAGCACAGTTAAATGCCGATGCCGGTTCAACATCCGATATTACGTACATCAGCAACTTTTTAGTATCCGATGGTATTTACCAAAACGCCGCCGAAATTGCCGCTGGTCCCAAACAGCGTTTTTCTGGAACCATACAGCCGGGCGATATCCGTTATAAAGATATGAACGGCGATGGCGTGATCGATAACCTCGACTTTGTACGCAACGATTACAGCTTTGTACCAACATCGTACTTTGGTTTTGGTACCACGGTAGCCTATCATGGATTTGATCTTTCGGTATTGTTCCAGGGAGCACTGGGCAGCACCATTTCTATCAATAACATTATCAACTCAAGCACGGCCAACGCGGGTTATATTAACCAGTTTAGTGTGGATAGATGGACACCCGCTACCGCTTCTACAGCCTTATACCCCAGGTTGGCTATTGCCGACAGGGGGAACAATACTCAAAACTCCGACTACTGGTTACGCTCCGGTGATTACCTGAGACTGAAACATGCCGAACTGGGCTACACCCTGCCAAAAGGGATCATCAGCCGTTTCAACATGTCGTCGTTCCGTATTTATGCAAGCGGCTTCAACCTGCTCACCTTTGATAAGCTGAAGGGGTTGCCAATTGATCCGGAAATTCCGATGGCGGGTTACAATACCTCGTACCCTTACTTGCGCACTTTTTCGCTGGGTATAAATGCAAAATTTTAATCCATAAAACTTAGAATTATGAAAAGTAAATACCTTTTATATATATCCTTTTTAGTTGGCTCCACTATCATTGCCGGCTGTAAAAAGAACTATCTGGGTGATGGGTCATTACCGGAGGGCCAAATAACCGAGGAGCAGGTTTTTGGCAACGATAACTATGCCCGTGGTGTATTATCAAACGCTTACTCCAATTTAATGGACAGGTATAGCCTTGACGGGAATGGTGCGATGCAGGCATCGGGCAGCGATGAGGCTGTTAACTCCAATCTAAACTCCAGCATCAATATATTTAATAACGGTACCTGGAGCGCAACCCGCACCGTTGATGATGTGTACTCCGGCATGTACCAGGGCTTGCGTAAAGTGAACCTGTTTTTAGTAAAAGCCCCCGGCAGTGCCATTACGCCGGTTGCCGAGCTAACCACAACCACAGCTGCCGATTTAACCTACAGCGCACAAATTGCAAGGTTAAGAGGTGAGGCCTTCTTTTTACGCGCCATGTTCCATTTTGAACTGGTAGAGCGATACGGCAGCGCAGTTTTAGCTACCCGTATTTTTGCTCAGGATGAGGAATTGAACCTGCCCCGTAATACATTCGACCAATGTGTGAGCAGTATTTTGTTGGATTGCGATTCGGCTATAGCCAGATTGCCTTTGTATACCGAAACCTGGAATACCACCAACCGTGGCCGCGCCACACAAACCGCTGCTATGGCTTTAAAGGCTCGTTTGTTGCTGTATGCTGCCAGCCCGCAATACAATACAACCAATGACTTGACCAAATGGCAAAAAGCTGCCGATGCCGCCAAAGTCATTATTGATTTGGGTACAGGTATTCATACTTTAATAACTCCTTACAATAACATCCCTTTGTTTGGTACCGTGCCTTATAATAAGGAGGTGATATTTGCTACCCAAGCTACCAACCGTAATGATATTGAGCAAAACAACGCGCCAATCAGCTATGATGGCGCACTGGGCCGCACCAACCCAACGCAGGAAATGGTTGACGCTTTTGAGATGAAAACCACCGGCCGTTTAATTACCGATCCGCTATCGGGCTATAGCGAAGCTGCCCCATATACCAATCGCGACCCAAGGTTTGACCTTATCGTTTTTTACAATGGCCGAACGTACAAAAGCAAAACTGTTGATACCTACATAGGCGGTAAAGACGGTATTGGAGCCAATATTAACGCCACCAAAACAGGCTATTACCTGCACAAGTTTTTTAACGATGGTGTAACCTGGAACCAGGCTGCCAATACCACATCGCGCAGGCCCTGGGTTATCTTCCGTTATGGCGAGATTTTGCTAAACTATGCCGAAGCCTTGAACGAAGCTCAACCCGGCAACGCCGATGTGTTGGTTAAAGTTAATTTGCTAAGAACACGTGCTGGGATACCCGCTTTACAAACTACCAGCCCAACCGCTAACGGCTATGTTGTTAATACTAAATTGGATATCCGCGAACGGATCCACAATGAGCGCCGCGTGGAACTTTGTTTTGAGGGGCACCGCTTTTACGATATCCGCAGATGGAACGAGGGGAGCCGTTTCCTTAACTCGCCTGTAACCGGTATGCGCATCACCAAAAACACTAACAATACTTTCAGTTACCAACGTTTTCAGGCAGATACCAGGGTGTTTGCTAACAAAAATTACCTGTATCCTATATCACAAACCGAATTGAACAGGGCCCCGGCTTTAGGTCAAAACCCGGGATACTAAGCAGAAAAATGTTACCAACAGTTGGTACAAATAGTATACCGGCTGCTTTAAATAACAAAGAGAGTAATAGTTTAATAATCAAATAGCTACCTGAATGTATAAACCATGAGAAGTTTTAAAAATTTAAGTATTTTGTTTATCGCCGCTGCTGTTATCAGTTGTAAAAAAGGAAATTCGGTGCAAGCCGATGCCAAATCACAAACAACAGATGCTTCAACTACTTCAACCTCATTAAGCGCAACCGTTACCAATCCGATTATTGTTTACACCACACTGGCCGATGGCAGCAAAAAACTGCTTAAAGAAGCCAATATCAATTATAACACCACTATAACAACCAATCCGGTGATCACGGTAACTACCGATGCATCGCACCAATACCAAACAATGGATGGCATTGGCCTGGCTTTGACGGGATCAGCAGCTTACACTCTAAAAACATCCATACCAAGTGCAACCAACCGGGCAACGCTGTTTACCGAACTGTTTACCACATCGGGTATTAACCTCAATGTGTTGCGGATAACCATTGGCTGTTCTGATTTTTCTACCACGCCTTATACCTATGATGATATGCCCGCCGGGCAAACCAATGGCTCGTTAAGCAATTTTAATTTGCTGGTGCAGGATGATGTGAACTACGTGATCCCTATCCTCAAAGAAATTTTGGCCATTAACCCCAACATCTATATCATAGCCACACCCTGGAGCCCACCCGCCTGGATGAAACGCAGTGGTACCTTAAACGGAACAAGCAGCAGTCTGGCCGATTCCACCCAAAATGGGATACTTACCGGTTACTACAGCGTTTATGCCAAATACCTGGTTAAATACCTGCAAGGTATGGAAGCGCAAGGCATCCACATTAACGCCATCACGCCACAAAATGAGCCTCGTACCTTAAGTAGTAATTACCCAACCACCTACCTCGGTCCATCAAGTGAGGCTAGTTTTGTTACCACCTATTTAAAACCCGAGATAGACAATGCTGGATTGAGTACCAAAATATTGTGTGGCGATAATAACTGGTCGGGTTCAAGTTACCACACCTCCTTTATGCAAAACGGTAACGCCCGTGCGGCCGTAGCTGGCACGGCTTATCACGGCTACGGTGGTACACCTGATGTAATGACCACGATGCACAACCTGTATCCAACCAAAGAAGTTCACTACACCGAATTTTCGGGCAACGTGAACGATTCTTTCAGCTCGGTACTGGCATCAATGGCGGCCAATGACATTTGCGAATCGGCAGGTAACTGGGCGCAAACCATTGTAGACTGGAACCTGGCTTTGGATGGCAGCAGCCTACCTAATATTAAAGGTAGCAGCTCGTCGAGGCCGGTTATGGTGATCACTTCCGCGGGCGCTATAACCCGCAATGCCGATTATTATGTATTGGGGCACGCCGCCAAAACTATGCGTGTGGGAGCTAAGCGCATCAATACCACCGATATTACATCAAGCAGTATATCAAACGTAGGCTTTATCAATCCCGATGGCTGGAAGACGCTGGTAGTTACCAATACCGGTACAACGGCCAAGGCGGTTGATGTAAAATTAGGAACTCAAAAATTTACTTATACCATAGCGGCTAAGGCCGTAAACACTTTTAACTGGCAATAACCAGCAACATTTATGCAAAAACCACACTACCTTCTGCTTTTAATTTTAGCGCTTGTATTTCAGGGCGCCGTCGCGCAAAACCCGCTTTTACAAAATCCGCAGGCACGTACCGTACTGAGCCTTAACGGGAGGTGGAACTACATTATAGACCCGTATGAGAATGGTTATTATGATTACCGCCATATGGCCTTTGATGCTTCATCATCGGGTTCGGGAGGTTTTTATGATGACAGAAAACCTAAGGATAAAGGCGAACTACTGGAGTACGATTTTGATACCACACCGACCCTGAATGTGCCGGGCGACTGGAATTCGCAGGTTGAAAAATTACAATTGTACGAAGGTACCGTATGGTACAGGCGCAAATTTGTAGCCGAAGTTAAACCCGGTAAACATTACCTGCTATATTTTGGCGCGGTAAATTATGAGGCGCACGTTTATTTGAACGGCAAAAAAGTAGGCATCCACAAAGGTGGGTTCACCCCATTCCAGTTTGATGTTACAGGTTTGGTTAAAAACGGTGAGAACAGCATTGTTGTTAAGGCCGATAATACCCGCCATCAGGATGAGATACCTACCATTAACACCGATTGGTGGAACTATGGCGGTATAACCCGCGATGTATCGCTCATTGAATTACCCGGAACCTACGTGGCCGATTACAAAGTACAGTTAGCTAAAAACGATGCTACGCATATTGAAGGCTTTGTACAACTAAGCACTAAATCATCTCAAAATATAACGTTGAGTATCCCCGAAGCCAATATCAATTCTGTTTTGAAAACCGATGCTGAGGGTAAGGCAACCTTTAATATTCCGGTTAAAAAACTCAGCTATTGGTCGCCGCAAAACCCTAAGCTTTATAAAGTAAATGTGATAAGCTCCGGCGATACCATTGCCGATAAAATTGGTTTCCGAACCATTCAGGTTAAAGGCCCCGATATTTTGCTGAACGGTAAATCGGTGTTTTTACGTGGTATCTCTATTCACGATGAAAATCCGCTTATCCCTGGAAGGACACGCTCGACCGCCGATCTGCGCATTTTGTTAACCTGGGCCAAAGAGCTGAATTGTAATTATGTTCGCCTTGCACATTACCAGCACAACGAAGAAATGCTGAAGCTTGCCGACGAGATGGGCCTGATGGTTTGGGCCGAAGTACCGGTTTACTGGACCATATCATGGGAAAACCCCGCCACCTATCAAAATGCCGAAGCGCAATTAACCGCCTTAATAACCCGTGATATTAACCGTGCCAGTGTAATAGTATGGTCGATAGGGAATGAAACGCCGATAAGCGATCCACGCCAAAAATTTATGGGTAGTTTGGCCGATAAGGCCCGCAATTTGGACAATACCCGACTAGTAGCTGCCGCTTTGGAGCTGCACCGCAAAAACTACGAGGTTTATGTTGACGACCCCCTGGCCGAAAAACTGGACCTGGTAAGCTTTAACGAATATGCAGGTTGGTACTGGGCCAAAGGACCGTCGGAAATAACCAAATATCACTTCAATATTAAATACCCTAAACCGGTAGTGATCACCGAGTTTGGCGGCGACGCGCTTGCCGGTTTGCACGGAACGGCCGATACCCGCTGGACAGAAGAATACCAAAAAGCGCTATACATAAACCAGATTGAGATGCTGAGCAAAATTGGCGCTTTGCGCGGGATGACACCCTGGATACTGGCCGATTTTCGTTCGCCGCGCAGACAGCACCCCGTTTACCAGGATTTTTGGAACCGTAAAGGTTTAATATCCGAAACGGGTAAAAAGAAAGAAGCCTTTTTTGTACTGAAAGGTTTTTATAATGAAGTACAAAAGAAGTATGAAAAATAAACTGGGATTAATTAACACTAACCATAATGAAAAGAGAAATTAAGGTTTTGGTATTAGCATTGGCGGTAACGTTTACCGCCTGCTCAAAAAGTAATTCGGGTACTGATTCTGGGGGCATAACTACGCCTACCACGCCAACCAATCCGGTTACACCAACCGCAACGTTGCAAAGCAGTATGCCATTCCCGTTTGGGGCGGCTGTAAATATTAGTTTGCTTAAAAATAACACGGCCTACAGGGCTTTGGTAATCAAAGAATATAACAGCTTAACTGCCGAAAGTGTGATGAAAACCGCTGCCCTGCACCCGGCACAAAACACTTACGATTTTACCGATGCCGATTACCTGTGCGATTTTGCCAAAACCAATGGCAAGCGCGTGCATGGCCATACGCTCATCTGGTATAAATCGCTGCCCGCGTGGATCACCAATTTTCAGGGTGACGCCGCCGCCTGGGAAAACTTGTTGAAAACACACATCCAAACCATCGTGGCACATTTTAAAGGCAAGGTAGTATCGTGGGATGTGGTGAACGAAGCTTTTGAAGATGACGGAACCCTGCGCAACAGTATTTGGCTGCAAAAGTTAGGTCCCGATTATATCGCCCGCTGTTACACATACGCCCATGAGGCGGACCCGGACGCACTATTGTTTTATAATGATTACGGCCACGAATACGGCCCCACAAAAAGAGCTGCCATACTAAGTATGGTTAACGGTTTGGTCAGCCGTGGTATCCCTATCAATGGTATCGGCATGCAAATGCATACCCGTTATAATTTGGGCGATAGCAACTGGGCAACCGCTATTAACGCCTGTGCGGCAACTGGTTTAAAGGTCCATATTTCAGAACTGGATATTGCCATGAATCCGAATAACGATCAAACTTTAACCTATACTGCCGCTTTATCCGAAGCGCAAACTCAAAAGTATAAGCTGATCGTTCAGGATTACAACGCCATACCAAAAGCACAGCAATTTGGTATAACCACCTGGAATGTGAGCGATGCTGATTCGTGGATACCAGGTAACTATAACCGTCCGGATTGGCCTTTACCCTTCGACTTTAACTACGCCCGTAAACCTTGTTATCAGGGGATATTAGACGGCGTAAAATAATTTGAATACTATATGCTATTATCTAAAACCAGGCTGCTTTTAATTGCCATGTTATGTGTAAGTATAAACGGCTTCGCTCAAAAGAAGACCATCAATCAGCGGGTTGATTCACTTTTACGATTGATGACGCTCGAAGAAAAAGTGGGCCAACTCAACCAATACTCAGGCAGGGAAGTAACTGGCCCGGTTACCGATAAAAAAACTAACCAGCTTAATGATATCAAGTCAGGCATGGTAGGTTCAATGCTTAATGTAAAGGGCGTTAAAAATACCAGTGAGATCCAAGCGGTAGCATTGCAATCAAGATTAAAAATCCCTTTGTTGTTTAGTCTGGATGTAATTCATGGTTACAAAACCGTTTTCCCAATTCCTTTGGCGGAAGCCGCCTCATGGGATCTGGATGCCATCCGCCAATCGGCACACATAGCCGCCGAAGAAACCGCGGCATCTGGCGTACATTGGACATTTGCCCCCATGGTTGATGTGGCTCACGACCCACGCTGGGGCCGTGTAATGGAAGGAGCAGGTGAGGATACCTACCTGGGTTCGCAAATTGCAAAGGCACGTGTGCTGGGTTTTCAAGGCGAAAAACTGGGGGGGCTTGATGCGGTAATGGCTTGTGCCAAACACTTTGCCGCTTACGGCGCGGTAACCGCAGGGCGCGATTATAACTTTGTAGAGATGAGCGATCATCAGCTTTGGGAACAATATTTGCCGCCTTTTAAAGCCGCTGTTGATGTCGGTGTGGCCACTTTTATGAACTCCTTTAACACCTTAAACGGCATCCCGGCAACGGGGAACTCTTATTTGCAGCGCGATATTTTAAAAGGCAAATGGGCCTACCAAGGTTTTGTGGTGAGCGATTGGGGATCGATAGGTGAGATGGTTGATTGGGGCTACGCCACCAACAAAGCCGATGCCGCTCTTAAAGCTATTAAAGCCGGTAGCGATATGGATATGGAAAGCAATGCTTATCGCTATAATCTGGGCATATTGGTGAAAAGCGGTCAGGTTGATGTTAAGTTGATAGACGACGCCGTTAGGCGCATTTTATACAAAAAATTTGAATTAGGCTTATTTGACGATCCGTACCGGTTTAGCAATGAGGCCCGAGAGCAAAAGGTTTTGAACGATCCAAGCCATAAACTGATAGCCCGCGATGTGTCACAAAAATCAATTGTACTATTGAAGAACCAGAATAATGTTTTGCCGCTGTCAAATTCAATAAAGAACATTGCATTGATCGGCCCGTTGATGAAAGCAAAACGTGATCTGGAAGGTAGTTGGATTCCACAATCGGATACAACTCAGGTTACTAATTTATACGATGGTATACGCAACAAAGTGGGCTCATCTGCAAATATCACCTATGTAAAAGGAACAGAGATACACGGCAAAGAGCAGGATGATTTTGCCGGTGCGGTTGCTGCTGCTCAAAAAGCAGATGTAGTAGTAATGGCTTTAGGTGAAGATTGGGATATGAGCGGCGAATCGAAATCACGCACGGACATTAACCTGCCCGGCCGCCAGAAAGAACTTTTTAAAGCCGTATCCGCAACAGGAAAACCCGTAATTGTGGTATTAATGGCTGGCCGACCGATGATATTTGATGAGATAAGCGATAAAGCACAAAGCATTGTTTACGCCTGGTGGTTAGGTGCCGAAGCTGGAAACGCGATTGCCAATGTTTTGTATGGAGATTATAACCCATCAGGTAAACTACCGATGAGTTTTCCACGCTCTGTAGGGCAGATACCGCTTACCTATGCAGGTTATAGCACTGGTCGCCCGGTTAAAAAACTGAGCGATATCAAATACAAATCGGCTTATATCGATATGGTCAATACACCGCGCTACGCCTTTGGTTATGGCTTAAGTTATACCACGTTTACTTACACTGATATGAAATTGAGCAGTGCATCCATGTCAAAAAGCCAAAAGATAAATGGCTGTTTTACTTTAACCAATACGGGCAAATACGCAGGGGAAGAGGTAGTCCAGTTATATATTCAGGATATGGTTGCATCCGTGGTCCGGCCCTTAAAGGAATTAAAGGATTTTCAGAAAGTATCCCTTAAGCCGGGTGAATCTAAAACTGTCAGATTTGTGATCGATAACGAAAAACTGTCGTTTTATAACAATGACCTTCAATGGGTTGCCGAGCCAGGTAAATTCAGGTTGATGATAGGAAGCGCATCTGATGATATCAGGCTGCAGGATAGTTTTGACCTCAAATAAAGGAATAGACTTTATTCTTAAAAGCTGGATCATCAGATGTCCGGCTTTTTATTTTACCATTTAATCATAAAAAGGTAACGCTGCAGCATTGATAACAGCAGATAAAAACGTGCCATGTGGCAAAGGTTTCATAAAGATGATCGAAGGATCACCGCCCCTATATTCGCATTAAAAGACAAGGATGCCCCACTATTTATTCTCAACAGTATCGCAAAATACAGCATCCGCTTTTACACGGTAGCTTTTTTTATTCCATGATATAGTAATGGTTACAGCAGTATTTGCTGTAGACTTACCCCAAAGCTGTGTGGTAGTTTTTTGCTGCAGCATTATGTTGCTACTCAGCATATCGGGCAATATAACTTTAGCTACATTGATATGGCAACGTAAGCAAGAAAAGGGTAATTAACAAATCAACCTTATTAGGTCATTAATTATGGACAGATAAAATTATGGGTGAGGATGATGGGATTAATAAAGCTATTCAATAATTGAGTGGAATGACCGGTTATAATCTTCGTTATAAATATTTTTATACTCCTTCACAAACTTTTCGTAAACGTGCTTTGATACAGAATGCTTCCCTAACAAGGCCAACACTTTGCATTGAATTTGCATCGCATCTTCGTTCACCGGGTCGAAATGAAAGATATGATTAGTGGTTTGTATTAAAATTTCGGGGTCGTCGGCCATATTTACCGATCGTGCAAAGAGCAGCAATCGGTTTATTACTTCGTTAGTTACTTCGGTTTTAAATTCGTCCAACCATTCATAATCGGTATCTAACAATATAGATCCGCGCTGAATCAGCGCAAACAGGCTTTGAATTTTTTGTTTATCCAATACTTGCTTGGTATCTATCAAGCTTAAATATTGCCGGTAATCAACATGTGCCTGGTTATGGTCAATTTCAATTTTCCAGTAACCGGTAGTTTTAGATAACTCGCAGTTTCCAATTTTTTCTAATATGGTTTTTAGCTTGGCAATATTAACGGAGCGGTTATTTAAAGCATCCTTTTTCGACTTATCAAACCAAAGGATTTCGTTCAATTTCTCAGATGAAACCCCGGTCTTCCTGCGGATACTATAAATTAAAATCAATAAAAATAATTCTTTTAGCAAGGGTGTAAACAAACGCGATACGTTATTGCCCTCAGCATCAAATACTTGTAGGTTTCCAAACAAAAAGACAGAACTTTTTTGCGGAAGCGGTTGGTTGTTAGCATAATCACCTATAGCTTCACGGGTTTCAACCGCTGTAGTCTCTTGCTGTTTAGCAGGTTCATTTGCTTTAGCATTGGTTGGTGTAGTACCGTGATGCTTATTTGGCTTTTTAGTTTTAAATCGTCGCCCAACAAAATATAAGCCGCCCAATAAAACAAGTGTAGCGCCGGCGTAAAGCAGGTATGTTAACCAAGGTTTCCCACCTGCCATATTTTTAACTTGAAGCATATTGGGAGGAAAACCTATGGTATAAATTTTAACCTCGGTTTGATTATCAGTCCTGAACAAGGTAACCGCTACCAGTTTTTTACTTGCGGGGCAATAATACAAATCAGCAAACGACCGGATATCATAAAAATGATACGGTATACTGTTCCCTACGATCTGGTACTCGGGTTTAGTTAATGTACCTTTAATGAGTTGCAGGTTTGACTTAAACTTTTGATTGGGAAATATCAGTCCATAAAATTCATTGCTTTTAGTATCGATGATCAGCGAATTAGCAAACGCGAAATCGTTTCCGGGATAGCTGAATTTATATACCTGGTTAAACTGCCGGGTTTTAACATTAAACTTAACCAAATCATAATAATTACGCGGGTTAAGCATTTGTAAACCCGATAAACTGCCATATCCACCTATAATATATGCATTGCCAGTATGGGCACTTTGCCCTAAAGCGGCCAGATACCGCGGCCCAAACACCGTACTGTCTACCAGCAACACCGCCCAGGGCTTACTACTGAAATCACTTTTTTGAACCAGTTTTTTATACTTCAATTCGCCATAGCCGCCCAAAACGTACAAGGATTGATCAACATCTGAAATGAATTTATTGGCATGCCAAAATTGGGTAACCCGCCCGTTATCTAAAACTTCGGCATCCCATTTTTGGGTGACAAAGCTATAGGCAGTTACTTTATTTTTATCGATATTAATATTGTACAGCTTGCCAGAAATGGTATCGTAAAGCGATTGATTACCTTGCAGCAAAGTATAGCTGCCGCTTTTATATTCGGTATTTTTTAATCCATTATCATTTACCGAATAGCTGTATAAAGCATTAGTAGAAATAATGTACACTTGCTCGGTTTTGGGGTTAAACCCTACACTCGCGTTGCCTTTTACCTCAAAACTACTTACCTGCTCCCAGTTATAATGCATAGATTTAATCCATACCGGGTTAGCCACTTTAGCTTTTACATTTTGAATTTTGTCGGTAGCAATGTTTCCGTTAATTTCATCGAGCGGCCAATGATGTGTGGGCTTTCCATTTTCAGATAGTTGGATATCTTTTATCCGCATATCGGGTACATCGGTAGTTCTAAACTTGTTGTATAAGTTGGCCCCGAACAACATTTTAAAACAATCGGCATTTCTAAGGTCGGTGCTATTTTCGCTTAGTGCTTTATCATTAACATAAACCGTGAGCGTGTTGCGCTTCCGGTCAAACTTTAGTTTAAACCTGTTCCACTGGTTATACAGGTGGTTGCTATCTAAATTAAATTCAATGTTCGAAAACTTTTCGCCAATAATTATCCTTACGTTTTTTGATTTCTTCCCTTCCGGATCGTACATCATCAAGTCGATATTACGCGACCGGTTATCTATAACACGTACGATGTAACCAAAATAAGTTTTGCTATTTGGTAGAAAGTTTATTTTAAAGGCCAGTTCAAAATCGTTTTTTAAACATAACGGCGCATCCGGACTAAGGTCGAGCGATGTCCGATTATCCTGAATAGGATTATTTTGCCCTGAAAAACGAAGTCCCTGATTTTGAGAATATGTTTGCTGTACACAAAAAGCTAATAATAACGATATAAAGAGAATAAGCGTTTTATGTCCCATAAATTTCATAACAGGCGGTAGCTATTGGCGTTACCCAACGCAAAGCAGCTGAATGTTTAGTTGGTTCTTCCCTCAATAATAGCAATTGTTATTTTATATTATCGTAATAATTTCGGAAGAAATCATCGCGATCACCTTTCTATCCAAATGATATAGCTGTACTGTAGGGCGTGTAGGTTCGAGGTATTAAACCTACACCACCAATGGTAGGGTCAACGTACGATAGGTTATCCCGCGCTGATGAGGTGCTATAGGATAGTAAGAAAACAATAATGTAAAGAGCGTTTTTTACAGCCACTCCCGGTGTATAAGGGTTCATAAATTAATAATTGGTTGCGAAAGTTATTCCTCTGGTTTATCAGCAGCAAATAAACTCGGCAAAAATTAAAATTTGATTAAAAAACCATTAACGCTGTCGCGGATTAGGGAATTTTAAAAAAAATATCAATCCATATTCAGGCAACCTGATGCAGGTAGACGAAAAAAATCCGGCCTTTTATTAAAAAATAAAACATTTATTACAGGCCGGGCTAACCCATATTTCTGCTTAACATACGGGCAATAGTATCCTGCGACATGGTTTTACGCTAAAAACAAAGCCCCGAATTTCTCTTTATGATATTTCTCTTAATTTTTAATTAATGTTTTATTAAACAGTCTATATGTAATTGCATTCACCAATTATTTAATGCTGTATTTATTAATTAGGGTTTATGCCACCGCATGCCGTAGTTAATTAGATGCCGCACAGATGTCTATCACATCAAAACCTATTTTATGTATAAAGCAAGTACTCCAAGTACCGCATTCACTTTGCTGCAACGCATTAAGCACGTACTGCTATATGGTGCTCGCCATGTGTTCAATCTGCTGTTTAAATATTCGCAACGCCCCCGCACACACCCTCGGGCGGCACTGTTGCCGATTTTACTATTATAATAAAGCCTCCAAACAATAACAAATAATCATACTAAAACAAAATCATGAGAGAAAAAAGAACAGGGTTTATGCTCCCTTTTAAAAGCACAGTAGTTTTATTAGCATTTTTAGCTGCAGCCGGATGTAAAAAAGCACAGGCACCAGCTGATGAAGCACAACAAGCTAACAAAACACCTGTGGCTAACCTGCAAACCTTATCAACCGGGTTAATTGTTGGTATTAACGGCCATCCGCTAAACACAGTAGCGTACAATGCCAACTCATCTACCATTGCAGGGGTTGATTATACTACCCAATCTGCTATGGTTAAGGCAATGAATATGACTTATTACCGGGTTGACGTGGCTACAGATGCTAATGGTAAAGCCACTAACGAAGCTAAGCTTTTAGATATTATTGCTAAGTGCCAGGTAAATAATATTAAAGTATTACCTATGATTTATGACCGTTGTAATTATAGCGGTACCACAACCAGTAACTATAATGCAGCTTATACACAAATGGCTGGCTTTGCCACTTTATACGGGCAGTATTTTGATTACTTTGAATTAGGCAACGAATGGGAATTGTTTGATGATTTGCTACTATCGGGCACTGGGCAATCGCAAAGTAATTACGATATGCCAAAAGTTTTACTGGCCGAACAATATGTAAAAGGTATGGAAAACGGCTTAAAATCGGTACTGCCAAGTAAACAGAGCATTGTAAATACGGCCGGCTATTTACCTACTTTTTGGATGGACAGAATGTATGCGGCCGCACCATCAATTAATATATGCGGCTGGCATTTATATGCCGATATGCCCCCTGCTTATCTAGCCAATTTGGGTATATCCAATATTCATCAATATTTATGGAACCGCTACCACAGGCCAATTTGGTATACCGAAAGTGGTTACAGATTTAAAACAACGTATACACAACAGCAAAACGAAGATGCATCTAACACATGGCGGACTACGCTTACCCAAGACGCTACAGCTGATCCTAATGTAAAGGCCATTATATTTTACGAGTTGTTAGATGAGCCGGAGCGTTCTGGATTTAGCCCATATAATTTCCAGGAAGAAAACTTTGGCTGGGTTAAGTTTAATGGTTATCCGGGCAAAACTAATCAAACTACTTGGAATACATGGAAAGCCGACCCTAACAGGTACCAAAACTGGAGTTACAAAACACCGGCTGCCGAATTGGTTGGGCCTGATTTGATTGTGACCGATATTACCTGGGCACCATCAAGCCCGCATACCGGCAACTCGGTAGTATTTACGGTGACGGTTAAAAATGTTGGTGTGGCGGCAACTCCTGCCGGCACTATTTTAGGGGTCAGCTTTAAAGTTGATGGCAACAGCGCTGGCTGTAATGGCACTTCTACAGCATCCCTGGCACCGGGTGCTACCCGCATACTTACAGCCAATGGTTGCTCGCCAAGCAGTTGGACGGCCATTGTTGGCACACACAGTGTAGTTGCCATGGTTGATGATCAATCAAGAATAAGGGAAAGTGACGAAACCAATAACACCCGAACCGAAAGCGTCACAGTAACTAATTAATTTTCATATAATTAGTTACTGTTAAATGTTTTTTTTTTAATTAAACAAACATTAATATAAAAAGCTCAAACATCTTTTGGGGATGTTTGAGCTTTTATTTGTAGTAGCGGTTAGAGTAGATGATCGTTGTGCCGATACCAAGTCGCCCTTCCAGTAAAAAGCCTCAGCACGCAGCAGGTAATTTTTCGGTCAGGCGGTAAATGCGTGTGTTTTTAAGAAATCTAAATATTCGTTGATGATACCGGTATTTCGGTAGGGTAGAAAAAACGGGTTTATCGGTAAATTAAAAAGGAAATATGGCTTTAAAGCTGATGTTTCGGCCAATGTTATAAATGCCCAGGTACCCGTTGGGGGATGACTGGTAGTATTCAAAATACTTTAGCCGGTTCAGATTGGATTGATATGCGGTATCAAACAAATTATCTATCTGCAAAAACAACTCACAAAAGGTTTTGTCTGATCGTTTTTTGATCGTTGTGCCCGCTCCTAAATTAAACAATGCGTAACCGGGCGTAGCCGTTTCGGTGTTATCCAAGGCATAAAAACGGTTTTGGGTGGTGTAGGCATCCATTTCGGCCTTGAAATATATTTTTGAAAATGTGCCGTATGATCTTTGCAACGTTGTTTTAACCTCAGACCGGATATGCAACGGCGGGATAAAGGGCAGGTATTTAGCCGCCCCCTTAGATTCATCAATGAGTCGCTGATCCCCATTGATCCCTGTTACGTAGGCCAGGCTATTATTAAAAGCCAGCCATTTAATATTTTGCGGATGCACATTGAGGGTAAACTCCGCGCCATATAAGCTGGCACTGCTTTGCTGGTACTGGTAAGTGCTGTTGCCCGGTACGATCACCACCGGGTTGCCATTGGCATCGGTCAGTTTGGCCTGGTAAATGTAATTATCAATATGGTTATTAAATAGCTCAACGATCAAGTCAATATCTTTCAGGTAAGCGATAAAGCCGAGGTCTTCCTGTAAACTAAATTCGGGGTTAAAGTTGCGATTACCCAGGTAAACGATATGTGCGCCCGGATCAAGCCCGTTAGATCCGATCTCGGTAATATTTGGCGCGCGGTAGCCCCGGGCTATATTGGCTTTGAGTAATAAACGCTCGCTGATATTATATGTTAAACCCAAACTACCAGATACCCCCTGGTAAACATGCTTAAACGCGGGGAACTGTAAACTTGCCCCCGCAGTATCCGGCAGTTTCACCTGCTGGTCAAACCCATTTTTCGGGTTGGGGCCAACATAAAGATCATTCCAACTGATGTGCCGGTTATCATAGCGTATACCCCCGGAGATATCCACTTTCCCGATGGTCTTTTTGGCGAACAGGAAAGTACCCGCGTCAAACAGGTTATAATCCGGGATCGGGAAGTCTGTAGCGGCATTGCTGCGGTTGGTTTGGTACATACCGTTTATTCCGATGGTACTTTCTATCCCACCAATTGACGGCAAATTATATTTCAGGTCGTAATTTAAAGTATTAAGTACGACGTACAAACCAGGCTGATCGGCCAAAGTAGGGTGGTTATACTCCCGTCTGACACTTTGCTGCAAGCCTACCGAGGCATCAATACTGCTACCTTCGCCCAGTTTAAACTCGTTATGCGAATAAATACGGTAATGCTGAATGCACTGATGCAGCGGATCTATACTGTACGATCTCAGCTGGTCGTTACCCACGATCGGCCGGTTCTTAATATCATCGGTATTGCTTTCAGCTACCTGTCTGGTAAACTGCCTGCTGAGCGAATCGCGGCTGCCATCGGGTATTTCCTGCCGGTTATCATAAACGGTTGCCGCCAATTGCGAGTATCCCCACTTTTTATCCACCCTGACCATGCCCGATAAGTTGTACTCCCGGAAACCGGTATTGAATACAAAACCATCTACGCTATTCTGATAATCATGTGCCGTTTTTGCCGTAGCCCGAAAGGCATACCGCCAGTCATCTTTTTTGTACGATAAACCCAGCGAAGTACCTATCATGCCATTATTGGTATGATAATCTGTAATGTAATCACCTTTTAGTACGCTGCTTTCGCCAGCCGGGATATAAGGGATCATGTTGATCACCCCGGCTAAGGCATCGGAGCCATAAGTTAAACTGGCCGGCCCTTTTACTACTTCAGCACGACCTATTCCGTACTGGTCTATTTCTATGCCATGTTCATCTCCCCATTGCTGCCCTTCCTGGCGCATCCCATCATATAAAGTTAAAACCCGGTTGTAACCTAATCCGCGAATGAATGGTTTGGAGATATTTGGCCCGGTGGTAACCGCGTTAACTCCAGGTACACCTTTTACAATGGCATCAATAATGTTGTTGTTAACGTTTTCGTCCATCTCTTTTTTCGTCATCACCGCAATGGGTATCGGGTTGCTGCGCAGTTCCGTTTTACGGGAGACACCTGTTACCACCACCTCATTTAGCTTTGAACTGTTTTCTTTAAGATTGCCGTTCAAAACTGTTGCCTCATCAGGCCTGATGATAACTTTATACCGCTCGGTAGCGTAACCGATATTAGAGAACACGACGGTATATGTTCCTGCCGGGATGTTTTTTAAATTATAATAACCTTTATCATTACTGGTAACCCCCATTGAAATTCCTGTGAGTGCCACAGAGGCGAAAGACAAGGGTTCACTACCCGTGGTTAACCTGCCTTTAAGGGAGCCGTTCTGTGCAGAAACGGTCATCGGTATCAATAATAAATAGAGTAAACGTAATAATTTCATTTGTATTAACTTTTTTAATAATTATACAAATCAAATTAAAATAATTAGTTATATCTAATTTTATTAGTTTATTAATTTTACTTTATATTTGTGGGTATTCAAATCATTAACATGCATACCCTATCAGAAGAAAATTACCTCAAGTCTATTTATAAGCTCTCGCTCAGGGATGGTGAGAAGATAACACCTACAGCCATTGCTGAACTATTGGGTAACAATGCTGCCTCTGTAGTGGATATGATTAGGAAACTGAGTGATAAGCAGCTCATTGAATACGATAAGAAAAAAGGCGCAAGTTTAACCGCGCAAGGACTAAAAGATGCCATTCTAATCGTAAGAAAGCACCGGCTTTGGGAGGTTTTCTTATTGGAAAAATTAGGTTTTCATTGGGACGAGATACATGATATTGCCGAAGAACTGGAGCATGTAAGCAACGCTACTTTGGCAGATCGCTTAGATGAGTTTTTGGGTTTCCCGGAATATGACCCACATGGCGACCCCATACCGAAAGCCAATGGTAAAGTGCCTAAAACCTATTCTGTTACTTTAGCCGATGTTAAAACAGGTACGACATGCCGTGTAGCTGCCGTTAGGGATACCAGCAGTTCATTTTTGCAATATTTATTAAAGTTAAACATCGGTATAGGCACACAGGTTCAAGTTTTAGAAAAAATCACCTTCGATCAGTCATTGGTCGTCAGTATTAACGGGGAAGAAAGAACAACAGTGTCTCAAAAATTTGGAGAGAATGTATTGATCAGTTAATGAATGGTGTAATTGGTTTGGTATTCAATTTAAGAAATAATTTGACTTTCTTCTCCGCTCCATCACCTCCATATACATATTCTTTTTGCAGATAACTATACCATATCGCCGCATTGAATAAAAATGTTTTTCGCTGGTTTAAGTACTGTACCCGGATTGGATGAAGTATTTTTCACCTATTTTCTATAAACAGTTACCCGGAGATGAGTCTCATCACATTAAATCAACGAATCGGTTACACCGGAAAACCGGTCAGCACAATTGCTCTTTAAGCTCCTTTATCACAAGCATTTACCACTCAAAGTGGTGCCCAAATTTAAGCAACATAATTGGGCACCAGTCAGGTTGATTCGAATTGATCAGAAATGATTTTATTTATCTTTTTTGAGAAGATTGAAAAGCCATCGAAAACGGCTAAAAAACCTATTAAAACAAAAAAAGGCGCATATTATGCGCCTTTTTGACCTAAAAACAGTGACGTCGTTGGGGACGTTTAGTGATCCCGCTGGGATTATTTTTTGAAGGGACATGTCCCTTATTTTCAGTATGTTAGAACGATTCTAATTATATAGGGTACCGAAAAGAGTACCGATATGGTTTGTACTAAATTGTACTGATTTGGAATCGTTTAAAGAACTATTTTTAACGTCAACAAATATACAATTTATACATAGAACTACTATACCTGTATTTAAGTAATGATAATTAATTTCGCTATGCAAATACATAAAACTGCATTTGCATAATTCTAAATTTATGTAATCTTTTTACAACACTTTTATATTCCAACTGATACAATTTAAGATTCCACCTTTTCTTGCTATTTCAATTGAGTTTAATGTTAAAATCTTTTTGGTTCCAAATAATTCCTCTATTAATTTCACTGCCTCTTCATCTTCCACCAGGTTAAATATAGGGACTATCAAAAATTCATTCATTTCTAAATAATTTATGTAGATACCACAAGCGTCATCATTTGAGGGATTATTATAGGGGTTATATGGCAACTCAATGGTTTCAAATCCGGCATTGTGCAAGGCCATTCTTACCCCTAATTGAAATTTTCGGTCTTCTTTTACATATCTATTTATCAATAACGTTTCGTTATCGATAAACCTAACCATACCATCAGCATGCCCAGTAAAGTCATCTTTATGAGTTGGTAAGAAAATAATTCTGTCTACATTAAATATTTCTTCCAATTTTTTAATCATGTCCTTTTCATTATGCCGAGGATTTTCTTTAAAAACCTTGTCACATAAAATTACCGTGTTCTTATTCTTAACTACATTTCCACCATCTAATACAATATCAGAGTTTGTTGCTGTTATGCCAATTTCTTTTAAGATAGCAGGTACGTCAGATATTGTCTTTGATCCGGCTATAGTTTGTAAATAATCAGGGTTATATATAAAATTTACAAATTTGTTCAATTCCAACTGCAATGGCATATAATCTACAGCCCAGATGTCTTTAGTATTCGGAAGGTATTTGTATTTAATATAATTGTGGTTGAGTAGTTGTAGAAACTCGCCGGTAAACGCAGGATTTTTTTTTGGCAGGCAATCAGCCAGATACAGTAGATTGGTTTCACTATCCTGAATCATGTTATTTAAGTGAGTACCCTAAAATATCTTTAGCTTGATCTGCATCTAATTCTCCGTTAGATAATTTATTTCTTACAATGTTCTCTATTCCTTTTATCGATTGTTTAAAGTTAGGAAAGGATTGTAATACGATGATATACCTAAGATCAAGGTTTAAATAATAGTTTGTTAAATCTGTTTTCTTGGCTGTTAACCCTACACGATTTGTTTTTAGTATTGCTTTGCCTGGGAAGAATTGATTGTCTTGATTATGCCCTTCAATATCTATCAGCCGTATTTCATTAACCCCGACACCATCTAAGGGATATAGATTGGAAAATAACTCAGTTGCCACTTTTTGTGGCCCGTCAAATTGCTTGCCCATAAAGCCGGTTGACTTATCCGCGTTACCATAAAGTTTTACGACGCTGCGTAATAATATCCCTCCGTGATTTTTACCGTCACCAAAAGTAATATCTACACCCGATCCGTGCAGATAAAATTTGTTGAACTTCAATTGCAAATCATGCTTATAGGTGTGCGGATCAGGTATCGTTTCCGAATAAGTATAAAATTCAAAGTCTACTATACGATAAAATGCTTCATTAACTTTTAATTGAATATCTCGGGAAAGCTTATCGGCTATTTTATCAAAGCTTGCTAAGGTTGTTTCTTGTGATTGATAGTTTACCGTTAAAAAGTCCATTGGTGTATAAAGTTAATAAATACTTAATCAGCACAAGTTATGGTAATACGAGCATTTAAGTTCAATATTTTTTCAAAAAAAACACCTACCTCATGTACGAGTGGTGAAAAACTTAATTTCTTCCTGTTCAATTTTGTCGAATTAAAATATTGATTATGGAAAAAGTCATTTCACATTTTGAAAAACATGGCAAGGTATTCCGCGATCAGTTAATTACTGTGGGCGACCTTTTAGAATTTAAAGACTTGTTATTATCAGAACTCAAATCTGTCCTTAAGGAACAGGTTACTGGCAAAACTAAGAAATGGCTCAAAGCCATTGAAGTACGGAAAGTTTTGAATATATCTCATGGTAAGTTACAGCGATTGCGGGATAATGGTAAAATACCTTTTACCATGTTAGGGAATACAACCTATTACGATGCCGACAAAATTGAGGAATTAATGCAAAGTCCAATGACTGTAAAGTATTAACCTATGTTGAAGAGGAAAGCTAAACGGAGGGTGGTAGCGGCTAAGGATGTTATCAATATATATGATGACAAAATGACTGATTCTAACAATCAGGGAATGGGTTACATCATCCCTCCCCTGATCAATCATGTAGCAATTTATTTCCTTCAACAAAACCTTGATTTTCCTGATGCACAAAGTTTTTATATGCACTATGAAAAAATGGAATGGAAAACGGTCAGTGGCGTGGCGCAAAAGAATTGGAAAGTATTGGCAAAGGACTGGATAGATAATACAATTCAAAACACAAAATTGCTGGAACGAAAGGCAGCTAAACGTATCGCCTTTCCTGATACATAAATACAGATTTATGTATTTACAGTGATATGTATTTATCGAATTATGCAATTCAAGATACCTGCATTTATGTAAATACAGGTTTACAGGATTATGTATTTACAAAAGTCTGCAAATGAAGATTTATGTATTTAAAGATTTACAGCATTATGCAATTACAGCATTATGTATTTATAACAATTTAGAATTACAGAAATGGGAAAGATCATCACAGTAGCCCACCAAAAAGGTGGCGTCGGAAAAAGCACACTGGCCATGAATTTGGCAGTATGCTTTCAGGATCAACTAAATGTTGCTTTAGTTGATACAGATTTACAAGGAAGCCTTTATCACATCAAAGACGAGTTACCAGGTCTTGCTGTAGTAGGCAACGAGCAACTACAGGAAATTAAAGATTTAGACTATGACTTGATTATAGTTGATACCCCTCCGTACCTATCAAATAAACTGCTTGAACTATTCAGCCTTTCGGATTTTATACTAATTCCTACAAAGGCTGGTTTTTTTGATGTTATGGCGATACGTTCGACTATTGCCCTGGTGAAAGACGCACAGGCAAGGCAGCCGGAAATTCGGGCCGGAATAGTTATGAATATGATTAAGCCGCGTTCAGGTATTACTAAAGAGGTCAGCGGCCTGTTGGAAGGCATGGAAATACCTGTTTTAGAAACTATGATCCATGATCGTGTGAGCATTGCAAGATCATCAATTACCGCTGGTGTACTTCAGGGCACGGATGTTAAAGCAAAGGAGGAAATAACATCCTTAGCGGAAGAGATCGTTAACCGCATCAGTGCATAATTACATAAATACATATTTATGTAATTGCCAAAATCTCTTATGTAATGGGGAGCTTAAAGAAAGGTTTACAATGACAGATTATAAAGACAAGCTGGGTGGTTTAGCAGATAAGCTAAAGAAGGAAACTCCAAAAACACCGATACAGGAGGTTCATCCTGTCAAGCAAAATGTTATTGCTAAGGAAGACGAAGCGCAATTAAATGTGTGGATTCCAAAAGGGCTTTTAAAGCGCATGAAGTCTTATGGAGTGGAATATGACCAATCTCTTAAAGACATCAGTATTGAAGCTTTAAAATTCTTCTTAGATGCCAAATTGAAGAAGTCATAACGACGGCAGTTATTAACGAATGGAGGAATGTGGAAGACTTCCTAAAGGATCAGATTGCCTCTTAATAGCAATCAGCAAGATAAACGTTTGTCCGACAAACGAATCTTGCCCCTACCTTCCGAAGTCAGTCGGGGGCATGGAAAAATCTTCCGAGGTCGGATTTTTTTAAGATATAAGGAATGGAAAATGAAGAAGAAAACAGGGAACGCAAAGTAACCACAAGGTTCAAGCCCAACGAATTTAAAGTAATTGATACCCGCTTTAAAAAAACAAGATTTTTAAAAATGAGCGAGTACATCCGCTCTGTTTTGCTTGAAAAACCAATCACCGTAAACTACCGGGATAAATCAATGGATGATTTACTGGAAGAGCTGGCTCTGCTGCGGAGAGAACTGAATGCTATTGGTAATAATCTCAACCAGGCAGTACGGCAAATCAACAGTGCCCATGGAAATGCAGATAGCAGGTTATGGCTTAATCTACTTTCGATTATTGGAAGTAAGGTTGATCCGGCCATTGCTCAAATCAAAGAACGAATGCAAAATTTCTCAGAGTTATGGTCGCAAAAATTAAAACCGGACGAAGTATCATCGGTGCAATAAATTACAATGAACATAAGGTGGGATTGGGCAAAGCAGAACTGATTTTAGCACAAGGTTATCTTAAAGACCCGCTCGATCTAACATTCAACGATAAGTTGGAAAGGCTTACAGATCTTGCCAAACGTAACCAGCTTACCCTTGTCAATACTTTGCATGTTTCGTTAAATTTTGCAGTAGGTGAAAACTTGGATAAAGATATCCTTCAGCAGATTGCAGACGACTACATGGAGGGCTTAGGTTTTGGAAAACAACCTTATTTAGTGTATCAGCATCATGATGCAGGGCATCCCCATTTACATATCGTAACAACTAACATTAAGCCCGATGGTAAACGAATTAGCTTTCATTTATTGGCCAACAGGGCTTCAGAAAGTTCCCGAAAACAAGTTGAGTTAAACTATAATCTTGTTAAAGCGGAGGATCAGGGAAAGCAACAAAACATCATTGGCAAGCCCCTGGAACAAGTAAGTTATGGCAAGTCAGAAGTTAAAAGATCAATCACGAATGTTGTAAATGAAGTGGTCAGAGCCTATAAATTTACCAGCATTCCTGAACTCAATGCCGTACTCAATCAGTACAATATTACCGCAGATCGTGGGTCTAAAGATTCAAGAATGTATGAAAAAAAAGGGTTGGTTTATTGGGTGTTGGATGGGAAAGGCAAAAAACTTGGAGTGCCTATAAAGGCGAGTAGCATTTATGGGAAGCCTACTATGAAAGCTTTGGAGGATAGATTTCGATTAAATGAAATGCTTAGGAAGCCATTAAAAGACCAATTAAAAACAACAATTGATAAGGCATTATTGAAACCAATGTCGCAATCCGCTTTTCAAAAACAGCTAAAAACGGAAGGTATTCAAGTCATATTCCGGCAAAATGAAGAAGGGCGTTTATATGGAATAACGTTCGTAGATCATAAAGCAAAAACAGTATTTAACGGCAGCGATTTAGGGAAAGCTTATAGTGCTGCTTCACTTGCAGGGTGGTTCAAAAATGATAACACAACTTATAAAAAGGAAACGGATAAGGTAAATCCGTCTTACAATTTTACTGACAATATTTCAGGTTCCCAATCAAATAGCAGCGGAGAATCTTTGTTAGATATGTTGTTTAAAGAGGAACAACAGGACATGGCCGCCATTGGACGGCTTACTCAAAACAAACGGAAAAAGAAACGAAAAGGTCATTCACTTTAATTTATATTTTATGCAAACCGGAGAAAATGAACAGGCACTAAGAAAGATCATTGACTTTACAAGATTGTTGAGTTTAGCAATATTGATCGTGCATTTTTACTTATCGTGTTATGCCGCTTTTCAGGCATGGGGTTTAACAAAACCGTTGGTTAATCATGTGTTATTACCGCTATCCAGGATGGTGATTTTTAAAAAGGTTTTGTATGCAAAAGCAACGGCGCTGCTGTTGTTACTGGCTTCTTTAATCGGGAGCAAAGGTAAGAAGGACGAAACGATCAGGATTAAAACAATCGTTACTTATTGTTTATCAGGCTTAATAATTTACTTTATCAGCAATCTGATATTGCGTCTAAATTACCCATTTAATACGATTACAATACTGTATATCAGCTTGACTTCCTTAGGGTACTTTTTAATAATGTCCGGAGGAAGTCTGCTTTTCAGAATCATTAAATTAAACCTGGGAAAAGATATTTTTAACAAAGACAATGAATCCTTCCCGCAGGAAGAGCGGCTACTCGAAAATGAATATTCTATTAATCTTCCTGCAATCTATAACCTTAAAGGTAAACCCCGGAAAAGCTGGATAAACATTATCAACCCATTTCGGGGTACATTGATAGGAGGAAGCCCCGGTTCCGGTAAGTCGTATTTTGTGATCCGCCATATCATTCAGCAGCATATCCAAAAGGGGTTTACAATGTTGGTTTACGATTTCAAATATGATGATTTAACCAAAATCGTTTACAATGCGTTGCTCAAATACGGTCACTTATATAAAGTTAAACCGGTTCAATACATCATCAACTTGGAACAGATCATGCACAGGGCTAATCCGTTAGAACCGCATACTATGATAGATATTACCGATGCCATAGATTCCAGCCGCACGATCATGTTGGGCCTTAACCGCGAGTGGATAAAAAAACAAGGGGACTTTTTTGTTGAATCACCGATCAACTTTATAACCGCCATCATGTGGTTTTTAAAGAAGTACGAGAATGGTCGCTTCTGTACCCTTCCCCATGTAATCGAACTGGCACAGGTGGAGTATAAAGACTTGTTTGAAGTGTTGCTTCAGGAACCAGAAATAGAAGTTTTGATCAATCCTTTTGTATCAGCTTGGCAAAATGAAGCGTATGAACAGTTAGAAGGTCAGATAGCCAGTGCTAAAATCAGTCTGGCCCGCATATCATCCCCACAATTATACTATGTGTTAAGCGGTAACGATTTTTCATTGGATATAAATAATCCTGATGAACCGAAGATCGTTTGTTTAGCTAATAATCCGCAAAAATCGCAGGTATATGGCGCAGTATTATCATTATACATCAACCGCATTAATAAACTGGTCAACCGTAAAAATCAGCAAAAATGCAGTATGATATTTGACGAGTTCCCAACCATTTACTTTAATGGTATTGATAATCTTATCGCCACGGCGCGATCAAACAAAGTAGCAGTTACTTTAGCAGTTCAGGATTACAGCCAGTTGAAAAAGGACTATGGCCGTGAACAGGCAGAAGTAATTTTAAATATAGTTGGTAATGTAGTGTTCGGCCAGGTAACCGGTGATACAGCGAAACAGTTGTCCGAACGCTTTGGTAAAATTAACCAGGAAAAGGAAAGCGTTTCAATCAACAGTCAGGATACCTCAATAAGTAAGTCAGTACAATTGGATTATGCTATACCGGCTTCAAAAATATCCGGCCTTTCTTCAGGCGAATTTGTGGGCATGGTCGCCGATGATCCTGATAATAAAATCGACCTAAAGGCATTTCATAATGCTATCCAAAACGACCATGAGGCCATACGGCAGGAAGAGGCGAAATATCAACCTATCCCCTTAGTCAGGGATGTGGATCAGGCAGAAGTATTGATGAATTACCATCAGATAAAAGAGGATATAAAAATTTTGGTCGAAACGGTGATAAGCCAGCTTTGTTGAATTAAGTAATAATTTTGCTTATTATTTATAAGTAACATAATAATACAACGTATCCGTTGTACTGATTTCATTTGCTTTACATTTCTTTTATACTTCCGATGAATAAGGAAGTATTATTAAAAGAGCTGGGTGATAAAATTCGCTTAATCCGTAAGGATAAGGGTATTACACAAGTGCAGCTTGCCCATTCTATCGGAAAAGACCAGCAGTCAATTCAACGCTTAGAAGCAGGAAATATAAACCCCACATATATCTATCTTCAGGAAATTGCAGAAGGCCTAAATGTGCCGCTGTTAGATCTGCTAAGTAATCAGTTGCCTGCAAAAACCTAATTTGAATTTTATCTTCCTGGACAACTTTTTTGATTATATAATCGTAATCAAGCTGTGCTGTATATAAAAATTTTAACCCCTATTAAAAAATTGGCCTATTGATTTAAAACGAACGTAATTATAAACCTTATCTATCTATTATCTTATGAGAACATTTGCAGAGCGTTTCTACAGTGCTTTGGAAAATCAGCTAAACGAAGTTTCTATAAACGAAGAATCTGTTGCTGAACAATATAAAACGTCTATTACGCTTTGTAAAAAAGCAATGGCGAAGTTAAAGAACTATATTTCCAGTTATGCCTTTGAAAACAAGGAAGATGAAATCTACTTTTTCAAGGTTGTTAAACCACAATTCTACAGCAAATATATCTACTTCATAAACGTCTATAAATTTATTATGCAAACGCCGCCCGGTAGTGAAGGTATATTAAAAGACTATATTAATTATGAGTTAGCAGACATCAAACGGTTTTTTGATCATAACCAGGCATTCTATCAGTACTATCGCTCGGGTTCTACTCAAATGGACGAACTTTACTTTACCCGTGGAGGATTTGATGTACATGTAGATTTAGAGGAATTTGAAGAAGATGAACAGTATTCTACAAGCCACGATTATAAACTTTCGAAAATTATCGCCAATGAGAAGTATCAGGATTTTCTAAATCTTCAACTTCAAAAGTCTATAGAGCATGATGAAACACCGCCGGAAATGGGCCTTGAATTACCGCTGACCTGGACTTTTAATAAAACTGACCTTGTGGAACTTATTTACGCTTTAGTGGCTTTAGGTGTTTTCAATAATGGAAATACCGAGATAAGATCAGTGGTCAGTTTTTTTCAAACCGTCTTTCAAGTTGATCTTGGGTCTTATTATCATAAATACCAGGATATAATGAAGCGAAAAAAAGAACGTACAGCGTTTTTGGATAAACTTAAGCTGGCCTTATTACGACGAATTGAAGAAAAACTGGACGAAGAGGCTTCGGCTCAACAAAAGCTAAAATTTAGTTGATTTATAATAAATTATCTATCAGGCAGTTACTGGCTTAATTAAATAAAAAACACCTAACTCATGTACAGGTGGTGAAAAAATAATTTCTACTACTCCAACCTTTGCTTTCAGAATCGCCGCATGGAGTGGCGAGGATTAAAGTAAAGCAATATGTTGTCTTCTATTTCCTGGCAGCACTATCTGGCAGCCATCGTTATCCTATCCGTTTCTTATTACGGTTATGTGATACTCCGCTATTACCAACAAGAAATCTCAAACCTGTTTAACCGCAAACAGAACAATGCTAATTTATTTCCAAATGCTTCGGTAGCAACGGCAAATGTAATGGGCGCGGCGAAATTGGATGTTGGCGTTTCTTTAACAAAATCCGAAGAGTTGCATTTTACAGATTCATTACCTGATGAGGTTGAACCTAACGCCACAGCGAATGTGAGCGCAATTCCAAACACAACGGTAATCTATTCTCCTTCCGAAGAATTAGAAGTTGAAGCAGGGAATCTTATTAGGGCTTTTCATGAAATCGACAATAAACCTGAATTTATAACGCTGCTAAAGATTTTAATAAATTCTTACATAAGGTTTCAGGACGAAATTGATCTACCAGCCACGCTAAACAGGATCATCGAAATTTCCAAAGAACGGCTCATGTTCCCTTTGACTTTAACCGACCTGCAAGGAACCTGGGCATAAATTTTTTAACACTTAAAATTATTCATTATGAAAGTTCAAAAATTCGAAAGCCGTGTAGTCGCGGTAAGTTTTGTCAGGCATGTACTGGCGACGATAACGCTAATTTTAATTAGTCTGTCGCTATATGCACAAGATGGCAATGCGGGAATAACACAAGCTACAACACAGGTTAAAAGCTATTTCTCAACGGGTACAAGCTTAATGTATGCTATCGGGGCAATAATGGGCCTTGTAGGAGCAATTAAAGTTTTCAAAAAATGGAACGATGGCGAACATGATACAGGCAAAGTAGCATCCAGTTGGTTTGGTAGCTGTATTTTCCTTGTTGTTGTTGCAACTGTCTTGAAATCATTTTTCGGAGTTTAAAACTAAGGTTATGGCATTATATCAAATTAATAAAGGCATTAATAAGCCAATCGAGTTTAAAGGTTTAAAAGCTCAATACATAGGCTATTTGGCAGGCGGGCTTGTCGCTTTGTTAATAGGCTTCGCCATAATTTATTTGCTTGGCGTTCCTGTTCACTATTGTATCATGATCATTGCCGCTTTAGGAAGTGCCTTGTTTTATCAGGTATTCAAATTAAGCCATAAATACGGCGAACATGGCCTGATGAAAAAGGCTGCTAAACACTACATCCCGAATCATCTAAAATTCACGACCCGAAAGGTCTTTTTAAACTTAAAAAAATAGACATGGTATCACATAGCAAAGCAGAACAGGTATTTCCTGTTTACAAGGTAGAGCATCAATGTATGATCTCTGCGCAAGGTGATTTGACCATTGGCTTCAAAGTTAACCTGCCTGAAATATTCACTTTGTCCAATGACGAGTACCTGGCTTTCCATGAGGTTTTAATTAAAGCATTGCGGTTATTACCCAAGAATAGCGTGTTTCATAAACAGGATTGGTTTATAAACGAGCAGTACGAAGCTGTGTTTGCTAAAAACAACCAGGGCAGCGTTAAAACTTTTCTATCACATTCAAGTGAAAGGTATTTTAATGAGCGTGCTTATATGCACCACCATTGCCATATCTATTTAACCAAGAAGCCGGATAAATTCAAGCAGTATTCCAGTGCCACCAGCCTGTTAATGCGTAAAAGAATCGTGCCTGTGCAAACAACTTGTGATGAATTATTTCGTGATTTTTTGGATAGTGCAGGGCAGTTTGTTCGGGTGTTGGAGGATAGCGGATTAATTTCCTTGAAAAGATTAACCGACGACGAATTAACTGGTACTCTTCAAAATCCGGGTATTTTAGAACAATATTGCTTCCTTTTAAATAAGGATCAATCCCCTGTGCTAAAGGATATTCATATCGAGGACGAGATCAGGATTGGTGACAGCCATTGTCAGCTTTATACCCTTAGCGATGTGGAAGACCTTCCGGCACTTTGCGGGCCACGCATTACTTATGATAAGTATAGCACAGATAAAACAAAATTCAGCACCGGCTTTGCCACGCCAATAGGTACTTTGTTAAAATGTAATCATTTATATAATCAGTACATTTTTATTGGGGACAGTAAACAGACGATAAAGAAACTGGAAGCGAAGAAACTAAGGCTACAATCCCTTTCAGCTTATTCCCGCGAAAATGCTATTGGCCGGGATGCTACACATGATTTTTTAAATGAAGCGATCAGTCAGCAACGGCTACCCGTTAAAGCGCATTTTAATATTTTGGCATGGACGGACGATACTTCTAATTTAAAAGATCTCAAAAACAAGGTCAGCTCATCATTAGCCCAGATGGATGCACAGCCGAAACAGGAAACCGACGGCGCAGCACAAATATGGTGGTCAGGATTACCCGGCAACGAAGCCAGCTTTCCGATGAACGATACGTTTGATACTTTCGTCGAGCAGGCCACCTGCTTTTTAAATCTCGAAACGAATTATCAGTCAAGCATAAGTCCTTGCGGTATTCGCCTGGGTGACCGTTTATCAGGAAAGCCGATACACGTTGATATCAGCGATGATCCAATGAAAAAAGGTATTACGACCAACCGGAACAAATTTATTTTAGGTCCATCCGGCAGCGGTAAATCTTTCTTTACCAATCATATGTTGCGCAGCTACTTTGAACAGGGTTCCCATGTGGTTATTGTTGATGTCGGACACAGTTATCAGGGTTTATGTGAATTTGTAGGCGGTTATTACTTTACTTATAAAGAAGACAAACCGATCAGCTTTAATCCTTTTTATGTTCCTGAAGGTGAATATCTTGACACGGAAAAGCGAGAGAGTATAAAGGCTATGATATTAGCATTATGGAAGAAGGAGGATGAGGGTGTGCAACGTTCTGAATATGTCGCGATCTCTGATGCTTTATATCATTACTACGAGAAATTAAAGATCCAAACCGAGATATTTCCTTGCTTCGATAGCTTTTATGAATTTCTATCGACAGAATTTTATGAAACAATGAAGCAATCAAAAGTGAAGGATATTCGTTTTGATATTGATAACATGCTATTTGTATTGAAACCATACTACAAAGGCGGTGAATATTCCTACCTGCTGAATGCAAAAGAAAATCTTGACTTATTGCAGAAGCGCTTTATTGTCTTTGAGTTGGACAATATCAAAGATCACCCAATATTATTTCCGGTCGTAACCTTAATTATCATGGAAACATTTGTTTCCAAAATGCGCAAACTAAGTATGGAAACCCGTAAAATGATACTGATTGAAGAAGCTTGGAAAGCTATTGCGCGGGAAGGGATGGCGGAATATATCAAGTATCTGTTCAAAACAGTCCGTAAATATTTTGGCGAGGCTTTGGTGGTTACCCAGGATATTGAAGATATAATCAGTTCGCCCGTAGTAAAGCAAGCAATCATCAATAATAGTGATTGCAAGATATTACTTGACCAGCGTAAATATCAAAATGACTTTCCAAAAATTCAAGCTTTATTAGGTATTACTGATAAAGAAACAGCCTTGATTATGAGCATGAACAGGAACAATGATGAAGACTTTAAGTACAAGGAGGTTTTTATCAGCCTTAATGGTCAGCTATCTAAGGTTTATCGTACCGAAGTTAGCCGGGAAGAGTATTGGACTTATACGACTGAATCATCGGAGAAAGCAAAAGTACATGCCTATGCGAAAAAGTACGGCAGTATGCAATTGGGCATAGCCGCAATTGTAAGGGAAGAATTAGAACAAGCAGCATAACTTAAATACAACTATTATGAAAGTATCCATCATTTTAATCGCTTTAACTATAACCGTGTTATTCGGTTGCAGCCCTGCCAGTAATAAAAGTGATATCTCAGGCACCTATGTAACTCAATTTAAAAATGAATACAGTATCACATCTGATACATTAGTTATAGCATTGGAAGGAAATTCGCAAACCTATAACGTCGAAAGAAAAACTGGCTTTAATAAAGTTAGAGATGGTAAAACACTTCCCAAAGAATTTAAAGTTGCGAAATGGGTATCATCATACGACACAGATAAGCATTTATTGCAAGAAACCGAATTGGGTAAACAAATTTCCGTATTACCCGAAAAACAAAGTTTAAAATTCGGTGATACTGAATATCAAAAAGTAAAATAACAATCCTGATTTCTTGATATAATTTAACTGATCAATTTGACCAGAATGGGAGGCTTTATGAAAAAAATTAAGCAATTATTGGTATTACTTACCTTAACTACAGCTCTTTTGACACCTGCAAAATCGGCTAATGCCCAGTTTGTAATTGGCGAAGTTATCAAGCTGACCGTAACCAAGGTAATAAAGGCAATTGACCTGAAAGTTCAGCGTATGCAGAACAAAACGATTTGGCTTCAAAACGCTCAAAAGGTGATTGAAAACCAAATGTCAAAAACAAAATTGACCGAAATTTCAGGTTGGACAGAACAGCAAAAACAACTCTATAGTAACTACTACTCGGAATTAGGGAAGATAAAATCAGTAATCGCGAACTATCAGCGAATCAAAGATATTACCCTAAAACAAGCCGCTTTGGTTAGTGAATATAAACAAGCCTGGGGTTTGTTCCGACAAGATAGCCATTTCAACCCGCAGGAATTAAGTTATATGCAACAGGTCTATTCAGGGATTTTAGATGCCAGTGTTAAAAATTTAGATGAGATCATGCTTGTTGTTAGTCCCACCAAAACACAAATGACTGATGAACAGAGGCTGGAATTAATAAATAAAGCCAGTGATCACCTTGATGAAAATTATAATGATCTGCACCAGTTCAATAATCAGGGCATCCAATTGAGCCTGCAACGAAGTAAGGAGTTAAATGATACGCAATCAATTAAAAAACTTTATGGAATCAATTGACCGCTTAAAAATTCAGGCGGATGAGATCCGTCGGAAAAGTAAAAAATTACTGGCATTTGCTTTAATGACCTTAACAGCGTCAGCATTTGCTACAAAGGTAAAAGCGCAAACATTTGCTGAATGGTTCGATCAGAAAAACACGCAGAAAAAGTATCTGTTACAGCAAATTGCCGCTCTGCAGGTTTATGCAACCTATTATAAACAAGCAAATAATATCGCGCACAATGGTTTGAGTTCTATTGGTGGCTCATTGACTTCAGAAAACGGTTTACATATTACCTACTACAATAACTTAAAAAATGTCAGTCCTGTAGTGAAGAACAATAAACAGGTTAGCGATATCATCCAATGGCAAAAAGATATTCTAATCCGAATGGGCAGCCTGGACAAAACCGCGAATCTGAACGAAAGTGAAAAAAAATATATCGTACAGGTGAAATCAGCATTGTTTAAAGATTGCAACGAGCTAATAACCGAATTACAAAATGTAGTTACCGATAATAAACTGCAAATGAGTGATGAAGAAAGACTAAAACACATTGGCGTAATACACAAGGCAATGCAGGATAATTACCGCTTTGCTTCATCGTTTGGCGATCAGGTCAAGGTTTATGCTGTCCAAAGGGTGCAGGAAAACAATAATGTTATGGCGGCAAAGAAAATTTACGGTATTCAATAATAGCGTTATGAAAAAGAATTTCAAATATATCATGACTATGCTGGTGATTTTCGGCTGTCTTGGAATTTCAAAAAAGAGCAAGGCCCAGGCGCAGGAAATGCAGCAATTAATTTTAGATATTGAAAAGCTGACCCAATTGAAGGGAATCCTAACCGATATGAAAACCGGTTATCAGATATATTCCCAGGGATATGGCAGCATATCACAGTTATCAAAAGGAAACTTTGACCTGCATAGCGTTTATCTAAATGGTTTATTAGCAATCAGCCCAACTGTAAGGAACTACGGGCGAATTGCCGAAATAATAACACAACAGGCCAGCTTGATCAGCGAGTATAAAAGTTCTTACAAGCAGTTCAGGCAAAGCGGCACTTTCAGTGTAAGTGAAATAACCTATATGAGTAGGGTCTACACACAGTTAGTAACACAAAGCCTGCAAAATCTCGACGAATTAACAAACGTGCTTACTGCGGGTAAACTGAGAATGTCTGATGATGAGCGCATGAGAGCGATAGACCGTATTTACGCAAGCAGTTCCGATAAGCTTCAATTTCTCCGGCATTTCAACCGGCAAGGGGTAATTCTCAGCCTTCAGCGAACTAAAGAAAAAGGCGACACCCAAACCCTGAAACAGCTTTATGGTATAAATAACTAATTCAAAAATTATGAAAAAGAAGATTTATTTAACCGCAATTCTTGCGGTAACGGGGATAGCTTTTCCTTTATTTTCCAGGGCAGACGGACTTGCAACTGATATCCAGGGTTTACAGGGTACGTTGAACGGAGTTTACAATGATATGCTTCCAATGTGCAGCCAGTTGATTGGAGTAGGTCGGGCGATAGCTGGTTTTGGTGCACTTTTTTATATCGGCAGCCGTGTTTGGCGACAAATTGCCAATGCGGAACCAATAGACTTTTATCCGTTAATGCGTCCGTTTGCTTTAGGTTTAGCTATCCTTTTATTCCCTACAGTAATAGCAATTATTAATGGGATTATGTCACCTACGGTAAGTGCGACTGGTGGAATGGTGCAAAACTCTGATGCCGCTATTGCAAAATTATTAAAAGCGAAGGAAGCAGCAGTTGAGAAAACCGACACCTGGCAAATGTATGTTGGTGCTGATGGGGATGGCGACCGGGACAAATGGTATAAATATACTCATCCAGAAGACAAAGACGGTAGCGGTGAAGGAATGCTTGCCAGCGTGGGTAACGATATGAAATTCGCTATGTCCAAAGCTTCATATAATTTCAGGAACACCATTAAAGAATGGATGTCTGAAATATTACAGATATTATATGAAGCGGCAGCTTTATGTATAAATACCATTCGTACCTTCTATTTAATCATCCTTGCCATTTTGGGGCCAATAGTTTTTGGATTGGCGGTTTTCGATGGGTTTCAGCACACCCTAACGGTCTGGTTGGCTAAATATATCAATGTATTCCTTTGGCTGCCGGTTGCAAATATCTTCGGTGCCATTATCGGAAAAGTTCAGGAGAATATGCTGAAACTGGATATTGCTCAGGTTCAAAGCGCGGGCGATACGTTTTTCAGTTCCACCGATACGGCTTACCTCATTTTCTTAATTATAGGAATTATCGGCTATTTCACTGTACCAAGCGTAGCCAATTACATCGTTAACGCAGGTGGTGGCAATGGTTTATTGCAAAAGGTAAATAGCATAGTTAGCAGTACAAGTCAGTCCGTCACAGGAGCGGCGAGTTCAGGCGGCAGCATGGCTGCTGATGCTTTTGGTAACCAGCGATCCAATACAAGCCAAAGTGTGGCAGCAAATGCAGTATCCAATCCTTATTTCCAGGATAAAGGCCAAAGTGCTAATAGCCAGCAGGCCTCCAAGATCAGTCCCCAAAAAGTTTAATCATTCACCTTTAAAATTTGATATATGTTTTCACAACTCAAAAATATCGACACAGCTTTTAAGCATATTAAGCTGTTTAGCTACCTGCTCATCGCAGCATGTACGCTAATTTCCTGCTTCGCACTTTTTAAAAGTTACCAGGCGGCAAACATCGCTGGTAATCATGTTTATATCCTTGCCAATGGTAAGGCATTGGAAGCATTTGCCGCAGACCGAAAGGATAATATTCCGGTTGAGGCAAGGGATCATATCCGCATGTTCCATCACTATTTTTTTACGCTTGATCCTGATGAAAAAGTGATCGATGCCAATATTGGCAAAGCACTTTACCTCGCTGATGAAAGTGCTAAGAACCAGTACAACGACCTCAAAGAAAAGAGTTACTACAATAATTTGATCTCCGGTAATATAAGTCAACAGATCACGGTTGACAGCATACAACTGGACATCAACCAATATCCCTACTATTTTAAATGTTTTGCAACTCAAAAGCTGATACGCTCAACATCAACAGCAAACCGAAGCCTGATCACGCAAGGTTATTTACGCAATGTTGCCAGGTCAGACAATAACCCCCACGGATTTTTGATACTTCATTGGGAAACATTGGCGAACAGGGACACTACAATTCAACGATAAAATTATGAAAGCACTAAAAAAAGATTCACAGTCCGGGACTAATAGTTTGGTTTCAGATAAGATCGCGGCAATGATCGCAGGAAAAATTATCAGTATTCAGCTTCAAGTATCAGGTTCATTAAACCGGTGGTTTAACAAGTTTTCTACCCGCGGAAAAAAGAGCCTATTACTAACTATTGGTATTTTATCGGCTATCATATTGATTACAAGCGCATTTTCTTCTTTATATACGATACCTAAACTTTCACAGAACTACACTTCGGCACATATCGGGATGCCTTCCGAATTGCCGGGGCCGAAATTTAATAAACATCAATTAACAGATTCATTAACCATAAAAAAGTAAATCATGGAAGCTACATTAACAAGCGGCAAAATGCCGCAGCAAACTCCTGAATTTCTAAAGGAGCGCAAATTCTTAATGGTCATACCGTTACTCATTCTGCCATTTATAACAATGGGCTTTTGGGCATTGGGCGGTGGAAAACAAAGTGGTGCCCTTTACGACACGGCAGCTACTAAGGGATTAAATACTACGTTACCACAAGCGCAGTTTAAAGATCAGAAGTCGCAAGACAAAATGGACGTTTACCAAAATGCCAAAACGGATTCAGTTAGTTCGTCGGGAAGCGGCGTAAGCGAAAGTTTCGTTCGGTCAATGGGCCTGAATGCTACCAAAGCTAATCAGGCTGATTCTATTACTAAAAGATCTACTGCAAATTTAACGGGCGCGCCAACTACTGCGGATATGAACGAAGCGAAAATACAGGCGAAGCTTGCGGCGATTAATCAGCAGATCAATCAGCCCCAAACGCCGGATTATAACACGGGTTCATCGGGACAATCAAATGCGGATGTCAAAAGGCTTCAATTGATGGCCAAAGCCATGAACAATAATAGCGGCGGTAATGATCCTGAAATGAAGCAGCTTACACAAATGCTGCAACAGATCAATGATATACAAAATCCCGGCAATGCAAATAGCAGGTCAAGAAGCCAGTCACTAAAAAACCATCAACGCGTTTATCCCGTGTTGGCCGCCAAAGATGACGACGATGATAATAATCCCAATAGCCAAATGAGTGTACAATATGCTTCTTACGATGGTGGCAAAGGGAAAAAACATCATTCCGCCGGGAGTGAACAAGCGGCTGGCAATACTATTCAGGCCGTTGTACACGAAGATCAAACGTTGGTAAGCGGTGCGGTCATCAAATTGAGACTGGAAGATGGCATTTATGTAAATGGCAGGATGATCCCAAAAGGAAGTTTTGTTTACGGCACTTGCGCCCTTAATAATGAACGCCTGGAGATCAAAATCGCAAGTATTCGCTACCTCAATAATATCCTGCCAGTTTCACTTTCTGTCTATGATCTGGACGGTATGGAAGGTTTATATGTTCCAGGATCTATTGGTCGTGATGCTGCAAAAAATGGCGTGGGCGATGCGGTTCAGTCTATGCAGATGATGTCAATGAACCAATCAGTTGGAACACAAGCAGCCAGTGCAGGAGTTGAAGCTGCAAAAGGGCTTTTCAATCATAAGGTAAAACAAATTAAAGTTAAGGTCAAAGCAGGTTATGAAGTGCTGCTTAAAGACAGTAACGATAGAGACAATTAAATAAATAGCCATGAAAAAATCATTCATTATTTTAATTTTCAGTGCCTGGGGGACAGTTTCCTTTGCACAGGACACCGCTTATATAAGCCGTGATAAAACGACAGCGCTATTCTTTAAATCCGCAGTCAAAATTATAAGTAAATCAACTTCTGACTTTGATATCACACAGAAAGAAGATGCGCTTATTACCATTAAAGCACTCGACACGGATTTTTCGCCTACAAAAATCAATGTACAGGAGATTAGTACTGCGAAAATTTACCGCATCCCGGTTGAATATTCTTATGGCCGTGCAGGAAGACGAATTGAGGTGGGAGGCGAAACGCCAATGACCGTTAAGGTCATTAAAACTTCCGATTATAATTACGGCGCAGTCGTTACTCAATTAGCAACAGGTAAGCGTAAAGATGTTGTGGATCACGAAAAAACTGGTGGAGTAAAAGCCTGGGTTGACAAACTATCACTTGCCGGTAATAGGGTTTTCTTTAGGCTTGACATTCGTAACAAATCCAACTTGCCCTATGAAATTGATTTTGTTCGGTTTTATATAAGGGATTTGAAAACTGTTGCAAGAATGGCAACTCATGAACAGGAAATAGTACCGTTAATCACCACACTGCATAAAAAAACGGCTATTGCTCATAAACAGGAGATTGCAAAAGTGTTTGGCTTTCATCGTTTTTCCCTTTCGGAAGACCAGGCGCTCAATATTGAATTATACGAGAAAAACGGCAACCGTCACCTTTATCTGCAAATCAAGCAAAAGGATCTGGACGATTTAAAAACGATAAACCCGGCACCGCAGCAGCCGGTAAACGCAATTGCTGCAAATACACTTTAATTAACTATTTATTTCATTTTTTAAACAAGTACGTTATGAATACTCAAAATGCAGAATTTTTAAAAAAGAGCCTTTTAAATTTAGGCTTTGGAGACACATTGAACAGCCAGCTTGACAAAGAAATGGCGGCTAAGAAGCCTGATTTTAAATTAGGCTTAAGCCACGAGTTTAATCAGAAATCTGTCGATTATACCCTTCATTTTAAGGCAGGTGATAATCAGGATATGTATTTTTTTAATAAATACGATGCCACAGTAAATCACAAGGATGATCCGGCCAAAGATGTCCATCAATCCTTTTTTATTAATAAAGGTAGTGGAATTACTGCCAAAGAAGCCTTTAATCTGATGGAAGGCAGGGCCGTACACAAACAACTTTACAATTTGGAAGGGCAGAAATATCAATCGTGGTTAACGCTTGATGATAAGAACCTAACTGAAAACGGCAACAAAAAGATCAAGCATTACCATGAGAACTATGGATATGATATTGACAAGGTTATTGCCGGAAAAGGTATCAAGGAATTGGAAGACCCTAAAGCTAAAGACGAATTAATGTATTCATTGAAGAAAGGTAACGCCCAGCAAATAACCGTAGGCGGCGATGACGGTGATAAAAAGTATTTTATTGCCGCTAATCCCCAATTCAAGACAGTTGACCTTTACGATCATCAAATGAAGAAGATTAAAAGGGAAGAATTGTTACAGGTCGAACAAAAACCGGTTAGAAACTTAAAACAACGCGAGCAGCAAAAGGAGGATGCTCCTGTAAAAAAGCAGTCGCGTAAAGCGAAGATGAGCGTTTAATGTAAAAAAAACAGGTCCTTACCAGACCTGTTTTTTTTATTATTTAGTTCGCAGAGGCGTTGATTTGTTTACATCGGTTATAATATTTTCGGTTTTATATACAGGGGCTTGTAGTGTCTTTGTATGTTATCGTCAGATTAACAGGTATAACATAACTTATAGATATAAAGCACCATTTCCTTAACCATCAGAGGATTGGCGAATCTTCAACACCGAGTTAATTGTTGTTAGTAAGTCCACGCCGTCAAACGGCTTGATCAGATAATAGTCCACGCCAAGAGCCTTTGCTTTTTGTATATCCATTGGTTCAGATTTTGTAGTAGAAAACATAAAAGGAATATTGCGGATACGCGGATTGGACTTTAAATGGCTAAAGAATTCAAAGCCATCCATAACAGGCATGTGTATATCACAAATGATAAGGTCAGGCAAATTAGATACTAATTGAATTAGCGCTAAAGAGCCATCTTCTGAAGTACTTACGTTAAAACCTTCCAAAGTTAGTAATTCTGACATGCACTCCCTGGTTTCGGTATTGTCTTCAATAACTAAAATATTCTGTTTCATACATAATGTTATTAAATGGTGATCGTATGCTTTTAAAAGCATTTATTTGAGGGCTCTTGAAATGATAATTGTTTCTTTATTTTCTCAAGTAGGTTGTCGATGTCAAAAGGTTTGCCTAAGAAATCATCAGGGCCCCCAGGCTGAAGAATGGATTCAGCGAGATCATGGGTTCCTGAAATTAAGATTACCGGTAACGAATTGGTTAAATGATTGTCTTTAATGTCTTTGCAAATGGTTCGCCCATCCATACCAGCAAGCATAACGTCCATAATGATGATATCCGGATGAAAATCTTTTATATCTTCAAACACAGTATCGCCACAATTTAACGTCTTTACATCGTAACCTGTTTCAGATAATAGTAAGGTTAGGATTTCAAGTATATCAGCATCGTCATCCAGGATTAAAATTTTGTTTTTCATAGTTTCGTCGATCGGAATAACTCGCACTTATTAAAAGCTAAGATCATGCCGTTATTAATTTAAAAATGGCAATAAAACGAGATCTTCTGTCTCGACCTTCAGATAGATCATAAAAGTTGAACCAATGCCAGGTTCGCTTTCAACTATAATATTACCGCCAGCTGCATTGACGATTTTTTTTGCAAGATATAATCCGATACCGTGTCCCTCTACATCCTGGTTTAGTCGCCCATACATGTTAAAGATCTTGTCAATCCCTCCTTTGGGTATGCCTTTGCCATTATCTCTAACCGACAATACGATATGGTCACTTTCGCTCCAGGTATGAATAGTAATAGCCGGTGCTTCTTCACGCCGGAACTTGATGGCATTTGATATTAAATTGTAAACGATACTTCTTAAATTCTTTTTTGAAAAAAGGATTTGCTTTACTTCAAGGTTTCGTGTGATGACTGCTTTAGAATCAACGATCTTATTTTCCAAACTCCACTCTATATTGTTCATAATCTCTTCAATATCCACCATCTCCGTTGCAATCATATCGCTTTCTACCTTAGCAATGGTAGCAATGTCGGTAATCAATTCTCTGAATTTTTTGATCGAAGTATTAATAATTTTTAAAAATTCCATTAGCTTGACATCCGATAAAGTTATTTTGTTCATAATATTAATACTGGTTTCAATGTTACCGAGTGGGGCTAATAGATCGTGGGACGCTGCATGGATGAAATGGTCCAGATCTGAATTGATACGTTGTAACGTTTTGTTTTTCTTATCGATCTCCAGTTGCGTATGTTTCAGCTCGGTTATATCATTGAAGGTGATGATCGCGCCATTATTTTTGTTGGTGGCCTGTTGCACATAAGGCATGGTCATAATCTGGTACCACTTGCCATTGTTCGTCTCAATTTCTTTAGTAATGACAAATCCGTCAGATAATACCTGTTTAATGTCATCCACAATAGTTTCAAATTTAATGTTAGTGGATATATTACTCAATGGCCTTCCGATATCGGTTTCCAACAGGTTGATCTGTTTAACGGTGCCTGGTGAGAACCGCATTAACTCCAGGTCATTGTTTATAAATAGCTGACCGTTAATATTGCTCCTGAAATAGTTATTCAAGTCATCATTAATATCCAATAGCTCTTTGTTTTTCAATTGATAATCAGCATTAATTGTATGCAACTCTTCATTTACAGACTGCATTTCTTCGTTGGTACTTTGCATTTCCTCATTAGCAGAGATCAGTTCTTCATTGAACGACTGCATATTTTCGTTTGAAGCATCAAGTCTTTCGTAAGACGAATGCAGCTTATCTTTTAATTCCTTTAGTTCCGCTTCGAGGTTCTGGGTATATTGATCCAGATATATAGTTTCATCATATACCAGGTCTTCTTTTTGACCGGTAGCCTGAAACTCAGTAAATATCACCATCAACAATTTAGCATCTCCTTTAATTTCTAAAGGACTGACTGACAGATTTACCTTAAAAACTTCTTTTTGCTGTTTGATCTTTATCCCTTTAACCTCAGCTTTTCCGTTGAGTTTCAATGCACTTGTGCGCAACGTATTGAATGCTATGGCAAGTGGTTTCGCTAAAAGTTCTGTTAAATTGGAAGTAAAGTGTTTTTGAAGCAAATATTTTGTGGTGTCGCCGTAAGAGTTTACAACCTGGTTGTCTTCATCAACACAAATAGCCAGATAATCAAGGTCGCTGGCTAAGGCAAGGTGCATAGTTTCGGATAATACTGGATTAACACTTTTAGCGATATCTTCTATCGCAAACCGGGAGGGAGTTCTTTTAATATCCAAAAGATCAGGCAATGAAAAAGCGTCAAAACTTATACCCCGCTTACTCTCCAGATTTTTATATATTTTCCATTTTTTTTGCACTACCTCCAAGTTTTTTAAGATAGGCATCGGGTTTTCGCTGGAACCTAAAAACAGGTACCCGTCCATCTTTAGTCCGAAAAGCAACATGGAAAAGATCCTTTTTTGCAGCACCGATGTCATGTATATGAGCAAATTGCGGCAACTGATAAAGTGCATATTACAATATGGCGGGTTTTTAACCAGATCGTGTTGTGCAAAGATCACCATTTTACGAATGACCGGGCTCACCCTGAAGTTTTCACCCTCCTTTATGAAATATTTTTCAAGACGCGCAGGAGTAACGTCCTTTGTAATATTTGCCGCATAAATACCCTTGCCGGCATGGATCAAGGCTGCGCCGTCAATATCAGTGGCAAATATTTTGACAACAGTATCCTCGTATTCGCCTTTTAGCAATTCAGCGATCAAGATAGCCAGGGAATAAACTTCTTCGCCTGTTGCGCATCCGGCAACCCACATCTTTAATTCGTCACCCGGCGTAAGTTTTTTCAAAATCTCCGGCATCACTTCTTTTTGAATAAATTCGAATGCGCCTTTATCTCTGAAAAATGAGGTTACACTGATCAGGAATTCTTTGGAAAGCGCGACCACCTCTTCCGGGGTAACTCTTAGGAAATTCAGATAATTAGTTAAAGATGTAAAATTACCGTAAGAAGCCCTGCGTTTTGTTCTCCGAAGTATCGTGGTTTGTTTATAATCCGTAAAGTCCAGTGGTAAACTCTCTTTAATCAGCTCGATGATCAATTTTAGGTTTTTCTCATCATCTTCATGATCAGTCAACAATTCGCCCGCATTTTTAACATAGTCTTCGATGGCTCCAGGCATCAAAGCCGGTTCCAATACAAAGTCTACCAAGCCTGTTGAAATCGCACTGGAAGGCATGCTGCCAAATTCAGAGGTAGACGGGTTTCTGGCAATTACCATCCCACCCGCTTTTTTGATTGATTTGACACCTTCTGTACCATCGCTTCCTAAACCTGAAAGAATAATTCCAATTGATTTTTTTCCGCAATCCGCTGCAAGGGAATTGAAGAAAGTATTGATCGTCAAATGCGGACCTTTAACCTGGTTCTTTTCTGTTAAATATAACGTACCGTCATTTATAGTCATGAATTTATCATGCGGTATCAGATAAACCTCATTACAAACCACGGTCATTCCATTCTCGGCCTCTTTTACAACGAGCTTGCTGTGCCTGGCCAGTAATTCGACCATGCGGCTTTTGAAGTCAGATGATAGGTGTTGTATGATGATATAGGAAACACCATCTAACGGTGTATGATCGAAAAAGGAGTTAATTTCATCCATTCCACCAGCGGATGCGCCAATGGCAATAATATGGTGGGGTTCTGCTGTAAACATTTTAGCGTGAAATTAAATGAGGTAAGAATTAAAATTCTATAAGAAGGGTAATGCAAGATCTCAAATTTACCCTTAATTTTTTGACAATCAGTAGTTTATTATTAGCTGTTTATATTAGGCAATTTCTTCTGCAAATCGTATCTAATTTCACCATAGTGATGTTTTATTTTTTGGTAAACGACCTTTTAGCCAATTCCGCAATTGTCGCGATGCCGATTTGCCGAAAAATACTTCCGGCGAAGCAAAAATCAGTACTATTTGGGAAATTGATGAACTCTGACTTACGGAAGAATATTTTTCTATATAAACAAACAGTTGCGACAGATCACTAATGGCCTAAAACAATAACTCCATTGGACGCTTGTAATTGCATGAAAGCGCCGAAACCAAAAAGAACAAGAATTTCAGTTAAAGTTACTCCATTGAATGATGGCACCAATACGCCTGTTCCCGGTCCTGGTAAACCAGCTAAATTAACCGAAGGCGAGGCTGCACTATATAAACAGGCAGAAAATCCTCTTGGCGATCCTCATAAAGTCTAATAGTAGCCTGTCTGAATTATTTGTAATTAATAATTAATTTATTATCACAAAATAATCTTGAAGTTGTATATATATCTGTATTAATCATTTGACAGGATGGATATGGATGATAGAAATACCTCATTGATAAATGGAATAGAGGGTCAGGGACAATTATTGATTGCAGCATTAAGTGCATCTATTAGTGGTATTGTAATAACTGATTGGTTGCAGAATGATAACCCAATAATCTTTTGTAACAGTGCTTTTGAAGAAATGACCGGCTTCAGTCAGGACGAAATATTAGGAAAAAATTGCCGCTTTTTGCAGGCTGAAAATCGAGACCAAATTGGCAGATTTAAATTGCAGGAAGCATTGTCAGCAGGTACTGAATGCCATGTTGAACTGGCAAATTACCGTAAGGACGGCACCATGTTTTATAATGAGCTTTACATTGCGCCGATTAAAAATCATCATGGAATTGTAACTCACTACATTGGCATACAGAATGATATTACGGTGCGAAAGCAAAAGGAAATATCATTAGAGTTAGAATTAAATCTACAAAAGCAAAAAGATGAATTTACGAATCTTGCCAGCCATGAATTAAGAACACCGATTACCAGCCTTCGGGCAACGCTCCAATTAATCAATCGCATCATCAAGGAAAAACAAATAGAAGATGAACGGCTCATTGAACTCGCTCAAAATGCGGAGCGTCATACTAAAAAACTCGGCTCATTGGTTGACGATTTATTGATCACAACCATTTTACCGAATGAGGAACTTGCACTTAATAAAACAGTTTTTTCCTTTTCAGATGTCTTGGACGGCTGTTGTAACCACATTTCGCTTAACGGCACACATACCGTGGAGAAAGCCGGAGATATGAAGGTGAAAATTTGTGCTGACCAGCATAAGATTGACCAGGTGATGATCAATCTACTCAATAATGCGGTAAAATTCGCTCCCAACTCTAAAAATATAATTATCGGAGTTGAGCAAATTAATAGTTTTATTAAAATATCAGTAACAGATAAAGGCATAGGAATTGCCGATAAAAATATCGCTTTTATCTTTGAGCGCTTTAAAAAGGTGGACAACGGACAGCACAGCCAGTCTGGACTTGGAATGGGTCTTTATGTTTGTTCTGAAATCATCAAAAGGCATGGTGGGGAAATTGGAGTTTACAGTACTTTGGGACAAGGATCATCCTTTTGGTTCACTATCCCGACTACAGCTTAGAATAAAACAATATAAGTTTGAATTCATCAGTGCATATTTATTATTAACAACGCAGGTTTATTTAAACCTGCTGTCCCTGTGGCCGCGCGATACGCTATATCTATCCTGCAGAAAAGTATGCCTTTGCAATCACTGACAATGAATGTGTGAAAATTCCGACCCAAAAAACTCAAATTCAGATCAATCATAATATTCATCAACTATGATTACGTTCCACTATTATTTTAAATTATGATTTTCGATCTAATGCTTTATTTTTACCTATCTAAATAGCGATTTTCAACAATGACAAATGCTGATTACCATTTCTTAAAAGGTGGCGATGAAATGGGAGAGTTAATCCGATCAATAGATTGGTCAAAAACACCTATTGGCCCGGTTGCTAAATGGCCTCAAAGCCTCCGGATAGCTACCAGCATTATGCTATCAACACCATTTCCCATGTACATAGCCTGGGGAAACGAATATACTCAACTTTACAACAATGGCTACCGGCCCATACTCGGGTCGTCCAAACATCCGCAGGCGATGGGGATTAGTACCCGCGAAACTTTTGCGGAGATATGGCATATTATCGGTTCTATGTTTGATGGTGTAATGGAGGGAAAGGCAGTAGGTTTCCCCAATTTTATGCTGCCGCTTGATCGGAATGGTTATGTGGAAGAATGTTTTTTTGATTTCTCCTACAGCCCGATTTATAACGACGATGAAACTGTAGGCGGCGTACTGGTAACGGTTATAGAAACAACCGAAAATTTAAAAAACGTTCAAAAACTTAAAGAAAGTAATCTGGCACTAAAACGAAGCGAGGAAAACTTAAGTAACCTAATAAGCCATGCCCCTGTGGCTATGACCGTTTTTAGAGGCCCTGACTATGTGATAGAAATAGTTAACCAAAAAGTGCTTGAGATTTGGGGTAAAACCTACGAACAGGTCATTAACAAGCCTGTCTTTGAAGGTTTACCTGAAGTAAAAGGACAAGGCATTGATGTGTTGTTAAACAATGTGTATACAACCGGTGAACCATTTATTGCTAATGAATTACCAGTTAAGTTGTTCAGAAATGGCGAATTACAACAGGTTTATCTAAATTTCGTTTACGAAGCACTAAAAGACAACGACGATAAAATTTACGGCATAGCGGCGATTGCCATTGAAGTTACAGAACAGGTTAATGCAAGACAAAAAGTTGAAGAGGCCGAAGAACGGGCCAGATTAGCTATTGAAGCGGCTAAAATTGGAACATTTGATTACACTTTATTTAATAACACAGTGGTAACCTCGCCACGTTTTGATGAGATTATGGGAATAGACAATACGTCAGACCATAAATATTATTTATCTGCCCTTCACCCGGACGATCTCGTGGTACGTGATAAAGCCTTTGAAAAAGCCTATAATACCGGCCAGTTATTTTATAAAGCGAGGGTTAAAAAAGGCAATGAAACCCGATGGGTGCAGGCAGAGGGAAAGGTATACTACGATGATGAAGATAAGCCATCGAGAATATTGGGAACAATGGTTGACATAACCGAGCAAAAATCGGACGAAATCCGAAAAAATGACTTTATTGGGATGGTCAGTCATGAACTAAAAACACCGCTAACGTCCCTTACAGCCATTATACAGCTCGCGAATACCAAGCTAAAAGTCAGCGACGATAGTTTTCTCGCAAGCGCGATGGAAAAGGCAAACACACAGGTCAAAAAAATGACCGCTATGATTAATGGATTTCTAAATATTTCTCGTTTAGAATCCAGTAAAATTCAGATTGACAGGCAGGAAATAAATCTGGAGCATTTGTTGGAAGAAACGATCAGTGAAATTGAATTAACAGTTACCAGCCACGAAATCCATTTTGAACCTTGTAATCCAATAATGGTAAGCGCGGATCATGACAAAATATCTTCTGTGATTTCGAATTTAATCAGTAACGCTGTAAAATATTCTCCTAAAGGGAAAGAAATTGAGGTGAAATGTTTAGTCGTCGATAACAACGCTCAGGTAAGCGTCCGGGATGAAGGAATGGGCATTAAGATGGCTGATATAGATAAATTATTTGAACGTTACTATCGCGTGGAAAGTGATCACACGAGGAACATTTCAGGTTTCGGAATTGGGTTATATTTAAGCGCAGAGATCATTCAGCGGCATGATGGAAAAATATGGGCTGAAAGTGAAATTGGAAACGGTTCTACTTTCTATTTTAGCTTGCCGCTTACACGTGATTAATTTAAACAGAATAAAATTACCTTTTAGCCTAATTGTTCGTCTTCTCTGACCTATGATAGCCATCACTGGAAATCTTTAAAATTCATTGCGGTAAATCCGCTCCGTATTTTCGCTTCACTTCAAAGCATTTGCTTTATTTTATAAATCCTTAAAAGTCCGCCCAAGAGCATTATTCAGGGCTTTACCTGTTACCCGCTGATTGCATTGCGCCGGGAAAGCTCCGCTTTCCTTAATGCTGCACTTGACCTATTGCTAAAGATCAGATGCTTTCAATGTGCCATTTTCCAATCGAAACGGAGAAAAAGGACTACTAAGGTTTCAGCTTTTAATTAAAATTGTAAATTTATTCTTTTATGGAAACCAGCCCTACTTTTGAAATTATATTATCCGACATCACTATGGTTGTAACCAGTCATATCGTAGCGAGTGACGAAGTTTTCAGAATTGAATTTTCAGATGGAAGACCGGCATTGGTCGTTCACGAAGCGTTGGGCGGTAATCGCCCATTTTGGGCATCTATCCCCCAGGGCCGCCAGAAAGAAGCTGAATTTTTTGGTGCAAGAATTGCAGAGTATTTAAAAAACAAATAGGTATGTGTTATTACAACGGTCAAAAAGTTTCGAGAGCAGAGTTCATCAGGTTACTTAACCTTGAACGCTCGGTAAAAAAATATGATTTCCTGAATGTAAAACTACATCATGGGTTTAATTATGGAAACGTTGCAGTTTTAAAACGTACTGAAGATGAAACGAATTTCGACATCGTTCAGATGGAATGGGGATTTATACCGCCTTACTGGAAGAACCGGGAAGAAGTCAAAAAAAACAGGGCGGGTTACGTTGACCCCGTTACCAAAAAATTCGTGCAATACCTCACCATGAATGCTAAAGCTGAGGAAATGCTTTTCCCCCGAAAAATGTATCGTGATGCGGCGTTAAAACGCCGCTGCTTAGTACTTTCTACAGGTTTTTTCGAATGGCGTGATATTTACCCAAAGAATAAAAGAACGGGTGAGCCGGTTAAAAAAGCAGTTAAATACCCTTACTATATTAGCTTAAAAGAACACGAATATTTTTATATGGCCGGAATTTGGCAAGCCTGGACAGATCAGGAAACCGGGGAGCATGTAGAAACTGTTTCTGTTGTTACTACCGCAGCTAATGGTTTAATGCGGGAAATTCATAATGGCAAACTTAGAATGCCAACCATTTTAAATGATGAACTGGCTTACGAGTGGATGTTTGGTGATTTGAGTGAAGAACGAATTACCGAAATTGCTTCAACGCAATATTCATCTAAGGCAATGGAATTTTGTTCTGTTGACAAGAGTTTCAGGGAATCGGAAGAACCCGCGACACCCTTTGAGTATAAAGAAGAAGACCTGCCAGCTTTTGAAATTGCATTTGCAGATTAAAATTTTTAAGCAATTTTTGCGTGAATTAACAGATGAACAAACTGGAAAAATGGCATATTAATATATCCATTACATTTACTACAATTCAATGAATAAGATCAATTTAACCGCCTACTACGCCACCATCAAAAAGAAAACCGGTAAAACACCAGCCGACTTCAAGGAACTGGCTATAGCTAAGGGCTATTTCGAGAATGGGACACTAAAACCAATGGTGAAACCCGCAGAAGTTATTGCCTGGCTAAAAGCGGATTTTGAATTGGGGCATGGACACGGATTGGCTATTTACCATAGTATGAAAGATTCCGAATAAAGTTTTAACCTGGTTTTATCAAGTTGATCTCCCGCTGTTAGGTACTTGAATTCTTATAAATAATGGCCTTCTATGGCACATATCACTTCATCTACAACTTTTTCATTTAGGTTGTCAGGGTTGCTAAATACCTTGAATAATCCACTATCGGGTTCAAGACAAAGCATTAGTTTCCCATTATCAAACACCTCGAATTTACACGGTCTGTCCGCGCCGTCCGCATAGTCTTGCACTTGGAGCCTCTGCATCCCATCGATATCTACCATTATTTCAAAAGCCTCTGTTTCCATAGTCTAATTTACTGATAAACAATACAGGAAAACAAATCTCCAAAATTATTTGTAAACAGTCTATGAAATGCTAATATTTTTAGCATAATTTTATAGCCCGCAAATGTTTATCGGATAATGAATACAGACCGCCAGATAATTCACATGGATCAAGATGCTTTTTTCGTATCCGTTGAGGTACGAAAGAACCCTGCTTTAGTGGGTAAACCGGTTATTATCGGCAGCCTGTCAGATCGCGGGGTGGTTGCATCTTGCAGTTATGAAGCACGGAAATTTGGTGTCCATTCGGCCATGCCTGCGCGTTTGGCTCGTCGTTTATGCCCTCACGGTATCTGGATAAGAGGAAGTATGGATGAATATTCCAAAGCTTCACATGAAATTACAGAGATCATTCAGGGTGAAGTTCCATTGCTGGAAAAAGCGAGTATTGACGAGCACTACATTGATATGACCGGTATGGATAAACATTACGGTACACTTAAATGCGCCAAAGAAATAAGGTCAAAAGTGATCAAAGAAACAGGTTTGCCGATTTCTTTTGGCTTATCTGTCAATAAAACCGTTTCGAAAATGGCCACCAACGAGTGTAAACCTAATGGTGAATTAAGTATTGAAAAAGGTATTGTTCAGCCGTTTTTGAACCCCCTATCTATTCGGAAGATCCCGGGCTTAGGTGAAAAAACTTTCATCAAGTTAAGCGATATGGGTATTAAAAAAATTCATACGCTTGCCCAGGTCCATCCTGAATATATGACAAGTATTTTAGGCAAGAACGGGCTTTGGCTTTTACAAAAGGCCAAAGGGATTGACGAATCACCCGTTATCCCTTACCATGAACAAAAAACCATTGGTACACAATGTACCTTCAAACAGGATAGCATTGATGTGGAAACGATCAATCATCTGTTAACTTCAATGGTGATGGAACTGGCTTTTGAACTACGGCAAAAGAAAAAGCAGACCGCCTGTATAACGGTTACTGTTCGTTATTCCACATTTGAGGATGTTACCAAACAAATGCGTATTCCTTACACGGCTTTGGACGGTGTATTAATTACTAAGACTAAGGAATTGTTTAAACAACTCTATCAAAAACGGATTCTGATCCGTTTGGTCGGCGTTCGCTTGTCCAACCTCGTGAGCGGCTTTGAACAAATTGATCTGTACAGTGAATCCGAAGAACAATACAGTCTTTGCCAGGCAATGGACAAGATACGAAGGCGCTTCGGCCCGGATTCTATTAAACTGGCTTCTGGTATCGATCTAAATTTATAGCCATGTATCTAAACGTCCATTCACAATATAGCCTGCGCTACGGCACGATGCCCATACCAAAACTGGTGGAGGAAGCCGCAGCGCGTGGTATTACCCAAATGGTACTCACAGATATTAATAACTCCACGGGTATCATGGAGTTCATGCGGGAATGTGATGAAAAAGCAGTTAAACCCATCGGTGGCATAGAATTTCGCAGGGATAAGCATTTGCTTTATATAGGGATAGCACAGAATCGGGAGGGTATGAAAGAACTCAACGACTTTCTGACTGAACATAATCTGGAAAAGAAACCGTTACCTGATATCGCACCGGAATTTAAGTATGCGTTTACTATTTATGCTTATGGACACCAGGCAGAATTAAAAAAAAATGAATACTTAGGAGTTCGCTTCGATCAGCTTAACCAGCTATTTAATAAAGACCTATCTATCCTGAAAGATAAACTGGTAGCGTTACAGCCCGTTTTTGTATTGGATAAAATTGAATACCGCCTCCATGAATATTTGAGAGGGATTGACCTCAATGCGTTGCTAACTTTGGTGAAGCCGGAGGATAAATGTACCCCAACGGATATGTTCCTGCCACCGGGACAACTGGAGGCCAAATTTTCACGGTACGCTTTTATTTTAGATAATACCCGCAACCTGATGAACGGTTGCGTCATGGATTATCCCAAAGGCCGGATAAATCTTAACCGCAGGACTTTTACAGGCAATAAAAAAAACGATAAGGAGCTACTGGAAAAACTGGCAATGAGTGGTATGGAGTACCGTTATGGCAAAAGTAATAAAGAAGCACTCAAAAAAGTCAAACATGAACTGAAAGTAATTTATGAACTGGACTTTTGTGCCTATTTTCTCATCACCTGGGATATTATCCGTTATTCATCATCACAAGGATATTATCATGTTGGCCGTGGATCAGGTGCAAACAGTATTGTAGCTTACTGCCTTAAAATAACAGATGTTGACCCGATAGAATTGAACCTTTATTTTGAACGCTTCTTAAACGCCCAGCGTACATCACCCCCTGATTTTGATATTGATTATTCCTGGGATGAACGGGAAGATGTGCAGGATTATATTTTTAAAAGGTACGGAAGTCAACATACTGCTTTATTAGGTACGATGTCAACTTTTAAAGATCGGAGTATTATACGGGAAATTGGTAAGGTTATGGGTTTGCCTAAATCGGAGATCGACGGTTTTACCGATCAGACACGGGCAGCGGTTAACCGTAACAATGCCACCTTTAAAAAAATTACAGCTATTTATGAACGCATGGCAAATATGCCTAATCAACGTTCTATTCATGCCGGAGGGGTGCTGATTTCGGAAGATCCGATAACCTATTACACCGCGCTTGACCTGCCACCTAAAGGTATGGCTACGGTTCAGTGGGATATGTACGAAGCGGAGAAAATAGGCTTTGATAAATATGATATTTTAAGCCAGCGGGGTATCGGGCATATTAAAATGGCAGTCAAATTAGTTGAAGAAAACCAACAACGTAAAATTGATATTCACCAGGTCAAGCTTTTTATGAAAGACCCGGTAGTTAATGCACAACTACGAACCGGTAATACCATCGGCTGCTTTTATATCGAATCACCTGCCATGCGCCAGTTGATCAGAAAACTCAATTGCGACAATTACCTCGTGTTGGTTGCGGCCAGTTCAATTATCCGCCCCGGTGTAGCGAGTTCGGGAATGATGGGCGCTTATATCAAATACCATCATGCACCTGAAACAGTCAGTTATCTTCACCCGGTTATGGAAGACCAGTTGCAAGAAACTTATGGGGTAATGGTTTATCAGGAGGATGTGATTAAAATATGTATTCACTTCGCAGGTATGGACGGTACAGATGCAGATATTCTAAGAAGGGGAATGAGCGGAAAATATCGTTCAAAAAAAGAGTTTGACCGTTTGGTCGAACGTTTTTTTGAAGAAGCAAAAAAACTGGGCAGGCCCGATGATGTAGTAGCCGAAGTTTGGCGGCAGGTATCATCATTTGCCGGCTACAGCTTTTCAAAGGCGCACTCGGCCAGTTTTGCGGTAGAAAGCTATCAGAGTTTGTTTTTAAAAACTTACTACCCCAAAGAATTTATGGTAGCCGTTTTGAATAATTACGGAGGATTTTATAATCGTGCGCTGTATGTTCATGAACTTCAAAAATCGGGCGCAAACGTGCATTTACCGTGTGTAAACCGTAGCGATGGTATTGTTAATATCATTGGCAGTGATGTTTATTTGGGCTTCGTCGGTGTTCATGGGTTAACTGATAATTTTATTACATCAATACCCGAGGAACGGCAAGAAAATGGCCTTTATCTAAGTTTGGAAGACTTGGTTAAAAGAACAGGTTTAGGATTGGAGCAGGCTATTATATTGATACGGGTAGGTGCACTGCGTTTTACAGGCAAAAATAAAAAGGAATTGCTTTGGGAGGTTCATCTGCTCATGGGTGCCAAAGTCAAAGTAACCAATGACAACGAGTTGTTTAAACTGGAAGCTAAAAATTATAGCCTGCCGGTATTGGTGAATACTGATCTGGAAAATGCTTACCACGAACTCGAAATTTTAGGCTTTTCATTAAGTATATCCATGTTCGATCTGCTGGAAACTGATTACCGGGGCGAATTATCTGCAAACGATTTGATTAATCACATCGGGCAGATGGTCAGAATGGTAGGCCTTTATGTTTGCGAAAAAACTGTCCATACTAAAACCGGTAAGAATATGTGGTTTGGAACTTTTTTAGATGCCGAAGGCAATTTTTTTGACACCGTACATTTTCCAAATTCAACTCCTGCTTATCCCTTCAGGGGAGCAGGTTGCTACTTAATGTTTGGTAAAGTAGTGCAGGAATTTGGCTTTGCGAGTATCGAGGTTTTAAAGTTTGCTAAACTTCCGATTTTGGCTAATCCGGTTATGGAATAAATTTATGGTTATGGATAGGTTTCAAATACAATGTATATTATCTACAGGACAGGCCGACTTGCAGTTGGATATAAAGAAAATGCCAGGTGAAAAAGGGCCTTGTTTCATGATAACAGAAAAAGGGTTGTTCAAAGGTTATTTGGCAAGCCAAAAGAACGGTGTGTTAAAAATTATTGGGGAGGCAAGCTATAATGAACATGATATTAGTTTGATAAGCCAGCAAATTGCACACGTACATAGATAATAAGATTCGGGCTGTCCCTGCGGCCGCGCTTTACACTATATCTTTCCTG